>CAIQBO010000021.1 GCA_903870145.1 uncultured Burkholderiales bacterium | reverse complement strand
GCGGCCAAACCAGTGACGAAGGCCTCGGCCAAGCCTGCCGCTAAAGCGCCTGAAAAAGTCGCCACCAAACCGGACACCGTGAAGGCGCCAGCGCCCAAAGTGGCTGCAAAGACATTGCCGGCAGCAGCCAGCAATGCCGCCGCCAAGCGCGGCACCAAAGCCAAAGCGGGCAGCGCAGTTGCAGTTTCCGATGTCAACCTGAGCGACATTGAAGAGGACTTGGTGGGCGAGCCTGCAGCCGAGACGACCGAGAAGGTCAAACCGCTTCGCATGAAGATCAGCAAGGCCAAAGAACGCGCATTGATGAAAGAATTTGGTTTAGATGAGACTGTCTTGTCTGAAGAAGACATGGCCAAGCGCCGCGAGCGCTTAAAGGCACTGATCAAGCTGGGCAAGACCCGTGGCTATTTGACCCACGGCGAGATCTCTGACCACTTGCCCGACAAGTTGGTTGACGCAGAAACATTGGGGGTGGTGATTGCCACTTTGAACGACTTGGGCGTCTCGGTCTACGAGCAAACGCCCGATGCCGAATCCTTGATCATTGCGGGCAATGCGCCTGCAGGCTCTACCGAGGAAGAGGCCGAAGAGGCTGCTGAAGCCGCGCTGTCCACGGTGGACAGTGAGTTTGGCCGTACCACCGACCCAGTTCGCATGTACATGCGCGAGATGGGCACCGTTGAATTGCTCACACGCGAAGGCGAGATTGAAATTGCCAAGCGCATTGAGGGCGGCTTGATGAACATGATGGCTGCGATCAGTGCCTCGCCCGCCACCATTGCTGAAATTTTGCGTCTGGCCAATGAAATTCGCGAAGGCAAGATTGTGATCTCCACCGTGGTGGACGGCTTCTCCAACATGGACGAAGCTGACGACTATGTGGCCGAAGAAGACTTTGACGAGTTCGATGAATCCGACGACGACGACGGCAAAGGCGGCTCCAAAGCGTTGACGAAAAAACTAGAAGAACTCAAAACCCAAGCGCTCGAGCGCTTTGATCGCATCACGTCTTTGTTTGAAAAAGTTCACAAAACTTATGACAAAGAAGGCTGGGGAACGCCAACTTATGTCAAAGCACAGTCGGCCCTTTCTGAAGAGTTGATGACGATTCGATTCACCGCCAAAACCATTGAAAAATTGTGCGACATGGTGCGTGGGCAAGTTGACGATGTGCGCAAAAAAGAGCGCGAGCTGCGCCGCATCATTGTGGACAAATGCGCTTACCCGCAAGACTTGTTCATCGCCGACTTCAGTGGCCGCGATAAAAACAACCAGCGCGTGCCATCGCAGTTGCTCAACCTCAAGTGGATCGAAAAGCAAGCCGCTACGGGCAAGCCTTGGAGCTCCGTGATGGGCCGCAACATTCCACCTGTGCAAGATCTGCAGCAAAAATTGACCGACTTGCAGTCTCGCGTGGTGGTGCCTTTGGACGAGCTCAAAGACATCAACAAACGCATGAATGCAGGCGAACGCTCCTCACGCGGCGCCAAAAAAGAGATGATTGAAGCCAACTTGCGTTTGGTCATTTCGATTGCGAAAAAATACACCAACCGCGGCTTGCAATTCTTGGACTTGATCCAGGAAGGCAACATTGGTTTGATGAAGGCCGTTGACAAGTTTGAATACCGTCGCGGCTACAAGTTTTCCACTTATGCCACGTGGTGGATTCGCCAAGCCATCACACGCTCGATTGCCGATCAGGCTCGCACCATTCGCATTCCTGTGCACATGATCGAGACCATCAACAAGATGAACCGCATCTCGCGCCAGCACTTGCAGGAGTTTGGCTTTGAGCCCGATGCCAGTATCTTGGCCGAAAAGATGGAAATTCCTGAAGACAAGATTCGCAAGATCATGAAGATCGCGAAAGAGCCGATCTCCATGGAAACGCCCATCGGTGACGACGACGACAGCCACTTGGGCGACTTCATTGAAGACAGCGCCAACACGGCCCCCATCGATGCGGCCATGCAAGCGGGCTTGCGCGACGTGGTCAAAGACATTTTGGACAGCCTGACACCGCGCGAAGCCAAAGTGCTGCGCATGCGTTTTGGCATTGAGATGTCAACCGACCACACGCTTGAAGAGGTAGGCAAACAGTTTGACGTAACGCGTGAGCGGATTCGTCAGATCGAGGCCAAAGCCCTGCGCAAATTAAAGCACCCCAGCCGCAGCGACAAACTGCGCAGCTTCATCGACACGATGTAACAAAAAGGGCGTCAGCCCTTTTTGGCAACCAGGGTCAAAATGTCGTAGCTCGCAACGACTTCTTGATCTTGGTTGGTGACTTCAACGTCCCACGCAACGACGCCTTGGCCTTGGCCATTGGCGTCTTTTTTATGCCGATCGATTTTGCGCTTGCACGTCAAGCGCACTTGAATGCTGTCACCCAGCCCGACCGGTTTGACAAAGCGCAGGGTGTCCAACCCGTAGTTGGCCAAGACCGGTCCGGGCTCGGCCACCACGAAGAGGCCGGCCGCATCGGACAAAACCAAATAGCCATGTGCGATACGCTTGCCAAAGACGGAGGCTTTGGCCGCTGCATCGTCAAAGTGCATGTAGAACATGTCACCCGTGAGTTCGCCAAACGCATGCACATCGGCCTGGCCAATGACTTTGCTGCCGGTGCGCAAGGACTCGCCAATTTGCAACTCTTCAAAGTAGCGGCGAAACGGGTGCGTGCCAGTTTCAATGACTTTGGCGCCGCGCACATGCTCGTGCGTGATGGCCGAGAGCATGCTTGGCGAGCCTTGCACAGCAGCGCGCTGCATAAGATGCCTGACTGCCCTGATGCCGCCCAATTCCTCACCCCCACCGGCGCGGCCAGGGCCGCCATGTTTGAGCGAGGGCAAGGGCGAGCCGTGGCCTGTTGATTCACCTGCCGACTCGCGATCGAGCACATGCAAACGGCCATGCCACGCGGCCATGCGAGGGATCATTTGTGCGGCCACTGCGGGTGATTGGGTGACCAGCGTGGCCACCAAACTGCCTTTGCCGCGCTGTGCCAAAGCCAAGGCTTCCTCCATGCCGTCAAATGGCATGAGGGTGCACACAGGGCCGAAGGCTTCGATGTCGTGCACGCTGTCAATGCTCAAAGGTTTTTGGCACAGCAGCAAGGTGGGTTGGAAGAAAGCCCCCTGCTCGGTGCCTTGGCCCACTGCTTTGAAATGCGGGTCTGCGCCAAACACTACTTCGGCGCTTTGGCGCAGCATGGCAACGCGCTCGGCCACGTCGGCTTGCTGTGCCTTGGAGGCCAGTGCGCCCATCTTCACGCCTTCAAGGCTGGGGTCGCCCACCACCACTTTGGCCAGTCGGGCTTTGATTTTTTCGGCGACAGCATCCAGGTGTTTGCGCGGCACGATGGCACGGCGAATGGCAGTGCATTTTTGGCCGGCTTTGACGGTCATCTCGCGCACCACTTCTTTGACGAACAAATCAAACTCCTCATCGTCGGGCGACACGTCGTCTGCCAAGATAGCGCAATTCAAAGAATCGGCTTCGGCGTTGAAAGGAATGCTGCGCTGGATCAAGTTGGCGTTGACGCGCAATTTGGCAGCGGTGTCGGCCGAGCCCGTGAAGGTCACGACATCAGGCTCTTGCAAACGGTCCAGTAAATCGCCCGTGCTGCCAATGACCAACTGCAGTGCGCCTTTGGGCAAGATGCACGATTGGTCGATCATGCGCACCAGGGCCTCGGTCAAGTAGCTCGTGGCAGTGGCAGGCTTGCCAATGCAGGGCATGCCGGCCAAAAAAGTGGGTGCGAATTTTTCAAGCAAACCCCAGACGGGAAAGTTAAAGGCATTGATGTGCACAGCAACACCGCCCCGTGGCACCAAGATGTGGGTGCCAGCAAAGGTGTTTTTCTTGCCCAATGCAGCCGCAGGGCCTTCGTGGATCAAGTTTCCGCTGGGCAATTCGCTGGCTGCCATGCCGGCGTAGGCAAACAAGGTGCCTGTGCCGCCCTCAATGTCGATCCACGAGTCCACGCGCGTGGCACCGGTGTGGGCGGAGATGGCGTAGAGCTCTTCTTTGCGCTCCCCCAAGTATTTGGCCAAAGCCCTTAAAGCTGCGGCACGCTGCTGAAAATCCATGGCCAGCAGGCTGCGCAAACCGGTTGTGCGCCCGTACTGCAAGGCTTCTGCGAAGTCCAGGTTCTCTGCATGTGCAAATGCCACTTCTTGGCCATGGATGGCGCTGTGAAGGGCTTGGGCAGGCTGACTGCCAAGCCAACGGCCTGCAACGAAACTTTGGAGAACATGAGGTGAGGCGGCGGTGGTGTTCATAACGAGTGACCAATCAAGGCCTTGGGAAGATCAAAAGAAGAATGCTAATTGAGCAAGGAATTAACCGTCCGATCGGTCTGGAAATATTATGCATGCTTTCATTTTTTTGAAATGGCTGCACGATGAGAGGGTTAACCCTAGGTCAAACTGGCGCACAAAACCACTTCCGGTGTCAAAATTAACGCATGCGTCTTGGTTTTTGTTCACTGCTCTTTGCTTTGCTTATGGGGAATTTTTCTGCCATCGGCCAGAACTCTGATCAAGGCCAAAGCCCAGCCAAGCCAGTCGAGGCCGCGCAGGTCAGCACCAAGGGCTTGCAGTGGATCAATGACAAGAATTCAGGAAACTGCGCAGCCTGTCATGCCATGCCTGGGGTGGCTGGCGTGCAAAGCACATTTGCCCCCCCTTTGCACGAGGCGGGTCAAAAATGGACACCTGCAGAGTTGACGCAATGGGTGACTGATGCCAGGCAAATGAACCCCAACACCTTGATGCCCAGCTTTGGCAGTGCCAAAGAATGGCAAAAGGCCAACTCCTCCATACCAATTTTGACCACTGAGCAAATCAAATCTGTGGTGGACACATTGACAACATGGCGCGCTCCTTCGTCCATCTCGAACAGGCCCCCAACAAAGCCCATCAACCCTTCGAACAAACCACTGCAGCATTTGAGTGGCACCGCTTTTTTAAGCCCTGAACTGCTCGAATTGCAAAACGACCTGAGCAGCAATCCGATCGGCCTGTGGACAGAGCAAGGCCGCGCTTTGTGGAACAAGCGCACATCGGGCAGCAGTTGTGCGCAGTGTCATGGCAATGTTGCAAAAATGCGAGGGGCCGCCCTTGGCTTTCCTCGGTGGTCTGCATCAAAGCAAAAATTGGTCAACCTAGAAGACCAAATTTTGACTTGTGCTGAACGAACAGGCGCCGCCCTGAAGGGGCTGGAGGATCCGGATGTTTTATCGCTCAGTGCTTTGCTGCACAGTGTCAGTCAAGGTATGGAAATCAACATGACCACAGATGCCACAACCCAAAGCCTCTGGCAAAACCAGTTACGCGCAGGGGAAAAATTATTCAACACACGCATCGGCCGTATGAATTTGGCTTGCAGCCATTGTCACGATCAGAAAATAGGCCTGCAAATGCGTGCCGAGGTGATCTCGCCCGGGCACCCTACGGGTTTTCCCATCTTCAAAATGAGTTGGCAAGCAATGGGCTCGGTCGACAGACGCTTGCGCGCGTGTTTTTCAGGTGTTCAAGCGGAGTTGCCTGAGCCTGGCAGTGCCGTGCTGCGGCAACTCGAGTTGTACATGAAAATGAGAGCCAATGGCATGCTGGTGGAAGGGCCTTTGCTTCGTCGCTGATTTGTGAAATTACCGTACACTCCTCACGCTGAAAAACCTGACAGAAAAATTTATACTTATTTGTCTAATTCAATTTCACCAAGGAGTCACATGCTCAGCTTGAATGTCAATGGCAGCAACCACAGGGTTGATGTGGAACCCGAAATGCCGCTTCTATGGGTTATCCGAGAGCAACTCGGACTGACAGGAACAAAATTTGGATGCGGCATTGCGCAATGCGGCGCTTGCACGGTGCATGTCAATGGCGAACCCATTCGCTCATGTTCTTTGCCCGTTTCAAGTGTGGGCAATCAAAAGATCACCACCATTGAAGGCCTCTCGCCCGATGCCTCCCACCCCATCCAGATGGCTTGGAAGGCTTTGGATGTGCCGCAATGTGGTTACTGCCAATCTGGACAAGTTTTAGCCGCCGCCGCCTTGCTCAAACGCATTCCCAAACCCACTGATCAAGACATTGATGCGGCCATGACCAACATATGCCGTTGCGGCAGTTACCAAAGAATTCGGGCTGCCATTCACATGGCTGCAGGCACGGGCAAGGGCATTGGCTCGGTCATTCACTATGCAGGACCGGGTGCTGATGCCGCATGCACCACTTGCACAGCCGAACTTGACATTGACCATTGAGGCCCGCATGCAAAACAAAACCAATTTAAAGAACCGCACAGAAGGCTCTCTGACTCGGCGCCAGTTTGTGGTGTCCTCCACCATGGCCTCTGGGGGTCTGGCGCTGGGATTTCATTTCCCTGCTGCGGCTCAGGCCACCCCCTTGTCGAGCTTGGGCGGTTCAGAGGTCAATGCTTGGGTCGTGATCAAGCCCGATGAGACTTGCATCATTCGAATTGCACGCGCAGAAATGGGACAAGGTACGCACACCGGTTTGGCCCAATTGGTGGCAGAAGAACTCGAATGTGATTGGGCTAAAGTTAGTTTGCAAACTTTCACGCCGGGGCAAAACTTGGCACGCAAACGCGTCTGGCGCAACATGTCAACGGGCGGGAGCCGCGGCATTCGCGAGTCTCAAGAATATGTTCGACAAGGTGGCGCTGCAGCTCGGATCATGCTGATGCAGGCGGCCGCTGCCAATTGGAAAGTGCCCGTTGCGCAATTGCGCGTAGAAAAAGGCATCGTCACGCATGCTGCTTCAGGCCAATCTACAAGTTATGGAAAATTAGCCGCTCAAGCTTCTCAACTGGCAGCGCCTGATCCTAAAAGCATCACACTCAAGCACCCCAGAGATTGGAAGTTGGTTGGCAAATCACCGCGCCGTTTGGACACAGCCCAAAAAGTGGACGGGTCCTTGAAATATGCCATCGACACGGCCTTGCCCGGCATGAAATACGCCGCCATCAAAGCTTGTCCCGTTTTTGGTGGAAAGTTGATCAGTTTCGATGCTGCCAAGGTCACATCGCGACGTGGCATCCATGCTGTGGTGCGCGTTGACGCTGTCTCGGTTGCCGTGGTGGCCGACAGCTACTGGCGCGCCAAAACTGCGCTCGATGTTTTGCCGATTCAATGGGACTTGGGCCCCTACGCCAACGAATCGAGCGCCACCATTGCAGATCGATTGCGTGAAGGTTTGACGTCGACGCAAAACGTGTTTGCCGACATTGACGATGGCAACGCCACTCAAGCCATTGAAGGCGCCGCAAAAAAAATTGAAGCCGTTTATGGAACACCATTTGTAGCGCATGCGTGCATGGAGCCCATGAACTGCACAGCGCGCGTTACGGCTGATCGTGCTGAAGTTTGGGTCGCAAGTCAAAATGCAGAAGCCTCTTTGGCCGCTCTGGCCGCCGTCACCGGATTCCCTCTGGAAAAATGCGAAGCCTATAACCCGCCTTTGGGCGGAGGGTTTGGTCGCAGGGGCGGCGCGCAAGACTACGTCCGTCAGGCCGCCTCGATTGCCAAACAGTTTCTAGGCACCCCCATCAAGCTGATTTGGTCACGCGAAGAGGACATGACGCATGACTTTTTTCGCCCTATCGGCCAGTGCCGCTTGCAAGCAGGTCTCAATGAAAAAGGCGAGCTGGTGGGTTTGCACTTCAGAGTGTCCGGGCAATCGATCAACGCGCATGCGTCACCTCAAAATATTGTCAATGGCAATGACCGCAGGCAACTGCAAGGCTTTTGGAAGGATGCGGGGGAATCGCAACTTGGCTACACCGTGCCCAACCTCAAAGTGGAATACGCCATGCGCAACACGCATGTGCCAGTGGGTCCGTGGCGCGGGGTGAATACCAACCAAAATGCCATTTACTTGGAGTGTTTCATCGATGAGATCGCTCGCGCGGCCGCTCGTGACCCCTTGGAGTTTCGCCGCAGTCTGATCACCAAGCACCCGAAGCATTTGGCTATTTTGGACGCCGCAGCGGACAAAGCCGATTGGAACAAGCCTTTGCCTGCAGGCAGGTTCCGCGGCATTGCCCAGTTCATGGGATACGGCAGCTACACAGCCGCTGTGGCCGAGGTCTCGATTCAAGGCGATGCGGTGAAAGTGCATCGTTTGGTACTGGCCACCAACTGTGGCCACGCGGTCAACCCGGTTCAAATTGCCAGCCAAATTGAAGGCTCGGTGGCTTACGGCATGGACTCTTTGCAAAGCGAATCGTCCATCAAAGACGGACGCATTGTGGAGAAAAATTTTGACACCTACCCCATTGCACGCCTTTATCAAATGCCCAAAATTGAATCCGTCATTGCGCCCACCTATGACTTCTGGGGCGGTGTGGGCGAGCCAACCATCTGCGTTGTGGCGCCTGCCATATTGAATGCCATAGCGGCAGCAAGAGGCGGCAAACCTGTGCGCATGCTGCCGCTGAAAAACGAGGGATTGCGCTTGGTATGACGCTTCGCCGCAGCATGTTGTGCGCGATAGGGGCCTGGTGCAGCCTGCCTCTGAATGGGCTTGCGCAGCATGTTTCTCCAGCGCAGCTGCTGCAGCCTTTTGTTGGCAATTCACCTGTGAAAAAGGGACGCGTTGCGCTAGTGATTGCCAGACTTGCAGACAACGGATTGAGTGTGCCGCTGAAAGTTTCGGTGGCCAGCGCCATGACAGAGCAAGACCACGTGCGCCAGTTGCTGCTGCTGTCTAACCGCAACCCTCGGCCCTTGATTGTTGCCTTTGAGTTTGGGGCCGGCGCAGGAAAACCGAACATTGCCACACGCGTCAGGCTCGGTGGTTCGCAAACCGTCTATGCCTTGGCACAGATGTCAGATGGCAGTTGGTGGCAAGACACGGCGGAGGTTGAAGTGACGGAATCAGCCTGCCTGGATCAAACATGAGGCTGAGTTAATGCAGTCTCGCATGCAAATTATTCCCGCACTGCTGCCTGGCCAAGCCACGACGGTGCGATTGCTGATTCGCCACCCCATGGAGACAGGCTTTCGTTTTGGAATGAATGGCGCGGCTATTCCAAAAAATGTCATCCAAACGCTGATCGCCCATTTTGAGGGTGTGCTGGTTTTCAAAGCAACACTGGGCACCGGCATGGCTGCCGATCCTTTTTTGCAATTTGAAGTGCAAACCCCTCGCAGCGGCGAACTGGTTTTAGTCTGGTCAGACGACAGTGGCGAGAAAGGTCAAGCCAGGGCGCAGATTGAGGTTAAAACTTGATGTACAGGGCTTAGTCCATCAGGACTTCGCAGGCCGTCCTGTTGCCAGGGTTGGCACCTTGGTCAGGGCCAGCAAAAAAGCCTTGTCATTCAAGCTACTTAAGAGCTTCAAGCCAGCCCTCAAAATTTCACTCTTTTTGGCGTTGCGCTTCAAGTTCAAGGCTTTTTGTTTAAGCGACCCAATGGCTTGGTACTCATCTTTGGGAAATGTGAAACTGTCTCTGACCAATTTGGGTTTTTTTGCCTTAGTTTCTTGTTGGGGCTTGGCTTGAACAGTCTGAGGCACTGATTTTGGCGCGGCTGCAGACTTGACTACTTTCTTAACGGCTTTTTTCACGGCTTTTTTGACAACTTTCCGCACAGGCTTTTGTACAAGCTTTTTCACAGGCTTCGATGGGCTTGTGTTGACGGCCGAATTTGGCTTGCCCTGAGGGGGCGTCAATGTCACTGCAGGCGTGGTGTTTGCGGTCATGGTTGAACACTCCGAAAGTTATACATGAAAACAGTTTATACCGATTTTTTGATTTACAGCAAATTAAGGCCGCAACTGTTGTTCCAAATCATGCAACACCTTGTAGCAAGGCAACACCTGGGCTACGCTGGCATTGGGCTCACGGCCTTCTTGGATGGCGGCAAAAAACTCACGGTCTTGCAGCTCGATGCCATTCATGGAAACCGCAACTTTCGACACATCGATCTGCTCTTCTTTGCCAGTGAACAAATCGTCGTAGCGGGCCAGGTAAGTGCCACTGTCACCGATGTAGCGAAAGTAGGTGCCCAGAGGCCCATCGTTATTGAATGACAGGCTCAGAGTGCAGATGGCGCCATTGGCCGCTTGCAGCTGGATGCTCATGTCCATGGCAATGCCCAGCGCAGGGTGAATGGGGCCTTGCACGGCGTTGGCTTTGACGATGGTGCTGCCGGCTTGATAGGCAAACAAATCGACTGTGTGCGCGGCGTGGTGCCACAGCAAGTGATCGGTCCAACTTCGCGCTTGGCCCAAGGCGTTCATGTTGCTGCGGCGGAAAAAATAAGTTTGCACATCCATTTGCTGGATGTTGAACTCTTTGGCTTTGATTTTGTGATGGACCCACTGATGGCTTGGATTGAAGCGGCGCGTGTGACCGCACATGGCCACTTTGCCCGTTGCCTTGGCCAAGCGCACCACTTCATTGGCATCTTTCCAACTGTCTGCCAAAGGGATTTCGACCTGCACGTGCTTGCCGGCATTCAAGCACGCGATGGTTTGTGAGGCGTGCATTTGCGTTGGCGTGCACAAGATCACGGCGTCCACCTCTGGCAAGGCCAAGCTGTCTTGCAAATCAGTGGTGACGTGCGCAATGCCATACTGCTTGGCCACCTCTTGCGTTTTGTCCAGTTCGCGCCCAATCAAAGAGACAACTTCTATGCCGTCAATTTTTTGAATGCCGTCGAGATGTTTGATGCCAAAGGCCCCTGCCCCTGCCAAGGCCACTTTGATGGTTTGAGACATGCTTGATTTCCTTTGTTCAGTGAATGTGGTTTTGATTTCAAATCAAAATGGGTTTTCAAGAATGATGTGGCCTACAGCCGTGTTGGACGCTGGCACATGGTAGAACCGGTGTGCCAACTTGGGGGATTTTCCCCCGGCCACATCGTTCATCGCGCCGCGCGCGATCAACCACATCACCAACTCGATGCCTTCGCTGCCGGCTTCGCGTACATAGTCAATGTGTGGAATATCGGCCGCTGCTTGGGGCTGACTGATGAGCTTGTCCAAGAAGGAGGTGTCGAACTCTTTGTTGATCAAGCCCGCTCGCGGGCCTTGCAGTTGATGGCTCATGCCGCCAGTGCCCCATATCTGAATCTTGAGATCTTGGTCATAACTCTCAACGGCTTTTCGAATGGCTTTGCCCAAATTAAAGCACCGCTGACCACTGGGCACGGGGTATTGCACCACATTGACCGCAAAAGGAATCACGGGGCAAGGCCATTCAAATTGATCTGCCGGCGGTTGACCGCACATCAATGAGAGCGGCACGGTCAGGCCATGATCGAGGTCCATTTTGTTGACGATGGTCAGATCAAAATCTTGCTGAATGACTGACTGTGCAATGTGCGAGGCCAAATCGGGATGGCCTTGCACCACCGGCACTGGGCGGGGGCCCCAACCTTCGTCAGCGGGTTGAAATTGCGCAGCAGTGCCAATGGCAAAAGTTGGAATCATGTCCAAACTGAATGCAGTGGCGTGGTCGTTGTAGACCAAGAAAATCACATCGGGCTTGTTGTCTTTCATCCATTGCTTGGAGAAGTCATAGCCTTTGAAAACAGATTGCCAGTAGGGTTCGCCAGTTTTGCCTAGGTCGATCGCCGCCCCAATAGCAGGCACATGTGAGGTGTAAACAGAAGCAGTAATGTGGGCCATGTTCAATTCACTTTCTTTGCCGCGGCGCCTTGGGGCTGATTGTGTGCTTGTGCGTCGCCGTTTTCACCGATGAACCGATTGCCAGTGATCGAGCGGCCGCCGCTGATCATCATGTTGCGGTATTCATCTTCGGTCATGCCCGTCATGGAGCCAGCCATTTGCTGGAAGCTTTTTCCGTCGGTAGCTCCAATTTTGGCCAGAAAATAAATGTTGCCGCCGGTGCGCATGCACCAGTTCAAATCTCGCGCCAAAACGGCCTGCTTTTGTTCCTCGCTCATGGCCCACTCGGCCAGATAGGCGCGCTCATCGGCCTTGAAACGCTCTCGGTTATCGGCCTTCATGAGGGACATGCAAAATTGGTTGAGCCAATACCCTTTGCGGCTTTGCTCTGCATCAAAAATGATGGTGCCAGGCACATCCAGGTAGGGTTTTTCAAGCGCCATTAAATTTTCTCCTCAGGCCAATACAAACGCATCGGGTTGTCCACCAACAACTTATGCTGCTTTTGCGCCGTGGTGGCGATGTGGGGAATGAAGTCGACGAGCAAACCATCGTCGGGCATGTGTTTTTTCAAGTTGGGGTGCGGCCAGTCAGTGCCCCACAAGACACGGTCAGGGAACTCGTCAACAATGGCTTTGGCAAATGGAACAACGTCTTGGTAAGCATTTTGTTCACCATTCAAGGCAGGCGCGCCTGTGACAAACAAGCGCTCTGGGCAAGTGACCTTGCACCATACGTTGGGGTGCTCGCGCATGTATTTTAAAAAAAGTTGAAACTGCGGGCCGTCGACTGGCAGCTTCACATCGGGTGTGCCCATGTGGTCAACCACCACTTGGGTGGGCAGTGCACTGAAAAAATCCCACAGTTCTGGCAAGTCAACTGCTTCGAAATAAATCACGACATGCCAGCCCCACTTTTGGATGCGCCCAGCAATTTCCATCAACTCTTCTTTGGGCGTGAAGTCAACCAGCCTCTTAACGAAGTTAAAGCGCACACCGCGCACACCGGCATCGTGCATGCTTTGCAGTTCTGGGTCTGTGATGCTGCGCTTGACGGTGGCAACGCCACGCGCTTTGCCATTCGAATTCAAAAGTGCATCGATTGTGGCGCTGTTGTCTGAACCATGGCATGTGGCGCCGACCACCACATTGCGAGCAAAGCCCAAGTGATCGCGTAGCGCAAAGAGTTGCGCCTTGGCGGCGTCGCAGGGCGTGTATTTACGCTCTGGAGAATATGGAAATTGCGCGCCAGGGCCAAACACGTGGCAATGTGCATCGACTGCGCCATCGGGCAATTTAAATTTGGGTTTACTGGGGCCTTCGTACCAATCGAGCCAGCCCGATGTTTTTTGAAATTCCATGTCATTCTTTGTGTAAAACGTCTGTTGATCTCAAGGCGACTGCTGCTGTAGTTCAACACGCATGGCTCAGTCGACGTACTTCAAACCGGCTTTTTCAAGAGGGCCGCGCATGTTGTACATGTCCAAACCTAAAAGGCCAGAAGCCAACTTGGCGCGTTTTTCACCTTCGTTGGCTTCTCGGGCTTGCGCGGCATCGGCCACTTTTTGCGCCCACTGCGCTGGCACAACTACCACACCGTCGTCGTCAGCCACGATGACATCACCGGGCTGAACACTCACGCCCGCGCACACCACAGGAATGTTGACCGAACCCACAGTGGACTTGATCGTGCCTTTGGCGCTGATGCCTTTGCTCCACACCGGAAAGCCCATCTGCGTGAGCTCTCGCACATCGCGTACGCCTGCATCAATCACCAAGGCCTTGGCGCCACGCGCCATGAATGAAGTGGCCAGCAAATCACCAAAAAATCCATCGCAGTTTTCTGCACTCAAGGCCGCGACCACAATATCGCCAGGCCGAATTTGCTCGGCAACCACGTGCATCATCCAGTTGTCTCCGGGGTGGAGCAAGACCGTCACCGCTGTGCCTGAGACTGCGGCGCCACTGTAGATGGGGCGCATATAGCGCTGCATCAAACCGACTCGCCCCATGGCCTCATGCACAGTGGCCACACCGAAGCGGCCCAGTTGATCTGCGGCTGCTTTGTCGGCACGGGTGATGTTGCGCTTCACGATTCCGAGTTCTGTCATGCTCTGTCCAATTTAAAAATTTGAAAACTTAACTTAGAAATTAAAGCCCTTTGGCCTTCAATTTCGCATCTAAAAGAGGGAATACGCGGCGGGTATTGCCTTCGTAAATTTTGTAACGTTGCTCGTCATTCAAGATCGATGAGGCTTGGATGTAGCGCTTGGTGTCATCAAAGTAGTAACCGGTCTCTGGGTCAATGCCGCGCACGGCCCCGATCATTTCAGAGGCGAACAAAATATTGTCGACCGGAATCACCTTGGTCAACAAATCAATGCCTGGCTGGTGGTACACGCAGGTGTCAAAAAAAATATTTTTAAGTAAATGCTCTTGGAGCAAGGGTTTTTTCAACTCTTGCGCCAGCCCACGAAACCGCCCCCAGTGGTATGGCACTGCACCGCCGCCATGCGGAATCAAAAAACGCAGCGTGGGGAAGTCTTTGAACAAATCAGATGTCAAGCATTGCATGAAAGCCGTGGTATCGGCATTCAAATAGTGCGCACCCGTGGTGTGAAAGCAGCTGTTGCAGCTGGTGCTGACATGCACCATGGCAGGGATGTTGTGCTCGACCATTTTTTCATAAATGGGGTACCAGTGTTTGTCACTCAAGGCAGGCGAAGTCCAATGGCCGCCCGAGGGGTCAGGATTCAAGTTGATACCCACGTTGCCGAATTCTCGGATGCAGCGTTCGAGCTCTGAAATGCACGTAGCAGGGTCGACGCCGGGCGACTGGGGCAGCATGGCCACAGGCACAAAACTTTCAGGAAACAATTGGCTCACGCGGTAGCACAATTCATTGCAAATACCTGCCCATTTAGAAGAGACTTGGAAGTCGCCAATGTGATGCGCCATGAAACTGGCACGTGGGCTGAACAAGGTCAAGTCTGAGCCGCGCTCTTTCATCAAGCGCAGTTGGTTGGTTTCGATCGACTCGCGCAGTTCATCGTCACTGATTTTCAAGTCGGCCACTTTGGGGCCCAGATGCGGCGTGTTCAAGTTGGCGATCTGCGCATTGCGCCAAGTCTCCAAGGCTTTGGGGGCGGTGGTGTAGTGGCCGTGGCAGTCAATGATCATTGGGGGTTTCATTCATCTCTCCATTTTCAAATTCAATTGGGCGACCACAACGATGCAGGCACCATGACTTGGCCGCGCATCAGCAGGCGGGCCGTTCGCAACAAGGCTGCTTGAGTCACATTTTGGCCGCCAGGCAAATGGGGTGCAGGCTGGGTTTGCAAGGCGACACTGAATTCTCCCGTTGGGTGTTCAACCGAAACGTTCTTGGCGGCACCCTCAGGCATCACTGCCACCCCTTGGCATACCGAGCCCTCCAGCACGCAAGCTGTGCCGACCGTGACAGCGGCCAGCACGCCAATGGCATCGTGACACACATGCGGAATGAAGCTGCGGGTTGCAATGGCACCGCCTTGTTGGGGCGGCGCGATCAAAGTCATTTTGGGATAATTTTTTTGAGACACATCACCCAAGCCCATGCGCAACGAGACTTGCAAACGCAGTGCTTCAATTTTGGTTTTTAGTTCGGTGTCGGCATTGAGCTGGGCCACCGATTCATAGCCGGTGCGGCCCATGTCACTGGCTTTAAAAAGTACCAAGGGCATGCCGTTGTCGATGCAAGTGACATCCAATGTGAAGGGCTCAAAGCCATTGCCCGTGATGGTGATGGTGTCTTTCACATGGCCGGTAGGCAACAAGCCCGAGCACACTGAGCCGGCAGTGTCTAAGAAATTGATGACCACTGGCGAGGAAGTTCCGGGGGCGCCATCAATTCGTGCGTTGCCTTCATATTGCACCCGTCCGCCTGGGGTCTGGACAGTGACATCACACTGCATGTCGGTGTTGAGCGTCAAAATGCGAAAGCTACTTTGATCGCCTTGGGCTTGCAGCATGCCAGTTTCCAATGCAAACGGCACCACAGCAGCGAGCATATTGCCGCAATTGGGCGTGGTGTCCACGCTGTCTTTGTTGGGTTGCAATTGGACGAACAAGAAGTCAAGGTCCACACCGGGCACATTGCTTTTACGAACGATGCCAACTTTGCTGGTCAAGGGGTGTGCGCCGCCCAGGCCGTCAATCTGCCTTGGATCGGGTGAACCCATTGCAGCCAACAACACTTTATCGCGAAGGGCCACATCTTGGGGCAAATCGGCTTGGTTGAAAAACGGTCCCTTGGAGGTGCCACCGCGCATTAACAGGCAAGGGATCGCGGTTTGAGAGCTGTCTGTCATAGGCGCAATTTTCTTTCGAAGAAACAATGATTGTGCCCCCTAACGCCAAGGCCGAACAGGCCCAAGCCCCACAGGCAATTAGATCATTCGAGATTATCAGATTAATAGAAATACCCAAATATCACAACCACGGACTTGAAATAGCGTGAAGTTGATTCATCAAACAGCGCTCACATGGGCATTTTCTGAAGCATCCATAGCAGCAAATTGAGGGTGACAAAAGACGCCATGGTGGTGCCCAACAAAGCCGCCGCACTGAGGCCTTCATGACCATGCTTTTGCGTCAAAATGGAATAGATTCCAAGCATGGGCATGGCGCATGTCATGAGCGCTGCTGTGCGCAGTACAGGGTCAGAAATGGGGGCCAGCCACATCAAAACCACCCATGCCACCAGGGGGTGGAGCAGCAACTTGCCCATGGCGATTTTCGCCACATCTACCCTCACCCCTTTGACCTGCAAGCCCACAAGACTGCCGCCAATCACAAACAAGGCCAGCGCGCCACTCGATTGAGAGAACAAATCAACAGAGCGCGAAAACGCTGGTGGCAGGCGCCACTGCATGACTGCAAACACAAACCCCACCACGATGCCCCAAATCATGGGGTTTAAAGCCATGCCTTTGAAGGTTTGAGCCAGAACATCGCGCCACTTTCCAGACCCTTTTTCGGAGTCAGCCCAAGCCAACAGCAAGGGCAGTATGAGCAAATTCTCAACCACCATATTCAAGGCCAAGGTCACGCCAGCAATCGGCCCCAAGCTGAGCAAAATCACGGGGTACCCGACAAAACCACTGTTTGGACATGTGATGCCAATGGCGTAGCAACTGGCCAAGCTCCTGCTGCGACCTGCCATGCTGTTGGACCACAAAAGAACCAAGCCCAAAGTCAGCAGGGTGCTCAGTGCGTAAGCCCACAAATACTGCACATTCAAAATGTCGCTGACTTGCCGTTGCGACAAGGCGTTGAACAACAATGCAGGAAAAGAAACTTTGACAACGAAGGTGCCAAAAGCACGCATGTCTGACTTTTGAAAAAAGCCCCAACGCGTCAGGAAGTAGCCCAAAGCGATAACCACATAGATGGGGCCCGTGATGGCCAGTATGTCAAGCATGCTTGTAGGTCAGTCTTTAGGGTTGACATTGCCGCACTGGGCCAGCAAACGGTCTGCATAGTCTTGCCACGTGGCATCGGCTGCAAGTCCATTGAACACGCCCTTCTGCGCTTGCTGTGAAATCCATTGCTGCTTCAGCGCAGTGGCGCTGGCCATGAGAGGCTCAAACCCTGACTCCTTGACCATGTTGGCAGCTTCATGCATTTCTTCTGACCGGCGTTTGCCGTGCTGGACCACGCGACTGAAAAAATAGGCGCCTTGCAAGGACCAATCGATGCTGGGAAAAGTTTCTTTGAGTGTTGGAAGCACATGGTCTTCTACACCGTAGGCGCGGGCCGTGGTGTAGCTCTCGATCACCAAGGCCTCCAAGCCTTTGATCATGACACTGCGGCTCATTTTGATGGCGCTTGCCACGCCCAAGCGATCGCTCACGGGCTTAGCGTCCATGCCCCATTGCGATAATTGCCAAGCCAAATCAGCAGCTCGTGCGCCACCTAAGAGCATGGGGACTCGGATTCCGTAAGGGGGCACCGAGGTCATGACGCCAGCTTCGACATAAATGCCACCCGCCGCATCGATCAATGCAGCGCATTTTTGTTTGGTCCCGGGCGATGCAGAATTTAGATCCAAATAAAAACCACCCGGCCGGATGAATTTTGCAACCTCTTGCGCAACGCTCAAGGCGTTCGAAGCGGTGACTGCCCCAATGATCAGATCACTGGCAATGCTCAACGCTTGCAGACTGTCCTGGGCCTGCACACCCCGACTGCTCGCATGGAGGCGTTCGCTCATTTGCACTTCTTGCAGCGTGGGGGTCGCAAATTTCAAGTCCCAGGCACTCACAGAATGCACACCGGCTTTGCCAATTAAGCCTGAGGTGAATATTTTTCCAACTTCGCCGTAGCCAATCAAACCGATAGATGCAATGTTCATGGTGAGTGATCTCTCCTTGCTAAGAAGCAATTGTATTCACACTGAGCAAAGCGATCACGCCCGTGCTAGAGTTGCACTTGCACGAGAGCGAAAGCCATCTTGCGCCATCCATCACATGCCCAACTTTATTACTTGAAAGACGCATTTCATGAAATTGATCAGTTTTTTACTCAATGACATCGCATGCTATGGCGCCGTGCAAGGCAGCAAGGTTTTGAACCTCAGCCCTCTCTTGGGCGAGCAAGCCATTGATTTGAAAACTTTGATTGCCAAAAAATTAGTGCCTCTTGCGGCGCAGACACTGGCCAACAACACCCCCGATTTGACATTGGCCAATTTGCATTTACTGCCAGTCATTCCCAACCCCAACAAAATTATTTGCGTCGGCCTGAACTACCACGACCACGTCAAAGAGTCAGGCAGGGATTTCACCGAGAAGCCCGCTTTATTTTTGCGTGTTTCGTCATCACAAGTCGGCCATGGCCAAGACATTGTGCGCCCACCGGAATCTGAGCGCCTGGACTATGAAGGCGAAATAGCCATCGTGATTGGCGAAGGCGGTAGGCGGATCTCACAAGCCAATGCATGGCAACACATTGCAGGTTATACCTGCTACAACGACGGCTCCATTCGCGATTGGCAAAATTTCACAACGCAATGGACGGCAGGAAAAAATTTCTGGCGCACAGGCGGCTTTGGTCCATGGCTGGTCACAGCCGATGAGATCCAACCTGGCCAAACAATGACACTGAGCACACGACTGAACGGTCAAGAATTGCAACGTGCCACCACCGACATGATGATTCACAGCATTCCACGTCAAATTGAATACATCTCAACCTTCATGCCCTTGGAGCCAGGTGACGTGATTGTGACGGGCACCCCAGGCGGCGTGGGCAATAAGCGCACACCGCAGCTGTTCATGAAGCCGGGTGATGTGGTAGAAATTGAAGTGGATGCCGTGGGTATTTTGCGCAATACCATATGCGATGAACTTATTTAAAATTTTCAGCGAAAAGTGCTTTAAAGATCAAAAATAGTGCCATCAACAACTTCTATGGTCTTGTCGCAACGCGCTGACAAAAGTGGGTTGTGCGTCACAAACAATACCGCCGTGCCTTGATCTCGGCAGACGCTTTGAAGCAGTTCAAATACAGCGTCTGCGCTTTTGCTGTCTAAATTTCCGGTGGGCTCATCGGCCAAAATCAAAGCGGGTTTCATCGCCAAGGCCCTGGCCACTGCCACTCGCTGCTGTTGACCACCTGACAAGCGAGAAGCAGGTGCATCAAGCCACGGCGTTAAGCCCACACTGCCCAGCAACTGTGCGGCACGCTCACGCATGGCTTTGTTTGAAAAACCAGCATCTGCCACCATGGGCATCATGACGTTTTCAATGGCTGAAAAAGCGCTCAATAGATGGTGGTATTGAAATACAAATCCAATTTGATGCCCACGCAAATCGGTCAAATCTGCATCACTGAGCAAAGTCGTTTCTTGCTGACAAATTTTCAAAGTGCCGCTGGTAGGCCTGTCTAAGAGTCCCACCGTGTTCAGCAAGGTACTTTTGCCTGATCCCGAGGGGCCTGTCACCGCACAAAATTCACCCGGAAATAGTTGCAAATTGATGCCATGCAAAATCTCGATTTCATTGGGCTGCCCCACATTGAAGGACTTGCGAATTCCAATTAAATCCAAAATGGGATTTGAAGCTGGCAGACCCTGCGAAGGACGAGTGACTTTCATTTTGGCTAACCCCTGATCGCCACTACGGGGTCTAGCCTGGCCGCACGCATGGCGGGGGCAAAAGCAGAGATCAAACCTGTCAATGTGGCCAAAACCAGGGTTTGGACGAGCAAATGCATATCAAAGACTAAGAAAAACATGACCGACCCATCTGCGTTGCGCTCAAAACGCTGCCACAAATACAAAGCAGCACCCCCAATGCCTGAGCCCATTAACGCGCCGCCCAAGCCAAGCAAGCCGCCTTGCAACAGAAAAATTCGCAGTATTTGCCCGCGAGTGATGCCCATGGCGCGCAAGATTCCAATCTCACGAGAGCGCTGCACCACTGAGACCACGAGCACGCTGGCAATGCCAAAACCTACTGACAAAGCCACAAAAAATCGAATCGCCGTATTGGCTGTGGTTTGGGCCCTGACAGCGGTAAAAAATTGCTCATTGGTTTTGATCCAACTGTCGGCCTGTAAACCAGTCAATGACTGAATTTGCCTTGCGATATTCTCAGCCGCATAGACATCGTGAACGGTCACATCGAAAACAGAAGCACCACCAATCAAACCCATCATGCTTTGCGCTGTGCGCAATGCCACAAAAGTGCTGCGACTGTTTGCGCCTTTATTGCCCAGGTCAAAAATACCCGTGATTTTCAGCGTGTTGACCGACCCATTGCCTGTGGACAAACGCAATTTGTCACCCACGCTCAAACCCAAATCGCTGGCCAATTCGGTGCCTATCAAAATAGAATCGCTGGCCAAGATGGCCTGCCCGCGAACAATTTTTTCGGGCAAAGAAATAATTTGGAAATACAAGTCTGGAATCATCCCAGTGACAGAAACTGAGCGCGTCGTATCGCCTCGAATCAACAAGGCAGCACCCGAGATGGCCGGAGACACCACTTTGACCTGCGCCATTTTCGCCACTTGGCTGGCCACATTTTGCCATTGGTCAATGCCCTTGAACCGCTGCAATGGCGTTTGCACAATCGCAATTTCAGTCTCGTTGGCTTCATTTTTCCGCAAAGTTCTGGCCACTTCTTTAGGCGCGAGCATCTGAATATGCGCTTGTCCTGTGAGGACCCTGTTGACAAAATTCGCTTGCATGCCGGTGAGCAGTGCTGACATGAAAACAATGACTGCCACGCCAATTGAAATGCCAACAACAATAAAGGCCGATTGAATTTTTCCTTCTTTCAAAAATCTGAGTGCAACAATCCATTCAAATGGAAGCCACGTCAACTGCATCATGGCATTGTGGTGCGAAGCCGTGAACCTTCGCCTACATGGGCCAGGGCCGTGGGCAGCAACTGATCACCTGCATGAAGGCCCGAAACAACCTCGGCAAAGCCCTGACTGATCAAGCCCAACTGAACAGACTGGCGCTGTACACGGCCCTGTTTCACCCAAAGCACCCAAGGATTGGGTTTGTCAAAATCATGGACCGCCGTCAATGACACCAAGGTAGCGTTTTCTCGTCTGGCCACTTCGATGTCAACCGAAACCGTCATGTCTTGTTTCAACTCTTCAGGCGGATTGAGCACATTGAGTTTGACTTCAACCGATCCGCGCTGTGGATCGATGCTGGGATTGATGAAACTGACTTGGGTTTCAAATTTTTTGTCAGAGAATGCGTCAGCACTGGCCCATGCTTTTTGATTTAAGCGCAACCACTTCAAGTTTTTTTCATCAATTTGCACGACGAGTTGCATTGCGCCTTGCGGCGATAAAACCATGAGAATTTTTCCTGGTTGTACGCCATCACCGGGCTCCACATTTCTAGCAATCAAAGTGCCAGATCGAATTGCATTGATTTGTGTATAGTTCAAACGAGCCCTTGCGGTTTGAACATTGGCTTGCGCTTGCTGGAGTGATGCCTGCGCAGTGGAAATTTCACTTCCGCCCTTTTGCAAACTTGTCAATTGGTGGTTCGCACTTTGCACTTGAGCTTGGGCTATCTGGAATAATCGCTCAGATTCCTCTTTGGCGGCTGCACCAATGAACCCTTTTCCAAACAGATCCAAAGATCGAGCAGCGTTATTTTGTGCGCTGATTAAGTTGACGTTGGCTTGAATCAGCGCTTGTACCGCCACGGGGGCTTTCAACTCCTGCAACTGACGCAGATTTGTTTGCGCCTGCAGCTCTGATGCAAGTGCCTGTTGGAGGTTGGATTTTAATTCGCTGTTTTCCAGCTCAATGAGCATCCGATTTTGATCAACCTGTTGCCCCTCTTGAACTGGAACGCGAGAGACCGTCCCTGTGATTTGTGCACTGATATTGATTCGATGCGGGCTTTCAACGCGGCCACTGGCCACCACCGTATGCACAAAATTTCCGGATTTAACGACTTGAACCTGAGTCAATGGCCCTTGAAAATACCCGTATGCAAAGTAGGCAATGAGCAATAAAAGCGTCAACGCAACAGATACAAAATATTTATTTTGCCGCATGAAATAAACTATTTAAGTTACATGCCCACCAATGTCGAATGGGCAGTCTTGTTTCTGCCTTAACTTGACCTGAATGGATTTGTCGCTCATGTGATCACCTCGATAAAACTGAATTTATCCAGCGACTCATATCAGGCGCTGACATGGCGCCTGATTGGCGAGACACCTCTTGCGGAACGCGATTGGTTGCATTGCAGTGCGTGCACACGAAATGAATTTTTTCGACCATGCAATCATTAACTCACAGCATGAAGGCCTGAATCATGACTTAAATCAATTAATCCCTTGAGTACCTGCATTGGCTGAAATTGATCGCTTGGCTTTATAGGTATGCCACTGTGGATGTTGCACTGGACAACGCCATGAACCATCTTTATTGCGGCAAGACTTCCAATTGAACACCATCTAATTGCGCATTGGTTGCCAAGTTCATCAAAAAAAGATGTAAGGCCGTGATGTAGGATTTTTGCTTCAATGCCATGACTACAGAGCCTCGAACGGCTTCATAGCTTTGTGCAACACCGGGTTCACGCGACAAAACTTGAACAACATGAAAACCAAAACGACTGTGAACCAACCGCGGCAGCACACCCACTTCTGATTGTCCAAAAATTTCTTTGGCAAATTCTGGCGCGCAGTCGGACTGGTTCAGCCAGCCAAGTTCACCCCCTTGCGCTGCGCTGGGACAATTTGAAAGTGATTGAGCGGCTTTGGCAAAAATTGCATTCGAACTTTGACCGTCATGGCAGCGCACGTCGAGCAAAGATGTTTCAGCACGAAGGCGCAGGGCTGACACATCGACGCCCGGTGTGACAGCAAATAAAATATGCCGCACCTCCACGCGTTCACCAGTTCTGTACTGCACTTGGTGCGCGGCATGGTAGCGCAAGCACGCTGGCTCAGTCGGTTCTTCAACTTGCAGTTCTGCATCGAGCAGCGCCTCAATGGCGTCAGAAGCAGCTTCGCTTAAAACGCCATCTTCAGAAGTCCGATCATTGCTTGCCAACAAGTCCTTGCACATGGCTGCTTGACGCAGTAATTCGGAGCACGCCCGTTGGCGCAGTTGTTCCAAATTGAGCTTTTCCTCTGCCCCATGAAGTGCCACACCATTGACTCTAGCGATGTTTGATTGTTCTATTGTGTTTGCTTGCATCGATATCTCCTTAAACGCCTGCACCTGGCTGACGGGGGGCGTTATGTCCGATTGGCACATTCAGCCGCCTGGCCCTGACCACTTGGTAAGGCCTGAACAAATAAGCCACCGTGCCAAAACCACTCCAGACATGGACCAATCGGGTGAATGGAAAAATCAAGAAAATGCTCATACCCAAGAACATGTGCAGCTTAAAAACCCAACCAGCATCTGCAAGCATTTCAGGGGCCCCAGCCTGCAAGCTCACAATGGTTTGAGCCCATCCAGCCAATTTCAGCATCATGCTGCCGTCGAGGTGCTGCGCCGACAGTGGGATGGTAGCCAAACCCAAAGCCAGTTGAAACCACAACAAAATCAACAAAACAATGTCACTGGTTTTTGAGTTGATGCGAATGCGTGGCTCAAACAGACGGCGGTGCAATAAAACACTCACCCCCACAAAGCCAAGCAAACCGGCAATACCTCCGCTGATCACGGCCATCCATTGTTTGCTCCCCGCATCCAGAAAGTGTTCGTACACGAAATGAGGTGTCAACATGCCAAAGAAATGACCGAAAAAGAGAAACAAAACGCCTACATGAAAGAGATTGCTTCCCAGCTTGAGTTGCCCAGCTTTGAGTAACTGCGAGGAATCGCTTTTCCAAGTGTATTGGTCCCGGTCAAATCGAATCAGACTGCCCAGTAAGAATATGGTGAAAGCAATGTAGGGATACACGCCAAAAAGAAATGTGTCGAGTGCGTTCATGGTGTTGCTCCGGTCATGGCGGAAACTTTTTTAACAAAGTGAATGGGTTGCACCTGATCTGGCTGCGCTTGCCCCTTGACGGAGCAGCCATCAAAGACGATTGGCTCTTCCCAAACTGCATCTAAAGGCTCGTCTGCAACAATCTTGACTGGGTAGGCTTTTTCTCCGGCTAATTCGATCAGCGCGCCTAGGACGCTGGCATAAGCACTGCTGCGCTGCTGCAAGGCATTGAAGATGGCGTTGAAAATATGTGCCATTTCACCTAGAAATTCACGTGCTTGTTGAGCCGGCTGAGTCGATACAAATTGAAGCACCACAGGCAAATAGTCGGGCATTTCATCCGGTGATAAATACAAGCCTGCTTTTTCATAGGTTTGAGCCAAATCGATCATGGCAGGCCCGCGGTCGCGGGAGTCACCATGCACGTGTTCAAACAAATGCAAAGAAGTAGAACGCCCACGGTCAAACAGCTCTACATATTGGGCTTCAATATCGAGGGCGTCATTGCCATTGAGGTTATCGATCAAAGCATCCAACTCTCTCAATCGAGCAGGTGCAATTGCTTTCTCAAAATGCAAGGCGCCTTTGAGTTCCATCAAGTGACTGCGAAGCTGTGCATCTGGATAAGAAAGCAAATGGGCCAACACTTTGAGACTACTGGAAGTTGTCACGGGTTTATGAAATGACATGATTCAGACCTCCGCCTTGATCGGTATCGTGCGTTTTTTGTTTCCGCCAAAGAGGCTAGCTTCGCTGGCACCATCAGAGCAGCCATTTCCAAAAGAAAAACCGCAGCCCCCTTTCATGTCAAAGGTGTTTTCTGCGTACTCACGGTGGGTACTCGGAATGACGAAGCGGTCTTCATAATTGGCAATGGCCATCACGTGGTACATCTCTTCGACTTGCGCCTGGCTCATGCCAACTTGGTCAAGTACGGCCGTGTTGATTTGTCCGTCCACATGTTTGCTACGTTGGTAAGCACGCATGGCCAGCATGCGCTCGAGCGCCCGCTCTACGGGGCCTGTGTTGCCAGCGGTCAGCAGGTTGGCCAAGTATTTCACTGGAATGCGCAATTGTTTAATGTCTGGAATTTCTCCGTTGACACCGATTTCTCCCGCATTGGCTGCGGCACTGATGGGTGAGAGCGGCGGCACATACCAGACCATTGGCATAGTGCGGTATTCTGGGTGCAATGGCAATGCAACCTTCCATTGCACCGCCATTTTGTAGACTGGGCTGTTGCGCGCTGCGTCCATCCATAAGTCAGGAATACCGTCAATTTTTGCCTGCGCAATGACTGCGGGATCGTGTGGGTCAAGAAATACATCGAGCTGTGCCTGGTACAAATCGCGATCATTTTCAACGCTGACAGCCTCTTGGATGCGGTCAGCGTCATACAGGAGCACGCCCAAATATCGAATCCGACCAACGCATGTTTCGCTGCAAACCGTAGGCTGACCAGATTCAATACGTGGATAACAAAAAATGCATTTTTCTGCTTTCCCAGACTTCCAGTTGTAATAGATTTTTTTATACGGGCAACCACTGACACACATGCGCCAGCCGCGGCACTTGTCTTGATCAATCAAAACAATTCCATCTTCTTCTCGCTTGTAGATAGAGCCTGAAGGGCAACTGGCCACGCAGGTAGGGTTCAGACAGTGCTCGCACAATCTGGGCAAGTACATCATGAAGGTGTTTTCAAATTGACCATAAATGTCTTTTTGAATATCGTCAAAATTTTTATCTTTGCTGCGCTTAGAAAATTCTCCGCCTAATATTTCTTCCCAATTGGGGCCCCATACTATTTTTTCCATGCGCTGGCCTGTGATCAAGCTGCGTGGCCGTGCCGTGGGAGGTGCCTTCATCTCAGGGGCTGACTGCAGGTGCGCATAGTCAAAGGTGAAGGGCTCGTAATAGTCGTCAATTTCCGGCAAATTTGGATTTGCAAAAATGCGCATCAACAACTTCCATTTGGCACCTTGACGTGGCTCGATTTTCCCGTTTGATTTACGAATCCAACCTCCGTTCCATTTGTCTTGGTTTTCCCACTCCTTGGGATAACCAATGCCAGGCTTGGTTTCCACATTGTTGAACCATGCGTATTCCATGCCTGGGCGACTGGTCCAAACATTTTTGCAAGTCACCGAGCAAGTGTGGCAGCCAATGCACTTGTCCAAGTTCAAGACCATGCCAATTTGTGCGCGTATTTTCATTATTGTCCTTCTGCTTGTGCGAGGCTTGTGCGCTCGTTGAGGTTGGCCTCTTCTTCGAGCCAATCAACTTTGCTCATCTTGCGAACGACCACAAATTCATCGCGATTGGTGCCGATGGTTCCGTAGTAATTGAAGCCATAACTGAACTGTGCGTATCCACCGATCATGTGTGTGGGCTTGAGCACAATGCGAGTGACTGAATTGTGAATTCCACCTCGCATCCCAGTGATTTCAGAACCCGGCGTGTTGATGATTTTTTCTTGCGAGTGATACATCAACACCATGCCGTTATTGACCCGCTGACTGACCACCGCACGCGCTGCAATGGCGCCATTGATGTTGAACAACTCGACCCAGTCATTGTCAACAATGCCGACACTTTTGGCATCGTCTTCGCTTAACCAAATCACGGATCCACCTCTGTTCAAAGTGAGCATCATCAAATTGTCACTGTAGGTTGAGTGAATACCCCACTTTTGGTGTGGCGTGATGAAATTCAAGGCAATTTCTTTGTTGCCATTGGGCTTGATATTTTGAATAGCCCCTGTGGTTTTCAAATCAACGGGTGGGCGATAGCTGGTAAAGCCTTCTCCAAAAGCAGTCATCCATGGATGGTCCATGTAAAACTGCTGGCGCCCTGTCAAGGTGCGCCATGGAATCATCTCATGCACATTGGTGTAACCCGCGTTGTACGAAACGGTTTCTGATTCAATGCCGCTCCAGGTGGGTGAACTGATAATTTTTCGAGGCTGCGCTTGTATATCGCGAAAGCGAATTTTTTCATCTTCACGGTACACGGCCAAGTGGGTGTGATCGAGGCCAGTTTGCTTGCCCAGCGCTTTCCATGCTTTGACGGCCACATGACCGTTGGTCTCGGGCGCCAATTGCAGCACCACTTCACAGGCGTCAATGTCGGTGTCGATTTTTGGCATACCGCAACTCACCCCCGACTCCAGCACCAATCCATTGAGCTCACCCAATTGCTTGACTTCGGTTTGCGTGTTCCATGAAATGCCCTTGCCCCCGTTGCCGGCTTTGTTCAATAGCGGGCCTAAGGCCGTGAAACGCTTGTACACATTGGGGTAGTCACGCTCAACCACCGCCATGTTGGGGCCGGTCTTGCCGGGTATCAAATCAACCTCACCGCGTTTCCAGTCTTGTACGCCAAAGGGTTGCGCCAACTCAGCTGGTGAGTCGTGCATCAGTGGGCTGAGTACCATCTCGCGCTCTACCCCCAAATGGCCGACACACACTTCGCTAAATTTTTTGGCAAACCCTTTGTAGATATTCCAGTCGCTGCGTGACTGCCAAGCAGGATCCACAGCTGTAGACAAGGGGTGAATAAACGGGTGCATGTCACTGGTATTGAGGTCGTTCTTTTCGTACCACGTGGCAGTGGGCAAAACGATGTCTGAGTACAGGCAGGTGGTGCTCATCCGAAAGTCCAAGGTCACCAACAAGTCCAACTTTCCCTCAGGTGCTTGTGCATGCCAGACCACTTCAGTTGGTTTGGCTTCGTCTTGACCCATGTCCTTGCCTTGCACACCGTTGCTGGTGCCCAGCAAATGCTTCAAAAAGTATTCGTGGCCTTTGCCGCTGGAGCCCAAAATATTTGAACGCCAAACAAACATATTGCGAGGCCAGTTGTCGGGGTGATCAGGGTCTTCGCAACTCATGCTCAGTGAGCCCTCTTTCAATCCTTTGACCGTGTAGTCTTTAGGATCCATGCCCACTGCAGTGGCTTCGCGCACCACTTGGATCGGATTGGTTTTTAACTGCGGTGCAGATGGCAGCCACCCCATACGCTCAGCGCGCACGTTGTAGTCAATCATGCTGCCGTCATACAATTTTTTGTCTGCCAAAGGCGAGAGCACTTCTTCCATGCCCAATTTTTCATAACGCCACTGGTCGGTGTGCGCGTAGAAAAAGCTGGTTGAATTCATTTGCCGTGGTGGGCGTATCCAGTCCAGCGCAAATGCCAGCGCAGTCCATCCTGTTTGTGGCCGAAGTTTTTCTTGTCCCACATAGTGTGCCCAGCCGCCACCGCTTTGTCCAATGCAGCCACACATCATCAGCATGTTGATGACGCCGCGGTAATTCATGTCCGCGTGGTACCAATGGTTCATGGCCGCGCCAATGATGACCATGGATTTGCCATGTGTTTTATCGGCATTTTCTGCAAACTGCCGTGCCACTGCGATCAACTGCTCGCGCGGTGTGCCTGTGATGCGCTCTTGCCATGCCGGGGTGTAGGGCGTGTCGTCATTAAAGTCTTTCGCCGCCAACTCGCCTGGCAAGCCTCGGGCTACGCCGTAGTTGGCCACTTGCAAATCAAACACGGTGGCCACCAAGGCCTCGCGCTCCTCACCGGCTTTGCCCAAAGAGATGCGCTGTACAGGCACTGTTCGCACCAGGACATTGTTGGCCCCTGCTCCGCTGGCATTGTTTGGAAAATGTTCACTCTCAATCCCCCCAAAATAGGGGAAGCCTACTTTGGCTGTTTCCGCACTGGCGCAAGCCCCCTCCATGACTGAGAGTTTGAGTTTGACATCCTGTCCATGACGCGCCTCCTTGGCTTGCAGATTCCACTGTCCTTCGTCCGATCTGCCATCAGGGCCCCAACGAAAGCCGATGGCACCATTGGGCAAAACCACTTTGCCACTTTCGTCAATGGCCACGGTTTTCCACTCAGGGTTGTTGGCCGCGCCAAGTTTTCCATTGAAGTCCGAGGCTCTGACATAACGATCAGGCACCATCACCACCTCGCCACTGGGCAGACTGTGCTCTTTGAGCATGACCAACATTGGCATGTCGGTGTAGCGGCGCACATAGTCGTCAAAGTAGGCACTACGAACTTTTCCGCCATCAGGAAAATAAAACTCTTTCAAAATCACATGTCCCATGGCCATGGCCACTGCCGCGTCTGTTCCCTGCTTGGGTTTCATCCAGATATCACTGAGTTTGGCGACCTCTGAATAGTCTGGCGTGACGGCCACAGTCTTGGTGCCTTTGTAACGCACTTCGGTGAAAAAGTGAGCGTCAGGCGTGCGCGTTTGAGGCACATTGGAACCCCAAGCGATGATGAAACTCGAATTGAACCAATCGGCAGATTCAGGCACGTCGGTTTGTTCACCCCATATTTGGGGACTGGCCGGTGGCAAGTCGCAATACCAATCGTAAAAACTCATGCAAACGCCGCCAATCAAGCTCAAGTAGCGACTGCCTGCGGCGTAACTGACCATGGACATGGCAGGTATAGGCGAGAACCCAATGATGCGATCAGGCCCGTGCTTTTTGATGGTGTACACGTTGGCAGCGGCCACCATTTCATTGACTTCATCCCAACTCGATCGTACAAAGCCGCCCAAACCCCGCACACTTTGGTAAGACTTGCGCTTGGCGTCGTTTTGCACAATCGATGCCCATGCGTCCACGGGCTCGTGTGAAATTCTCGCCTCGCGCCACAATTTGAGCAGTCGACCGCGCACCAAAGGGTACTTCACACGGTTGGCGCTGTACAAATACCAGCTGTAGCTGGCCCCCCGTGCGCACCCGCGAGGCTCGTGATTGGGCATGTCCCACCGTGTGCGAGGGTAGTCTGTTTGCTGCGTTTCCCATGTAACGATGCCGCCTTTGACATAAATTTTCCAAGAGCAAGAGCCAGTGCAATTGACACCATGTGTCGATCGAACAATTTTGTCGTGTGCCCAGCGATCGCGGTAAGCATTTTCCCAAGTGCGATCTTCACCTGTGGTCACGCCGTGGTCACCAGAGAACGATTCTCTCGTTTGAGAAAAATAACTGAGTCGATCTAAAAAATGGCTCATGAGATACCTCTAATGAAAATATATATATGTCAAAAATTACGGGTTTTTGATTTCTGAATTTGCGCGCAAGTAGAACCACCAGTTGAGCAACAAACACAAGGCATAAAACACAGCAAAACCGTACATGGCAATTTCTGGTGTTCCTGCTTTGATCTGCGCGCCAATCACAACCGGAGCAATGAATGCGCCGTAAGCAGCCACTGCAGAAGTCCATCCCAGCACTGGGCCCGCTTGTTGACGATCAAAAATCACGCCAATGGTTCTGAAGGTCGAGCCATTACCAATGCCGCTTGCAGCAAACAGCAGCACAAACAACCACATGAAACTAGAGAAATATTGCTCAGGCGTTGCTGATGCGTAGGCCTTCATCATGACAAAGCCCACGGCGCCAGAGGCCAACACCATCACAGCCGAGATCACCTGGGTAACGATGGAGCCGCCCACTTTGTCAGATATCCACCCCCCCACTGGGCGCACCATGGCGCCTACAAAGGGACCCATCCAGGCGTAGGTCAAAGCTGAGACAGCATTCGGATTTTTAAGGCTGTGTTGCATCACACCAGCCGCATCGGGCATGTGGCTGATGCCAAATATCACCGTAATGGACAAAGGCAAGGCCATTGAAAATCCAATGAAAGAGCCGAACGTGACCATGTACAACACCGTCAGAGACCATGTGTGCTTATTTCTGAAAATTGCAAACTGCTTTTCAATGTTTTCTTTCATCGTGCCAAAGGCAGTGACTTTCATCACCATCAAGGCGCTGACGATGATCAATGGCATGGCCACCCACATGTTGAGCAAGCCCAATCCAGTGGGCGCAGGCAAATACAAGTAAAGACCTAAACCTGCAGGCAAAAAAGACAGGGTATAGAGCCAAATGATTTTCAAAAATGCTGCGAAAGTTCCTCCGATACTGGGCGACACTGCGTTCAAGTTGTTCATGCCAAAGAAACACAGTGCAGACAACGGGATCAATGCCAACAACCACACGAATCCTGCGTTTTGAATCCAAGTCGAAGTGCCTGCGCTGATCTTTCCCAAGATCCAGCCACTGTCTTTGATCAAGTCCAGAGAAGCGCCTCCCAAATCGCCGAACAGGCTCAAGGTCATGACCAATGGAATCAAAATTTGCATGGTGGTGACACCAAAATTACCAAGGCCGGCATTCAGACCAAGTGCCGTGCCCTGCAAGCGCTTGGGGAAAAATGTACTGATGTTGGACATTGAACTGGCGAAATTACCGCCTCCAACCCCTGACCAAAGTGCCATCAACTGAAATGACCACAAGGGCCAATCCTTGTGCTGCAAGACAATGCCGGTGCCGATGGCGGGCGCCAAGAGCATGGCAGTCGTTAAGAAGATGGTATTGCGTCCGCCCGCAAGGCGAATTAGAAATGAGGCGGGTATGCGCATCGTCGCACCTGACAATCCAGCAATCGCCGTCAATGTGAACAACTCAGCTTGCGAAAATGGGAAACCCAAATTGAGCATTTGCACCGTGATGATTCCCCACATGCCCCAAATGGCAAAGCCGCAAAGTAAGCTGGGCACTGAAATCCAAAGATTTTTGTAGGCAATTTTTTTGCCTCTGGATTCCCAAAAATGGTCATCCTCAGGACGCCAATCATCAATGTCGATGCAGGTTTGTGATTTTGTGGTCATAGTCATCTTTTTAAAATGTGGTTTTCAGGTGATGAAGTTAAATGGCGTCGCGTTGCGTCCAATCACTTCACCACGGCGTACTTCGGTCCAGTACATCCAAATCAAAGAGACCCAGACCACGCCATACATCAGCATGAAAGCACTTGAGCGAATGCCCGTCAGGTCCATCAACACGCCAAACAAAATCGGCAAGACAAATCCGCCCAAACCTCCGGCCAAACCAACAATGCCACTGATCGCCCCAATGTTGCCGGTGTAGTCATCGCTGATGTACTTGAACACGCTGGCTTTGCCAAACGCAAAGGCGATGCCCAAGATAAACATCAATGCGGTAAACATGTAAACGTTTAAGCCTAAGTGAAAGCTTTTAGGGCCCGATGCTGTTGCCACCGTGAAATCAGTTTGAGGGTAGCTGAGCAAGAAAAGGCAGATCCAACTGACCCACATGACCCACCAAGTCACGCTGTGCGCACCCCACTTGTCTGATAGCCACCCGCCAACGGCGCGCAAGACGCCACCGGGCAAAGAGAAACAGGCAGCAAGGAGCGCAGCCGATCGAATTTCAAGGCCAAATTCGCCTACGTAGTACTGCACCATCCAAAGGGAAAGTGCCACATAGCCACCAAAGACAATGCTGTAGTACTGACAATACTTGAGCACCTTGGGATCTTTGAGCAATTTGAGTTGGTCTATGAATTTGACATTGCTAGGAACCAAGTGAGTTGGATCGCTGTAACTGAAAAACCAAAATAAAAGCGCGGCTCCCAGCATGACAGCGGCATAGATTTGCGGCACCATGGTCCAACCAAATGCGACCAACAATGCCGGTGCAATGAATTTATTGACCGCAGCGCCAGAATTGCCAGCACCATAGATGCCCATGGCAAAACCTTGCTGATTTTTTGGAAACCAGCGGGCTACATAAGGTGTTCCTACGGAGAACGATCCGCCCGCCAATCCAACGAACAACCCAATGGTTAAAAAATGCCAATAAGCGGTGGCATACGACATCAAGTAAATGGCCGGGACCGTCAGGGCCATCAAAATCGTCATGACCAAGCGACCGCCATACTTGTCCGTCCAAATGCCCAAGGGAACCCTGACCAAGGAGCCGGTCAGAACGGGTGTGGCCATTAACAAACCAAACTGAGTCGCATTCAGGTCTAAAGCTTTCTTGATCGGTATTCCAATCACACCAAACATCATCCAGACCATGAAGCAAACTGTGAATGCCACCGTGCTGACAATCAATACAGAGAGTGCTTGTTCATTTTTTGTCATGTCAAAAACCTTTTGATTTCTTTGACTTGACTTTAGGTTTTTTAAGTTGCCAGCACCATCCTTCTGAAGAACGTCATGGGTTCACTCAAGGAACTATGCATTGGGTGCTGCGCATAGTTCTATCGAACTACTCAAGCTGGTGCTTGCGCAATGCTTGACATGGATCAAACCAAGCTTTGTGACTTAGCCCTTTAAATCAATCCATTTTCAGAAGCCATCACTGCAGCATGAACACGGCTACTCACGCCAAGTTTTCGCAAAATATGCTGCACGTGAATTTTTACCGTAGTTTCTGCAATGCCCAATTCACGAGCAGTTTCTTTGTTGCTCGAACCCTTGGCAACACTGCGCAAAATGTCTACTTCTCGTACCGACAAAACAGCCAATGGCGAGGCCCGCTCTTGTGCACTGGATTCACTAGACTCGCAGGAAGCCGAAGCCCCCCGGTAAGCTGCCACGAGTTTGCTGGTCATCTCCGGGGCAATGACGCTTTCTCCTGCCTGCGCCTTTTGAATGGCTTGAATCAGCGCTTCGCCTTCTGTGGTTTTTAACAAGTACCCTGCAGCGCCATTTTGCAAGGCCGCGGACAAGTTGTTCTCATCTTCACTGACCGTCAACATCACAATGCGCGCGTGGGGTGCAGCCTCACGCAGCGCCGGCAATGCATCGACACCGTTGACACCTGGCAGGTGGTTGTCGAGCAAAATGACATGCGGTTGCAGCTCTTGGGCACGGCGCAAAGCTTGGCCTGCGTCTCCTGCGTCACCGACAATTTCCACACGCGGATCGCGCGACAGCAGTGCCGATAAACCCCGCCGGAACAAGGTGTGATCGTCAACCAATAAAATGCGAATCGGCGTCGGGGTCAAAGGTGAAGGGGTCATGCTGATTGCGTTTGTAGAGATGCCGCAGATGGCTCAGATGGCTCAGAGGCAATAGTTGAAAACGGCCCAGCCAAGGTCAATATGACAGAACTACCACTTTGCAGGGTTGAGATAAATTCCAAATTTGCACCAATGCGCTGAGCCCGCTCAGTCATGATGCTCAGTCCCACATGGGTTTCATCTTTTTGCAGTTGATCAATTTCAAAGCCAATTCCGTTGTCTCGAACTTCAAATCGCCAAACTGGTTGCTGCTGTACATCGAGCCATACCTTCGACGCTTTGGCATGCTTTCGAACATTCGACAGTGCCTCTTGCACAATGTGCAGCACTTGAATTTGCAAATCAGCTGACAAGGGAAGACCGTGGCCACTGTGGCTCATGGCGGTGGCCATGCCCGTTTGATGTTCAAATTTTCGAAGCGTGGTGGCCAGTGCGGGCTCGATGTCCTCTGTATTAGCACGGGTTCTGAAATGCATCAAAAGCTCACGCACGTCGCCATAACTTTCGCGAACACCGACATCAATTTCTTCAAGCACTGATTGAATTTCAAGGGCTGATCCACGACGCAGTGCATCTCGCATCAGTTGAACTTGTATTTTTAGAAAAGCCAAGGACTGCGCAATCGAGTCGTGTAACTCACGTGCGATCAAATGCCGTTCCTCTGAAACTGCAGCTTCTTTTCCTAATGCATTGAGGCGTAAATTTTCCATGGCGCTGGCCAAATGACTGTTCAGCGCCTCCAGCAGGGATCGCTCAGCTTCTGATGGAGAGACGAGTGCATGAAAAAACAAATCAACCTCGCCGATCACCCGGTCATGAATTCGAATTGGCAAGTTCAGTACAGTGCTGAAGCCCGCTTTGACGCAATGCTGATGAGGCGCATGGAAAGACTCGTGTATCGGTATGACGCGAAACGCATGTCCTGGCGTCATGTTGCCGCAATGGCAATCGCCCGCATGCAGGCAGTGCTCATCCTTCACCATGTCAACAGGCAGTCCACTTGAGGCTAATAACATAAAGCGTTGGTTAGCCTGGTCAGACCAGCGCACTGCAACGCCATCTGCATGGGCGATGCGCATCATGCTTTGTGAAAAATCTTGAGCCAATTCGTCCAAAGTAGTAGCTCGAGCGACCATCGCAGTGACTTCGTACAAGGACTCTAAGCGTTCACGCTTTTCTTCTAACTCCAAAGTCTTTTCCTTGACCTTGCTCTCTAAATTGGCGTACATCAGTTGCAGGTGCTCTGCCATGCCGTTAAAGCCATCGGCCAAGGTGCCAAATTCATCTGATGTGACGCGCAGAACGCGCGCACTCAAATCGCCTGACTGAATTTTTTGAATAGCTTGCTTCAAATATTGAACAGGCTCCAAGACAAACCGGTAGCCTGTGAAGATCAAGACCGTTGCACCCAAAATTGCCAATGACAAAACGCCCAATTGCAGCAAGTGCAAGATCGCCGTCCAATGGGCAATGTGCTGCTCAATGCTGACCACCAAATTTTCAATGTCAGCGACAAACATCGCAGTTTGTGTGCGCACATTGGCGCCTTCGTAGGCACTGGCGGCGGGCGACACCCAATGATTTTTAAACTCTACCCAATCAGCCTCCACTTTGGTGAAATGGGCCCTGACTGTGTCGTCCCAGGGCACGAATAATGGCCGCTCTGCGTCGCCATTGCGCAGCAAGCTCAAACTCTTTTCATATTCACCCGCCAAAACCTGGAATTCTTTGAATTCTCCACCGCCCAGCACCAAGGCCATGCGATAAGCCTGCATGCGCATGCGCCCTGCCTCATTGACAGCAGCTGCGCCCCCATCCAACTGCCAAGATACCCACAGTGTGGCCACAGTCGAGAGCAGCGCCGCGATCAAAAAGGGGGTCCCCACCAACGCCAATTTGGCGCCCAGGCTCCAAAGTGTTTTTTGAACAGGTGTAACTGACATGCTCTTACCCATCCTTGCCAATCACGCATGCTTGCAACAGCAGAGGACCCATGGTCCATGCAAACATTGAAAACGCGCTCGACCATGCCCCAGCGGCCAGACAAAAAGGCCTGAAACCCCAGTGTTGAATTGCCCAGCTCTGGGCTTGTAGCGCATCCGGCTGAGGCCTTGGCGAAGTGGTGCTCAGGTGTATTTTCAAAATTCAATTTCTCTCAAAGAGTCTGGGCATGATAGGTTTGCTTGCGTAGAAATACTTGATGTACATCAAGTTTTATCAAAACCAACTGATCTTTGTTAGTTTGACTTGGATCAAGACTGCGCACCTGACAAGCCCTATCCTCCAATGCTGCGTTATGAATAGGTTGATTTGTGAAAATTAGTTTGAACCCCCAAAAAATCCTATTCTTGACGGCTGGCTTGCTGATTTTGAGCGCCATCGCTTTTGTGGCCCTGCGCTCAGGGCCTTTGGCGCCTGTGATGGTCACGGTTGAAAAAGTCAAAGAGGGCAACTTCCATGCAGAATTGTTTGGCATTGGCACGGTGGAAGCTCGGCGCAGTTGGATGATCGGCCCCACCGCTGCTGGGCGCGTCTTGAGCGTCAAAGTCGATGTGGGCGAGCGCGTTACAAAGGGGCAGCTCTTAGCGGAAATGGACCCCGTTGACCTTGACCAGCGCATGGCTTCTTTGGATGCAAGCTTGGACAAAGCCGCAAGCGCCCAAACGGCGGCATCAGCACAACAAAAAGATGCCATGGCTCGCTTGGACCTGGCCACCTCTAATATGCAGCGCAATCAAGATTTGGCAGACAAAAATTTCATCAGTCCAGGCGCACTGGAAGCGCGCGCACAAGAAAAAATTTCGGCACTGGCAATGATTCAAGTGGCCGCAGCCAATACGAAATCTGCTGGTCAAGAATTAACCCGGCTCAAAGCTGAACGTGCAGCACTGCAACAGCAGCGCGTTAACGTTCGCCTGCTCTCGCCGGTGGACGGTGTTGTCACGACACGGGACGCCGAAGCAGGCTCCACAGTGGTTGCAGGGCAACCCGTGCTGCGATTGATTGACCCCGCCAGTCTATGGATCAAATTGCGCATTGACCAAGGTCGCTCAGCGGGCTTGGTGCCTCATTTGAAAGCGCAAATTAGCTTGCGCTCGCAAGCGCAAGATCGCTTTGAAGGCCAAGTCGAGCGCATTGAAATTCTCAGTGACAGTATCACTGAAGAGCGCATTGCCATGGTTTCCTTCACCCGCTCACCCATGGGAATTTCGGTAGGCGAAATGGCCGAGGTGACTCTCCAATTACCGGTCAGCGCCAAAGCCATTTCAGTGCCCAATGCCAGTTTGCATCAACAAGGTTTGACAACCGGTGTTTGGCGGATGGTGGCAGGCAAGCCCGTGTTTGCAGCAATTCGCACAGGTGCTTCAAGTTTAGATGGACAAGTCCAAATTCTCGAAGGTCTGCAAGCTGATCAAGAGATTGTGGTTTACAGCCAAAAAACTTTGAATGCAGACAGCCATGTTCAAGTCACGCCCTCCTTGGTCAAGCCACAAACACGCCAGAGTGCAGCGCCGTGATCAATTTGGCGGGTCGGGATATTTTGCATTCATGGCAAAAATTCGTCTTCACTGGCATTGGGCTTGGCTTGCTGATCGGCGTGACATTGACCATGGCCGGCGTTTACCGCGGCATGGTCGACGACGCTCGAGCACTCTTGACCAACAGTGGCGCTGACTTGTGGGTGGTGCAAAAGGACACACAAGGGCCTTACGCTGAATCCTCCAGCCTCAAAGACGATTGGGTTCGCAGTATGCTGGGCATGCCAGGCGTGATGCGCGCTTCGAACGTGACCTATTTCACGATGCAAGTTAAACGCGCCTCTCAAGATGTCCGTGCCATGGTGGTGGGCGGCGAGCCCTTGTCCCCCGGTTGGCCAAGCCACTTGCTCGCAGGGCGACACATCACGCGCGGCCATTACGAATCCGTCGCCGATATCAAAACAGGATTTTCAGTGGGTGATCAAATTCAAATTCGAAGGCAGTTTTACAAAGTTGTAGGTATCACGCAGCGAATGGTCTCCTCGGGTGGCGACCCCATGGTTTTCATCTCTCTCAAAGATGCGCAAGAAGCACAATTTTTAAAAGACAACGACGCCATCTTGAACGAGCGTGTGCGCACCGCCAGCAACCCTCTATTTAACCGCCCCTCGGTGCCTGGTTTGCTTGAAGCCATTCAAGCTTCTCAAACCAGCAGTCACAACGTGAATGCCGTGTTGGTTCAAATACACCCAGGCGAGCAGCCCGAACAAGTGGCACAACCCATTCGAAGGTGGAAACACTTGGAAGTATTTACACGTGAAGGCATGGAGGAAATTTTGGTGGCCAAATTGATTGCTACATCGGCCAAACAAATTGGCATGTTCTTGGTGATTTTGGCCATTGTCAGCGCAGCCATTGTGGCCTTCATCATTTACACCATGACCTTAGGGAAAATTCGCGAGATTGCCGTGCTCAAGTTGATTGGCACGCGCAACACGACCATTGCTTGGATGATCATGCAGCAAGCCCTGGGACTTGGCGTGATTGGATTTTTTGTTGGCAAAGTATCGGCTACTTTTTGGGCGCCCATTTTTCCTAAATTTGTATTGCTTGAAACTGCGGATGCCTTGAGTGGGTTTGGCGTGACCATGGTGATCTGCGCCTTGGCCAGCACTTTGGCCATCCGGGTGGCGCTCCAAGTTGACCCTGCCCAGGCCATTGGAGGGTGATCAACGCCATGCCCGTCCTTGATAAAACCAGCTCTGCTCTGCCTGCTGTGGGCGGCATTGTGATTGAAGGTCTGCGCAAGGTTTATGGCCAAGGAGACACAGCCGTTGAAGCTCTCAAACATGTCAATATGACAGTAGGGCCCGGTGAAGTGGTGGGCTTGGTGGGACCTTCGGGATCGGGCAAAAGCACTTTGCTCAAATGTTTGGGCGCTATCATCGAGCCGACTGCAGGCCGCATGACATTGGGCGGCCAAGTGATTTATGACAATGGTTGGAAAATAACAGACCTGCGCGCGCTTCGCAGAGACAGCATTGGCTTCGTATTTCAAGCGCCCTACTTGATCCCTTTTTTAGACGTCACGGACAACGTGGCCTTGTTGCCGATGCTGGCTGGTGAGCCCAATGGTTTGGCGCGCCAGCGTGCTTGGGAATTGCTCAGCGCTTTGGATGTGGCTCACCGCGCCAAAGCACAGCCTTCTGAACTCTCAGGCGGTGAGCAGCAGCGTGTCTCCATTGCAAGAGCCTTGGCCAACCGCCCTCCAGTGATATTGGCCGATGAGCCCACTGCCCCCTTAGACAGCGAGCGGGCTCTGGCCGTTATGAAAATTTTGAATGCAATGGCGCAACAAGCTCAGACCGCCATCATCGTGGTCACGCACGATGAGAAAATCATTCCGACCTTCAAGCGGATTTACCACATCAGAGATGGTCAAACGATTGAAGAAAAAGGCGAAGGACGCGCACTGGATTGAACTTCGCCCTGTGCCATGGTGTGGCGCCAGAGGCTGCTCCTGCTCACGCCCAGAACACCATACCGCTTTTGCCGTACCAAGCTTCGACCTGAGTTTCAACGGCTGACTCAATTCGGTTGCGCTTGATTTTCATGGTTGGCGTTAGGAGGCCGTTTTCAATGGACCAAACCTCTTTGGCAATGACAAGCATGCGCAGTTGTTCGTAATCTGCCAATTCTGAATTGACTTGTTTCAACAATTCGCCCAGCTCACTTTCAACACGCGCCCGAACAGCTGGGTCTTGCCCTTGTGCCCGGATGTCTTCGGCCAGCACCACCATGGCATAGGCCGCAGGCTGAGCGACACCCGAAACAATGCTCACTTCAATCAAGGGGTGGGCGTTGAGTTTGTTTTCTATCGGCGCAGGCGCTACGTATTTGCCCTTGGAAGTTTTGAACAACTCTTTCAAACGACCGGTGATTTTGAGCAAGCCATCGGCCCTTTGTTCGCCTTGATCTCCCGTGCGGAAAAATCCGTCTTCGGTGAAGACTTCAGCGTCCAAATCTGGCCTCTTGTAGTAGCCCACCAATTGTCCGGGTGACTTGATCAAAATCTCACCTTGCTCGCTGATGCGCGCTTGCACGCCGGGAAGCGGCACACCGACGCAGCCAGGCGCATTGATAGCGGGCGTAGAGTTGTGGGAGTAGGCAAAATCTTCGGTCATGGCGTAGCCTTCGATCAGGTTCAAGCCTAACCGGCGGTACCAGTTGATCAACTCGGCAGGAATGGGCGCCGAGCCACTGCCTGCGGTCAGCGCTTGGTCCAAACCCAGGCCCTTGAGAATCTTGCGACTGACCACTTTGCCCAAGATGGGAATGCTCAGCAAAAAGTCCAGTTTTTTCGGTGGCATTTTGGCAAATACACCTTGCTGGAATTTCAACCACAGGCGGGGAACCGAGATGAAAAGTGTTGGTTTACAACGGTTGAGATCTTGCAGAAAAGTGTCTAAGGATTCAGCAAAAAATAAATGCGTTTTTCCGTACACCAAGGATGAGCACTCCACCCAAGCGCGCTCAAACACATGGGCCAGCGGCAAATAAGAAAGTATGCGGCCGTCGTCCCGATCGCCAATGGGCTCCATCAAATTGTTCATGATGCCCACGCTGGCCGCCGTGATGCGCTCAAAACTGTGCATCACGCCTTTGGGCTGGCCGGTTGAGCCGGATGTGTACATCAAAATCCCGATGTCCGTGGGCGCGCGCTGCACCTTGCCACTCAGTGCTGCAGTTCTTGCAATCACTGGATCCCAACTTTCAAACTTAGTCTTCGGCGCCAATGGGAACGCAATGCACGGCAGGTCAGAGGGCACAGCCGATGCTTGCTGCTCCCATGTGTCTAACTTGCCTACGAACAGCATGCTGGCGCCGCTGTGCTCAAGCACAAACGCGATGGTCTCTGCGGTTTCAGTGGGGAAGATCGCCACCGTGGTTCCACCGGCCATCCAAATGGCCAATTCGGCCATGATGAAGTGAGCGCAGTTTTTCGACAAAATCGCAATGCGTGCACCGGGCTCAAAATTTTGTGACTGAATGTGCGCGGCCATGCGCCGTGCTTGGTCCATGGTTTGCTTCCAGGTGTAGTCCACCACGTGGCCCGCTCCTGTTGGCTGGGTCATAAAGACTCTGTCAGGTAGGTTGACCTCGTGGCCATAGACATAGTCGAGAATCAATTGTGAGGTCGCCATAGTTTCATTCCTGCAGATGTCAAAGGAGTTTTGATTGTCTAGGTAAAATATGGCGTTGACCGCACCCAAATGCCTTATCTGGCTAGGTTTTTCCCTTAGGCAAGTCCTTCTTGGTAGAAAGAAATCATGTCGCAACTCGTTGTTCGTAAATTGCTGATTGACCTGAGCACGCCCTTTGAAGCGCGCTGGTGCGGGGGTGATGCATTTCGATCAGCATTTTTCAATGCGCTTTCCATGAGCTTTCCTGTGGGTGAGCAATTTTTCATCGACTCCGTGCGCGCAGGCCTCAAATCCTTGCCCGACGCACAGCGTGAGCGTTTGACCCCCGAAGTCCAAGGTTTTATTGGACAAGAGGCCACCCACAGGCGGCTTCATGGTTTGTTCAATGACCACTTGAGCAGCCAAGGCTTGACCAATGAAATTGCAAAACGATCCAGCGTGCGACTGGAAAAAAATGCTCACCTTGATGTGCGTATGCATGTGGGCGTGACCGCAGCGACCGAACACTTCACAGCCATCTTTGCACAGTGGATGCTGCAACACCCTGAAGTTTTGAAGGGCTCCCAAGCGCGCTTGCAAACCATGTGGCTTTGGCACTGTGCTGAAGAGTCTGAACACCGCAGCACCGCCTTTGATATTTACAAAGCACTGGGTGGCAATGATGCTTGGCGCATTCGATTGTTCCATTACGTCACCCTCCATTTTCTGTATGACTTGTTCAGGCAAACAGTTCGTAACCTTTGGCATGACGGCAGTTTGTTCAAGCTGGGCACATGGCGCAGCGGGTATCAATTGCTCTTGTCCAAGGATGGCATGCTCACAAGCAATTTTGGCCACTGGAAGCGTTACAAATCAGCCGACTTTCATCCCAATGAACAAGATGCCAGTTTGTCTGAGCAATGGCTGGAAAAGAACACTGAACACTTTGCTTTGGTTGGCCAGTAACACGCATTGCTCTTTGTCGCCATTTATTGGATGAATTCAGGGGAAACCCTAGGAAGTAAATTGCTCATTTGAAGCAAAATATCGTTATTAACAATAACATTATTGCCATTTCAACACCGGCAGACTCCCAGAGTTCCCCATGAAAAATGATCTCCACCCCCTGCTCAGCCAAGCCGAGCAAAACGGGATTTCTTTCGAGATGCATGGCGCAGTGGCGATTGTGCGATTGAGTCGCGCGGCCAAACGCAATGCTCTGAACGATGGTTTGGTACAAGCCTTGCGCGATGTCTTTCAAAATTTACCCGAAAGCGCCATGGCAGCTGTGATCCACGGCGATGGTGCGCACTTTTGTGCTGGACTGGATTTATCAGAACTGAAAGAGCGTGATGCTGGGCAAGGCATGCACCACTCCCGCAGCTGGCACGTCGCTTTGGAGGCCATCCAAATGGGCCGCGTGCCCGTGGTGGCAGCGCTGCACGGCGCGGTTGTCGGGGGAGGATTGGAATTGGCCAGCGCCTGCCATATCAGAGTGGCCGACGAAAGCACTTTTTATGCTTTACCCGAAGGTACGCGCGGCATTTTTGTCGGCGGTGGCGGTTCTGTGCGCATTCCCAAATTAATTGGTGTGGCGCGCATGACCGACATGATGATGACTGGCCGCGTTTACAACGCAGTCGATGGGGAGCGCATTGGCTTGGCGCAATACCTCGTGCCAACAGGAACTGCGCTGGCCAAAGCCCTTGAATTGGCCCAGCGAATTGCCCAGAATGCACCCCTGACCAATTACGCCTTGATGCACGCACTGCCACGCATTGCGGAGCAATCGGCCGATCATGGTTTATTGACCGAGGCCTTGATGTCATCGATTGCCCAAGCCGATCCACAAGCCAAATTGCGTGTCAAAGCCTTCTTGGATGGCAAGGCCGCCAAGGTTCAGAAAAGCTAAGGGCTTGGCCATGTGCGCAGCTCCATTTCGGCCCTTGCATTTTGGTGTGACGCGTGTGACTTTGCAAGACGGTGTGCCAGGCACTCACTACCTCAGCGCCGATCAATCACTGAAAACATTTCCCGATCGCTTGACGGATCGCTTTGAACACTGGGCCAGCGCTGCGCCTCTTCGCAGTTGGATGGCCAGGCGCGTCCAGCTTGCCGACAGCAAGTTGGGCGATTGGCAGCACATCACTTATGCGCAAGCTTGGCAAACTGCACGCAGCATTGCGCAGGGTTTGATCCACCGAGGTTTGAGCCAAGAGCGCCCAGTGGTGATCTTGAGTGAAAACAGCTTGGAACATGGCTTGCTGGCCCTGGGCTGCATGCTGGCCGGCGTGCCCTTTGTGCCCACCTCACCCCCCTATTCGTTGATCAGCCAAGACTTCGACAAACTCAAGCACGTGATGCGCACCGTCACTCCGGGTTTGGTTTTCGCCAGTGACGCTCGCTACGCCAAGGCCATTGCAGCCACAGTGCCTGCAGACTTGGAAGTGCTCATGCACGAAGGCGTCGTGCCAGGGCGCAGCGTCACATCCTTTGCCTCACTGTGCGCCACCCCCGCCACTCCACAAGTTGAAGCTGCTATCGCCGCGACTGGCCCCGACACCATTGTGAAATTTTTATTCACCAGTGGGTCGACCAAGATGCCCAAAGCGGTGATCAACACACAACGTTTGTGGTGTGCCAACCAACAGCAAATGACTCAGTCCATGCCGGTGTTGGCAGAAGAACCCTTGGTGCTGGTTGACTGGCTGCCATGGAATCACACATTTGGCGGAAACCACAACTTTGGCATGGTGATTTTTCACGGCGGAACTTTGTACATCGACGATGGCAAACCGACACCCACCTTGATGCACGAGACCTTGCGCAATTTGCGAGAGATTGCGCCTACTGTTTATTTCAACGTGCCCACAGGTTTTGAGGCCATCGCATTGGCCATGAAACATGACGATGCGCTGCGCAAAAATTTACTGTCTCGCGTGAAAATGTTTTTCTATGCAGGTGCAGCTTTGGCTCAACCTGTGTGGGACAGTTTGTACGAATCACAAGAGAGAGAAATTGGCCAGCGCATTGTGATGGCCACTGGTCTTGGTATGACAGAGTCAGGGCCTTTCGGAATTTTTGTCACCAGCCCCCATGTGCGCGCCGGTGATCTGGGTGTTCCCACTCCAGGGTTAGAGTTAAAGTTGGTAGATACCGATGGCAAAACAGAAGTGCGCTACCGCGGCCCCAATGTCACACCCGGTTATTGGCGCAACCCCGAAGAAACAGCCAATTCTTTTGATGACGAAGGATTCTTTCGCACGGGCGACGCGGTCAAATGGATTGACGAAACCGATGTGCATTTGGGTTTGAAATTCGATGGGAGAATTGCCGAAGATTTCAAATTGGCCACGGGCACTTTTGTCAGCGTTGGCCCTTTGCGCAGCAAGATCATTGCGGCAGGCGCCCCCTACATTCAAGACGTGGTGCTGACGGGCATCAACATGAACGAAGTCGGCGCCATGGTGTTTTGCACCCCTGCAGTTCGCACCCTCAGTGGGCTGTCAGCCCAAACCGCCATGTCCGATGTTTTGAACAGTGCGCCAGTTTTGCTCCAATTTCAAAAAATCGTTGATGACCTCTTCAAGGCCGCAACCGGCAGTGCCAGCCGCATCGCCCGGCTTTGCTTGCTGTCAGAGCCCCCCACGATCGACAAAGGCGAGATCACTGACAAAGGATCGATCAACCAAGGCTCGGTGTTAAAGCACAGGGCAGATACAGTGCTGGCCCTGCATGAAGATCGCCTGCACTTCATTGTCAAACCCAGCATTTGAATCTCCACCATTCAAAGAAAATAGCATATGAGCTTCAAAGGTTTTTTCAACGCCTACCAAGACGTTTGGATGCATGAAGGCGCACGCACACCCATGGTCGACTATTGCGGGGCGCTGGGCCACATCTCGCCCACTGACTTGGGCATCAAGGCTGCACGCGAAGCATTGACGCGTGCGGGTGTGCCGCCGTCTGAGATTGGCTCCGTGATCACCGGGAATATGGCGCCTGGCGACTTTGATCAATTTTTCTTGCCACGCCACATTGGTTTGTATGCCGGCGTGCCCGTCGAAGTTCCAGCCCTCATGGCGCAACGCATTTGCGGCACCGGCTTTGAATTGTTTCGCCAAGCGGGAGAGCACATTCAATCAGGTGCCGCAGAGGCCGCCTTGGTCGTGGGAACTGAGAGCATGACACGCAACCCGATTGCGGCATTTGATCACCGCACAGGTTTCAAACTCGGCGCGCCTATTGGCTTCAAGGACTACATGTGGGAAGCCTTGAAGGACCCCGCGCCTGGCATCAACATGATTCAAACTGCAGAAAATTTAGCCAAGGCATACAAAATTTCCAGGCAGGATGTCGATGCTTTTGCTTCAGACTCTTTTGCCAAAGCCGTGGCAGCGCAACAATCTGGATTTTTAGCGGGAGAAATTATTCCCGTGATCACTGAAAAATTTGAACTTGAAGGCTACGCAGCGCGTGGCATCAAGCTGATGGGCAAAGTGACCGAAGTCACGCAAGATACTCACCCGCGCATCTCCCCCGCCGATGTTCTGGCCAAACTGCGGTCTGTGTACGAAGGCGGTGTGCAAACGGGCGGCAACAGCTCCGCTTTGGTTGACGGGGCTGCCGCTTGTGTTGTCACCTCTGGCATGTATGCCAAAGCCCATGGCCTCCAACCGATGGCACGTTTGGTGGCTGCAGCCGTCGTGGGTGTTCCACCCGAAATCATGGGCATCGGCCCAGCGCCCGCCATTCGCTTGCTGCTTGAACGCACGGGCTTGAAACTGGCCGACATTGCCCGCTTTGAAATCAACGAAGCCCAAGGCGCGCAGACACTGGCTGTGGGCCGAGAATTGGGTCTCGATTTGAGCAAACTCAATGTCAACGGCGGCGCCATTGCTTTGGGCCATCCACTGGCCGCTACCGGCGTTCGATTGACCATCACCTTGGCGCGTGAGTTGAAGCGCAGTGGTTTGCGCTACGGCATCTCCAGCGCGTGCGTGGGTGGTGGTCAAGGCATTGCACTGTTGATTGAAAACACATTGGCTTAAATCAGAAAGAAACGTAACATGAACATTCAAGGACACGCAGCCCTGGTCACGGGGGGTGGCTCAGGCTTGGGCGAGGCCACGGCACGCGAATTGGCACGTCTGGGCGCCAAAGTGGCGGTACTCGATGTGAATTTAGAAAACGCCCAGCGCGTGGCACAAGACATCGGCGGCATGGCCATTCAATGCGATGTGACCAGCGCTCAGAGCATGGAAGCGGCTGTGGCCCAGGCCGCACAAGCCCACGGCGGCGCGCGCATTTTGATGCAAATCGCTGGCATTGGTTCTGCCAAACGCGTGGTGGGCAAAGACGGCAACGCAGCCCCACTGGAAGATTTTGTCAAAGTCATCAATGTCAATTTGATTGGCACCTACAACGCAGCGCGCGTGTTTGCCGCTGCCTGTGCCAAACTTGATCCGATGCAAGATGGTGAGCGTGGCGTCATGGTTTTCACAGCCTCCGTGGCGGCCTTTGATGGCCAAGTGGGACAGCAAGCCTACAGCGCTTCCAAAGCAGGCGTGGCCGGCATGACGCTGCCCATGGCGCGCGATTTGGCACAGCACGGCATTCGCGTGTGTACCATTGCACCTGGCTTGTTTGCAACCCCTTTGCTGCGCACATTGCCAGAACCGGTGCAAGCCTCTTTGGCCGCCAGCATTCCCTTTCCTGCGCGCTTAGGCAAGCCTGAAGAATTCGCTGAACTTGCCGCGCACATTGTCAGCAATGGGCACTTGAATGGCGAAGTCATTCGCCTAGATGGCGCATTGCGCATGGCCCCACGATGAGAGAAGTCAATCCCATGAATAAAACTGTTGTCTACGAAATTGAAGTCACGTTTGGCGATTGCGATCCCGCTGGCATTGTTTTCTTTCCAAATTTTTCCAAATGGATGGACGCATCTTCTCTTAATTTTTTTGTCAAATGCGGCGTACCCACATGGCGTGAACTGGTCAAAACAACGGGCATCATCGGCACCCCATTGCTGGAAATTCACACCATCTTCAAAAAAACCGCCACCTATGGCGAGCGACTGCAAATTCACACCAGCGTGAGCGAGTGGCGCGAGAAAGTTTTCATCCACAAGCATCTGGTCATGCGGGGGGATGATGTTTTGTGTGAAGGTACTGAAACACGCGCCTTTTGCATGAATGTGCAGGGCCAACCCGGTCGCATCCAAATTATTCCTGTGCCCCAAGACATTCAGTCTTTGTGCCAGTAATTTCTCAGCAGGGGTTTTTCTTGACTCAAATATCATCCCCACCCAAGTCACTGTCCGTCGACAAAGTTGATACCTCTTATTTGCAAACTTTGATCGGCTACAACTCGCGCAGAGCCGCCTTGGCAGTCATCAGCGTTTTCATGGAGCGCATGGCTGCGTTCGGTTTGAGGCCAGTTGATTTTTCAGTGATGTCGGTGATCACGCACAACCCTGGCGTGACTTCGCGTCAACTGTGTTCATCCTTGAACATTTTGCCCCCCAACTTGGTGGGCTTGATTCAGTCGCTTGAAGCGCAAGGTTTGCTGGAACGACAAGCCCACCCGCACGATGGCCGGGCTGTAGGGCTGCACCCCACAAGCAAAGGCGTCACACTCATGAAACAAGCAGAAGCGACGGCCTCCGAGCTGGAAATGGAAGTAGGCTCTAAACTCACGCCCACCCAAGTGCAAACTTTGGTTCATTTGTTGCAAAAAATTTATCTTTGACCTGAGATTTCACACAGGCCTTTGAATGTGCGTTCAAGTTTAGAAAAAGGAACACATCGATGTCAAATTCAACTCACTCGAACAACCCGCAGCAGGCTTTCCCCACGCTGGCCCAAACCATGCCCACAGACGCAGCGCAGGCTGTTTTGATTGGCCGCTTGTGGGTGCCCGGCTTGGGGCCGCATTTGGTCCGCGTCACCTTTGACGCCGTGCACGACCTCAGCGCACTGGCCCTGACTTGCAGCGACCTGTTGGAGCTTGACAATCCAGCCGAAAAAGTCAAGCAACACATTGGCAAAGTACTGTGCAGCACCGCGCTCGCTGTGGCCAACAGCCAGCCCTGCCTGCGCAAGCCCGAACACCCTTGGTTTTTGGCCCCTTGCGACTTACAAGCCATCAAAGCTGCCGGCGTGACCTTTGTGGCCAGCATGCTCGAGCGCGTGATTGAAGAGCAAGCCCGTGGCGATGCAGGCAAAGCCGAATCGGTCCGGCAAGCCGTGGTGTCCGTGATGGGCGAGGACTTGGCCAGCGTGGTGCCCGGTTCACCCCAAGCAATGAAGCTCAAAGAAGTGTTGATTGCGCAAGGCGTTTGGTCACAATATTTAGAGGTTGGCATTGGCCCTGACGCTGAAATTTTCACCAAATCTCAAGCCATGAGTTCGGTTGGTTTTGGCGCCGATGTGGGTTTGCACCCGGGCAGTGTATGGAACAACCCAGAGCCAGAGATTGTGCTGGCCATCAACTCCAAAGGCCAAGTGCACGGCGTGAGCATGGGCAATGATGTGAATTTGCGTGACTTTGAAGGCCGCAGCGCCCTGCTCTTGGGCAAAGCCAAAGACAACAATGCCAGTTGTTCGATTGGCCCCTTCATCCGCTTGTTTGACGCTCATTACAGCATCGACGATGTGAGGCAAACCGAACTGGCCATGACCGTGCAGGGGCCAGAAGGCTTTGTCATGCAGGGCAGTAGTTCGCTGCGCCTGATCAGCCGCGATCCGCTTGATTTGGCCGCCCAGGCCATTGGGGCCAACCACCAATACCCTGACGGCCTGGTGTTATTTTTGGGCACCATGTTTGCCCCTACACAAGACCGGCATGGCCCAGGGCTTGGCTTTACGCACGTGGTGGGCGACACGGTGGCCATCTCCACGCCCCAATTGGGCAGTTTATTCAACCGCGTGACCACTTCAGACCAAGCGCCCCCCTGGACCTATGGCGTGCGCTCTTTGATGCGCGATTTGGCTCAGCGCGCACGCCCACTGGCATAATTCAGCCCTTTCCAACATTTGCTTTTCAAGGATTTCTCATGATCACCACAGCCACTGGCCTGCAATACGACGACACCGTGGTCGGCGACGGCGAACAAGCCAGCAAGGGTCAAAGCGTGACCGTGCACTACACCGGATGGCTCTACAACGACGGCGAGCAAGGCGACAAATTCGACTCCAGCAAAGACCGCAATGACCCGTTCGTCTTCACGCTGGGCGCTGGCATGGTGATCCGCGGCTGGGACGAAGGCGTGGCGGGCATGAAAGTGGGCGGTGCGCGCACTTTGATCATTCCGGCAGATTTGGGCTATGGAGCCCGAGGCGCTGGCGGCGTGATTCCAGGCAATGCCACCTTGAAGTTTGACGTCGAACTGCTCGCATTGTCTTGAACCAAGGGGGGGGCGCCCCTCTTTTTTGAAAGCCGACGCCCCTTGAAATTCTTCAATACGCCCCCAATTCTGGGGCGTTGTCATATCTTGCGGATGCATTTTCATGTCTGAAACTCAATCTCAAAACTCTCCTAATACCGTCACACCCGCTGCCGAAGCTTTGGCAGCCGCGGCCGCGGCCATGGGCAACGAGCCCTCGGCGCAAGACCCTTTGGCCGATGTTCACGCTGAACTGGCCAATCTCAAAGTCGAAAACGCAGGATTGGCCGATCAAGTTCTGCGGGCCCACGCCGATGTGCAAAATGCCCGCCGCCGCGCCGACGAAGACATCAGCAAAGCCCGCAAATTTGCCGTGGAAGGCTTTGCCGACAGTTTGTTGCCCGTGGTCGACAGCTTGGAAGCCGGTTTGGCCATTCAATCTGCCACTTCCGAGCAAATTCGGGAAGGCGCGCAAGCCACCCTGCGCCAGCTCAAAAGCGCCTTAGAGCGCAATAAAGTCTTGGAAATCAACCCTGAAGCAGGCACCAAATTTGACCCGCACCAGCACCAAGCCATCAGCGTGGTGCCAGCCCAGCAAGAGGCCAATACAGTGGTCACCGTGCTGCAAAAGGGTTACTTGATTGCCGAGCGCGTGCTGCGCCCAGCCTTGGTCACGGTCACAGCGCCCAAATAAATCATCGCAGCGGGGTGCACAAGGCTTGAAATTAGCCTGAACGCCCCTACTTCTGAATCATTCAAACATTTTTAGACTTTCGGAGAAGAACATGGGAAGAATCATTGGCATTGACCTGGGCACCACCAACTCTTGCGTGGCGATCATGGAGGGCAACACCACCAAGGTGATCGAGAACGCTGAGGGCGCTCGCACCACCCCGTCCATCATTGCGTACCAAGAAGACGGCGAAATTTTGGTCGGCGCATCGGCCAAGCGCCAAGCGGTTACCAACCCGCGCAATACTTTGTACGCAGTCAAACGCTTGATCGGCCGTAAATTTGCCGAAAAAGAAGTTCAAAAAGACATCGATTTGATGCCCTACACCATCAGCAAAGCCGACAACGGCGACGCTTGGGTGGAAGTGCGTGGCAACAAATTGGCGCCTCCACAGATCAGCGCAGAAGTTTTGCGCAAGATGAAGAAAACCGCCGAAGACTACTTGGGCGAAGAAGTCACAGAAGCCGTGATCACGGTGCCTGCTTATTTCAACGACGCACAGCGCCAAGCCACCAAAGATGCAGGGCGTATTGCCGGCTTGGATGTCAAGCGCATCATCAACGAACCGACTGCTGCGGCCTTGGCCTTTGGCCTAGATAAAACCGAAAAAGGCGATCGCAAAATTGCCGTGTATGACTTGGGCGGCGGCACCTTTGACGTATCGATCATTGAGATTGCCGACGTTGATGGCGAAAAACAATTTGAAGTTCTCTCCACCAATGGCGACACTTTCTTGGGTGGTGAAGACTTTGACCAACGCATCATTGACCACATCATCAGCGAGTTCAAAAAAGAGAGCGGCGTTGATCTGTCCAAAGATGTATTGGCCTTGCAGCGCTTGAAAGAAGCGGCTGAAAAAGCCAAAATCGAGTTGTCAAGCGCTTCGGGCACCGACATCAACCTGCCCTACATCACCGCCGACGCTTCAGGCCCCAAACACTTGAGCATCAAGTTAAGCCGCGCCAAATTAGAAAGCTTGGTCGACGAGTTGATTGAGCGCACCATGGCCCCTTGCCGCATTGCCATCAAAGACGCTGGCGTGAGCGTCTCTGACATTGACGACATCATCTTGGTGGGCGGGATGTCGCGCATGCCCAAGGTGCAAGACAAGGTCAAAGAGTTCTTTGGTAAAGAGCCTCGCAAAGACGTCAACCCTGACGAAGCCGTGGCCGTTGGCGCTGCGATTCAAGGGCAAGTCTTGTCGGGCGACCGCAAAGATGTGCTGTTGCTTGACGTGACGCCTTTGTCTTTGGGCATTGAAACCCTGGGCGGTGTGATGACCAAAATGATCACCAAAAACACCACCATCCCGACCAAGTTTGCACAGACTTTTTCCACTGCTGACGACAATCAACCAGCCGTGACCATCAAGGTTTACCAGGGCGAGCGCGAGATGGCCACTGGCAACAAGTTGCTGGGCGAGTTCAACTTGGAAGGTATTCCTCCTTCTTCGCGCGGCACGCCTCAAATTGAAGTTTCTTTTGACATTGACGCCAACGGCATCTTGCACGTGGGCGCCAAAGACAAAGGCACTGGCAAAGAAAACAAGATCACCATCAAAGCCAACTCGGGCTTGTCTGAAGCCGAGATTCAGCAGATGGTCAAAGACGCCGAATTGAACGCTGCCGATGACAAGAAAAAACTTGAAATTGTTCAAGCCAAAAATTCTGGCGAAGCCTCGGTGCACAGTGTCAAGAAAAGCTTGACCGAATATGGTGACAAAATCGAGGCTTCGGAAAAAGAAGCCATCGAAGCGGCAGTGAAAAGTTTGGAAGAAGCTTTGAAAGGCGAAGACAAAGACGCCATCGAAGCCAAAACCGAAGCCTTGATGACAGTCAGTCAAAAATTAGGTGAGAAAATGTACGCCGACATGCAAGCTCAGCAAGCCGCCGGTGCGGCCCCAGGTGCAGCCACTGGTGGCGGCGCCGATAACGCCAAACCAGCCGATGACAACGTGGTGGACGCCGAGGTCAAAGAAGTTAAAAAAGGCTGATTTTTCTGTTCCACGGGCCTTGGCCCGCCCCGCCGCGTTGCTTGATTCTGACCCCAGAATCAGCTGCGCGGCGTTCTTGTTCTAACCGTTGAAAAAAGATGGCCAAAAGAGACTTTTACGAAGTACTGGGTGTTGCGAAAAACGCCTCCGAAGAAGACATCAAAAAATCTTATCGCAAGCTCGCGATGAAGTTTCACCCTGACCGCCATCAGGGCACCGATGCCAAGGACTCCGAGGCCAAATTCAAAGAGGTCAAAGAGGCCTACGAGATGCTGTCAGACGCGCAAAAACGCGCCGCCTACGACCAATACGGCCATGCCGGCGTAGACCCCAACATGCGCGGCCCAGGCGGCGCAGGGGGTGAAGGTTTCGGCGGCTTTGGTGAAGCCTTTGGCGACATCTTTGGCGACATCTTTGGTCAAGGCGGGCGCGGCGGCGCCAAAGGCCGACAAGTATTCCGGGGCGGCGATCTGAGTTACGCCATGGACGTCACTTTGGAAGAAGCCGCACAAGGCAAAGACGCTCAAATTCGAATTCCCAGCTGGGACCCCTGCGCGCCCTGCCACGGCACCGGTGCAAAACCCGGCACCAGCGCCAAGACCTGCGGCACCTGCCAAGGCTCGGGCACAGTGCAAATGCGTCAAGGCTTTTTCAGTGTGCAACAAACCTGCCCGCATTGCCGCGGTGCTGGCAAAATCATCGCCGAGCCTTGCACCACCTGCAGTGGCCAAGGCAAGATCAAAAAACAAAAAACACTCGAAGTCAAAATCCCCGCTGGCATTGATGATGGCATGCGCATTCGCAGCACCGGCAACGGCGAGCCAGGAACCAACGGCGGACCGCCCGGCGATTTGTACATTGAAATCCGCCTCAAAAAGCACGAAATTTTTGAACGTGATGGTGACGACCTGCACTGCTCTGTCCCGATCGGTTTTAGCAAAGCCGCTCTCGGAGGTGAGATCGATGTGCCCACCTTGAGCGGCAAAGCGGCCATCGACATTCCAGAAGGCACCCAAACCGGCAAGCAGTTCCGTTTGCGCGGCAAAGGCATCAAAGGCGTGCGCGCCAGCTACCCCGGCGATTTGTACTGCCACATCACAGTCGAGACACCCGTGAAGTTGACCGAACACCAACGCAAGTTGCTCAAAGATTTTGACGAATCCTTACAAAAAGGCGGCGCCAAGCACCAACCTTCTGGCAACAGCTGGACCGACAAACTCAAAGGCTTGTTCGGCGCCTAAATCTGCATGACCAACCCAGCCGCTCCAACTCGCGCAGGCAAACGACAAGGCTGGCATCCCGCAGTGCTTGTGGTGTTGGCCAGTCTTTGGTTGGCCAGTCTGAGCAACATAGCCTTGTGGCAACAACTCTACAGCCTGCCAGAGGTCAAGGGGGCCAGGGGTTTGGCTTTTGCATTGGGCTTTGGCGCCATTGTGGCTTCAGCGCTGGTGGCCATCTTGAGTTTTTTCAACTGGCGCGGTGTGATCAAGCCAGCCTTGAGCGTGTTCTTTTTCAGCGCGGCCAGCGGCGCTTACTTCATGCTCAGTTACGGTATTGTGATCGACGCTGGCATGATCGCCAATGTGATTCAAACCGATACCAAAGAAGCACTGGACCTGCTCAATTGGCGCATGCTCGTCAGCTTAGGCCTCATGGGAATTTTGCCCACTTATGTCTTTTGGCGTGCGCCGGTTCAAAAACTTGGCTTGGCCAAACAAGCATTCTCGAACGGCCTGACTTTGTTGGTGGCACTGGGTATTTTGCTGGCCTGTGTGATGGCCACCTTCCAAGACTTCTCCTCGGTCATGCGCAATCACACGCAACTGCGCTATTTGATCAACCCTTTGAACAGTTTTTATGCCATCGGCTCGGTGGCTGCCAAGCCCTTTCAACTGAGCAACAGCGTCTTGCTGCCCATTGGTCAAGACGCGCACCTGCAGCCACCCAAGCCACAAGACAAGCCCCCTTTGTTGATTTTGGTTCTGGGAGAAACTGCTCGCATGAGCAATTTCGGTCTGAACGGCTATGCTCGGCCAACTACCCCCAAATTGGCGCAAGAAAATGTGCTCAGCCTGCAAGGCGTGATGTCCTGCGGCACCAGCACAGCGACCTCTGTTCCTTGCATGTTTTCACACTTAGGAAAAGAAGCCTTTGAAGCACGCAAAGAAAATTTTGAAAGCCTGATCGATGTTTTGCAACGCGCCGGTTTAGCCGTGCTGTGGATCGACAACCAATCGGGTTGCAAAAGCGTGTGCGAACGCGTTCCACAAATTTTGACACGCAAGTTAAAAGTTCCTGGCCTGTGCGCCGACGGCGAATGCCATGACGAGATCATGCTGCAACAGCTGAGCGAGCGCGTTCAAGCCCTGGCCCCTGAGCGGCGCGCCAAAGGTGTGGTCGTGGTGATGCACCAAATGGGCAGTCATGGCCCTGCCTATTACAAACGAGTGCCGCAAGCGTTCAAAAAGTTTCAACCCGAATGCACCAGCAATGCGCTGCAAGAGTGCTCGCGTGAGCAGGTCATCAACTCGTTTGACAACACCATTTTGTACACCGACCACTTTTTGGCCAGCACCATTGCTTGGCTGAAAAAAGAAGAATCGAAATCAGCCAGTGCAATGCTTTATGTGTCTGACCACGGTGAATCTTTGGGCGAAAACAATTTGTATTTGCACGGTCTGCCCTACCGCATTGCCCCCGATGTGCAAAAAAGTGTGCCCTGGATCACTTGGTGGTCTAACCGTTTTGAACAGCAATCGGGTTTGTCTCGTGATTGCATGAAAAATAAGATCTCAAAACCGCTGACCCACGACAACTATTTTCATTCCGTGCTGGGCTTGGTGGGGGTGCAAACGCAGTTGTACCAAGCCGCACTGGATGTTCATGCAGACTGCCGCACTGGCAAGCCCACCTGAAGTCTGGCCCTCTTTGGAATCAAAGAAATCGGTCGAGCATCCTGCGTGATGGCCGGTCCATCTGGTCCAAATCACGAATTAAAAATTGCACGCCATGACCGTCCGTGACTAGCAACGCCGTGGCCGACAAGCGGCGAATATCTTCCTCACCTTGGAGCAGTAAACTGGTGCTGCCACGGTCGGTGTCAATCTCCCAAGTGCAAGGCGCAATCCACCCACTGACGCTGCGCAGTTTCAAAATGCGTGGCATGAATTCACGCTGCGTTAATGCACGCAGTACATTTTCGCGCAGGTGTGGCGAGAGCAAGTTTATATGCGCTATCCACAGCAATTCATGGCCATCCACGCTGACCAAGGCCACCCCCTCTTGCGGCGCTGCGACGGGGAAGGAGCGCACGGGCGTGACCTGCTCATGCCGAACACCTTGACTGGAGACATACGTCCAGTGGCCCATGGCATCGCAATCCAATTGAAACTCAAGAGCGCTCACAAAATCTCCTTGGCACTGTGGGGAACGGCCACAGGCGCATCCATCGGCGCGTCGGCACCCTCCTCAGGCGACTCGCGAAAAACCGCGCCTTCAGCCTGAGCTTGTCGCTGCTGCGCCTCGTACAAACGCCAGTAAGCCCCTTGCGCAGCAATCAATGCATCGTGGGGGCCTTGTTCGACAATTTGGCCTTTGTCCATCACCACCAAACGGTCGGCTTTGCGCAAGGTTGACAAGCGGTGGGCGATGGCAATGGTGGTGCGCCCGCGCACCAAATTGTCCAAGGCATTTTGAATTTCTTTTTCTGTTTCAGTGTCGACTGAAGACGTGGCCTCGTCCAATATCAAAATTCGTGGATTGATCAGCAAAGCCCGTGCAATCGAGATACGCTGGCGCTCGCCGCCCGATAAGCCTTGCCCACGCTCGCCGACCAGGGAGTCGTAGCCCTGGGGCATTCGCAAAATAAATTCGTGTGCGTGCGCAGCGCGAGCTGCCGCCACAATGTCCTGGCGTGAGGCATCAGGTTTGCCATAGGAAATGTTGTCGGCCACTGTGCCAAAAAACAAAAAGGGCTCCTGCAGCACCAGTCCGATGTTGCGTCTGTAATCGCCCACGCCGAGTTGCCGAATGTCAACACCATCCAATGCAATGCTGCCTTCGGTGACATCGTAGAAGCGGCAAATTAAATTCACCAAGGTGCTCTTGCCCGAGCCACTGTGCCCAACCAAGCCGATCATTTCACCGGGCTCAATGTCCAAACTCAACTGCCGAATGACTGCGCGGTTGCCATACCGAAAATCAATATTTGATAAGGTGATGCGCCCTTGCGGGTTGTCCAGCGTGCGAGGATTTTTGGGCTCTGGCACGCTGGAGACATGGTCGAGAATTTCAAAAATACGTTTGGCACCCGATGCGGCTTTTTGTGTGCTCGAGACAATTCTGCTCATGGAGTCCAGGCGCGTGTAAAAACGCCCGATGTAAGCCAAAAATGCCGTCAGCACGCCCACCGTGATTTGATCTTTGGAGACCAACCAGATACCAAAGGCCCACACCACCAGCAAGCCAATTTCAGTCATCAAGGTGACGGTGGGCGAGAACAAAGACCAAACACGGTTCAAACGGTCATTCACGGCCAAGTTGTGCTTGTTGGCATCCAGGAAACGCTGGGCTTCGCGCTGTTCTTGGGCAAAAGCTTTGACCACACGAATGCCAGGAATGGTGTCGGCCAAAACATTGGTCACCTCCGACCACACACGGTCAATTTTTTCAAAGCCCGTGCGCAATCGCTCACGCACCACATGGATCAGCCAGCCGATGAAGGGCAAGGGCAAAAGTGTGACCAAGGCCAAGCTCGGATTGATCGAAAACAAAATCACTGCAGTCATCAAAATCATCAACACATCGGTGGCAAAGTCCAGCAAGTGCAAGGACAAAAACACATTGATGCGGTCGGTCTCGCTGCCAATGCGGGCGATCAAATCTCCCGTGCGCCGGCCCCCAAAATATTCGAGCGATAACTTCATCAAATGCTCGTAAGTGGTGGTGCGCAGGTCAGCCCCGATGCGCTCGGACACCAAGGCTAAGATGTAGGTTTTGATCCAACCCAAGCCCCAAGCCACCAAGGCCGAGGCGAGCAAGCCCAGCAAATACCAAGACACTGTGATGGGGTCAATGTGCGCGCCATTTTGGTAGGGAATCAGCACATCGTCCATCAAGGGCATGACCAAGTAGGGCGGCACCAACGTGGCCGCGGTGGAGGCCAAGGTCAAAATAAAGCCCAGCAGCAATCGGCCTTCATAAGGCTTGGCAAACCGCCATAATTTGAACAAGGTCCAAGTCGACACGGGTGCGCGCTGTGTTTCGGCACAAACGGGGCACTCGTCTTCGCTGTTGTCCATTGCGCTTTGGCAAACTGGGCAGATGCAAATCGCCTCATCGGCCTGCACCAAGTCCCCAGACGTTCCATCTATCGGAACAGTTTGGCGCTGAGCATCAAACTGAGATTTAAATCGCAAGACCGCGGAAAGCCGACCCAAAGTGAAGCGCCAAGCGGCCAAGCGCTGATCTTGGTCGTGCAATGACAATGTCCCAACCCCTGCGTGATCGCTCAAACGCAAGGTTTGCAAAGCCCCTATTGGCCAAGATTTCCAGTTTTTTTGCGTCTGATCCCCTGAGATGACCCGCTGATCAGTCAAAATGAGCAGCGTTTTAACAAAATTTAAATCTTCATTCAGGTCAACCTCTAACCAAGCTGAAGCGTTTTCATCAGGGTGAACCTGCAAAGCCCCTCCCTCGTGCCAGTCAAAAGGCAACCCCAGCAAATTGTTGGGCGTAAGAGCTTTGGGGGTCATAAAGGTTCAAACAACAAGAGTCAACACGTGTTGGCGGCTAAGAAAAACAGCAAAAGAAGCGGCCAGGACACAGCCCATGCACCTTGTTTATCGGAAGAATTCTGCCAGTGCCGCACTCACCAAGGCATTGTATCGCCCCTCATCCTGCCTACCCCCGTCCAAGCGCCCATGAGTGCCAGAGACATACAATTTCTGCGCATGACGCATTTGCGCGGGCCCAATATTTGGACCTACCGCCCCGTCATGGAAGCCTGGATCGACATTGGCGCCCTGGAAGACTGCCCCTCCAACACCCTGCCCGGTTTTAACCAGCGCTTACAAGCCTTTTTGCCCGGTTTGTTGGAGCACCGCTGCAGCGTTGGCGAGCGGGGTGGTTTTTTGCAGCGCCTGGAGGAAGGCACTTGGCCGGGTCACATCATGGAGCACGTGGCCTTGGAACTGCAAAACCGTGCCGGCATGCAGACCGGTTTCGGCAAAGCCCGCGAAGCCGGGCCCCGGGGCATCTACAAAGTTGTGATCCGCACGCGCCATGAAGCTGTCAGCCGTGCCGCCTTGCAAGCAGCGCGCGACTTGGTCATGGCCGCCATCGAAGGGCGCGACTACCCCGTGGCCAAACTCATTGTCCGGCTGACCGACATGGTCGACAGCTTGTGCATTGGCCCCAGCACCGCCTGCATCGTCACCGCTGCGGCCGAGCGCGGCATTCCGGCTATCCGCCTGAACGAGGGCAACTTGGTTCAACTCGGCCATGGCGCCAGTCAGCGCCGCATTTGGACAGCAGAGACCGATCAAACCAGCGCCATTGCCGAGGGCGTCTCCAAAGACAAAGACCTGACCAAAAGTTTGCTCGCCAACTGCGGCGTGCCCGTGCCCGAAGGGCGCAATGTGGCTTCACCGCAAGAGGCTTGGGAAGCAGCGCAAGAAATCGGTCTGCCGGTGTGCGTCAAACCTGTTGATGGCAATCACTCTCGCGGCGTTTCGCTCGAACTGCGAACCCAAGCCGAAGTAGAGGCCGCCTTTGACTTGGCCAAAGCCGAAGGCAGTGACGTTTTGGTAGAGCGCCATATTTTGGGTGATGAACACCGTTTGCTGGTGGTTGGCGGCAAAGTGGTGGCGGCCAACAAAGGCGAGGTTGCCAGCGTGTGTGGTGATGGCGCTTCCACCATAGCCCAACTGATTGAGACCCAGCTCAACTCAGACCCCCGCCGCGGCGAAGCAGAAGACTTCCCGCTTGACCCTATTTACATGAACGACTACTCCACATCCGTGCTGGAGTTAAAGCGCCAAGGCTTGACGCTTCAAAGCGTGCCCGAAAAAGGCTGCACGGTGGTGGTGGTTCGCACCGGCAACATGGCCATGGACGTGACGGACTTGGTGCACCCCGATGTGGCCGAACTTGCCGCCTTGGCGGCCCGCATCGTTGGCCTTGACATTGCCGGGGTTGACTTGGTGGCCCAAGACATTTCCAAACCCATGAAAGCGCAAGGCGCCGCCATTGTGGAAGTCAATGCAGGCCCAGGCCTCTTGATGCATTTAAAGCCAGCCTCTGGCCCGGCCCGCCCTGTCGGACAAGCCATTACCAACCACTTGTTTGAAGATGGCAGCAACTCCCGCATTCCAGTGGTTGGCCTGCTTGGGCAAGAAGACACCACTGGCACCAGCCATTTGATTGGCTGGCTGCTCCATTTGCAAGGCCTGCGCACGGGCTTGTCCTCGGCCAAGGGCTTGTATGTGGGCCAGCGCTGTTTACAAGATCACGATGGCATGGTCTGGGAAACGGCTCAGCGCTTGCTGATCAATCGCGCCGTTGAAGCCGCTGTGTTTGAAACCACCGCCCGACAAGTCTTGACTGAAGGCCTGCCCTACGACCGCTGCCATGTTGGCGTCGTCACCTCCATGCCCAAAGCCGAAGGCTTGCAAGACCTGTACATCCAAAGCGACGCGCAAATGCCCAATGTCGCGCGCACACAAGTAGATGTGGTTCTGCCCGATGGCATTGCAGTCTTAAATGCAGAAGACGACGCAGTAGCCGCCTTGGCAAGCTACTGCGACGGCGAAGTCATTTTCTTTGCCACTTCAGAAGCCAACCCCCATTTAATCAAACACCGTGCAGAAGACGGCCGCGTTGTGTTCTGGCGCAAGGGTCATTTGATCTTGGCCCAGGGCGCTAACGAAGTCGATGTGCTGAACCGGCAGTTGCCCGCCATTGACAAGTTTTTCCGCAATCAAATCCTCAAGTGCAATGAAGTGATGGCCGCCGCCGCTGCAGCTTGGGCCTTGGGCATACCCTTTGACTTGATCCGTGCGGGCACCAAAAGTTTTGGCCAAAGTCCTGCATCGCATTGAGGCGCGCCCCGAACTGACATCAGGATAAGCTGCTCATGGAAGTTTCACGAATTCGTGTTTTGAGAGGTCCCAACTTATGGAGCCGTCATACCTGCATCGAGGCCATTCTCACGTGCACACCCGAAGAATGCGCCTTGCCCACCGGCAGTCAATTTGAAAAACAATTGCGCAGAATTTTCCCAGCAGTCAGCGCATTAGAAGGCACTCGCCCAGGGGATCCGGCCAGCATGGCCCATGCCTTGGAAAAAATCACTTTGGGCTTGCAGGCGCAGGCCGGTTGCCCGGTTACCTTCAGCCGCACCACGGCCACCCAAGAGCCTGGTGTGTACCAGGTGGTGGTGCAGTACACCGAAGAAGCCGTGGGCCGCTTGGCCTTGTCATGGGCACAAAAGTTGTGCTTGGCCGCGCAAAATCAGGAAGCCTTTGATCTGAACCAAGCCTTGGACGAGTTGCGCAGCTTGGACGAAGACGTGCGCTTGGGCCCATCCACTGGTGCCATCGTGGACGCCGCTGTGGCCAGAGGCATCCCCTACCGTCGATTGACCGAAGGCAGCATGGTGCAGTTTGGATGGGGCTGCAAACAGCGGCGCATTCAGGCCGCAGAGACCGACAGCACCAGCGCCATTGCCGAAGCCATTGCGCAAGACAAAGATTTAACCAAGTCCTTGCTCTTGGCCGCTGGTGTGCCCGTGCCCATGGGCAGGCCGGCCAAAGATTTAGAAGACGCTTGGCTCATTGCCCAAAGCATTGGCTTGCCGGTGGTACTCAAACCGCAAGATGGCAACCAAGGCAAAGGCGTCACTGTGAACATTGTTCAGCGCGACGTGTTCAACCAAGCCTACGAATCGGCAGCGCACTTCGGCGAGGTGATGGTAGAGAAGTTTCTACCCGGCAGTGACTACCGCCTCTTGGTGGTGGGCAATCAACTGGTTGCAGCAGCGCGGCGTGAACCACCTCTGGTCGTGGGCGACGGCGCATTGAGCGTGCGCGAGTTGGTGGCCAAAGTCAACGCTGATCCGCGCCGCGGTGATGGTCACGCCACTTCACTGAGTAAAATTAAATTTGACGCCATCGCCGTTGGCTGCTTGAAGCTGCAAGACCTTGACCCTGATGCTGTGCCAGAAAAAGGCCGACGTGTGGTCTTGCGCAACAATGCCAACCTGTCTACTGGCGGCACTGCCACCGACGTCACCGACGATGTGCATGCCGAAGTTGCTGCGCGCGTTGTGGCCGCTGCCCAAATGGTGGGCGTTGATATTTGCGGCGTCGACGTGGTCTGCGAATCGGTACTACGCCCCTTGGAAGAACAAAACGGCGGCGTGGTGGAAGTCAACGCGGCACCCGGACTTCGCATGCACATCAGCCCCTCGTTTGGCAAAGGCCGCGCCGTTGGCAAAGCCATCATTGACCAGATGTACCCCAAGGGCGAGGACGGCCGCATTCCCGTGATTTCCGTGACAGGCACCAATGGAAAAACCACCACCGTGCGTTTGACGGCGCACTTGCTCAAGGCCCATAAACTGCGCGTGGGCATGACCAATACCGACGGTGTTTTTGTCAATGGCCGCCAAATTGACGACGGCGACTGCAGCGGTCCTAAAAGCGCACGCAATGTGCTGATGCACCCTGATGTCGATGCTGCCGTCTTTGAGACCGCACGCGGCGGGATGCTACGTGAAGGACTGGCCTTTGACCGCTGCCAAGTCGCTGTAGTCACCAACCTGGGCTCGGGTGACCACTTGGGCCTGAACTACATCACCACACTGGAAGACTTGTCTGTGCTCAAGCGCGTGGTGGTCTTGAATGTGGCAAGCGATGGCATGGCCGTCTTGAACGCCGCCGACCCTGCTGTGGCCATGATGGCCAAGTTGTGCCCAGGCCAAGTGACTTTCTTTGCGCTGGACCCACACCACTCTGTTTTAGCCACACACCGCGCACAAGGCAAGCGTGTGGTCTACACAGAAAATGGCCACCTGGTGGCGCAGCAGGGCAAGAAAATTTTTCGCATACCCTTGAGCGAGGTGCCGATCACGCGCAATGGGCAAATCGATTTTCAAACTGAAAATGTATTGGCTTCAGTGGCTGCAGCATGGGCTGTCAACGTGCCTTGGGAGACCATTGCCGTGGGCTTGTCCACCTTCATCAGCGACATTCAAGGCGTACCAGGGCGCTTCAATGTATTTAATTACTGCGGCGCCACCTTGATTGCAGACTACGGCCACAACCCTGATGCCATTCAAGCTTTGGTTCAAGCTGTAGGCAACATTCCCGCCAACAAACGGGTGGTGGTGATCAGCGGCGCGGGCGACCGGCGCGACCAAGACATTCGCGATCAGACTCACATATTAGGCGCCGCATTCGATGAGGTTTTGCTCTACGAAGACGCCTGCCAACGCGGGCGCAGCGACGGCGAAGTCATGCAACTCTTGCGTCAAGGTTTGAATGGCGCCACGCGCACGCAGCATGTGCAAGAAATTCATGGTGAATTCATCGCCATTGACACCGCCTTGGCGCGCTTATCGTCAGGCGACTTGTGCCTGATCTTGGTGGACCAAGTGGAAGCTTCGCTGGCCTACATTGCACAGCAGGTCAACGCCTCTCAGGCCTCTGCAATTAAGATAGCAGCTTAACTGCAGTGCAGGCAGCCACAAAAGTGACGGCCCATTGCAAGGCTCTGCGCGGTGTGGCAGATGGCTTTTCCACTTGATCGAACAGCAAAGCGCCCGCTGCAATCGACAAGCCCAGCGAGACCAGCATGCCAGCCAAGTTCGCCTCCATTTGCTCTGGCCAAAAATTGAACACCACTGCGCTCACGATCAAACTCACACCATAGTGAATTAAAAAAACCGAATAAGAAATTTTGGAAAGCCATGTGACCCATTTGGGAAGTGACACTGCATCGAATTTCAGGAATGCAGGCCACGACAGCAGCAAAGCGGTAGCCACAGCCACACCCAAACGCTCGCGCGGCTCCAAGCTCCAGGCCAACAAGCCAAGCCCCAACACCAGCGCCCAAACTGGCAGCTTCAACCCCGCACGCTTGCACGATGCCACACACAAACCCAAGCCATAAGCATTGAAAAAATAGCCACCCCAGTTGTCGTGCAGGGGCTGACGGTTCCAATAAAACAAAGAGACGCAAGTCAAGCCCAACCAGACCCATGTAACAGTTCGCACCACATCGCGTGACCCTCGTTGGATGTGCCACCAATGGGCTGCAACCGCACTCGCTAGCGCCATCAGAAACAATTGAAAATCAATGGCCACGTACCAAATGCCAGCAGACAGGGCGGGGATCCACGTCAAATCTTGCAGTAAAAAAAGATGGGCAAGCACCTGCGAAAATTCTGGTGGATCCGATAAATCGAGTGGTTCAAAGTAAGGCCGCACCCATGCCGTGATCAAGACTGTGCAGGCCAATGCTGCAAACAATGGAATAGACAATCGCAAGTACCTTGCGCGCACTTTCGGCCAAATAGAAAATTTGGATTGCGCCAGCAAAGGCAACCATGCGCAGGCGGTTAAATAACCTGCAGCAACGAGAAAAATCTGAACAGCCATGCGGCCATCGTTGTATAAAAAAGCAATGAACTGCGGCATCCATGCAGCACTCACATCGGCCATGGGGCTGTAGTTGGCCAAGTGGTGCCCCACCATCAGCACACAGGCCAGAGCTTTGAGAAGGTCAATGCCCCCCGAGCGCTCAGACATGCGCCGTTACAAGCTCAAGCGCGCTTTGGCTGCTGCGTATTCACGTTTGAGCTTGGCCACCAGTTCAGCCGTGCTCACCACAGCATGCACAGCACCAATGCCTTGGCCGCAGCCCCAAATGTCTTTCCATGCCTTCTTCGCATCCCCGCCAAAATTCATGGTTGAAGGGTCAGAGATGGGCAGGTTGTCTGGGTCCAGGCCCGCCTTTCGAATAGAAGGGGCCAAGTAATTTCCATGCACACCAGTGAACAAATTGCTGTACACGATGTCGTCGGAATTGCCATCGACGATGGCTTGCTTGTAGTCCTCGGCAGCACGTGCTTCGTGGGTGGCGATGAAGGCCGAACCAATGTAGGCAAAGTCTGCGCCCATGGCTTGAGCCGCCAGCACAGCATCACCTGTGGCTATGGAGCCAGACAAAGCAACCGGGCCATCAAACCACTCGCGAATTTCTTGGATCAACGCAAAGGGGCTTTTCACGCCCGCATGACCGCCCGCTCCAGTGGCCACAGCGATCAAACCGTCGGCACCTTTTTCAATGGCTTTGTGGGCAAATTTGTTGTTGATGATGTCGTGCAACACCACACCCCCATAACTGTGGGCTGCTTGATTGATTTCTTCACGCGCACCCAAGGAGGTGATGATGATCGGCACCTTGTATTTCACACACATGGCCATGTCGTGTATCAAGCGGTCATTGCTCTTGTGCACAATTTGGTTGATGGCAAAAGGCGCAGCAGGCGCATCAGGGTGCGCTGCGTTGTATGCGGCCAAAGTTTCAGTGATCTCGATCAACCACTCTTCCAACTGCTCAGCAGGACGTGCATTCAAGGCCGGCATGCAACCCACCACACCGGCTTTGCACTGCTCAATCACCAACTTGGGGTTGCTGATGATGAACAAGGGCGAAGCAATCACCGGGAAAGGCAAATTCGCCAAGACGGCGGGCAATTTAGACATGCTGTCTCCAGAGGGTTTAAAAGGCTTCGATGGTCAAGGCGGTCACGCTGTGTGCGCCGTCCACAATGCTGTCGCGCACGCCTGGAGCGCGGCTCAAAATATGGTCGGCATAAAAGCGTGCGGTGATGATTTTCGCATCCATGAAGGCCGCGTCTGCGCCCGTTGTGTCGCCTTGGCGCAAGTCCAAAGCCACCAACAAAGCACGGCCCATTTGCCAACCTGCCATCAAGTTGCCGGTCAGCATCAGGTAGGGCACGCTGCCCGCATACACATCGTTGGGCTGCGTTTTGGCATGGCCAGAAACAAAATCCACCACGTCTAAAAAGGCTTGGCGCGCGGCTTTGAGTCTGGCGCCTACGGCTTTGGCGTCGGCATTGTCTGAGCGCAGCAGCTCGGCCTCAGTGTGCTCAACTTGAGCGGCCAAGGCCTTGGCCGTTTGACCACCATCCCGCGAGGTTTTGCGGCCCACCAAATCATTGGCCTGGATGGCTGTGGTACCTTCGTAGATGGTTAAAATTTTGGCGTCACGGTAGTACTGCGCGGCACCCGTCTCTTCAATGAAGCCCATGCCGCCATGCACTTGCACGCCAAGCGAGGTGACTTCCAAACTCATCTCGGTGCTAAAGCCTTTGACCAAGGGCACCATGAATTCATAAAAACTGGCGTTTTGTTTTCGCACATCGGCATCACTGTGGTGGTGCGCCGCATCGAAGGCGGCCGCAGCCACCGTGGCCAAGGCACGGCAGCCTTCGGTGCTGGCCCGCATGGTCATCAGCATGCGCTTGACGTCGGGGTGGTGAATGATCGGAGCCGAGGTGTGCATGCTGCCGTCTACAGGCCTGCTTTGCACGCGGTCTTTGGCGTAATTGACAGCCTTTTGGTAGGCCCGCTCAGCGATCGCAACACCTTGAACGCCCACCGCATAGCGGGCCGCATTCATCATGATGAACATGTACTCTAAGCCGCGATTTTCTTGGCCGATCAATTGGCCGATGGCGCCGCCGTGGTCGCCATATTGCAGCACAGCGGTCGGGCTGGCCTTGATGCCCATTTTGTGTTCAATGCTGACGCAGTGCACGTCGTTGCGCGCGCCCAAACTGCCATCTGGATTGACCATGTATTTAGGAACCAAAAATAAGCTGATGCCCTTGACGCCTTCAGGCGCGCCTTGCACCCGTGCCAACACCATGTGCACGATGTTCTCGGCCATGTCGTGCTCACCGTAAGTGATGAAAATTTTGGTCCCAAAAATTTTGAACGTGCCGTCTGGCAAAGGCTCTGCACGCGTGCGCACCATCGCCAAATCTGAGCCGGCTTGGGGCTCGGTCAGGTTCATGGTGCCTGTCCACTGCCCTGAAATGAGTTTTTCAAGGTAGGTGTTGTTCAGCTCATCGGAAGCTGCAGTCAACATGGCTTCGATGGCGCCGTCCGTCAACAAAGGGCACAACGCAAAACTCATGTTGGCAGAATTGAGCATTTCCCCGCACGCCGCGCCAATGGTTTTGGGCAAGCCTTGGCCGCCAAAATTAGAAGGGTGCTGCAAACCTTGCCAACCCGCATCTGCATATTGCTTGAAAGCTTCTTTGAAACCGGGCGTGGTTTTGACTTGCCCGTTGGCAAAGGCTGAAGGGTTTTTATCACCCTCCCAATTCAAAGGCGCAACCACGTCTTGATTAAATTTGGCGCATTCCTCAAGTACAGCTTGCGCCGTATCAAGTCCTGCGTCTTCAAACCCCGGCATCTGAGCGACTTGGTCAATGCGTGCCAAGTGCTCGATGTTGAAAAGCATGTCTTTAAGCGGGGCTACGTAACTCATGAAATTCTCCAGTGCTCAGGCGTTCAAAGTGCGTTGACCAACTCCGGTACCGCTACAAACAAGTCAGCTTCTAAGCCAAAATCAGCTACGCTGAAAATGGGTGCTTCAGGGTCTTTGTTGATCGCCACGATGACCTTGCTGTCTTTCATGCCGGCCAAGTGCTGAATCGCGCCCGAGATGCCGCAGGCCACGTACAACTGCGGCGCCACGATCTTGCCGGTCTGGCCCACTTGCCAATCGTTGGGGGCGTAACCTGCGTCCACCGCGGCGCGGCTTGCGCCCATGGCGGCGCCAAGTTTGTCGGCCAATGGGGTGATGACTTCGGCAAATTTTTCAGCACTGCCCAAGGCCCGTCCGCCCGAGACAATGATTTTGGCAGCAGTCAACTCGGGCCGATCGTTTTTAGCAATCTCGCTGCGATTGAAACTGCTCTTGCCGCTGTCGGCCACAGGCGTCACAGACTCCACCGTTGCACTGCCGCCAGAGGCAGGGGCCGCATCAAAACCGGTGGTGCGAACCGTGAGCACTTTGATGGCATCTTTGCTTTGCACAGTGGCAATGGCGTTGCCGGCATAAATGGGGCGCTCAAAGGTATCGGGCGAGATCACCAAGGTGACATCGCTCAATTGGCTCATGTCCAATTTGGCGGCAACGCGAGGCGCTACATTTTTGCCGCCGGCTGTTGCTGGAAACAAAATGTGGCTGTAGGCAGGAGCCAAAACCACGACTTGCGCCGTCATGTTTTCGGCCAAAGCGTGCGCAAAAATTTCAGAGTCTGCGTGGATGACTTTGCTCACACCGGCAATTTGCGCGGCCGCTTGCGCTGCAGCGCCCGCGTTGTGCCCTGCCACAAGCACATGCACTTCAGCGCCGCAAGCCAGCGCGGCTGTGACGGTGTTCAGGGTCGCGCCTTTGATACTGGCGTTGTCGTGTTCGGCAATGACTAGGGATTTCATATTACTTTCGCCACATTTTTTAATTTATCAACCAGGGTTGCGACATCGGGCACCTTGATGCCGGCCGAACGTTTGGGAGGCTCACTGACTTTGAGTGTGCTGATGCGCGGGCTCACGTCAACGCCCAAATCTTCGGGCTTAAACACGTCCATTTGTTTTTTCTTGGCCTTCATGATGTTGGGCAAGGTCACATAGCGCGGTTCGTTCAAACGCAAATCGGTGGTGATGACGGCAGGCAAAGCCACCGTGATGACTTCCAAGCCTCCGTCAATTTCGCGGGTCACGTGGGCTTGGCCGTCCAGCACTTCAACTTTGGAGGCAAATGTGGCTTGCGGCAAATCGGCCAATGCGGCCAACATTTGTCCGGTTTGATTGCAATCGTCGTCAATCGCTTGTTTGCCCAAAATAACCAAGCCAGGTAGTTCTTTGTCGACGATGGCTTTGAGCAACTTGGCCACGGCCAAGGGCTGCAAATCTAAATCTGCGGGAACTTCCACCAAGATGGCGCGGTCTGCTCCGATGGCCATGGCGGTGCGCAAAGTTTCTTGGCACTGCGTGACGCCGCATGACACTGCAATCACTTCGGTGGCCACGCCCTTTTCTCGCAAGCGCACGGCTTCTTCAATGGCAATTTCGTCAAAGGGGTTCATGCTCATCTTCACATTCGCAATGTCCACGCCCGTGCCGTCTGATTTGACGCGCACTTTCACGTTGTAGTCGACCACCCGTTTGACGGGTACAAGAATTTTCATCACCAGATCTCCATTGTTAAGCAGGGGCGCTGCAAATTGACGTTAACGTTAACGTCAATTGTGCCTCAGAACCCAGATTGAGTGGCTTTGCGCAAAAAAGCACGACCGTTCGTAATTTTATCGCAAGCCCTGGGCTATTTTCGCTGATAAACCTCGGGAATTCACCGACCAATCGGTTGGTAAATTCGGGTTAGCATCCAGGGTTGCGGGGGCCAAGCCCTTATGAGATTTTTTCTATAACTTATTTTGAGTGGAGCCCTTGATGAAAAAGACCCTTTTGAGCGTTGCCGTTGTGGCCTTGGCTGGTTTGACGGGCCAGGCCCAAGCCGAGACGGTGTTGACCGTCTCCAGCTGGCTGCCCCCCAGCCACTCACTGAGCATGGCGCAAAAGGAATGGTGCGACTTGCTGGAGGCCAACACCAAGGCCCGCATTAAATGCAATATTTTGCCCCGTGGCGTCACACCCGCACCTGGCACTTATGACGCAGTGAAAAATGGCTTGGCCGATTTGTCCTACACCGTACACGGCTACACACCCGGCCGTTTTGCGCACCCCCAAATGTCGGAGCTGCCCTTTTTAGGTGACAGCGCTGAGGCCATTTCGGTGGCCATGAGCCGCGTCTCGGGCAAGTACCCCGAATTTGCCGCCGAGCATCAAGGCGTCAAAGTCATCACCTTGTTCACGCACGGCCCTGGCATTGTTTTTAACACCAAGCGCGCCATCACGAAAGTAGAAGATTTGTCGGGTCTGAAATTCCGCGTTGGCGGCGGCATGGTCAATGACATGTCCAAAACGCTGAACATGAACGTGACGCTCAAGCCCGCCCCAGACTCTTATGAGCTGCTGTCCACCGGCGTGATGGACGGCACTTTGTTCCCTGCTGAGTCGACCGAGTCCTTCAAGATCGACAAGATCATCAAGCACGCCACCACTTTCCCTGGCGGCCTGTACAACACCAGTTTCGTGTTCATGATGAACCAAGCCAAATACGACAAGTTATCAGCCGAAGATAAAAAAGCGGTAGACGCTATTTCAGGCGAGACCGCCGCACGCATCTACGGCCGAGGCTGGGACAAGGTCGACCGCCGCGCCTTTGCCTTGATGCAAGTGAACAATGTGGTGGTCACCAAAGCCGATGCCAAATTTGTGGCCGAAGTTAAAACCAAAACAAAAGCGCTTGAGCAAAACTGGATTAACGCATCCAAGGCCAAAGGCTTGAAGGACCCCGCCAAAGTTCTGGCTGAGTTTCGCGCCGAAATTGCTAAACTCGAAAAGTAAAGCAGCATCGATTGCCTGATGTTTGTCATCGGGCTGCAAGCGGTACCTGTCAAAATCGGCTGGTGCCGCTTTTTTTTCGATGCCTTGAAGGATCCACTTGAACAAGTTACTTGACACACTTTGCAGCCTGCTGTCCGCGTTGGCTTTGTTTGCCATCATGGTGCTGACATTTTTTGATGTCAGCGGCAGGAAACTCTTATCCCACTCGATTCCCGGCTCTTTGGAATTGACGGAGTTACTCATGGTGGTGGTGATTTTTGGCGCACTGCCCTTGGTTTCAAGGCGCGGTGAGCACGTGGTGTTTGACTCCTTGGACAGTTTTTGGCCCGCTTCCTTTGTTCAATTTCAAAAAGCCTTCATCAACTTTGCGTGCAGCTTGGCGCTGCTGGCCTTGGGGTGGTTGATGATCTCAACGGGCATTGATTTTGCTGCTTTTGGCGAGACCACAGCGCAGCTCAAACTCTCCAAAGCCCCCTTCATCATGGGCATGGGGTTTTTATGCGCCTTGGCGGGTATCGTGCATTTGATGTTGGTCTTTCAACCTCTTAGCCCAGACGAAGAGTCTGAAGGCGGTGTGCTGTGATTGAAGCTCTGATTGGATTCATCGCTATTTTCGCGCTGGCCCTGCTGCGCATGCCGCTGGCCTTTTCCATGGGCTTGGTGGGCATCGTGGGCATTGGCTTGACGCGTGGCTGGATGCCCGCACTGGCCAGCATGGCGCAGGTGGTGCAAGAAACTGGTTTTGCCTACACCTTGTCGGTCATACCGCTGTTTATTTTGATGGGCAACTTTGTGGCGCGCGCTGGTTTGGCGCATGAACTTTTTCATGCCGCTTACACCTTCATTGGGCACCGCAGAGGAGGCTTGGCGCATGCCACCATTGCAGCTTGCGCTGGCTTTGGTGCGATCTGCGGCTCTTCTATCGCAACAGCCGCCACCATGAGCAAGGTGGCCTATCCTTCGATGAAAAAATTGGGCTACAGCGATGCGCTGTCAACCGGTGTGATCGCAGCTGGCGGCACTTTGGGCATCATGATTCCGCCTTCAACCATCATGGTGATTTACGGTATCGTGACTGAAACGCACATTGGAAAATTGTTTGCAGCCGGCGTCATTCCTGGCATTTTGACGGCCATCTTGTTGATGGTGGCGGTGGTGATCATGACCTCACGCGACCCAGAACATGCACCGGCTGGAGAGAAATTCACTTGGCCCGAACGCTTTGAAGCATTGCGCGGTATTTGGGGTGTGCTGCTCTTGGTGTTTGTGGTGCTGGGCGGTATCTATGGCGGCATCTTCACGGCCACCGAAGGCGCTGGCATGGGCGCAGCAGGTGCCTTCTTGTTTGCCTGGGCACGCAAAGCCTTGACGTGGCAATCTTTGATCGACATTTTGGTGGAGTCCGCACGCACCACGGGCATGCTCTTTACTTTGCTGATTGCTGCCACCGTGTTTGCCAACTTTGTAAACTTCACCACCATGCCAGGCGACTTGAAAGAATGGATCACGCATTTGGGCTTGTCACCCCTCATGGTGGTGGCCGCCATGATGGTGATCTACGTCATTTTGGGCACTGTGATGGAAGAGCTGACCATGGTGCTCTTGACCATTCCCCTGTTCTTCCCAATCGTGGTTCAACTCGGCTTTGACCCCGTTTGGTTTGGCGTGCTGATCGTCATGGTGATACAGATTGGCTTGATCTCACCACCCGTTGGTATGAACTTGTTTGTGCTCAACACCTTGCTGCCCAAGGTGGGTCTGGGTACCATTTTCAAAGGCTGCTGGCCTTTCGTGGCCATGCAAATCATCACCTTGGGGTTCTTGCTGACGTTTCCGCAGCTGAGTTTGTTTTTGCCTTCGTTGATGATTTAATTGATTCAACTCGGATCAATTGCGTCACTGCACGGGTCATCGTGCTCTCACATTTGCTAGAACATTTGCAGAATGAAACCGGTCAGAATGATTTCATGCATGGCCAATGAGATAAAGGCCTGCCAGGCTCAGAATCGAGCCCAGCAATACCACCACCACACTTGATCGGCGTGACATGAAGTTGCGCAAACCCAAGCCAGTGGCAATGCCTGCGAAATGCAGCACTGCAGTTGTGGCCAAAAACCCAAACGCATAGGCCGAGATTCCATGGGCGGGTGCTTCAGCACCATGCGCCATGCCATGAACCAGACCTGAAAGCGCAACCACACCCCAACCGAGCAGGACGGGCACTTGATGCACACGCATCATCAACAAGGCTCCAAACAAGACAAGGCTCAGGGCAGTCAAATGCTCGAGCATCGCAAACTGCAGGCCCTGCAAGCCAATCACTGCACCCACCATCAGGGCGAGCATGAAAAGCGCGGGGCCTTGCCACGCACGCTGCGCAGGCAATGCATTGACCGACCACAAACCAACCGCCAGCATGGCCAGCATGTGGTCCAGCCCCAAGGGATGAAGCAGTCCAGAGGCGAGACTTGATGCATCATGGCCGGCGTGTGCGTTTGCAGTGCCCGCCAAAACCAGCAAACAGCTTGCCGCTATCTTTGCGACAGCTTGGGATTTCTGAAATTTCATTGAAGCAGCCTCCGTTTCGCTACGATTTGTGTCACTCAATCTGGATAGGCGTTGTGCCTTGTAATTTCCATCTTTGTCAAACTCGAGCACTTTATCGCAGCGCAAAAAGTTAACGAGCAGATCCTATTGACCGCATCATAATGCAAGCCCAAATCAAGAGAGGGCGGGTTTGAACATGTCGCAGCGCTGGGTTTGGCAAGGTCTTGGAAAGATTAGGGATTACCTGATCTAGACACGCTTAGCTCGGTTCCCCCACAATCAGGCCCTTTATTAACAAAGGGGTCTGCATGTCCATCTCACGCCGTGATGTCGTTCAACTGTTCAGTGTGGCTGGTTTGCTTGGCACTGTGGGCCAGCGGGCTTGGGCCCAGGCGCAGCTAGAAAGCGTGAAGATTGTCACTGGCTTTCCCCCCGGCGGCACCTCAGACGCCATTTGCCGACGCGTAGGAGAAAAAATAGCCCCCACCTCCTACGCCAAAACCGCTTTCGTGGAAAACAAAACGGGAGCCGGCGGCCAAATTGCGGTGCAGTTTGTACGCAATGCAACGCCCGATGGCGCCACCATGCTGCAAACACCCATGTCGATGCTGGGCATTTATCCGCACATCTACAAGAAACTTCCTTACGACCCGGTGGCCGATCTGGCGCCTGTCTCTTTGGGTTGCACTTTTGACTTTGGATTTGCCGTCGGCCCGATGGTGCCTGCCAGCGTGAAATCCGTCCCTGACTTTTTGGCATGGTGCAAGGCCAACCCGATGATGGCCAATTTTGGCTCGCCTGCTGCAGGATCTACGCCCCACTTCATCGGCTCCTTGATGGGAAAATTCGCCGACATCGACCTCAAACACGTGGCTTTCAGAGGAACACAACCCGCTATTTTGGACATGATCGGTGGACAAATTGCAGCTGTCTCGGGCCCGATCGGGGAATTCACGCAACATGTGGCAGCCGGCAAATGCCGTTTGCTCGGCGCCTCGGGCAGCAAGCGCAGCCCCTTTGCACCCAACACACCCACTTTGATCGAGCAAGGCCTCAAAGGATTTGCTTATGACGAGTGGTTTGGTTTTTATGTGCCCGCCAAGACACCCGTCGATGTGATCACCCGATTGAACGCTGCCGTGCGTGTGGCCTTGGCCGCGCCCGAGACTGTCAATGGCTTGGCCATGATGGGCTTGGAGGCCCAATCGTCTTCACCTGCAGAGTTGGCCGCACGCCTTAAATCAGATACTGAAAAGTGGGGGCCCTTGGTCAAGACCGTGGGCTTCTCGGCAGATGCTTGAGCCTTTGAGGACCAGCCCAATGCGTCATTAGCTGGCCCTTGTATGCACCACCCTTTGAGGGTAGGCGATCTCAATGCCATGCGCCTGCAAGCGCTGCAAAATGGCCAGGTTCACTTCTGACTTCAAGCTCAAAAGTCCAGGTTGCCGATCGTCGACCCAATAGTTGGCCGTGAATTCCAAACCATCAGAGGCGAAGTTCGAAAGCGTCACATAAGGGGCCGGTTCGGTCAAAACACTCGGCTGGACTTCGCAGGCTTGAGTCAGCAAAGCCATGACCTGCAAGGCGTCAGATCCGTAAGTTACACAGACCATGGTGGATTGCAAAACTTTGGCGTCTGCCAAAGACAAATTTTCAACGCGGTTGTTGGTCAACATTTCATTGGGTACGATCGATTCTCGTCCGGTGGGCGCACGAATCACGGTGAAGCGCGCCTTGATGTCGGTGATGCGGCCCTCAAAACCATCGACCTTGACGGTATCGCCAATGCGCATGCTTCGCTCGGCCAAAATCACAAAACCACTGATGTAATTGGCCGCTAATTTTTGAAGTCCGAAACCAATGCCGACCCCAATGGCGCCACCCAAAACCGACAGCGCGGTCAGGTCAATGCCAATCACAGACAAAGACAGCATCACGCCGACAAACAGCATGAGCACGCTGACCGCATTGCTGACCGCTTTGCGCAGTGACAACTCGCTGCCAGTCGAAGACTTCAAAAGCTTGGATTCAACGGACGAAGACAGCCACAAGGTCAGCAGCAAGACAAGGCCCGTCGTGAGCAAGCCTTCCAGAAAAGTTCTGACCGATAAATGTGAGCCGCCCACTTTCCAATGGATTTGGTCCAGTGCGTCAAGCAACAAGGGAAGCAAACCCGTCAACCACAAAACCACAGCCCCCCAAGCCAGCCACGACAAACTGCGCTCTATCGGGCGCACCCACGCGGCTTCTTTGAAAGCCACCTCCAAGACTTGCACCCCTAGGCGAATGACCGCCAACGAAAGGCACACGGGCACCAAAAAATCAAACACCCACACTGGGTTTTTCACCGCCCAAAAAGTTCGAGCAGCAAACACCAAGCCCAGCAACAGCGTTGGAAATAAAACACCGTCTAACAATTTTCTGCCAAGCAAAACCGACAGTTGCAGGTTCGGTGTTGCGCGGCGCAGCGCCCATGCCAAAGCCCAGGCCAGCGCTGCACAGGCGGCAAACAAAGCCAACTCTTGTGATGCCAGCGCAGGGTTGAGCGAAGCCCACCAAACAGCAGGGTCGTCCATCAAGGCTGGCGTATTTCTCACCATGTTCAGTGCCTCAGGTTGATTAAACATCGGCCAAAACGCGCAAATGCGCTTCAACGCTGCGTGCCAAAGCGCTCAAGTTGTAACCGCCTTCTAAGCAACTGACGATGCGGCCTTTGGCGTATTTTTGTGCGATGTCTTTCATGCGCTGGGTGATCCAAGCGTAGTCTTGCTCGACCAATCCCATTTGCCCTAAATCGTCTTCACGGTGCGCATCAAAGCCAGCGCTGATGAAAATCATTTCAGGCCTGTGCTCATGCAAGCGCGGAATCCACATGCTCTCAATCAGTTCACGCACGTCCATGCCCTTGGTGTAAGCGGGCACCGGCAAGTTGACCAAGTTGCTCGCTTCAGATTGAGAGCCACCATAGGGGTAAAAAGGGTGCTGGAAAAAACTGACCATCAAGATGCGATCGTCCCCCGCCACAATGTCCTCGGTGCCATTGCCATGGTGCACATCAAAATCTACAATGGCCACGCGCTTCAAACCATGGCGCTCCAGCGCATATTTGGCCGCGATGGCCACATTGTTCAAGAGGCAAAAACCCATGGCTTTGTCGCGGCAAGCATGATGACCAGGAGGGCGAACAGCGCAAAAAGCGTTGGCCAATTCACCGGCGAGCACCGCGTCGGTAGCTGCTATGGCCGCACCCACAGATCGCAAGGCGGCATCCCAGGAGTGCACATTCATGAAGGTGTCAGGGTCCAAGGCCGTGTGACTGGGCCCGCCGGCTTGGATATCCTCGCGCAGGGCATCGCTCAAACCGCGCAGCGAGGCCACGTGCATGCGCCCATGCGCCAATTCAATGTCAGACAAGGCAGCAGGGGCTGCTTCACGCCTTTGCAAGGCGTGATCCAAGCCGGTGATCAACAACCGGTCTTCGATGGCGTCCAGCCGGTCGGGGCATTCCGGGTGTCCAGCGCCCATTTCGTGTTTCCAGCAATCGCGGTGGGTGAAGTAACCAGTGGCGCTCATGTGCGTTGTGTTTGGAGGTGGTTGCGTTGACTTGGACAGGGCATGCCCAAGCGCTTGGTTTCCAGCTTATCACGGCTCCTGCAAGGCTACACTTGAAAGCATGCGATTTGATCATTTTCTGTTTTTCTGTGCCCCTGCTGCACCTGCGCCAGCCAAGAAGCCTGCGCTTGGGCTGGCGGGGTTGTTGCTTTGGGTCTGCTGCCTGATGTGGGCGGGGGCTGTGCCTGCGGCGCAGTCCCAAACCCCGACCAATGCCCCCGCCGGCAAGCTCAAAGCCAAGGCTGGCGCCAAGCCTGGCAAAAGCGCTACGGCCGCCAAGGCGGGCCCCTCGTATGCCAAACGGGCAGACACCATGGCCTGGGCTGATGAAATAGCCAAACGCCAGCAACTCGACCCGGCTTGGGTGAAAAAAAATTTAGCCCAGGCACGCCTGATTCCAAGCATTCAAAAATTGATCTTACCCGCCACACAAACAGTTAAAAAAAATTGGCACGCTTACCAAGCACGCTTCATTGAACCGCGGCGCATTCAGGCCGGTGTGAAATTTTGGCAAGCACACCAAACGCTGCTCGAGCTGGCTGAAAAAACCTATGGCGTTCCCGCAGAAATGATCGTTGGAATCATGGGTGTGGAGACTTTTTATGGGCAACACATGGGCACTTTCCGTGTGTTGGATGCGTTGTCCACATTGGCTTTTGATTTCCCCAAAGAGCACCCACGCGCAGCTGAAAGGCAAGCCTTTTTCTTGCGTGAGTTAGAGCAGTATTTTGTTTTGACGGCGCGCGAAAAAATCAAACCCATCAGCCTGCTTGGCAGCTACGCCGGTGCCATGGGCCTGCCCCAGTTCATGCCTTCGAGTTGGGAAAAATTTGCCGTGGATTTCAGCGGCGATGGAAAAATAAATTTATTCAACAGCACTGCCGATGCCATTGGCTCCGTCGCGAATTACTTCAAAGCGTTTGCATGGCAAACCGGCATGCCCACGCACTACCCGGTTCAATTTGACGCCCAGCGCGTGGACATGGACGGCCTGATGGCCCCCGACATCTTGCCCACTTTCAGCGTGGCCAGTTTCACGGCCAAAGGGGCCATCTTAGAAGGCGAGGCTTTGAATCACGCTGGCCCCTTGGCTTTGATTGAACTTTTAAATGGCGATGAAGCCCCAACGTATGTCGCGGGCACTGAAAACTTTTACGCCATCACCCGCTACAACTGGAGCAGTTACTACGCCATGGCGGTGATTGATCTGGGCCAAGCAGTGGCGCGAGAAATGCCAAGCAAGCCCTGAGAGCGTTCACGCATGAACCCTTTGAACCCCAAAAAACTGCTGCTGACCAAGTGGACAGCCGTCATACCCATCGCCAAACAAAAGCATTTTTTGGTCAGCCGAGTGATTCAACCTGAACAGCCGACCGATCCGATTCAAGATGTGGAAATTGAAGCAGTGTTC
>CAIQBO010000020.1 GCA_903870145.1 uncultured Burkholderiales bacterium | reverse complement strand
CCCACCACCACGTCGCCAGCCAGCAAGACTTGTTTGATGGCTGCCGATCGCTGCTTAAGGCCTTTTGCAAAAGCTTCTATCGCAAATTCATCGCTCAAAGGCTCCATGCCCAATTGACCCAACAACTTCAAGGCTGGGTCTTGCTGCTCGCTGAGAGACCACACGGCTGCGCCAAAGCGGCGTGGGTCATGCAAACGCAAGCAGCCTTGGGTGGTTTCTATGTCCATGTGATCGTGCTTGCCAGGGGCCGATTGCTGGGTTGCAAAATTCAAACTGCCCGACATGCCCAGATGCAACAGCAAAACGCCATGGTCCAAGTCGAGCAGAAGGTACTTGCCGCGTCGGCGCACTTGCCTGACGCTTTGCCCCACCAAACTTTCAGGCGCCACGCCCAGCGGCCAGCGCAAAGGCTTGCCCATGCGCACGGCCACAATGCGTGCACCGGCGATGCGGCTGGCAAAGCTTTGCCGGGTCACTTCTACTTCAGGCAATTCAGGCATGAAAGGGGCTCACAAAAAAAGGTAAATGCGGGGCGCAGCCCTGCACAAATCAGCCTGTAGATTATGATGGCTGCATGAAACTTTGGATTCAATGGATCGCCTGCGCCCTGTGCGCCGCGGCTGCGGCAGGCGCCGCTGCGCAAGGTCAAACTGAAGCGGCGCAGAGCGACGCTGCTGCTGCCAAAGAGCCGCCCATTCAAAATTCAGCCCTCAATGCGGTTTTGTTCTACCAATTGTTGCTGGGCGAGTTGAATGTGCAAGGGGGCGAGCCTGCAGCTGGTTTTTCCATTCTCTTAGACGCAGCCCGCAAGACGAAAGACGAGGCCTTGTTTCAGCGCGCTACTGAATTGGCTTTGCAATCGCGCTCTGGCGATGCGGCCTTGCAAGCGGCTCGCAGCTGGAAATCAACGCTGCCCGAATCACAGGAAGCCAACCGCTACATCTTGCAAATTTTGTTGGCCTTGAACCGCGTGGAAGAAGCTGGCCGCGTGCTCAAAACAAGCCTGGCCGCCCTGCCCTTGGCGGAGCAGTCCGCAGCCATTGGATCCATTCCGCGTGCGTTTAACCGGCTGCAAGACAAAGTCTTTGCCACGCGCACCGTTGAATTGGCTTTGTCTGCAGCCATTCAAAATCCAGCCACAGCCCCCACAGCTTGGACCGCCATTGGCCGCATGCGGCGCGATGCTGGCGAGACTGCAGCCGCAGCCGCAGCCGCGCGCAGTGGTCACGCGGCCAACCATGTGGCACCGGGGCCCATCATGCTGGCTTTGAGTCTTTTGAGCTCGGTGCCCGACGAAGTTCAACCCCTGATCACCCAATACATGTCGGGGCCAGCCTTGACCGAGTTGCGCTTGGGTTATGCGCGCACTCTGATTGATTTAGCCAAAACCCAAGAAGCCTTGGTGCAGCTGCGCGTGCTCACGGAGCAACACCCCGAGTTTGCCCCCGGATGGCTGTTTTCCGGCCTGCTGCAAAGCGATATACAACAGATGCTGCAAGCCCAGCAGTCATTGAATCGCTACATTGAACTGGCAGAAAAAAACCCTGACCCAGATCTGCAAAATGGCTTGTCAGAAGCTTTTATGGCGCTTTCACAAATGGCACAAAAGCAAGGCCAATGGGCCCAAGCAGATGCTTGGTTGGCGCGCATTCCGGCAGACGCTGACCCGTTCAAAGTGGCTGGCCGCAAGGCAGCCTTGCTCGCCGAGCAGGGGCGCAAAACAGAAGCCCTGCAAGTGCTCGAGCAAATCAAAACCAGCTCACCCGCGCAAGTGCGCCAAAAAGCCTTGTTGATTTCTCAGTGGCTGCGCGAAGATCGGCAAGCCGCCGCAGCCTTTGAGATACTGGAAAAAGTTTTGAGCCAATTCCCCAAAGACCCTGACTTGCAATCTGAGATGGCCATGCTGTGCGAGAAGCTGGCTCGCTTTGACCAAATGGAGAGTTTGCTGCGTGAGTTGATGCAAAGCAAGCCCACCGACCCGCATGCCTTCAATGCATTGGGCTATTCCTTGGCCGACCGCAAAATCCGTTTAGATGAAGCCCGTGAATTGATTCTCAAAGCCGTGAGCTTGGCCCCCAATGACCCCTTCATTCAAGACAGCCTGGGCTGGCTGGAGTTTCGCCAAGGCAACGCGCAAGAGGCCCTGCGCATCTTGGAGGCTGCCTTCAAAGCCAGGCCCGATGCAGAGATTGCTGCGCACTTGGGCGAGGTGCTTTGGGCCATTGGTCAAACCGCCAAAGCGGGCAGCATTTGGCGCGAAGGCTTGATGCTCAAAGCAGACAACGAAACCCTGCTTGAAACCCTCAAGCAATACAAGTTTCAACCTTGAAACGCGCATTTGGTGTTTTGGCCGCCCTGTTGCTCAGCGCATGCGCTGCTGGCAAACCCTGGCTTGAAACGCCCCCCGCTCCAACCTCACCCCAGGCTGCCCTCTGGTCTGGCCGCATGGTGATGCAAGTCGACAGCGATCCGCCACAGGCTTGGTTCGCTTCTTTTGAGCTCACGGGGCAATCAGAACAAGGCAGCTTGAGTTTTTTCAACCCCTTGGGCATGCGCATGGCGCAAATTGACTGGGACCTCGCGCACGCCCAACTCAAGCAAGGCGAGCAAACCCAGCAAGCCCCCAATTTGAATGCCCTGGTCTACCAGTTAACTGGCACGCAACTGCCCACAACGGCCTTGCTGTCTTGGCTGTCGGGCCGTCAAGCGCAGGCACCGGGCTGGACGGCCGACATGAGCCAATGGGCGCAGGGGCGCTTGGTGCTGGAGCGACTGGAACCCCCGCCCCGCACCGTATTGCGCATTGCTTTGGAGCGTTAAAAGCCATGCAGTCCTTGCACGACGTATTGGCTCCCGCCAAACTCAACCTTTTTTTGCACATCACAGGGCGCCGCGCGGACGGCTACCACTTGCTGCAGTCAGCCTTCATGCTGATCGACTGGTGCGACACGCTGCACTTTGAAGTGCGCGCTGGCGGGCAGCTCAGCCGTGAAGACTTGGTCAGCCCACTGCCGGGCGACGACTTGGTGCTGCAAAGCGCTCGCCTGCTGCAACAAGTCACGGGCTGCACGCAGGGGGCCCACATCCAAATAGAAAAGAGGATTCCAAGCCAAGCCGGTATGGGCGGGGGGTCTTCGGATGCAGCCAGTTGCCTGCTGGCTTTGAATCGCCTTTGGGGCTTGAATTTAAAGGTCTCTCAATTGGCCGAAATTGGCCTGCGCTTGGGGGCCGATGTGCCATTTTTTTTGCGCGGCCACAACGCCTGGGTTCAAGGCGTGGGGGAACAAATTACCCCTTTGCATTTACCCCCTGCTCATTTTGCCGTTCTCAAACCCCCACAAGGGCTGGAAACCGCCAAGATTTTTGGCGCCCCAGACCTAAAGCGCGACTCAAAGCCTGCTACAATAGCCGACTTTGCTGCAGACCCGTATGGCTTTGGCCACAACGACCTGCAACCCGTGGCCCAGCGCCTGTGCCCGCAAGTTTTTCAAGCCATTTCTTGGCTTGAAAATGCCGGGCTTGACGCCAAGATGACGGGTTCTGGAAGTGCGGTGTTTGCAAAACTGTCACACGCTTTGAGCCTCGATCAAAGCCATGATCACCTACCTGATCATGGGCTTGATTGGCAGCTAAGAGTTTGTGGCAATTTGGAAATTCATCCCCTTTGGGGTTGGGCGTCCAGCGACAATTAATCGGTCTGCAGTCTTTGGCTGTGGACCCGTGTAGGGGAGTCGCCAAGTTGGTTAAGGCACCGGATTTTGATTCCGGCATTCGAAGGTTCGAGTCCTTCCCCCCCTGCCAAATGCTTTGATTCATGCGCTCTGGCGCTCAGGCAATTTTTTATACCGCTGAAACGCTCATGCAGCCATTTGAATTAACCCCCCCTGACTTTTTGGTGTTCACAGGCAACGCCAACCCGGTCTTGGCCGCAGAAATTGCCGCCAACTTGGGTATTTCCTTGGGCGCTGCCGACGTGGGCCGCTTCTCGGACGGCGAAGTCACGGTGGAGCTCAAGCAAAACGTGCGCACGCGCGATGTGTTCGTGATCCAGTCCACCTGTGCGCCCACCAACGAGAATTTGATGGAATTGCTGATCATGGTTGACGCGCTCAAACGCGCTTCGGCCGAGCGCATCAGCGTTGTGATGCCTTATTTTGGCTACGCCCGGCAAGACCGTCGCCCACGTTCAACCCGGGTGCCGATTTCAGCCAAAGTGGTGGCCAACATGCTGCAAGCTGTGGGCGTGAGCAATGTGCTGACCATGGACTTGCACGCTGACCAAATTCAAGGTTTCTTTGACATTCCAGTGGACAACATTTACGCTTCGCCCGTCCTCTTGGGTGACTTGCGTCAAAAAAATTACGAAGACCTGATTGTGGTCTCGCCCGACGTGGGCGGCGTGGTGCGCGCGCGCGCTTTGGCCAAACAACTGGGCTGCGATTTGGCCATCATTGACAAACGTCGCCCCAAAGCCAACGTGAGCGAAGTGATGCACGTGATCGGCGAGATCGAAGGGCGCAACTGCGTCATCATGGACGACATGATCGACACCGCTGGCACCTTGGTCAAAGCGGCCGAAGTGCTCAAGACACGCGGCGCCAAAAAAGTTTACGCCTATTGCACCCACCCGATTTTCTCGGGCCCGGCCATTGACCGCATTGCCAAGGGCGACGCGCTCGATGAGGTGGTGGTCACCAACACCATTCCGCTGACGCAGGCCGCAGCAGCATGTTCCAAAATTCGCCAACTCTCTGTGGCCCCGCTGATTGCGCAAACTATTCAGCGCATTGCACGTGGAGAGTCGGTCATGAGTTTGTTCTCCGATCAAGAGTGATCGGGAGCATCGCAGCAGGCTTGCCACGTCAATTCTGACGCCAAGCCTTTTTTAAACAGAGTCGCACTGGTCGCGGTCGGCTCTTATCAGGAGTTTGTTATGAAATTTGTCGCTTTTGAGCGCTCTATGCAAGGTACGGGTGCGAGCCGCCGTCTGCGCAATTCGGGTAAAACACCAGGCATTGTCTACGGCGGTACAGACCAACAGCCCAAGCTGATCGAGCTCGATCACAATGCGCTGTGGCACGCCTTGAAAAAGGAAGGCTTTCATGCCAGCATTTTGGACATGGAGCTCAGTGGTCAAGAACACAAAGTCTTGCTGCGCGACTTTCAAATGCACCCTTACAAACAATTGGTTTTGCACATTGACTTCCAACGCGTTGACGCCCACACCACTTTGAGCATGAAGGTGCCTTTGCACTACACGGGTCAAGATGAGTCGCCCGCCGTGAAAACCGACAACTGCTTGGTCAACCATGTGCTGACTGAGTTGGAAGTTGCTTGCTTGCCAGCGGACTTGCCTGAAGCCATTCAGGTGGACTTATCGGGTTTGAAGAAAGGTGTTTCTTTGCACCTGAACGACATCACTTTGCCCAAAGGCGTCAAGGCCGTGACGCATGGCAAGAAAAACCCAGTGCTTGTGTCTGTGGTGACTCCAGCAGCTGAAATGTCCGCAGAAGCCGCCGTGGCCTCAGCCGCAGCCCCCGGCGCAGCAGCAGCCGACGCCCCTGCCGCCAAAGCCAAGAAGAAGTAATTCTTCTAACGCTTGAGCGTCATGACACAGCCCGCCTCGTGCGGGCTGTTTTGATGCAACACCATGATCAAACTTTTTGTTGGCTTGGGAAACCCAGGCGCCGCCTACGAAGACACCCGCCACAATGCAGGGTTCTGGTGGATTGACGCCTTGGCAAGCCAGCTCAAAGTCAGTTTGCTTCCCGACAAAAATTACCACGCTAAAGTTGCTCGCACCGAAGTGCAAGGGCAAACCGTTTGGCTGCTCGAGCCACAAACTTTCATGAATTTGTCGGGCAAATCGGTCAGCGCATTGGCCCGATTTTTTAAAATTCAACCGCAAGAAATTTTGGTGGCACACGACGAACTTGATGTGCTACCAGGCCAAGTTAAACTCAAGTTCGGTGGCAGTCATGCCGGGCACAACGGCTTGCGCGACATCCACGCCCAATTGGGCTCAGCTGACTATTGGCGACTGCGCGTAGGCATTGGCCACCCCGGCGTGAAGTCTGAAGTCATCGACTGGGTTTTGAAAAAACCCATGCCTGAACAACGCGCGCTGGTGCAAGAGAGCATAGAGCGCTGCCTCAAAGCCTTTCCGCAACTGGTGATGGGCGAGATGGAAAAAGCCACGCTGCAAATTCACACGCACAAGCCCCCGCGCCCCAAACCCCCACGGCCTCCTGCTGCGCCAGAAACACCCCCACCTCCTTGATTTAAGGCTGGGGGTCTGCGCCTGCTTGGGCCTGCAAACGGCGGTATTTTTGCCACAGCGTTTCTTGTGATTCCACATGCTCAGGGTGAATCGGAATGCAGGCCACGGGGCAGACCTGCACGCACTGGGGCTCGTCAAAGTGGCCGACACACTCGGTGCACTTGCTCGGATCGATTTCGTAGATCTCAGCCCCCAAATAAATGGCTTGGTTCGGGCACTCGGGCTCACACACATCGCAGTTGATGCATTCGTCGGTGATCATCAAAGCCATGGGGGGGCCTGTAACTTCATGTTCATAGAGGGGATTATCTGACACCCCCTCACGGCAAACGCTTCAGCGCCTAAAATACCCCTTGTGGAACCTATTTTGAACGCCGACCTGCATTGCCACTCCGTGGTCTCTGATGGCACTTTGACGCCTGAGGTCTTGGCCGCGCGCGCCAAAGCCAATGGCGTGCAACTGTGGGCCTTGACCGATCACGACGAAATTGGCGGCCAAGCGCGCGCCATGGCAGCAGCCAAAGCGCTTGAGTTGCCCTACCTCACCGGCACTGAGATTTCCATCACCTTCGCGGGTCACACGGTGCACATTGTGGGCTTGGGGTTTGATCACACCCATCCCGAGTTGCTGCAAGGCCTTCGCAGCACACGCGGGGGGCGCCAAGAGCGCGCCCAAGAAATGTCTGCGGGCCTGGCCCAGGTGGGCATCCACGGCGCTTATGAAGGCGCGCTCCAATACGTGGGCAACCCCGAGTTGATTTCACGCACGCACTTTGCGCGGCATTTGGTTGAAACCGGAGTTTGCAAAGACACCTCTGAGGTGTTTCGCAAATACTTGACTGAAAATAAACCTGGCTTTGTGCCGCACCGATGGGCCAGCTTACAAAACGCGGTGCAGTGGATCACGCAGGCGGGAGGCGTGGCGGTGATTGCACACCCCGCGCGTTACGGTTTGAGCGCCAACGAAGAGTACGCGCTGTTCTCAGAATTCAAAGCCCACGGCGGCCAAGCGGTGGAGGTGGTCACTGGCAGCCACTCCAGCGCAGATGCCGTGCAATACGCAGGCACTGCCCTGGAGTTTGGTTTGGCGGCCTCGCGCGGCAGTGATTTTCACAGCCCTGACGAGAGTCACACCGACTTGGGCAGCCTGCCGTTTTTACCTGGCCAGTTGACACCTGTTTGGGAACTTCTGACAGACCGCATTCAGTGAAGCACGCCTCAGCCCAAACACTGTCTGGCATTGGCTTTGCTATTTTGTCCGTGGCCTGTTTTGCCACTTTGGACACCACCGTCAAACACATCAGCGCCAGCTTGCCACTGCTTGTTGCGCTGTGGTTTCGCTACTTCTTTCAAGCCCTGGCGACCACGGCAGCGGTTTTGCCCCAACGCGGCCTGCGCGTGCTTTTAACCGAGCACCCACGATTTCAGTTGCTGCGCGGCAGCTTGCTTTTTTGCAGCAGTTTGCTGGCTTTTTTTGGCCTCAAAAACATGCCCGTGGGGGAGTTCACTGCCATTGTGATGATCACGCCGCTGATGGTCACCTTGATGGCCGCTATGTCGCTGGGCGAGAAGGTGCGGCCTTTGCGATGGGCACTCGTGGTGGGTGGGTTTGCCGGCACTTTGGTGATCATTCGCCCTGGCAGTCAGCACTTTGATTGGACTGTGTTTTTGCCACTGACCTTGGTTTTTTCCAATTCTTGGTTCCAAATTTTGACCAGCAAAATGGCCCGCACCGAGGACCCCGTGACCATGCACTTTTACACCGGCTGGGTGGGCGCGGGGCTGGCCACTTTGGCTTTGCCCTTTGTCTGGGAAACGCCCAGCGATGGATTTATTTGGGCGCAGCTTATTTTGATGGGCATCACGGCCACCATTGGCCACTACTTTTTAATTTTGGCCTTTTCACGCGCACCTGCAGCCACCCTCACGCCGTATTTGTACGCCCAAATCGGCTTTGCGGCGCTGGGCGGCTATTTGGTTTTCTCGCATGTGCCCGACCAATGGACTTTGGTCGGCATGGGCTTGGTGGCAGTTTGCGGCATTTTGGGAGCCTGGCTGACGGTGCGTGAGGGCCGCGTTTAAACATGGCACAGTACTTTTCAGTGCACCCCCAAAACCCGCAAGCCAGACTGCTCAAGCAAGCCGTGACTTTGCTGGAGCAAGGCGGTATCTTGGCCGTGCCCACCGACTCCAGCTACGCCTTGGTCTGCCACTTGGACGATAAAACCGCGGCCGATCATTTGCGCCGTGTCAGAGGCATTGACGAGAAGCACCACCTGACCCTGTTGTGCCGAGACTTGAGCGAATTGGCCAATTACGCGATGGTTGACAACGCACAATTTCGCATGCTCAAACAAGCCACACCGGGGCCTTTCACCTTCATTTTGGAGGCCACCAAAGAAGTGCCGCGGCGCCTGAGCCACCCACAGCGCAAGACCATTGGCCTGCGCGTGCCGGACCACGCTGTGCTGCAAGCCTTGCTGGCCCTTCACGGCGCGCCCTTGCTGGGCACCACCTTGATCCCGCCTGGCCAATCGGAGCCTTTGAATGACCCCGAAACCATACGCAGCATTTATGAAAAACAAATTGCCGGAGTGATCGATGCGGGCGCCTGCAACCACGAGCCCACTACCGTGATCGACTGGAGTGGCGATGCCCCGCAAGTGGTGCGCCAAGGCTTGGGCCAATTGGCCGTGCTCGGCCTCTGAGACAATGGCGCTGTGGACACCTCTAACTTGATTCAAACCGTGGCGGTTTACGCCTTGCCCGTGATCTTTGCAATCACGCTGCACGAGGCCGCCCATGGCTACGCGGCCAAACATTTTGGCGACAACACGGCCTACATGATGGGCCGCGTCACGCTCAACCCTTTTCCGCACATTCACCCCATTGGCACGGTGCTGCTGCCCTTGCTGCTGTATTTCAGCACCGGGGGCGCTTTGCTGTTTGGCTATGCCAAGCCCGTGCCTGTGAACTTTGGCCAACTGCGCCACCCCAAGCGCGACATGGTGTGGGTAGCCTTGGCCGGGCCGGCCTCCAATTTGTTTCAAGCCATTGTGTGGGGCGTGATGCTGTTTGCATGGGTGGGCATGGGTGTGACTGAACCCTTCTTTTTGGCCATGTGCAAAGCCGGCATGCTGACCAATGTGGTGATGTTTGTGTTCAACTTGTTTCCGTTGCCGCCCTTAGATGGCGGCCGAATTTTGGTGGGCTTGCTGCCCTACAAGCAAGCCTACTGGCTCTCACGCGTGGAGCCTTGGGGGTTTTTCATCGTCATGGCCTTGGCCATAACGGGGGTGGTCAATCACTTGTGGCTCGAGCCCATGATGACTGCCACGTTTGGTTTTTTAGAGTGGCTGCTCAAGCCCTTGGCGCTGCTGGTGCGCTAAGGTGCAACAGGTTGATGAAACGCAGCGCTTGATTTTTTGTATTCACCTTTTGATGTTTAATTTGCCATGACCACCGATTCACGCACCCGGGTCTTGACCGGCATCACCACCACCGGCACACCGCACTTGGGTAACTACGTGGGAGCCATTCGGCCCACTGTGCAAGCCAGTCGCAACCCAGCCACGCAAGGTTTTTATTTTTTAGCGGACTACCACGCGCTGATCAAGTGCGATGAGCCCTCGCGCATTCAGCGCTCCACGTTGGAGATTGCTGCCAGCTGGATTGCCTGTGGTTTGGAGCCAGAGCGCGTGACGTTTTACCGGCAATCAGACATTCCGCAAATCCCTGAGTTGACTTGGCTTTTAACCTGCGTGACGGGCAAAGGAATGCTCAACCGCGCACACGCTTACAAAGCCTCGGTGGACAAAAACCATGCCGCAGGCCATGACCCTGACGCCGATGTGTCAGCCGGCTTGTTCATGTACCCCGTTTTGATGGGCGCCGATATTTTGATGTTCAAGGCGCACAAAGTGCCGGTGGGGCGCGATCAAATTCAGCACATTGAGATGGCCCGCGACATGGCCGCAAGCTTCAATCATTTGTATGGTGAGCACTTGGTGTTGCCTGAAGCCGTGATTGAAGAGTCTGTGGCCTTGCTGCCTGGCCTGGATGGGCGCAAGATGAGCAAGAGCTACGACAACACCATACCGCTTTTTGCGCCCCCTGCGCAAATGCGCAAGTTGATTGCAGGCATCGTGACCGATTCGCGGGCGCCCGGTGAACCCAAGCAGACCGAAGGCTCAGCGCTGTTCCAAATTTACCAAGCCTTTGCCAGTGCAGAAGAAACTGCCGACTTGGGTGCAGCCTTCGCACAAGGCATCGCTTGGGGTGAGGCCAAACACATTTTGTTTGAGCGCATTGACGCCGAAATCGCGCCCATGCGGGAGCACTACCAAGCCCTGATCAACAACCCCGCGCAAGTCGAGGCTGTGCTGCTGCAAGGTGCAGCCAAAGCGCGTGACTTGGCACAGCCTTTGATTCAGGAGCTGCGTCATGCGGTGGGCCTGCGCGCGCTGTCCGCCGCCAGCTCGGCGCAGACTCCACAGGGCGCCCGCACGGATGGCCAACAAGCTCGCGCCGCACTGCCTGCATTCAAACAATACAAAGAAAATGACGGGCAATTTTATTTCAAACTGGTCGAGCCGCAAGGCCGTGTTTTGCTGCAGAGCAAGGGTTTTGTATCGCCCAAAGATGCAGGGCGTGCGATTGGCCAATTGCAAAGGCAAGGACAAGCCGCTTGGGACAACTTAAAGCAACAGCTCGATCTGGGGCCGGATGTAATTGAAACCGAGTTATTGGCCAACTTAGACGCGCTGGCCGCCGCGCAAGACAATTGAATTCAAAATAATTAAGAATTAGCTTGATTTATACCGAGGTTTGCTGATAACCTCATACTTTAAGTTTCATTTCTTCTCAAAAATTATGACCGTTTATGTCATTGACGACCATCCCCTGATGCGTGAGGCGCTGACCATGCTGGTGCAGCGCGTGCGACCTGGGCTCAAGGTTGTGCCTGTTGCCAAGCTCAATGTGTTGGAGTCCACCGTAGAGCGACAAGGCCCCCCCCAATTAATTTGTTTGGACTTGAAACTGCCCGACACCATGGGCTTGTCAGGCGTTCACGCGGTGCATGCCAAGTTTCCAGATGTGCCCTTGGTCATTGTGACGGCCTCTGAGGCCAGCGAGTGCGAGGCCGCTTGCCTTGAGGCTGGTGCCAATTTGTATTTGGAAAAATCCAATCCACCCAATGCCATCATTGAAGGTTTGAGAACTTTCTTGCCCCTTCAAACCCCAGCGGCCGAGGGTGATGCAGGCGCAGTGCCCGCCGCCCCCACCAAACTGTCTAAGCGTCAAAAGCAATTGATCCTGATGCTCGACGAAGGCCTGAGCAACCGCGACATTGCAGAAAAACTCAGCATCAGCGAGCACACCGTGAAAGTGCACTTTTGGCGTTTGTTCCGCCGCTTAGGGGTCAACAGCCGCACGCAGGCTTTGCACTTTGCCCGCACCAATGGGTGGCTGGGGGTCTAGTCTTTTTTCTTCTTGTTGATGATGTCGGGCGTGACCGCATCGAGCACATTGATGACTGTTTTACCTGTGTAGATCACGGTTGCGACTGCAGCATCTGCCACCGCCACCACGGCGCAGCCTTGCAAGGCAAAACAAAGGGCAATCAGAGCAGGTAGTTTCATGGCTTGGTTGGAATCAATGTAGATCTGCGGATTTTAGTCCCACGCAGTCCAACTTGCCATTCACTTCATGCCCACCCGGTCCAACATTTGTTGCACCTTGATCTGGTTCATGCCCACGGCGCTGATGGGCAGCAATTCACTTTTAAAACCCGCCCCTGTCATGGCTTTGAGAGCCGGGTTATCAAACGCCACACCCTTGGCCACAGGCCATTCGTTGTTGCCATTGGCAAAATGATTTTGTGCAGAGGGGCTGGCCAAGTATTCCAAAAATTTGACGGCGTTGTCTTTGTTTTTGGCGTATCGCGCCACTGCGCCGCCGGCCACATTCACATGCGTGCCCCAACTGTTTTGATTCGGAAACACCACGCCCACATGGCGCATCGTGGCTACATCATCGGCTTGGGTGGAGCGCATCAAGCGTGCCAAGTAGTAGGTGTTGGTCACGGCCACTTGGCACTCCCCGGAGGCCACGCCTTTGATTTGGTCGGTGTCGCCCCCCATGGGGGAGCGGGCCAAGTTGTTGACCAAGCCTTTGAGCCACACTTCGGTGGCGGCAGGCCCCAAGTGTTCGGTCATGGCGCCAAAGAGGCTCAGGTTGTAGGGGTGCGATCCGGAGCGAATGCACAACTTGCCTTTGAGTTCGGGGGCTGCGAGTTTTTCGTAGGCGTCCACATCTGCAGCGGCTAACTTTCTTTTGTCGTAGACCACCACACGTGCGCGCGTTGACAAACCAAACCAGGCGGTGCCACCGCCGTCTGAAGGCTTGGCGCGCAAGGTGGGCGGTATGGCCGCTTCCAATTTATTGGACTTGATGGGTAAAAACAAACCACCCACTTCTGCACGCCACAGCCGTGCGGCATCGACCAGCAAAATCACATCGGCAGCCGAGGCAGCGCCCTCGGCTTTCAGGCGCGTGAGGATGCCCGCATCGTCTGAATCAACCCGTTTGATTTGAATGCCCGTGGCTTTGCTGAAGTCGGCGTAAAGCGCTTCATCGGTGGGGTAATGGCGTGCGGAGTAAATGTTCAAAACCTGCTCGGCAGCTGGCGCGCTGTGGGCAGGGGCCATGCCGAATGCCCCTGCAAGAGCGATGGCCACCATTGCCCCTGAGGCACATGTGTGCAAGGCTGAATCTGCTGATTTACTTGGTAATTGACTCATTTTGACGGCTCTAAGCTGCTTTTGATGCCATCAGTATACCTCAAATGCGAATAATTCGCATTCGTATTGAGTAAATAATTTTTCCTGATGGGCTCAAGCCCCTGAGGACACCGTGTTGCTGCGCGCCAGCTCGATGGCCTCAGAGAGCACTGCACGGTCACCCACGTGATTGGCCAAGATCAGCACGAGTTTGGCCAGCATCATGTCGGCTTGCTCGTCACTCAATTCGCGCTGCGCATGGATGAGTTCGGCGTAAAACAAATCTTGCTCGGCAATATGGGGTTGGCGCATCAAAGGCATGGCGTTCCTTGCAGTATTTTTTTCAGTGATGGGCCAAAGCACGCCGCAAAGCCGCTTGCACTTGGGCAGGGTCAAACTTGCGCCAGCGGGCTGCCACGTGTTGGTCGGGCCGGATCAAATACACCGTGCCGGCTTGGCCGTCGTAGCGCTCTTGCAAGATGCCTTGTGCGTCGATCAGGTCTTTGCCCACTTCGAGCACACGCGCGCAAACTTGGCCAACGCTGACGTCTTGCGCCGGGCCGAAGCTGAGCAAGTTAAAGCCCTTGCCTAAAAGATTAAGCAACCAGGTGGCTTGCCCTTCGCAGAGCACCGGCGCATCGGCGCAGTTGGTGCCAGGCAGCATCTTGCCTTGGAATGCGTGCGCATCGGGCGTGTTCAACGAGGAGTGGATGTAAGGCGTGGGGGTGGACAACCGCCCGCTGTTGACCAAAGGCCGCGCAAAAGGCTCGGTGCGCGCGAGTTCTAGCACCGCATTGCGCAGCCTTAAAGAGCTGCGGCTTTTGGGGGTGATGAAATCGGTGGCGCGGGTGGAGTGGCCGATGTTGTCGTCGGCGGCAAAGGCGCGCTCTTCGTGGTAAGTATCGAGCAGCGCCTCGGGGGCATCACCCTGCAAAACCGCTTGGACTTTCCAGCTGAGGTTGTCGCAATCTTGCACGCCGGTGTTGGCGCCCCGCGCGCCAAAGGGCGAGACTTGGTGCGCCGCATCGCCGGCAAAGAAAACGCGGCCGTGGCGGAACTGGTCAATGCGCCGGCAGGCGAATTGGTAGACCGAGACCCACTCCAATTCAAACTCGACATGGGGGCCGAGCATGGCTTGAATGCGAGGTATCACCTTCTCAGGTTTTTTTTCTTCTTCAGGGTCTGCGTCCCAGCCCAATTGAAAATCGATGCGCCAAACGTTGTCGCACTCTTTGTGCAAGAGCACGCTTTGATTGCGGTGAAAAGGAGGGTCAAACCAAAACCAGCGCTCGGTCGGGAAATGCGCCTTCATGACCACATCGGCAATTAAAAATCTGTCTTGAAAAAATTGGCCTGTGAAGTCGGCGCCCACCATGCGGCGCGTGTCGCTGTTGGCGCCGTCGGCGGCCACTACCCACTGCGCTTTCATTTTGAAAATACCATCGGGTGTCTCCACCGTCATGGCAGCGTGATCGTCATGCAGTTGCAGCGCCAAGAGCTTGTGCTTCCAGCGCAAATCGACCAACTGTGAAGCTTCGCAGGCCTGAACCAATCGCTCTTCCAAGTAGTACTGCTGCAGGTTGATCATGGCCGGCATTTTGTGATCGGCTTCGGGCAGCAAATCAAAGCTGTAGGCCAAGGCATCGCCAAAAAAAACTTTACCCACTTGCCACTGAATGCCGCGCTTGGCATAGTCTTCACCCAAGCCTAGGCGGTCCCAAATTTCCAGGGGGCGCTTGGCGTAGCACACGGCGCGCGAGCCAATGCTCACGGTGTTGTTGTCGTCCAATATGACACTGGCGATGCCGCGCTCGGCCAAGTCCAAGGCTTGCGTCATGCCAATCGGCCCAGCGCCGATGATGACCACGGGGTGGCGAATCACTTGCCCACTGATCTGCTCTTCACTTTGCCTGTAGTCGTACTGCGGGTACGTGTAGGTTTGCATCATGGCAAAACCCTCAATGTGCTGGGTGGAATTCTTTGTCGTGCATCCAAGCCGCATGCGTGGGTGCGCGCTTGGTTTTGTTCCATTCTTCGAGCATGTCCCACTTCACCGCGTCGAGTTTTTGGTACATCTCGGGCGTTCCCACATCGGCGGCCAATTCAAGGCGGTGGCCATTGGGGTCAAAGAAATAAATGCTTTTGAAAATAGTGTGATCGGTCACGCCAATGACCTCGATGCCCGCGGCTTGCAAGCGGGCCTTGGTGTCTTCCAATGTTTGGACGCTGTCGACTTTGAAAGCAATGTGCTGCACCCAGTCTGGCGTGTTGGCATCGCGCCCCATGTCTGGCGAATTGGGCAACTCGAAGAAGGCCAGCACGTTGCCATGGCCGGCATCGAGAAACAAGTGCATGTAGGGGTCTGGCGCTTTGGTCGAAGGCACTTGGTTTTCGGCAATGGCCAAAACAAAGTCCATGTTCAAGTGCCTGACGTACCAATCTACGGTTTCTTTGGCATCTTTGCAGCGGTAAGCAACGTGGTGAATGCGATCTATTTTCATGGCTTGGATTCGTTCTTGAAAATTCGTTATAGACAAATTGATTAGTTAGAAACGAAGCTTCATCTTATCTGGATAATTCAGAATTGACAAATGAATTCTATTAGGTAGAAACCCGAATTGAGCCATTTTTTGGCCTTTGTTGGGCCACAATCCTTCTATGAAACTGCCTCTCAAAGACCTCTTGCCCGACGCTGTGCAGGCTCCTGAAGCCCGGGCTTCGCGTGGCATACAGAGTGTGGAAGTGGGCGGGCAATTGCTCAAGGCTTTGGCGCACACGGGTCGGCGCATGGCTTTGAAGGACTTGGCCCGCGAGGCCGGCATGACCCCTGCCAAAGCCCACCCTTACTTGGTCAGCTTTGGCAAACTGGGCTTGATTGAGCAAGACTTGGTAAGTGGTCACTATGGTTTGGGGCCATTGTCGATGGAGCTGGGTTTGATCAGCTTGCAGCAAGTGGACCCCGTGCGTCTGGCCATTGCCGAGTTGCCCCCATTGGCCCTGAGGGTGGGATGCACCGTCTCGGCAGCAGTCTGGGGGGCGGAGGGGCCGGTGATCATCCGTGTGGAAGAAGGCCCCAGCACCGTGCACGTGAGCATGCGCCACGGCATCCCGGCTTCTTTGCGTTATACCGGAACTGGCAAAATTTTTGCAGCTTACAAAGATCCCGCAGTGGTTCTGGCCGCCTTAGAAAAAGAGGCGCAGCACAGCGCGTTTGGCGAGGCAGCTTTTGCCCTGGAGTTGGAGACGATTCGCAAAAACTGCATGGCCAGCGTGCGCGATGAGTTGATCGCAGGCATCAGCGCCATCGCGGTGCCGGTGTTTGATGGTTTTGGCAAGCTTGTGCTGGCCTTGGCTGCGATCGGGGCCACTTCGCAAATTGACACACGCTTTGGCAGCGCACAAGCCAAAGCCATGCGCGAGGCCGCAGAGCGCTTGTCTGCTCGCTTAGGCGCCAGTGACCGCATCACTCAATCAAAGCCACCGACTTGACCTGAGCCCAAACCTGCGTGCCTAGCTGCAAGCCAAGCGCGTGAACAGCACGCTGCGTCAGGCGCGCCAACAAGACGGAGTCGCCACATTTCAAACTGAGCAAGGCCTGTGAGGGGTGGGCGTCTGCAGTGATGCTTTGCACCACACAAGCGATGTGATTTTGAATGCTGGTGTGCTCAGGCTGCACCAAAGACAAGCTCACGTCGCGCGCCAAAATTCGAATTCGCACGGGGGTGCCAATCGTCAAGCCTGCATCGCGCAGCCAAACGCTGCCGCCTGCAAAATCAACACGCGCCAAGTGCCACTGTTGCTCTGTGGCAGCCACTTGGCCACTTAACAAGGCGCCTGCATCTTCGCCCACTACCACCGGATTGACCACTTGCGAGAGCACGCTGGCAACGCCGCCCGAGGCTTTGACTTGGCCGTGCTCGAGCACCACCAAGTGGTCCGCCAAGCGCGCTACTTCGTCGGCTGAATGCGTGACATACAGCATCGGAATTTGCAGCTCATCACGCAAGCGCGCAAGCCACGGCAGGATTTCTGTTTTGTGCTCTTGCCCCAATGAGGCCAAAGGCTCGTCCATCAACAACACGCTGGGCTGTGTGGCCACGGCCCTGCAGATGGCCACGCGCTGGCGCTCACCGCCGGACAACTGCAGCACTTTTCTTTGCAACAAATGGCCAATGCCCATCAAGGCCACCGCGTTGTTCAAAATTTGCTGCGCCTGCGCAGGCGAGTCTGCCCCCATGCTCTGGGTTCGGCGCAAACCAAATTCCAAATTGCCACGCACATCGAGGTGCGTCAACAAACTGGCTTCCTGAAAGACATAGCCCAAGGACCTTTGCCAGGTGGGCACAAATACAGCGGCCGAGTCGTCTTGCCAAGTCTGCCCGGCAATGCGAATCAAGCTGTGTTTGGCGCGCTCCAAACCGGCCACCGCGCGCAGCAAACTCGTTTTACCCGAGCCCGATGCGCCGTAAATGGCGGTGATGCCCTGGGCTGGCAACAAGAGGTCTACAGACAGCTCAAAGTCGGCTCTTGGAAGACTCAATCGGATCTGGTTTGACGCGTTCATGGACACTCGTATCCAGCTTCAGGGCATGAGGCGCGGGGTACGCTGGCCAAACCACGACAAGCCCCACAAAACCGCAAAAGAAAAGACCAGCATGCCTGCTGCCAAGACATGGGCTTGTGCGTATTCCATGGCTTCAACATGGCCGTAAATTTGCGTTGAAAGGACGCCTGTTTGCCCCGGAATATTGCCCCCGATCATGAGCACTACCCCGAACTCCCCCACCGTGTGCGCGAAGGTCAAAATGGCTGCTGTGAGCATGCTGGGCCTGGCCATGGGCAAGGCCACGCTGAAAAATGCATCCCACGGGCTGGCACGCAAAGTCGCAGCCACTTCCATAGGCCGCGCGCCCATGGCTTGAAAGGCGTGCTGCAAAGGTTGCACTGAAAATGGCAAGGAGAAAAAAATCGATCCGATCAACAAGCCCGTGAATGTGAACGACAAAACGCCCCAGCCCAAGGCCTGAGTCAGTTGGCCCAAAGGGCCATTGGGGCCCATCAACACCAACAAATAAAAGCCTAATACTGTGGGAGGCAAGACCAAGGGCAAAGTCACCAAGGCTGTGATGGGCGCGCGCCAACGTGAAGAAGTTTGCGCCAACCACCAAGCCAGCGGCGTTGCAATGAGCAGCAACGCCAGGGTGGTCAGGCCCGCCAACTTCAAGGTCAGGGCAATGGCTTGCCAAGATTCAGGAGTTAACAACATAGCTCAGCTTTCATACCCGAAATTGCGAATGATCACTTTGGCTTTCTCGGTTTGAATGAATGCAGCCCAAGCTGCAGCAGCGGGATTTTCTTTGGCTTTTTTCAACATGATCGCATCTTGCCTGATGGGGCTGTGCAGGTGGCTTGGCACCTGCCATGCCGAGCCTTCTTTCAAACGGCCCTGGAGCCAGACTTGAGACAAAGCCACAAAGCCAATTTGAGCATTTTGTGTGGCCACAAACTGGTAGGTCTGGGCGATGTTCTCGCCGTGCACGAATTTGCTTTTGAGGAGCTCGTAGACACCTAGCTTTTGCATGACTTGTTCGGCCGCCAAACCATAAGGGGCCAGCTTGGGGTCGGCCAGCGCAATTTTGTCAAACTTGATGTGGCCGCCAAGGCGCAAGACTGCGCCCTCGGGGTCCACGAGTTGGGGGTTCATGCTCCAGAGCACCAAACGCCCAGTGGCATAAGTAAAACCTGAGCCCACCACAGCCCAGCCTTCGCTTTCTAACTTGGCAGGGGTTTGCGCATCTGCCGACATGAAAAAATCATAGGGCGCAGCATTCTTAATTTGAGCGTAGATCTTTCCGCTGGACCCCACAGAAACAACCGCTTTATGCCCTGTTGTGCGGGCAAATTCTGCTGCAAGCATTTGCGCAGGCGCTGCAAAATTGGCAGCCACCGCCACGCTGACTTGCGCGGCCCATGCGCTGGCCTGCACAAACAATGCACTCAGTCCGCATAGGACAAGACAGTTGGGTTTTCCAATCATGATCGAAAGATAAGAATAGCACGGCGAGGTCTGATAACACAGCGCACAGGGCATGAAGGGCAAGCGTGATTTAATCACACAGTTGCGTTAGCTGCGCAGCAAGGAGTTTCCCCGCTTGAAAGTTGAGCTTCACTCATGACATGGTCTATTCTTGCGCGCACACCCGATGGCCAATTTGGCGTGGCCATTGCATCACGCTTTTTTGCCGTAGGCGCATTGTGCGTGCACACACAGCGCGGTGTGGGTGCACTGTCAACCCAAGCTCTCATGAACCCGTTGTTTGGCCCGCTGGGCTTGCAACTGATGCAAAGCGGCTTGAGCGCGGCCCAAGTCATGCATGAACTGCTGCTCACAGACGAAGGGCGAGCGCAACGCCAAGTGCATCTGCTGCCCGCACAGGGCTTGCCTGTTGCGCACACGGGCACCGCTTGCATTGACTGGTGCGGGCACATGGCGGGCGATGATTTCAGTATTGCGGGCAACATGCTGGCCGGCCCCCAAGTGCTGGAAGAAACCGCACGCGCCTTTCAAGCCGCCGCGGGCGCACCTTTGGCTGAGCGTTTGCTGCAAGCCCTGCAGGCCGGAGAAGATGCCGGCGGTGACAAGCGCGGCAAGCAATCAGCGGCTCTGAAAATTCAGGCCGATGAAGACTATTTGCAACTGGATTTGCGCGTTGACGATCATGCCGAGCCCGTGCTTGAATTAAAGCGTTTGCTTGAAAAAAGCTTAGAGCGCTTTCAGCCTTTTTTAACCTGCTTGCCAGGACGCCACAACCCCGTGGGCTTGACCGACCGCAGCCTGATTGAAGCGCAGATTGAACGCTTTCACCAAGCCCGGCTCAAGCCATGAGCACAGCGCCCAAGGCATGACCCACATTCTTCAAGTGCGTGATCTGCGCACCAGTTTTGACACCGACGACGGCGAATTGGCCGCCGTGGACGGCGTGAGTTTCAGCGTGCAAGCTGGCCAAACTCTGGCCATTGTGGGCGAGTCGGGCTGCGGCAAAAGCGTGACATCGCTGTCCATCATGGGCTTGCTTGCCAAGCCGGCAGGCAGCATTCGCGGCGGCTCGATTCAATTTGAAGGGCAAGAGCTTGTGGGCGCAGCGCAAAGCACATTGCAAAACTTGCGCGGCAACCGCATGGCCATGATTTTTCAAGAGCCCATGACCTCGCTCAATCCGGCCTTCACGGTTGGCGAGCAAATTGTCGAAGGCCTCATGCGTCACCGCCCCTTGAACCACGTGCAAGCACAAGCGCGCGCTTTAGAGATGCTGCAAAAAGTGCGCATACCAGCCCCAGAAAAACGCATGGACGACTATCCGCACCAACTGTCTGGCGGCATGCGCCAGCGTGTGATGATTGCCATGGCGCTTTCTTGCGAGCCTCAACTCTTGATCGCTGATGAGCCCACCACGGCCTTGGACGTAACGATTCAAGCGCAAATTTTGGACTTGATGCGCAGTTTGCAAAAAGAAACGGACACCGCCATCATTTTGATCACCCATGATTTGGGTGTGGTGGCTGAAATGGCCGACCAAGTGGTGGTCATGTATGCCGGACAAGTGGTCGAGCAAGCACCAGTGCAAGCTTTGTTTGACACGCCGCAGCACCCCTATACAGTCGGTTTGCTTGGCTCGATTGCGCGCTTAGATGCACAGCAAGAACGTCTGGCTTCGATTGAAGGTCAAGTACCTAACCCCCTGCACAGGCCACAGGGCTGTGCCTTTGCACAGCGCTGCCCCTTTGTTCAAGACAGATGCAAAACCGAAAAACCCCAGCTGCGTGATTTAACGCAGGGCCATTGGAGCGCGTGTTTGCGTGCGCCCTTGAAGGCAGACATTTTGATGCCCTATGCCAAGCACTGAAACACCTTTACTCCAAGTCCAAGGCTTGGTGAAACACTTCCCCGTGAACCGGGGTTGGCTGGGCCGCACGCAAGCTGCTGTGCATGCCGTTGACGGCATTGATTTGAGCCTTCGCGCTGGAGAGACCTTGGGCGTGGTGGGTGAGTCGGGCTGCGGAAAATCCACGCTGGGGCGTTTGGTGCTGCGCTTGATTGAACCCACTTTGGGCAGAGTGACCTTTGCAGGTCAAGATTTAGCTCAGCTGTCAGCGGCGCAACTGCGAGCTCAGCGCAAAGGCATGCAAATCATTTTTCAAGACCCGTTCTCATCGCTGAACCCGCGCATGACGGTGTCTCAATGCTTGAGCGAGCCACTGCAGCTGCACCAATTGCACATGGGGCGGCACGCGCAGCGCGTGCAAGAGTTGCTGCAAACAGTTGGCTTGGCGCCTGAGCACGCACAGCGCTACCCGCATGAATTCTCGGGTGGCCAGCGCCAACGCATTGGCATAGCAAGGGCCTTGGCTGTTGAGCCCCAGTTGATTGTGTGCGACGAAGCGGTGTCTGCTTTGGATGTCTCGGTGCAAGCGCAAGTGGTGAACTTGCTGCAAGACTTGCAGCGCCGCTTAGGCTTGGCTTATTTGTTCATTGCCCATGATTTGGCGGTGGTCAAACACATTTCGCACCGAGTGGCAGTGATGTACCTGGGGCGCGTGGTGGAACTGGCAGACAAAGATCAATTGTTTGAGCGGCCCAGTCACCCCTACACGCAAGCCTTGCTCAGCGCCATTCCTCGGCCCAACCCGGGCTTGCCAACCCAGCGCAGCTTGCTCGGGGGTGATGTACCCAGCCCATTAAACCCGCCAACGGGCTGTCACTTTCACACCCGGTGCCCGCATGCCAAGGCGCGCTGCGCACAAGAGGTGCCTGCCTTATTGGAAAATCAAGGGCATGCGATTGCTTGCCATTTTTGGCGTGATTTGCCAGCGCCCGCCCATCTTTCTTTTGCGCCGCCCCCAAGCGCAAACGCCCAACATTTGTTACAACTGCAGTCTGCCTTTGTGCAAACACCTTGAGTTTTTTGTTCTTTCATTGATTGGAGAATTTTTATGTTGTTCAAACCGAAAAAATATTGGCTGATTTCAGCGCTGGCGCTGATGGCTTTGAGCCCAGCCTTGTTGAATGCGCAGACTCTGCGCGTGGGCCTGGCCGAAGACCCTGATGTACTAGACCCGACACTGGCGCGAAGTTTTGTCGGACGCATTGTTTTTTCCGCCTTGTGCGACAAGTTGTTTGACATTGACGAGAAGCTCAACATCCTGCCGCAATTGGCCGCGAGCTATGAGTGGTCGGCCGACAGCAAAGCGCTGACCTTGAAAATTCGCCAAGGCGTGACGTTTCATGATGGCGAAAAGCTCGACGCAGCAGCAGTCAAGTTCAATATTGAGCGCCACAAAAACATGGCCGGCTCCAACCGCCGTGGTGAATTGGCTCCAGTCACCAGCGTTGACGTCATTGACCCTTCTACAGTGCGATTGAATTTGAGCGCTCCTTTTGCACCATTGCTCGCGCAGTTGACTGACCGCGCAGGCATGATGGTTTCACCCAAAGCAGCGCAGGCAGCGGGCGACAAATTTGGCAGCAACCCCGTGTGTTCAGGCCCTTTTAAATTTGCCGAGCGCGTTGCGCAAGACCGCATCGTGCTGGAGAAGTTTTCCAACTACTGGAACAAAGACGCCGTCCATTTCGACAAGGTTGTCTACACCCCCATTCCGGACGCCACGGTGCGCTTGGCCAATTTGAAATCGGGTCAACTCGATTTCATTGAGCGCATGGCCTCCAACGATGTGGAGAACTTGATGAAGGACAAAAAATACAAGGTCTCGCGCATCACTGAAATTGGCTATCAAGGCATCACCATCAACGTTGGGAAAAGTGAGCAAGCCAAGAAAAACCCATTGGGCCGCGATGCCCGGGTGCGTGAAGCCTTTGAGTTGTCTCTGGACCGTCAAGGTTTGGCCCAAGTGGTGATGGACAACGAAGCTCTGGTAGGCAACCAATGGGTGGCCCCCACCAATGCGTTTTATGCCAAGAACGTGCCCATGCCCAAACGCGACGTTGAAAAAGCCAAGGCTTTGCTCAAAGAGGCCGGCGTGGTCAAACCCAGTTTCACACTCGTGACCACCACAGCCTCGGACGCGCAGCGCCTGGCCGTGGTGATTCAAGCCATGTCGCGTGAGGCCGGCTTTGATGTGAAAATTCAAACTACGGAATTTGCCACCTCTTTGAACATGGCCGACAAAGGCGACTTTGAAGCCTACGTGCTGTCTTGGAGTGGCCGGCCTGACCCCGATGGCAACATGTTCAGCTTTCACGGCTGCAAACAGCCCCTGAACTATGCGGGCTACTGTAGCGCCGAGACCGATGCGCTCATGAACCAATCGCGTGCAGAGCGTGACCCGGTCAAGCGCAAAAAAATCATGGAACAAATCTCGGCGCAAGTGCTCAAAGAGCGCCCTGTGATTTACCTCTATCACCGCAATTGGCTGTGGGCCTACAACGGCAAACTGGCCGGCGTGCGCAACGTGCCTGATGGGCTGCTGCGCGTGACGGGCCTGAAAATGGCGCCATGACCGACTACTTGCTCAAGCGCTTAGCAGCCATCCTGCCAACCTTGGTGTTGGTCTCGATGCTGATCTTCGGCTTGCAGCAACTGTTGCCCGGCGACCCCGCCAAAATTTTGGCGGGTGAAGAGCAAGACCCCAACGTGGTGGCCTACCTGACGGCCAAGTTGCATTTGGACGAACCCTTGCCAGTGCGCTATGGCTATTGGGTGGCTGGGGTATTGCAGGGCGATTTTGGTGAGTCGGTGCGAACGCAGTCGCCCGTATTGACTTTGATCTTGCAAAAATTACCGGTCACCGCAGAGTTGGCTTTTTTAGCCATGTGCGTGGCGGTGATCATTGGCATTCCAGCTGGCATTGCATCGGCCGTTGGGCGCGGCAAATTTTGGGATTACGCAGCCAATGTGTTTGCACTGTGGGGCTTGTCCACACCCAACTTTTGGTTGGGAATTTTGATGATCATGTTGTTCTCTGTGCACTTGGGGTGGCTGCCTGCTTCGGGCTACGTCAGCCCCTTTGAAGATCTCAAAGCCAACTTGGCCAGCATGATCATGCCCGCCTTCGTGCTGGGCAATGCGATAGCCGCTGTGCTGATGCGCCACACGCGCAGCGCCATGTTGCAAGTCATGCAGTCCGACTACGTGCGAACGGCCCGAGCCAAGGGCCTGAACGAACGCACCGTGGTGCTCAAGCATGCACTTCGCAATGCGCTGACGCCCATCATCACTTTGGGGGCGCTGGAGCTGGGAACCTTGCTGTCAGGTGCCGTATTGACCGAGCAAGTTTTTACCATTCCAGGGTTTGGCAAGTTGATTTTGGACGCCGTGTTCAACCGCGACTACGCCGTGGTGCAAGGCGTGGTCTTGTTCACAGCCACCACTTACATCAGCTTGAATTTGTTGGCCGACATGGCTTACTTTTGGGTCAACCCGAGGCTGCGTCGATGAGCAATAAACCAGCCTACACCGCGTGGTTGCGCCTTCGCCGCCGGCCCAGCGCCCTGCTGGGCTTGACCGTGGTTCTGAGCTTTGTGATTTTGGCCGTGTTTGCGCAGTTCATTGCGCCGCAAGACCCGATTGCCACCAGTTGGGGGGCGATTCGCAAAGCCCCTAGCGCAGCGCATTGGTTTGGCACCGACGAGATCGGGCGCGATGTGTTCTCGCGCGTGATTTGGGGCACACAAGCGTCTTTGATGGCGGGCGTGATATCGGTCAGCATCTCATTGCTGATCGGCGTGCCCATTGGCCTGCTTGCAGGCTTCATGGGCGGCTGGGTCGATGGTGTGATCTCGCGCATCACAGATGCATTTTTGGCTTGTCCATTTTTGATTTTGGCCATTGCCTTGGCCGCATTTTTAGGCCCCAGTTTGACCAATGCCATGGTGGCCATTGGCATCTCGGCTGCGCCTGTTTTTGTGCGCCTGACGCGCGGACAAGTGCTTCAAATCAAAGTGGAAGACTTCATTGAGGCCGCGCGCGCAGTGGGCAACCCACCGTGGCGCATTGCCCTGCGTCACATCCTGCCCAACATCTTGCCGCCTTTGATGGTGCAAGCGACCTTGGCCATTGCAGCGGCTGTGATTGCCGAAGCCAGCTTGTCTTTCTTAGGATTGGGCCAGCAACCACCTGCGCCCAGTTGGGGCAGCATGCTCAACACCGCCAAGAACTTCATTGAGCAAGCGCCTTGGATGGCGATTTGGCCAGGCCTGTCAATCTTCCTGCTGGTGCTGTCGTTCAATTTGTTTGGCGATGGTTTGCGTGATGCACTGGATCCGCGGCAGAGGTGACGGGGCCAGCGGCATTGGCCATTGTTTGAGCATCCTCATTGAATTTTTTGCCCCTTGGGGCTATTGTTTATGCGCTTGCGATAGCTAGCATCACGGCTGATCAAGGAAAAATTGTGCTTTTGGCAGAAAGTCGAGCCCCGCATGAGCCTGCACTGGAATGCTGCTGACGCAGAAAATCTCAAAGCCTTGCGCAGTGAAACGGGCTGGGACGTCACGCGCTTGGCTCGATTCACAGCGATTTCGGTTGCGCAACTGACGCAACTGGAAGGCGGGGGCACCAGTCTGTTTTACAGCCCCACCATCAAAGCGCAAGTGGGCCTGAAGTTGCTGAATTTTTTACAAAACCACATCCCCACACAAGCAACTGAAATTCAAAGAAGTGTTTAAGCCTTATGGTTGACGAAAAATACCAGCAGTTGACAAAACCATTTGCCATCCAACCCAGCGCTGCTCAAAGAAGAATTTTGATTGTGGACGATGACTTGCAAATTGGCCAAGCCCTGGGCGCTTGGTTCGAGTTGAGTGACTATTGCATCATGCAGTACAGCTCAGGAGAGGGCCTGCTGGCTTATCTGGTAGACGAAGCGGAGGACTTGAGTCACACCGGTTGCTCTGCTAATTCAGCCAATTCCACCATGGTAGGTGCGGTTTTCGATTTGAACTTGCCTGGCATGTCTGGCTTTGAGTTGGCCCAATGCATGCGTGTGATGCACCCCCAATTGCCGATCGTGATCATCACAGCCCTGAACGAGGAGGCCAGGCGTGCTTATGGCACAGCCCCCAAGGGCATCGCCTGTTTGCAAAAACCATTCGAACTCGGTAAGCTTGAGCAAACCTTGTTTCCAACGGCACACAATCTGACGGTCTTAGCCCAGCGCGATGAACGATGAACCCCACCACTTTCCAATCTGCCAAACTTCGAAGGGTGATCACCGTCGAAGATGAAAGACTGGCTGCACGCTGCGCTTTAGGGCGTGTCGTTTTGATTGACGATGACCCGCAAATTTTGGCTGCCTTAGATGCTTTGCTGAGCTTGGAAGGCTACGCCTGCGAGCAGCACGACAGTGCGCAAAGTTATTTGCAGACGCTGGCTTTGCATCGTGCGCAGTTTCCGGGTCCTTGCTGCGTCTTGTGTGATGTCAAGATGCCCGAACTGGGCGGCCTGGAACTGCAACAAAAACTCTCGGCAAGCGACAACACGCCTTTGCTGCTGATGAGTGGAGACAGTGGCGCGCCCGAAGCGGTGAGCGCTTTTCGGGCGGGTGCACTGGATTTTTTGCTCAAGCCGATTGAGGCAGATAGGCTTTTAAAGGCTGTTGCGCATGCGCTGGGCGTGAGCTCACAGCGGCAACAGCTTGCAGCGCAGCAAACAGGTTTGGCAAAAATGGTGTGCTCGCTAAGCCCACGCGAGCGCGAGGTTGCGCGCCTTGTGGTGCGTGGACATATCAACCAACAGATTGCGGATCAGTTGGGCATTGCGCTTCGCACCGTCAAACTGCATCGGCAGCAGGCCATGGAAAAACTCAATGTTCAAACCGTTGCCGATTTGGTTCGACTGACAGCCAACGCCGATCTTTGAATCAAGTTTGACCGAACCGTGCAGGCCTACGGCATGGCCGGCAAGGTGATCGTCACGCGCAGCCCTGCGTTGTCGGCATTGCTCAGGTTCATGGTTCCGTGGTGCATGCCGATGATGTCACGGGAAATGGACAAGCCCATGCCCAAACCATTGGCTTTGGTACTGAAAAAAGCCGTGCCTACTTTACCCACATGTTCTGGCAACAGCCCAGGGCCTGTGTCTGTGATGGACAACTCAACATGCTCTTTGGTTTGCTTGATTTGAATATCAATTTCGCGCAGCTCAACCTGTTCAAGCGCTTGCATGGCATTGCGAAAAATATTCAGTATGACCTGTGAGAGCTGAATCGCATCGCCTTGTACCCAAAATGGGCCTGGGGCTTGTGCAAACTTGAGCTTGACTTTGTGCTGAATTGCTTCAAGCGCAATCATGGCCAAAATGTCATGCACCAAGCCGTGCAAATCCACCGCAACTTTGACCGATTGAGAGGGCCGGATGAAGTTGCGTATCCTCTCAATGATGTCACTGGCCCTTCGGGTGTTTTGCACAATCCGATTCAGAAATTCTTCGATCTGCACGGGCTCCAACCGGCCCGTTTGCATGCCGCGCTGTATCACCTGGGCATTGGACATGATGGCCGTCAACGGTTGGTTCAGCTCGTGTCCAAGAGCAGCAGACATCTGACCCAGGCTGCGCTGGCGATCGAGTTGAACCAACTGATCGGTTAACCTTTGCCCTTCATTTTCCAAATCGATTTGGCGTTTTTTATGCTCTGAAATATCGCGCGACATGCCCAAAATTTCCACCATGCCTTGCTCATTCACAATGGGGCAGGAGACGACATCGGTCCAGACGGTGGAGCCGTCTTTGCACAGGTACTCCAACTCGCCTCTGAAATTTTGTGCTGGGCGTCCCGCCGCCATGTCGGCATGCAGCTGGACGAAGTAGGCCAGGCTGATGGCTTGAGATGCGGGCGTGAGGATTTGATCGAGTGTTTGCGCGATAGCCTCGGCTGGCGTGTAGCCGCGCAGAGCCAGGACAGCGGCACTGACAAAGGTAATTTTGCCGTCGGGTGCCATGACCCAAATCACATCCTTGGCGTTGTCTGAGACCAGGCGAAGTCGGTACTCGCTCAGGCGCAAGCTTTTCTCTATATGCTTGCGCTGCTCGATTTCAATTTCAGCACGGCTCAAAGATTGGAGGATGATTTTTTGTGTGTGAAGCACCGCACTGCTTGTGATGGCAAATAAAAACGTATAGGCAGCCCATTGCGTCACGCCCACACTGTAGTTCAGCAGGGGCAACAGGCCCGCGTTTTCTGCCAAGATCAGGCCCAGCACTGCCAGAGAACTGAAGACAGTGGCCAGCACAATGCCTTTTTTCTTGTAAAGCAGGCCCACCATGATCACCCAAAACACATAAAACGAGGCGCTCGGTGTTCGGATGCTTCCTTGGCTGATGTTCACGGCCGTTAAAAAGGCAAAAAAGAGGCCCGCCAGCGCCGGTGCAACAAGGGGTTGGTAGACGCTGTGCGACATGCGCCACATCACTAGCAGCACAACCACCCATAAGCCTCCAATGGCCAAGGTTCTGCTGGCAACATTCTGGCCCAGCAAGCCTGTGGCGATCATCACGACCGAAAAAAGCAGGCTCAGCAAGATGGCTTGGTTGCACAAACTCGCATTCTGCGTTTTCTCCTCATCACCTGGGAAAGAAGGTGGCTCTGCCCATCGGCTCAATGTGGTGAACATGCTGCCTCTTATTTTTGAATGGCCTCAGTTTAACTTCTGTTTCTGCAATTCATGAAAGGCTTTGGCTGCAGGCAAATACCCCTTCAAAGTCTCAACGCCTTGGGCCTGCAAGATGGCGTTGACCGTGGCACAGGCCGTGGCATGGGCTGCCATGACCGTCAGCAGCATCAGGTCAGGCTCTTGCTTGTAGGCGCAGCTGGCCAAGGCAAACAAAGTGTCACCATCCAGCGTGGTGTGCGCAGGCCGAATGCTGCGCGCCAGACCATCGTGCGCGCTCATCGCCAAGCGCTTGGCTTGGGCTTTGTTCAAAGTGGCGTTGGTGGCCACCACGCCAATGGTGGTGTTGGTGCCAGCCATGGGGCGCGTGCTTGTCACGCCTCCCAGCAAGGCTTGTTGTGTATTCAGAAGTGTTTTGCCGTCTACCGTGCGCGCACCGGCTATGACTTGGCCTGTTGCGGGGTCGATCACATCGCCCACGGCATTGCAAGCGACCATGGCTGCCACCACCCAAGGGCCTACCCGCACACTGGCGTGACCGATGCCGCCTTTCATGGCGCGCTCAAGGCCAAACAGTTTGCCCACGGCGGCGCCTGCACCTGCGCCCACGTTGCCTGACTCGGGGGCATGGCTGCTAGCGGCTAAGCAGGCGGCGTAACCTGCCTGCGCATCGGGCCTGGCCAGAGGATCGTCACCTGAGCGGACCATGGGCAAATCAAACAAGACGGCCGCTGGAACGATCGGCACACAGCCGTAGCCGGTCTGAAACCCAATGCCTTTTTCATCCAGCCAGCGCATCACGCCACTGGCCGCGTCCAGGCCAAATGCACTGCCCCCACACAGCACGATCGCATGCACTTTGTCGACCAAATTGGCCGGGTCGAGCAAATCGGTCTCACGCGTGCCGGGTGCTGCGCCGCGAACATCCACTGCCCCAACGGCAGCTTCAGGCGCCAGCACAACCGAGCAGCCCGTCAGGCGCGTGGGCAGTGTGTACTGGCCCACCAACAGGCCCTGCACATCCACTAGGGAGCCCCCTTGGGTGTTTACAATGTTCTGAAATGCCATTTGATCCTCCATGCCCAGACAGTCGTGAGTCCTAGGATACCGCGTGCCACTATTTATCCTCAAAAAATTTGGCGTTTTTTTAATGACCTTGGCGGTGACCTCGCTGATTGTCTTTGCTGTGCTTGAACTGCTGCCAGGCAATGCCGCTCAAGTGATTTTGGGCGAGACCGCCACCGCCGACTCTTTGGCAGCGATGGAAGAAAAACTGGGCTTGAACCAACCCGCTTTGAGTCGTTATTTGAAGTGGACAGGCGACATGCTCCACGGTCAAACGGGCATGAGCATTTCCTACGACACTCCCACCGCCGAATTGATGGCAGAGCGCTTGCAAGTGAGCTTGCCATTGGCAGTCATGGCCATGGGCTTGACGGTGGCCATGGCTTTGAGCTTGGGTATTTATGCAGCCTCTCAGCAAAACCGAGCGGGCGATGTGGGCGTGATGACATTGAGTCAACTGGGGTTGGCAGTGCCTAATTTTTGGCTCGCTATTTTATTGATCCTTTTGTTTGCGGTGCATTTGCAATGGGTCAGTGCGGGCGGCTTTCCGGGCTGGTCTGAGGAAGCTGGCGGGGGGGTGTGGAGCGGCATTCAGGCGCTGCTTTTACCAGCCGCCGCCTTGGCTGCAGTTCAGACTGCGATTTTGGCGCGCGTCACGCGCTCGGCCATTTTGGACAGCCTGCGTGAGGACTATGTGCGAACGGCAAGGGCCAAGGGCTTGTCCAAGCGCCAAGTGCTGTGGGGCCATGTGCTGCGCAACGCCATGATCACCGTGATCACGGTCATGGGCTTGCAGTTTGGCAACCTGATCACCAGCGCCATCGTGATTGAAAACGTGTTTGTGTTGCCCGGCATTGGGCGTTTGATTTTTCAAGCCATTGCCAACCGTGATTTGATCGTGGTGCGCGATGTGGTGATGCTCTTGTCAGCGCTGGTGATCTTGATTAACTTTGTCATCGATCTGCTGTATGCATGGATCGACCCGCGCCTGAAAAATAGCGCACGCACTGCGCCAGGGCCATAGACGCATGACTTTGAATGTTCAGCGCGCTTTGCGCCACCCCAGCTTTGTGATTGGCGGCATCATGGTTTTGCTGATGGTGGCCTGTGCGATCTTGTCACTTTTTGGCACCCCTTATCCGGTGGCTGAGATCGATATTCCCAACAAATTGGCAGCGCCCAGCAGCGCCCATTGGTTTGGCACTGACAGCCTGGGACGCGACATTGCCAGCCTGCTGTTGGTGGGCAGTCAAAGCTCATTGCTGGTGGGATTTATTGCGGTGGGCATTGGCCTTGGCGTAGGGGTGCCCTTGGGTTTGTTGGCGGCGGCGCGCGGTGCCTGGGTTGAAGAATTTGTGATGCGCGCAGCCGACTTCACGTTTGCATTTCCAGCTTTGTTGTCAGCCATCATGTTGACTTCGATTTACGGGCCGGGTTTGGTGGTGAGCATTGTGGCCATTGGCATTTTCAACATTCCGGTGTTTGCGCGCATCACCCGGGGCGCAGCCAATGCGATTTGGTCACGCGACTTCACCACAGCAGCGCGCGCTGCCGGTAAAAATCAATTTGAAATCACACTGGAGCATGTGCTGCCCAACATTGCCAGCGTTCTGATCGTGCAAGCCACTGTTCAGTTTGCGATTGCCATTTTGGCCGAGGCGGCGCTGTCTTATTTGGGCTTGGGAACGCAGCCGCCCCAGCCCAGCTGGGGCCGCATGCTCAACGAAGCGCAATCGCAAATGTTCCAAGCCCCGATGCTGGCGGTGTACCCGGGCGTGGCCATTGCATTGGCAGTGCTGGGCTTGAATTTGATGGGCGATGGCTTGCGCGATTTGATGGACCCACGTTTGGCACGTCAACGCTAAAGATCACATGTCCACACCCTCTTGCACCCCCTTACTGGACGTGCGCGATTTGCGCGTCACCCTTCAAACTGCACACGGTTGGGTGCAAGCTTTGCGAGGGGTGAATTTGCGCATGGAACGCGGGCAGACTTTGGGCTTGATTGGCGAGAGTGGTTGCGGCAAGTCTCTGACCGCTTTGGCCATCATGGGTCTGTTGCCAGAGCGGGCGCAAGTTGCGGGCACGATGATCTTCAATGGCACTTCTTTGGTGGGCATGCCCGAGTCTGAGATGTGCCAAATGCGCGGCGCGCGCATGGCCATGATTTTTCAAGAGCCCATGACTGCGCTGAACCCCGTGCATCCGATCTGGAAACAAATTGCAGAGCCTCTGCGTTTGCACCAAAACATGGACTTGCGCGTGGCCAAAGCGCATGCACTGGCCTTGCTCGAGCGTGTGCAGTTGCCCCGCGCTCCAGAGCGCTTAGAGGCCTATCCACATCAACTCTCGGGTGGTCAACGCCAACGCGTGATGATCGCCATCGCACTGGCCTGTGGTCCTGATTTGTTGATTGCCGATGAGCCCACCACAGCGCTGGATGTGACGGTACAAAAAGAAGTATTGGCTCTGATTAGGCAACTCGTTGCAGAAGACGGCATGGGCTTGCTGCTGATCAGCCATGACCTGGGTTTGATGCGCGAGCAGGTGGAGCGCGTGATGGTGATGTATGGTGGCTCGGTGGTCGAGAGCGCTGCCACCGAGGAGTTGTTTGCGCAAAGAGCGCACCCCTATACACGCGGCCTGTTTGCCGCCCGCCCACGTTTGGGCATGGCCCGCGGCAGCCGCTTGGCAACGATCGCTGGCAGCGTGCCAGAGATGGTGAACTTGCCCACAGGCTGCGCATTTGCTGACCGCTGCCCCATCAGCGCACCCGTTTGCCACCCCACGCGGCCCAACCCCGAACTGCTCACGCCTCGCGTGGCCAGCCTGCACCCGCATGAGGTCAGTTGTCCGCGCTGGCAGATCACCGAAAATTGCACGCCCACTCAGGTGCCTGTTGACGCAGGAGCGGCTGCGTGAGCTTGCCTGCAACCACCTCCCCTGCCTTGCCTGCGCTTTTGCAAGTGCGCCACCTTGGAAAGCGCTTTACCTTACCGCGCGATTCACTCTTCACCCCCCCCGCAAGTCTTCAAGCTTTGAGCGATGTCAGCTTTACTTTGGAGGCCGGCAAAAGCTTGGGCGTTGTGGGTGAATCGGGCTCTGGCAAATCCACGCTGGCGCGTTTGGTGATGGCGCTGGAGCGCCCCAGCGAAGGCCAAGTTTTGTTCAACGGCATGGACCTGAACCTGCTGCCTTCCAATGAACTCAGGGCTGCTCGCAGTGCATTTCAAATGGTGTTTCAAGACCCCTATGGCTCACTCGACCCACGGCAAAAGGTGCTCGCCATCGTGACCGAACCCCTGCAAAGCTTGGCCGACCCGAGCTCTGGCTTGCGCCTGAGCCGCCTGGCACTGCGCGAACGAGCTGAAATGGCCTTGAGCGAGGTGGGCCTGCGCACTGCGGATTTGGACAAATACCCGCATGAATTCTCAGGTGGGCAGCGCCAAAGAATCGCCATCGCCCGGGCCTTGATCACGCGCCCCGCCTTGATCGTGGCCGATGAACCGGTCAGCGCCCTGGATGTTTCGGTTCAGGCGCAAGTTCTTAATTTGATGATGGACCTGCAAGAGCGCCACGGCCTGAGTTACCTGTTTGTCAGCCATGACCTTGCCGTAGTCAACTTGATGTGCGACGATGTGCTCGTATTGCAGTCAGGGCGGGTGCTGGAGCAAGGCAGTTCACAAGCTATTTTCCATAACCCCCAACACCCTTACACTCAAACTTTGCTGGCTGCTGTGCCAGGGCTAGACCATTGATTTTTACCAGAGGAGAAAACATGAAGTTGGACAATCTCACGAATTCAAAGCGCTGGATGGGCCAGTGCTGTTTGGCCATGTTGGCCACGGCCGCAGTAGCCTCGTCGGCCTTGTTGGCCACAGCGGCCCAAGCGCAAGCGCGCAAAGACACGGTGGTGCTGGGCATGATTTTGGAGCCCACCAGTTTGGATCCGACCACAGCACCGGCCGCTGCCATTGGCGAGATTGTTCACTACAACATTTTGGAAGGGCTGACCAAAATCAATGTGGACGGCTCGATCACGCCGTTGCTGGCCGAGAGCTGGAAAATGGACGCCGACGGCAAAGCCTTCACCTTCAAACTGCGCAAAGGCGTGAAATTTCAAGACGGCTCAGCCTTTGATGCTTCGGCTGTGAAGTTCAGCTTTGACCGTGCCAAAGAAGAGAAAAGCACAAACAAAGCCAAAGGCGCCGTGTTCAACAACATCAGCCACATCGCCACACCCGACTCGCACACCGTGGTGCTGGTGCTGAACAACCCCGATGGTAATTTTTTATTCCGCATGGGCGAGAACACTGCAGTGATTTTGCACCCCAATACAGCGGCCGGCGCAGCCAGTAAACCTGTTGGCACAGGCCCCTACAAGCTCGAGAATTGGGCCAAAGGCTCCGCCGTTACTTTGTCGAAATGGGATGGCTTTCGTGACCCCGCCGCCATCAAAATCAAGAAGGTCACCTTCCGTTTCATCAACGACTCTTCGGCCCAAGTTGCCGCCATGTTGGCCGGCGACATTGATGGCATGCCGCGTTTTCAGTCGCCCCAGAGTTTGAAACAATTTCAAAGCGACAAACGCTTTGTGGTGGAGATGGGCAGCACAGCAGGCAAAGGCATCATGACCATCAACAACAAGAAAAAACCATTTGACGATGTGCGTGTGCGCCGAGCACTGTCGCATGCGATCGACAAAAAAGCCTTCATCGACGGCGTCTTTGAAGGTTTGGCCAAACCCATTGGCAGCCACATGGCACCCACCGATGCGGGCTATGTCGAGCTAAGCGGTCTGTATGCCTATGACCCTGAAAAAGCCAAGGCCCTGCTCAAAGAGGCCGGCGTTCAAACACCTTTGAATGTGACTTTGACGCTGCCGCCTCCGCCTTATGCACGCAAGGGTGGCGAAATTTTGGCCGCTCAACTGGCCAAGGTGGGCATCAACGCCAAAATTGAAAACGTTGAATGGGCCCAGTGGTTGGGCGGCGCTTTCAAAGGCAACTTTGATCTGACCGTGATCAACCATGTGGAACCACTGGACTACATGGCCTACGCCAACACCCAGTATTACTGGGGCTACGACAGCAAGCCCTTTCGTGATTTGACGGCCAAACATTCAGCGGCCACATCGGCCAAAGAACGCACACAATTGTTTGGCGACATGCAGCGCATGATTGCCAACGACGCGGTCAATGTGTTTGTGTTCAATGCCACCAACACGGCGGTGTACAAAAAAGGGCTCAAGGGTTTATGGGCCAGCTCTCCAATTTTTGCCAACGATATGTCCGCCGTTTCTTGGCAGTAAGCGCTTGGCGCCAAGTCGCTCTTCGGGGCGGCTTGGCGCCCATTTTTTGCCCGTCTATTGACCCAGATCAGGTTTGAAATGGGTGTCAGACCTTAAGGTACAGAACTCGCAGCAGCCCCCATTTGGGGCGCCGCTCAAAGGATCTGTCACCTATGAATGCAATGAACGCCAATGCCCCAGCGCAAGCAAAGGCGGCAGTTTTGAGTGCACCTGTTTTTGAACTGGTCTGCCCTGCTGGCAGTCTGCCTGCCTTGAAAGCCGCTGTGGACAACGGCGCCAATTGCGTCTATTTGGGGTTGCGCGATGCCACCAATGCGCGCAATTTTGCGGGCTTGAACTTTGACGAAGCGGCCATTGCTGCGGGCATCCGGCACGCCCACCAAAGCGGCTGCAAAGTGTTCATGGCGCTGAACACCTACCCCCAAGCGAGCAACCCTGCACCTTGGCGCTCGGCCATGGACAAAGCGGTCGATCTGGGGGTGGACGCTGTGATCTTGGCCGACCCCGGCTTGATGCAATACGCCGCCCAACACCACCCCGCCATGCGTTTGCATTTGTCGGTCCAAGGCTCGGCCACCAACGCCCAAGCAATCAATTTTTACCAAGCGCAGTTTGGCATCGTGCGGGCCATTTTGCCGCGCGTCTTGTCGATGGAGCAAGTGCGCCAAGTGATTGACCGCACACCGGTGGAGATTGAGGTCTTTGGTTTTGGCAGTTTGTGCGTGATGGTCGAGGGGCGCTGTGCGCTGTCGTCGTATGTCACAGGCGAGTCGCCCAACACGCACGGCGTGTGCTCACCGGCCAAAGCGGTGCGCTGGCAAGAAACGCCCAAGGGGCTGGAGTCGCGTCTGAACGGCGTGCTGATTGACCGCTATGCCAACGGCGAAAACGCTGGCTACCCGACCCTGTGCAAAGGCCGTTTTGATGTGCAAGAAGAGCGCAACTACTACGCCATTGAAGAGCCCACCAGTTTGAACACTTTGGAGTTGCTGCCGCAGTTGATGAAGATCGGCGTTCGCGCCGTCAAGATCGAAGGCCGACAGCGCAGCCCCGCTTACGTGGCCCAGGTCACCCAAGTCTGGCGCGAGGCCATTGATTCGTGCACGGCCATGCCGCACCGCTACGCCCCCAAAACGGCTTGGATGTCCAGCTTAGACCAAGTGGCCGAAGGCCAGCAGCACACCTTGGGCGCCTACCACCGGCCTTGGAAATAAAGCACATGAAACTTGCACTTGGACCCTTGCTGTATTACTGGCCCCGCGAAACCGTGTTCGCTTTTTACGAGGCCATGGCCAACACCCCCTTGGATGTGGTCTATTTGGGCGAAACCGTGTGTTCGCGTCGCCATGAATTGCGCCTGGCCGATTGGCTGGAGATTGCGCAGATGCTCCAATCGGCCGGCAAAGAAGCCGTGCTCTCAACGCAAGTTTTGATTGAGTCAACAGCCGATATGAGTGTGTTGCACAAAATTTGTGAGAACGGCCAGTTCAAGGTGGAGGCCAACGACATGGGCGCCGTCCAAGGTCTGGCGGGCAAACACCCCTTTGTAGCCGGGCCACATTTGAATTTGTACAACCTGCCCTCATTGCAGTGGATGACGCAATTGGGCGCAAGCCGATGGGTCATGCCGCTGGAGATGAAGTCCAATGATCTGGCCATCTTGCAAGCTGGGCGTGAGCCTCAATTAGAGACTGAAGTGTTTGCCTATGGCCGCATGCCCTTGGCATTTTCTGCGCGCTGCTTTACCGCACGCCATTGCAATTTACCCAAAGACGACTGCCAATTCAGTTGCTTGAAAGACCCGGATGGCTTGCTGCTCAAAACACGTGAGCAAGAAGCATTTTTGGTGCTCAACGGCACGCAAACTCAATCAGAGCATGTCTACAATTTGGCGGGCGACATGGCCTCCTTGCAGGCCTTGAAAGTTGATGTCCTGCGCTTGAGTCCTCAATCCGAACACATGGCGCAGATCATTGCGCAATTTGATGCAGCCAGGCAAGTTGGCTGCGAAAATCAAACGTCTATTGCCAACATGCAAGCCCTCATGCCAGGTCAAGCGTGCAACGGTTATTGGCACGGCCGACCAGGCCTTGAGATGGCCTTAAGCCTTTAAGCCAACATGATCTACGGTGAACGCTTTAACAGCATCAGCCACTTGGTGGGTGCTGTGCTGGCGGCGCTGGGCACCGCTGTCTTGGTCGTCACAGCTTCAAAATTGGGTGACCCTTGGAAGATTGTGAGCTTTAGTATTTATGGCGCCATGCTGATTGTTTTGTACAGCAGCTCGAGCGCCTACCACAGCTTGGGCGGACGCGCCAAAAAAGTCTTTCGAAAATTCGATCACTGCAGCATTTACCTCTTGATTGCCGGCAGCTACACGCCCTTTGCACTGGTCACACTGCGCGGTGCTTGGGGCTGGTCTTTGTTTGGCGTGATTTGGGGTCTGGCCCTGCTGGGCATTGTGCAAGAGCTTTGGTTGACACAGCGCACGCGCGCCTTCTCCATGGTTTTGTACGTCTTGATGGGGTGGCTCGCGCTGGTGGCCCTGCTGCCGCTTTGGCGCGCACTCTCGCCTGCTGGCTTTGGTGGGCTGTTGGCCGGCGGCGCTTGCTACACCTTGGGCATTGTTTTTTATGCCGCCGATCATCGTGTGCGCCATGGCCATGGCATTTGGCACTTGTTTGTACTGGCCGGCAGCATCTGCCACTTTTTCACTGTGCTGCTTTTTGTGGCCTGACTGACATGAACTCCTCTTCCCCTCCTACAAACAATTCACACAATTCATCCGAGAATATATTGCCTCGCCCGATCGGCGCCTTCCTGTCGCGTTTGCCTGTGTATCCGGGCTCGGTGATGTTCGTCACAGCCTTGAATTTAGCGCTCACGCGCCACCTGCTGTCCGATGTGCGAGCTTTGCTGCTGCACAAAAAAATGCGCATTGAAGTGCGTGATGCACGCGTGGCTTTTGACTTTACTTGGGTTGGCGATCGCTTTGCGCCCAGTGCACCACAAGACGCGCCTGACCTGACGATCAGTGCAAGCGCTCATGACTTTTTGTTGCTCGCTCAGCGCAAGCAAGATCCAGACACCTTGTTCTTCAGTCGCCGCTTGTCCATGCAAGGCGATACCGAGTTGGGGCTGGTGGTGAAAAACGCGATTGACGCGATTGAGTTGCCTGTGCTCGATCCTCGGCAGTGGAGCCCGCGTTTGCTTCTCTCGCGCTGGATGCAACGAAAAAAAGGCTGACGTGTCTTACCAAGACTTGCGAGATTTTTTAAAACAACTCGAAACCTCGAGTCAAGTGATTCGGATCTCACAACCGGTCTCACCCCATTTGGAAATGACGGCCTTGAGCGTGCGCGTTTTGCACGCCGGTGGGCCAGCCTTGTTATTTGAAAAACCCACAGGCCACACCATGCCGGTGTTGACTAATTTGTTTGGCACCACGGAACGCGTAGCGCGGGCCATGGGCGTTAACGATCTGACTGCCATACGTCAATTTGGCGACCTGTTGGCAGACTTGAAAGAGCCGCAAGCACCGCACAATGTCAAAGACATGGTGGCCATGAGCGGCTTGCTTAAAACTTTGTGGAACATGGCGCCCAAGGAGGTATCGGCAGCGCCTTGTCAAGAAATTATCTGGGAAGACCAAGATGTTGACTTGGCCAAATTGCCGATTCAGCATTGCTGGCCGGGTGATGTGGCGCCTCTCATCACTTGGGGCTTGGTGATCACCCGCGGGCCGCACAAGTCACGCCAAAATTTAGGCATTTACCGCCAACAAGTGCTCTCGCGCAATCAAGTGATCATGCGCTGGTTGGCCCATCGCGGCGGCGCTTTGGATTTCAAAGAGCATTGCCAAAAAAATCCTGGCCAAGCCTTTCCCGTGGCAGTGGCTTTGGGCGCAGACCCAGCCACCTTGCTGGGTGCTGTCACGCCAGTGCCCGACAGTTTGTCTGAATACCAATTTGCCGGCTTGCTGCGCGGTGCTCGTACACAGGTCACGCCTGCTTTGGGCGTGCCGCTGCAAGTGCCAGCGCGCGCTGAAATTGTGCTCGAAGGCCATATTCAACCCGATGCTTCGCACGCCAGCGGATGGCAGCACGCGATGGAGGGCCCGTATGGCGACCACACCGGTTACTACAACGAGGTGGCCGAGTTTCCGGTGCTCACCATCGATCGCATCACCATGCGCCGCGATCCGATCTACCACAGCACCTACACCGGCAAACCGCCAGATGAACCCGCGGTGCTGGGCATGGCCTTGAATGAGTTGTTCATTCCCTTGTTGCAGCGCCAGTTTCCCGAGATCACAGATTTTTATTTGCCACCTGAAGCCTGCAGTTACCGCATGGCGGTGGTTCAGATTAAAAAGTCTTACCCTGGGCACGCCAGGCGCGTGATGATGGGGGTGTGGAGCCATCTGCGCCAGTTCATGTACACCAAGTTCATCGTGGTGGTGGACGACGATGTCAACGTGCGCAATTGGCAAGAAGTGATTTGGGCCATCACCACGCGCATGGACCCTGTGCGAGACACGATGACGGTGGAAAACACGCCCATGGACTATCTGGACTTTGCCTCCCCTGTGAGCGGTTTGGGCAGCAAAATGGGTTTGGACGCCACGAACAAATGGCCCGGTGAAACTCAGCGTGAGTGGGGCAAGCCCATGCACATGGAGGCCGCCGTATCTTCGCGCATGGACGCTGTGTTTGCCTCCTTGGGCTTGTGAGCTTGCGCCTATCCGGCCAAGCCCACAAAAACATTTTGCACATCGTCGTTGGCATCGATGCTGGCCAAGAAGGCTTCAATTTCTTCTAAATCCGCAGGGCTCAAACTGGCAGGGTCGATCGGGTTTTTGGGGCGATAGCCCAGTTTGGCGGACAAGACCGTGAAGCCTTGCGCAGGCAGGGCGCGGCTGACCAAATCCAAGTCGGCATGATCGGTTAAGAAAAGTGTGCTGCCGACTTCTTCGCCTGGCTCAAAATCTTGCGCACCGGCTTCGATGGCGGCCATTTCAGGGTCAGCGCCCGCACTGGCAGGCTCAGCCTCGAGCAGCCCAACATGGTCAAAATCCCAAGACACAGAACCGGCGCTGCCCAATTGACCTTTGCGAAACAGCACGCGCATGTCAGACGCCGTGCGGTTGACGTTGTCGGTCAAACACTCGACCATGACGGGCACGCGGTGCGGCGCAAAGCCTTCGTAAATCACATGGTCGAAATGCACCGTCTCGCCCGTGAGACCTGCACCTTTTTTGATGGCACGGTCCAGCGTCTCTTTGGGCATCGAGACTTTGCGCGCCTGCTCAACCACCAAACGCAGGCGGGCGTTGCTGGCAGGATCAGCGCCATTGCGCGCTGCGATCATGATGTCTTTGGAGAGTTTTCCAAAAATGCGGCCCCTGGCATTTGCCGCCAAGTCTTTGTGCTTTGCTTTCCACTGTGCGCCCATGACAGATGCTCCTATGAGATATGGCTGCGCCTTTGGCGCGGGGTTGATTTTGCGTCAAGTAGGCAGAGGTCCCCAGGCATGCGCTTTGAGTTGTTCCAAAGTCACTGTTTCAAGGGCCACTAGGTGCGTCGACTCCAAGACCACGGGCGGTGCCATGCCGGCGTCCAATGCCTGCTTCCAGCGCAGCACGCACAAGCACCAACGGTCACCCGCTTTCAGCCCTTTGAAACGGTATTCAGGTCGCGGTGTGCTCAAGTCGTTGCCGCACTGCATCGAGAAAATCAAGAACTCCTGCGTGACCCGCGTGCACACCACATGGGTGCCGTGGTCTTCTTCGTCTGTGTTGCAACAACCATCTCGAAAATAACCGGTCAAAGGGTCATACGAGCAGGGAACCAAGGCGTGGCCCAAAACATTCAATGCATTCATAGACCGCTATCGTACTGTTTTCCTCGGGCCAACAAGCCGGGGGTGTCAATCACAGCGTTCAAACCATCAAAGTCCAGCATCTGCGCGCGCCAAGGGTCAGTGGTCTGATGCTGGCGCAAACTGGCGTAGTAGCCTTGCAAAGTGTGCGTGACAGCCCGCGCCGTACCGCCTGGAAAAATCACAATGCGAAAACCCAACTGGCCTAATGCGTCGGCGCTTTGAAGGGGCGTTTGACCACCCTCCACCATGTTGGCCAGCAAGGGGATGCGGTGCGCAAATTGATCGCAAGCCGCTTTCATTTGCTCGGGTGAGCGCAAGGCCTCAATGAACAACGCGTCTACGCCGCAGGCCAAATACGCTTCAGCGCGCGCCATGGCGGCCTCAAAGCCCTCAACTGCCAAGGCATCGGTGCGCGCCAAAATCAAAGTACTGGCGCTGCGGCGCGCATCCAAGGCAGCGCGCAATTTGCCTTGCATCTCGACCACGGGCACCACCCCTTTGCCCTGCAAATGGCCACACCGTTTGGGAAAAGTTTGATCTTCAATTTGAAGCATGCTCGCGCCTGCGCGCTCAAAATCTCGCACGGTGCGCTGAGTGTTCAAGGCGTTGCCAAAGCCAGTATCGGCATCGACGATCACCGGTAAGCGCACACGGTCGGTGATGTGCGCCAAGGTCTGCGCCACTTCAGTGGCGGTGGTCAAGCCAATGTCTGAACGCCCCAAGCGCGTGTAGGCGATCGAGGCACCCGACAAATACAAAGCTTCAAAGCCAGCTTGTTCTGCCACCACTGCGCTCAAGGCGTCGTAGACACCTGGGGCTAGCAATACTTTGGGCTGCTTCAAGCGCTGGCCCATTGTCGGTTGATCGGCTGCGTTTTGCGTCACTTGCGCTGGATTGTTGGAGTTCACAATGTTTCCCATAATTGCGCCGCAGAATGCGCGGCAATATGCCCACCCGCAATGGCGCTGAGCAAACCATTGCCTGACAAATAACCCCAAACTTCAGCACCTGAAACGCCGCCTGCAGCGCCCCCCGCTGCAAACAAGTTGGGCAAGGGCTGACCCTTGGCCTTGAGCACGCGACAGTGCGCATCGGTCAGCAAGCCACCTTGCGTATGAAACAAGGCACCCGTCACGCGCACAGCGTAAAAAGGGGCTTGCAAAGATCGCTGAAATACTCGGCCTGTCAATGCATCCGGGCCTGGCTTGACTTGGTTCAAAGTGCTTTGCAGTACATGCGCTTGACACCCCACCAGCTGGGCCAATTCGGTCAGATTTTGCGCACTGCGCACGGCACCCACTTTTTGCGCTTGCACAAAGTCTGGGAAGTCTTGAGCAAACTCTAGCAAAGGCGCATCGAGCAACACAAAAGCCTGACCGCCATCTTGGGCCAGCACTTGAACGGCAGCTTCAGAGTAGCCTTGGGTTTCATCATGAAACCGCTCGCCTTGCGCATTGATTTGCACAGCCCCTTGCATCATCAAGGCCCAAGAAATCAAACAGCCTTGCGGTACGGCCCACGCGCCATGACCTTGGTAGGCCCCCATGTCGGCCAAAACAGCGCCCAGTTGCATGCCCCAAGCCACAGCGCTGCCATCATTGCCTGCATGGCCGGCGTATTGGGCATGGTGCATCTGCGGTAAATACTGCTGCACCATGTCGGGGTTGCCACCAAAGCCGTTGCACGCCAAGATCACAACATCGCAAGACAATTGCTCCACCTGCCCATCAGGACGCACAGAACCCAAACCCCTAATTCGCCCCTGTGACTCTGTATACAGTTGCGTAACACATGCCTGCGTCAAGATCACCACGCCGGCACGTTCGGCTGCGGCGAGCAAACGGTTCATCAACGCTTGCCCCGTTTTTTCTGGCACCGCATGCATGCGATGCACACTGTGGCCAGGGTACAAAAATTGATCTAACACTTGCCAAGGAATTTGGTGATGTACTTGCAGCGCATCGAGCGCAGCGCCAATGGTTTGACAATACGCGTGAACCAATTGCGGTGCAGCTTGACCATGAGCTTTGGCCTGAATGTCGCTTGCAAAAAGTGTCGGACTGTCATCAATGCCCAAGGCCTTTTGCGCCAACGTGGCCGGTGCCGGCACAAAGCCTGAGGACAAAGCGCTCGAACCACTGGGATGTGCATCTCGCTCGAGCACAACACAGTCCACACCCAATCGGTGCAAGGCCAATGCTGCTGTCAATCCGCAAGCACCTGCACCCACAATGACCACCGGCGTGTGCCACTGGGCTTGCAGGTTTTGTGCTGACAAAATTTGCGGCAAAAGCATGTCGATCAAGCAGACAGCGTTGTCAAGAATTCTTGGCAAGTCAACACTTCGCCAATCGAGGCCAAGTCCGTCAAGGCTGCTTGGTGGGCTAGATCGCTGAAAGCGGCGCAACCATCGCTCAAAATCTTCAAGTGATAGTCACGCAAATGTGCATCTCGCGCAGTGCTGGCCACGCCGCCATTGGTCACAATGCCGCAAATGACCACGGTATCAATGCCCGCTTTTTTCAAAATCCAATCTAATTGTGTGTTGAAAAAAGCCGAGTAGGCTACTTTGCAAACATGCACATCGACCCAAGGCCGAACGGCCTCCACGGTCTCTTGTCCGTGGCTGCCAGGGGCAAAATCACCTTGTCGCAAAAACGGACGTTTTTCTTTCAGGTGTGCTGAGACCATGGGCTGCCCCTTGGCGTCAGGCCACAAGGTGAACTGACTGGCGGTCACCATGCCGCCCTGCGCTTTGAGGGCTTGTGCCACGGGCGCAATCCGCTCGGGCAGCAGCAGGGCTTGCGCGCTGACAGTGTTGCCGCGCGCATAAGCGCCACTCGGGTGCAAAAAATCATTTTGCAAATCAACCATGATCAACGCCACATGCGCGGCCTGCTGGCCACGCTCTTGCTTCTCATTGGGTTTTGTATTTTCAGACACGTGACAACACTCCTGCATTCAAAGAGAAGGATCCAAGCTCACCAATAAATTTCCTAATTCATCCACGCGGGCTTGAAAGCCTGGCTCTAACCACACCGTGGTATCGGCCTGCTCCAAGATCGCCGGGCCTTGAATGTGCGCGCCGACAGGCAAATCCAGACGCGCATAACGCACAGCATCCCACCACCTGCCTTGGTGGTAGACGCGCTGCGACCCCAAGGGCTTGCTGCTGCCGGGGCCCTTTGGCGCGAGCAAGGACAAATCAAATTTGGGCCTGCGGCCAATTCGCGCATACCGCAAATTCATCAAGCGAATGACTGGGCCTTCGAGCACACGGCCAAAGGCGGCTTGATAGGCAGCGCTAAAGGCCAAGCCCAAACCCTCTAGGCTCAATTGCTCACGCTGCACGGTGACTTGCAAGGTGTGGGTTTGGCCTGTGAACAGCATGTCCATCGCAATGACTTCATCAACGGCAATAAAACGCACACCGGCCGAGTCCAAGCGCTTTTGACAAGCCTCAGACAAGATGTCAATGCGCTGGAGCACATTGATGAAGTTGACATCAGGCAGTGCTTGATTCAGGGTTTGAACCGCATCGTGGCGCATGTCAGCCATGACACAACCCAAGGCCGATGTCACGCCCGGATAACGCGGCACGATGCCCGTGGCCACACCGACCTCGCGCATCATGGCGCACACATGCAAGCCTCCGCCACCGCCAAAAGGCATGTAGGCAAATTGGCGAGGGTCGTGCCCTTTTTCAATCGAGACCACGCGCACAGCACCTGCCATTTTGGCATTGGCCACCGTCAATATAGCTTCAGCTGCTGCCAAAGTTTCAAGGCCCAGTGCTTGGCCAATATGGCTTTGTATAGCCTGCTCAGACAAGGCTGCATCCATGGCTTGCAACAAGCCACCCCCCAAAGGGCGGTCTGCTGCAATACGGCCAAGCAGCACATTGGCATCGGTCACGGTGGGGCGTGTGTTCCCGCGCGCATAACACGCCGGGCCGGGCACACTGCCAGCCGACTCCGGCCCCACTTGCAACATGCCACTGGCATCGACCAAAGCGATCGAGCCGCCCCCAGCGCCAATGGTTTCAATTTGGATCATGGGCGAGCGCACCACCAAACCAAATTCAATCGACGTTTGCGCGGCCAGCGCAGCTTGCCCGTTGGCCACCAAGGACACATCAAACGAGGTGCCGCCAATGTCACCGGTGATGACATTGGGAAAGCCCGCAGCGCGCGCAATGGCAGCGCATGCCATGACGCCTGCAGCCGGCCCAGACAAGGCAGTGCGCACTGGCACATCGCAAGCGGTTTGCCGTGACATCACGCCGCCGTTGCTTTGCACAATCAGCAATTCACCGGCAAAACCTTGTTCGCGCAAATCGTTTTCCAGGCGCGCCAAATAACTGCCCACCACGGGCTGCAAAGCCGCATTCAAAGTGGCTGTGGAGCAGCGTTCAAACTCGCGAATTTCTGGCAACACTTCGCTGGCCGCAGTCACATGCGGATTGGGCCACAAGGCGCGTACAGCAGCCACTGCGGCTTGCTCGTTGCTGGCGTTGGCGTAGGCGTTGATGAAGAAAACGCAAACCGCCTCGCAACCTGCGTCCAACAAGGCTTGAGTCTGTTGTTTGACTTGTTCTAAGTCCACCGGTGTATGCACTTGACCATCGGCCAGCACGCGCTCGTCAACTTCCAAGCGCAACTGGCGCGGCACGATGGGCGTGAAACTGCCGCGCAGACCCCAGGTCTGAGGGCGATCGCGGCGGCGCATTTCCAGCACATCGCGAAAGCCGCGCGTGGTGATGATGCCGGTGCGTGCCACCTTGCGCTCGAGCAACGCATTGGTGCCCACCGTGGTGCCATGCACGATGGTAGCCACCGCCGCGGCCGAGGCGCCTTGCGTGACTTGATGGATGCCATTCATGAAACCGCGTGATTCCTCACCCCGGGTCGAAGGCACTTTGACAATGCGTGCAGTCCCAGCGATTTCATCGAGCACAAACAGATCGGTGAAAGTGCCCCCCACGTCCACGCCCACCACCCAATGCGGGGTCGGGTTTTGCTTTGAACCAGGCTGCTGCGCGTTCATGCTTTTGCCTTTTGGTTTTTGTCAGCACTCACGTAGCCTTGCTGCACATCTTGGGCACGCGCTTGTGCGCTGCGCTGGGAGGCAGGGCCCCAACCGCCCCCGCCTGGTGTTTGCAATCGCACACGCTCTCCTTTTTTCAAATGAATGCCCAGCATCTTGGAGACCATCGGCGGTGTTTTCCACACACCCTCGTTTTCATATTCGAAAACATTGGGCAAGGCTTGATCTCCACCCGCAATGCCTTTGGGCGAGGCCTTGCCGCGTTCACCAAAAATAAAGGCTTCTGCGGACTCTTCGAGCAATTCAATTTCATAAATTGCGCCCAAGCCGCCTCGGTGCAAACCATCACCGCCCGAGTCAGGGCGCAAGGCCCACTGCGTGAAGCGAACGGGATAGGCTGCTTCCAAAATTTCCAAGGGTGGAATGGTGGCTGTTGAAATCGGAGCATTGCTGTGCGAGAGGCCATCGTCATCGCTGTGGCCGCCGTGCCCGCCACCAAAAAAGCTGAACATGACCCAGCGCTGGCCTTGGCGCTTGGCATCGCTTCGGTGCCCCGCAATCGACAAGGCGTTGATGGTGCCATAGGCATGGGCCACAGCCCGTTTGGGGTCGGCCAAGGCGGTGGCGCTGAAGATCACATCGATCATGCGCAAAATGGTTTCTGTGTAACCGCCCACAGGGCGCGGCCTGGCAGCACTGATCACGAGCCCATCTGGAATCACAAAGTCCACCGCATCCAAGACACCTGCGTTGGCCGGCACGTCAGGAAACACATGCTTTAAGGCCACGTAACAGGCAGCCACCGCAGTGGCTTTTGAAATGTTCACGGGCCCAGCGCACTGGGGCGAACTGCGAGAAAAATCCAAGGTCAAACGGTCCCCCGCAACCGTCATGTCCAGGGCTATGGATAAAGGCCGATCGACCACACCATCGTTGTCAAGCATGTCCTCAAAGCTGTAACGCCCATCGGGCAGCTGGCCGATGTGTGAGCGCATCAAGCGCACAGCGCGCAGGCGCAATTCGCTCATGGCCTGGCCCACCACGGCGTCTCCATATTCGTCGAGCAAGCCATCCAAACGGCGTGCGCCCAACTCCAGCGCGGCGAGTTGACCGTTCAAGTCGCCCCACAAGCTGTCTGGCAAGCGTGTGTTGGCGCGCAGTATGGCCAAGACATCTTCGTCCAACAGACCTGCGCGCAAGATGCGCACGGGCGGAATTTGCACCGCCTCTTGCCAGCACTCGGTGGCTGCAGGGTTGTAATTGCCAGGCACTGCACCGCCGACATCATGCCAATGCGCAGCCGATGCCAAATAACAAAACAATTGGCCTTGCCGAAAAAAGGGTCGCACCAATTTGAAATCATTGGCGTGCGTGCCACCTTCGTAAGGGTCGTTGAACAACCAAATATCACCGTCTTGCATGCCCCCCCGTGTGGTGGCCACGCGTGCTGCTGCGCGCACGGCAAAAGCCATGGCACCCACAAAGACGGGCAAGCCCGACTTGCCTTGCACCAAGGTATCGCCGCTGATGGCATCGTACAAACCGTGGCATGCGTCATGCGCCTCAGCAATGATGGGGTTGAACGCACTTCTGTAAAGCGTGGCGTCCATTTCATCGGCCACTTGTTCTAAGCGGCCTTTCAAAACAGCCAAGGTGACCGGGTCCAATGCGGCCTGGGCCACGGGCCTTGGATTCGGCGTTGAATTTTGGATGTGCGCAGATTCACGCATGACTTGTTCCTTGCTTTCTTTGTTTGAGTAAATTCACCAAACCCCCAGCTTGCACCATGTCACTCAGAAAAGGGGGGACGTCCGCACAGGCCAAACGCCTACCATCCTTGAGCACCAGGGCCTGTGTGGCATGGTTTTTCCAGCATTGAACGTGTTCATTTTCTTGCAAAATTTCAGCTTCTTCACAAGTTAAAAGGAGCAGGCCCAAGTTGAAAGAATTCCTGAAAAACAAGCCGCTGTAAGAAGGTGCAATCACCGCTGCAATGCCCAAATGCTTGAGTACGCCGGCAGCTTGTTCCCGCGAAGAGCCGATGCCAAAATCAGGTCCTGCCACCAACACATCGCCAGCTTGCACACCTTTTGCAAAGTCAGGTCGCAAGGCCTCCAAACAATGCAGGGCAATGACCTCTAGGCCATGCTTCATGTAAGCGCCGGGCGCCAAAGCATCGGTGTCTACATTGGCGCCCACGCGCCATACTTTTCGCCATGTCAGATCTTGCGACAGAATCGCTTGCGTGTTCATTCCAATACCTCGCGCACATCTGTGATGCGCCCGCGCAATGCGCTGGCCGCAACGGTCCATGGAGAGGCCAAATACACTTGCACGCTGGCTGGGCCCATGCGGCCTTGAAAGTTGCGCGCTGTGCTGGAAATCACGGTGGCCCCCTCTTCAAATGTCGCGCCATACCCAGCACAAGCACCGCAACTGTTGGGCAAGATCGTAGCGCCCGCATCAGTCAAAATTTGCATAACCCCTTCACGCGTGGCCTGGGCTTGGTCACGGGCGCTGGCTGGCGCCACCAACAAGCGCACACTGGGGTCCACCTTGCGGCCTTGAAGAACCTGTGCGGCAGCTTGCAAATCGACCAACTTGGCACCTGTGCAGGCACCGATGTAGGCAATGCTGGGGCGCACTTCTGAAAACTCAGAAACTTGTTTCGTGTTCGCTGGGCTGTGCGGCGCTGCCACCTGGGGGCTCAAGCTGGCAGCGTCAAAGTCAAAGCTTTCAAAGTCTGCGTTTTCTTCCGTTTGAAATTGATTTTCAAGTGGCATTTCATGTGCCTGGACACCCACCGATGTCAGGTAATCGGTGGTGGTGGCGTCGGCTGCTATCAGGCCAACTTGCGCCCCCATCTCAGCGCTCATATTGGACAGCGTCATGCGCTCTTGCATGCTCATGGCGCGCACGGTTGAGCCTGCAAATTCAACCGCTTGGTAGGCACCCCCGTTCATGCCAAAGCGAGCCAACATGTGAAGCATCATGTCTTTGGCGCACACACCTTTTTGCAAGGCCCCCTGCCATTGCATGCGCAGGGTGCGCGGCACTTGGACCCAAATTTCTCCCGTCACCATCACGCCCAACATTTCGGTGGCACCAATGCCAAACATGTAACAGCCAAACGCCCCGCCGGTGGGTGAATGAGAGTCACCCCCCACGCCAAAAAACCCGGGCTTGAGATGACCACGCTCGGGCAAGACCACGTGGCAAATCCCCTCTGAATCAATCACATGGGGCAAACGCCATTGCTTGGCCACATCACGCGTGATTTGAATGATTTTTCGGGCGTCTGCATCTTGCGCAGGCACATAGTGGTCCAGCACCAATACAACTTTGGAAGTGTCCCAAATTTGCGCCCCCAACTCTTGCAGCATGGGCTGCAATCGGCGGGGGCCAGAGGAGTCGTGAAACATGGCCAAGTCGACTTTGCATGTGACAACTTCACCCACCGCAACGCGTGCTTGTCCTGACGCACGAGCAATCAATTTTTGGGCCAAAGTTTGGCCGGTGTGCCTGCTCATTCTGGTTTGGCTCCCGAGTACTGCACCACGCTGCGCCAGCGTGCGATTTCAACTTCCACAAATTTGGCAAACTCTTGGGGGCTGTTGCCGGCAGGCACAGCCCCTTCCATCTCAATACGGCGCTTGACCTCGGGACTTTGAATCGCCACTCTGGCCGCATCGCTGAGGCGCCTGGCCAATTCGGGGGCCATGCGCCCAGGCGCAAACAAACCAAACCAGGCACTCGATTCATAGCCGGGCAAGGTCTCTCCAATGGCTTGCACTTCTGGGAATGCCGGCAATCGTTGAGGGCTGGTGACACCCAAAGCTCGCAACTTGCCCGCTTTGATGTGCGCTTGCGCATTGCCAACCGCAGCAAACATCAACTCAACTTGACCGGCCAAAACATCTTGCACCGCTGGGGCTGTGCCGCGGTAGGGAATGTTCACAATGAACAACCCCGATTTCATTTTGAAAGAGTCGCCCGCCAAATGCAGCGAAGAGCCCAGTGCACCAATCGCAAAATTCAACTGCCCCGGTTTTTCTTTGGCCAACCGAATCAGGTCTGCCACATTTTTCACAGGCAATGAAGGGTGCGCAACCAAGATCGAGGGAGAACTCGAGACCATGGTCAACGGTGTGAAGTCCTTGATAGGATCGAAAGGCAAACTGGGATAAAGCGATGCGTTGATGGCGTGACTGGTGAAACTCATCAGCAAGGTGTTGCCATCGGGCACGGCTCGGGCCACCATTTCAGCGGCCACATTGCCCCCTGCCCCCGGTTTGTTTTCGACCACCACCGTGCGGCCCAACTGCGTGCCTAAAGCTTGCGCCAAACTGCGCGCCATGGTGTCTGTGGTACCCCCTGCTGGTGCACCAACCAAGATACGTACAGGCATAGCGCTGGTCACAAAAGTCGCGTTTTGCGCTTGGACCGCGTCTGCCAGCAGCAGCCCCACGCTGCAAGAAAAAATACACAGCAAGCGGCGTTGCCAGCCATCTCTGAACATCTTGGGATTGATTTGGGCAGGGCGGGTGGTTGGCATGCAGATTTCACATTCCTAAATAGGCTTGACGCAATGTATCGCTGGCCAACAGGTCAGCGGGCAGGCCCGTAAAGCGAATCAAGCCGTTTTCCATGACGTAGGCACGATCGGCAATCTCAAGCGACTGGCCAACGTTTTGCTCAACCAACAAAATGGCCAAACCGTCAGCTCGCAATCGGCGGATCAAACTGAACATTTCATCCACCAACAAAGGCGATAAACCCAAGGAGGGCTCGTCCAAAATCAACAACCGCGGCTCTGCCATCAAGCCCCGCCCAATGGCCAGCATTTGCTGCTCGCCGCCGCTCAAAGTGCCTGCCAACTGCTGCGAGCGTTCTAACAAGCGTGGAAAAATCTCAAAGATTTTTTCCAAATTCACAGTGCGCCTTTCGCGGGCTCGCGCAAATGCGCCGAGCCAAAGGTTTTCATGCACACTCAAGTTGGGGAAAACTTTGCGGCCCTCAGGCACGTGAATCAAACCAGCTTGCACCACTTTGCGCGGGCTCAGCCATTTGAATTCTTGTCCATCAAACCGGACCGTGCCAGCACTGGCAGGCAACAAACCACTGAGCACCGCGTTCAAAGTGGTTTTGCCAGCGCCATTGCTGCCCAGCAAAGCCACCAACTCGCCGGCTTGAACATGCAGATCAACGCCGCGCAGCACTTGCACTGCGCCATAACCTGCGCTCAAATTTTGAACCTCTAACAAGGCGCTCACAGCGTTTGCTCCGCTGTCAGTGGGGCCTGCGCTTGTCGTAAGCGCGCGGCTGTGCCATGCCCTAAATAAGCTTCAATGACTTGCGGGTGGCTGGTGACTTGGGAAGGTGAGCCTTGTGCAATCAGTTGACCTTGGGCCAGCACCCACACGTGCTCAGCCAAACTCATGACGGCTTGCATCACATGCTCAATCATCACAATTGTCACGCCTGAATCTACAATCGAGTGCAGCACCGGGATCATTTCGGTGATTTCTTGCGGGTTCAGGCCCGCCAATACTTCGTCCAGCAAAAGCAGTTTGGGTTGGGTGGCCAAGGCACGCGCCAACTCCAAACGCTTTCGCCCTGCCACCGTCAAATCGCTGGCCAATTTGTCCATTTGCGGCGCCAAGCCGACGCGCTGCGCAACATCCTGAGCCCATTCCAAAGCCACTTTGCGATGGGCTGTGTGCAAGTGCGCGCCCACGGCAATGTTCTCTCGCACAGTTTGCGCCGCAAAGGGTTGCACGATTTGAAAGGTGCGCGTCATGCCGCGCTTGGCATTGAGGTGCGGCTCCTGCCCAGTGATGTCATGGCCTTCAAAAATAACGCGGCCATGATCGGGCAGCAAAAATCCTGACAGCAGTGCAAACAATGTGGTCTTGCCAGCGCCGTTGGGGCCAATCAACGCCGACAAGCTGCCTTTGCTCACTTGCAAACTGACATTTTGAACCGCCCGTAAACCGCCAAAGGAACGGCTGATCAACTGCACCTCCAGCAGCGGGTTCATGGTTTGAAGAGCTTGACGCATCAGCCCTCCTTATTGCGCGATACGCGCTTGTAAACGTCCAGCACATGCACGCCCAAGCCCGCGATGCCGCGCGGTAAAAACATCACGATCAAGACCAACACCGTGCCATAGATGACCATGTTGATGCCCGGCAATTGCCCAAATAAATTGCGCGTCAAGTCAGCCAAAAAGTGCAAGGCCAATGCGCCTAGCACTGGGCCCCACAAAGTGCCCATGCCGCCCACAATCGCACCCACCAAAGCTTCCACGGAGGTGTGCGCGCCAAAAGCGATGCCAGGGTCAATGTACTGAAACACCTGCACATAAAAAGCACCTGCGCCGCCCATCAAGCCGCCCGATAAAACCGTGGCGAGCGTTTTAACGCGCAGTGGGTTGACCCCAATGGCACGGGCTGCGTCTTCGTTGTCACGCACAGCTTGCAAGTAGGCCCCAAAACGCGAGTGGCGCAAATATGCCGTCACGCACAAAGCCAAGCTCACCAAACCCAGCATCAGCCAGACAAATCCAGCGCGCGTGCCAAATTGCATGTTTTCAGCTGACTCTTTCAAAGGCAACATCAAGCCCACCCCAGCACCCGTGAATGGCACCGACAAAGAAACAATCCGAAAGACTTCAGCAAAGGCCAATGTGACCAGCGCAAAGTATGAACCCTTCAAGCCATATCGAAACGACAAAGCACCCACCAAGGCGCCCACAGTGGCCGCCCCCAACATGGCCAAGGGCAAGGCCAGCCAAGGGCTCAAACCCCATTGCAGTTGCGCGATCGCCTGCACATAAGCGCCTGTGCCAAAAAACAAAGCGTGGCCAAAAGAAAACTGGCCGCCAAATCCGCCCAAAATATTCCACGCCTGCGCCAACAAACAGGCGTACAAAGCCATCATCACAAAGTTAAGCAGCACACCGGACTGCCAGAACAAGGGCACGGCCCCCACACACAGCACAAACAGCGCAATGGCGCGCAAGTCTTTCATGCGCGCGCTCCAAACAAGCCTTGCGGCCTGAACAACAGCACTGCAATGAAGATCACAAATATGCCGACTTGACCCAGTGATTCACCCAATAACAACCCGCCCAAAGACTCCACCACACCGATCAACAAACCGCCCAGCAATGCGCCTGCAAAACTGCCCATGCCGCCCAAGACCACCACCGTGAAGGCCACCAGCACAAAGCCGTTGCCCACCAAAGGGTTGACGTAATACGTGGGCAACAAAAAGCAGGCCGCAGCGCCTAAACAAGCCAAGCCCAAGCCATAACTCATGGCGTAGACATGCGCCACATCAATGCCCATCAAACGCGCGCCTTGTTTTTCTTTGGCCACGGCGCGAATGGCGCGGCCCAGGTCAGTGCGCTGCAAGATGAGGATCAAAATGGCCGATACCGCCAAGGCACCCGCAAAGGCCACCAACTTTGGGGCCGAGACCATCACCGGCCCCAAAGCCACGGTGCTCAAGGTGTAGGCGGTTTCGATGCTGCGCGTGTCTGATTTGAAGAAAAGCAAGGCTAAATTTTCCATCACGATCGACAAACCCAATGTGACGAGCAAGATGTTTTCATCTTTGCCGTGGCTGGCCCGGTTGATCACGCCGCGCTGCATGGCATAGCCCAAAGCGAACATGGCCGGCACCATCAAGGGCAAGGCAGCATAGGGGTCAATGCCCCAATGCTCCTTCAAACCATAAACCCCATACAGTGCCAACATCAAGGCCGCGCCATGGGCGAAGTTGATGATGTGCAGCACCCCGTAGATCAAGGTCAGGCCCAGCGCGATCAAGGCATAGACCGCGCCCGTGGTCAGGCCGTTCAAGACCGCGGCCAATAAAATGCTGGGCTCGAACATGTGCTGCGCAGTCCCCCTGTGGCCTTAAGCCTTGAGCGGGAAAATAGGCTCAACCTCGCGGAAATCACGCGGCACGATGACCTTGATGTCGCCCTTGACCACTTGGGTCATCAAAGGTTGTGCGCCCATGTTCTGGCCGTTGACAAACTGAGTGGCACCATACGGCATGATGTGATTGGAGAATGTGCTCTTGTTCAAGGCCTCAATGATGGCTGCGCGGTCGACTGACTTGGCGCGCTCAATCGCATCGGCCAACAGGCTCATGGCGGTGTAAGTCATGAACACTTCGTAGCTGAAAAACTGACCCTGTGCTTCGACGCGTTTTTTCAATTCGGCCGAACGCTTGTCGCGCGGGTTGAACCAGTGGTTGCAATCAATGATGCCGTTGGCCGCTTCCGGAAATTCTTTGACGAATTTGTAGCTCGAGGCTGCTCCCCCGAGCACCGAGTAGATGGCTTTGGGCGTGATTTTCTGCTGCTGCATGGTGCGCACCAGCAATGCGTATTCGTTGTAGTAGTTGGCTGGAATCACAATGTCGGGGTTGACTTGTTTGATGCGCAGCGCAATGTTGTTGAAGTCGCGCGTGGGGTTGGCATGCTTGATGATTTCCTTGACGTCGTAGCCGTAACCGGGCAACTCTTTGGCCAGCAAATTGGCTGTGCCCGTGCCAAACAAAGATTCTTCATGAATGATCATCACAGTGCGCGCTGGTTTGCCCGCAGCCGTGTTGAGCACATGCAAATTGGCCACAGCCACTTCCGCACATTTTTTATAACCGGGGCCAAAGCGGAACGTGTTCTTCAAACCGCGCTCCACAATCTGATCGGCCACACCCACATCCACCACGTGTGGCAAGTTGTATTTGGCCGCTGCCTGCGTGGTAGCCAAGCAAATGGCCGAGGCAAAGGCACCCACTACCGCGCAAACACCTGCTTCGTTCATTTTCTCGATCTCTGCCGTACCAGCTTGAGGGCTGGACTGCGCATCACCCAAGAGCGCCTCTATCTTGGCGCCGCCCAAGGACTTGATACCGCCCGCTTTGTTGATGTCTTCAATCGCCATCAAGGCGCCCATTCGGCATTGCTGGCCGGAATACGCCAGCGCACCTGTGACGGGGTGCAAGACCCCGACCTTGACGGACTTGGCCTGCGCCCCGCCGATCAATGGGAACGAAAGTGCTGACGCGGCTGCGGCCGATTGGCCCATGAAGTGACGACGTGTGGTCATTGGAAGCTCCTTTTATTGACGATCAGTGAAAATTAGCGGACAACTCTTTGCTCACCCAAATCTGGGCATCAATGCCGCCGACGGGGGACAACTGCATTTGGTATTCGTAACGGTCTGGGCGGTACAGGCCTTGCAACCACTGCACCGGTCGGTCTTGCGCATCAAATACCAAGCGGCGCACCGCCAACAAGGCAGATCCTACATGCACATCCAGGTGCATGGCCATGGTGTTGTCCGCCAATCGGGCTGAGATGGTTTGCTCAGCTCGCCCAACTTTGACGCCAGCCTCTTCGAGCAACAGCAAGATGGGTTTTTGCGCCAGCTCGCGGCGGCCAAAATACTGAGCCAGGTCCTCGGGCACCCAGGTGGTGATGTGCGACAGCGGGCCCTCGCGGGTGCTGCGCACGCGCTGGGCTTTTTGCACCCACTCTGCTGGCTCCAATTGCAAATGCTGCGCCACATCTGGCGGCGCCTTCAGGCGCTGCACGGTCAAGACCTTGACCGAGGTTCGAAGGCCCATGGTGACCAAATTTTCCAGCAAACCTGTAAGCCGCGCGGGCTTGCCAGAGGTGGACTTGCCAGCATTGTCTAGGCGTGAAGCGCGCCCCAATGCCGCCGGTGTGATGGGGCGTGTACCGCGCCCCGGCTCACGCTGAATCAAGCCCTCTTGGGCCATTTGGGCCAGCGCCCTGCGCACCGTCACACGGGCTACGGAAAATTGCTGCATGAGGGCCAGCTCACCTGGCAAACCAGCCTCAAAGCGGCCCTCCTGCAATTGCTCACACAACAGCAAATAGATCTGGTGGTACTTGGGCAGGGGCAGGCCTTGGTTCATGGCTGCAACTGTGGCATCAGTCCCATTGATCTGTCAATAGGACATTTACCGAAAAAGGCAAAAAATTTACAAAAAATCAGCCCATCCAAATCAAATCGATAATAAGGCCTTCAAACGCGCAACTTGAAAGACTCCAATTGGCTCTTCCACCCCCCACCCACCGCAAACTGTCCCACACCCGAGTCGTGACCTACAACGGCTACGCCCGAGACGATGGTCTGTGGGACATTGAGGCTGAGCTGCGCGACGTCAAAACCTATGACTTTCACATTCCAAGTCAAGAGCCTCGCGCTGCTGGCCTGCCCATTCACAACCTGTTCATCCGATTGACCGTGAACGACGACATGGTGGTGCAAGACATCGCCACCAGCATGGCGGACTTTCCCCACCCTGAATGCATACAAGCCCCCGTCAACATGCACCAAATGACAGGCAGCACGCTAGGGCCGGGTTGGCGCAAAGCGATCGAGCGCCATGTGGGCGGCGTCTTAGGCTGCACACATCTGCGCGAAATGCTCTTTAACATGGCCACCGCTGCCTACCAAACCATTCCCTCCGGCATGCAATACCAACGCGAGTTGGACGGCGAGCCAGAGCCCGTTCCAGAAAAACCGCCCCTGCACGTGGGCAAGTGCATGTCCTGGGCATTTGACGGCCCCGTCGTTGAGCGCCATTACCCCATGTTTTGGGTCAGGCCGCCAGAAAAATCCATCGCCAAATAAACGACTGCGATAATCACCCTTCCCATCCGACACCAGCCCCTGGACAGAAACCAGTCAACGCTTGGAGCGCACGTGAGTAAAAAAGTATTTATCAAAACCTTCGGTTGCCAAATGAACGAGTACGACTCGGACAAAATGGCCGACGTCATGAAGGCCGCCCAAGGTTACGAGACCACCCAAAACGTCGACGAAGCCGATCTGATTTTGTTCAACACGTGCTCAGTGCGTGAACGTGCTCAAGAAAAAGTTTTCAGCGACTTGGGCCGCATCAAACACCTCAAGGCCAAAGGCGTTTTGATCGGTGTGGGCGGCTGCGTGGCCAGCCAAGAAGGCGCCGAGATCATCCACCGCGCGCCTTATGTCGATGTGGTGTTTGGCCCGCAAACACTGCACCGCTTGCCCGAGCTCTTGGCCGCCCGCAGCGCTCAGCGCCGCCCCCAAGTGGACATCAGTTTTCCTGAAATCGAAAAATTTGACCACCTGCCACCTGCCAAAGTTGACGGGCCCGCCGCCTTTGTCTCCATCATGGAAGGCTGCAGCAAATACTGCAGCTACTGCGTGGTGCCCTACACCCGCGGCGAAGAGGTCAGCCGCCCGTTTGAAGATGTCTTGGTTGAAGTAGCCGGCCTGGCTGAACAAGGCGTGCGCGAGATCACACTGCTGGGCCAAAATGTCAACGCATACCGCGGCAAAATGGGTCAGACCAACGAGATCGCTGACTTTGCGCTGCTGCTGGAGTATGTGGCCGAGATGCCTGGCATTGAGCGCATCCGCTACACCACCAGCCACCCCAATGAATTCACGCAGCGCCTGATCGAGGCTTATGCCAAAGTGCCCAAACTGGTCAGCCATTTGCACTTACCCGTGCAGCACGGCTCGGACCGAATCTTGATGGCCATGAAACGCGGCTACACCGCCATGGAATACAAAAGCACGCTGCGCAAACTGCGCGCCATTCGCCCTGAGATGGCCATGAGCAGCGACTTCATCGTCGGCTTTCCCGGCGAGAGCGACGAAGACTTCAGCAAAATGATGAAGCTCATCAACGATGTAGGCTACGACAACAGTTTCAGCTTCATCTTCAGCCCTCGGCCTGGCACGCCTGCAGCCAATTTACCCTGCGACACACCGCACGAAGTCAAGCTCAAGCGCTTGCACCATTTGCAAGCCGTGATCGAAGAAAACGTGCAGCGCATCAGCCAAAGCAGAATCGGCACCGTTCAGCGCATTTTGGTCGAGCGCCCTGCGCGCAAAGACACCAGCGAATTGGCTGGCCGCACCGAATGCAACCGTGTGGTGAACTTTCCTGGTGGCCCTCAGGCCGCGCGCTTGATCGGTCAAATGGTCGACGTCAAAATCATGCAGGCCATGTCGCACTCTTTGCGAGGCGAATTGGTTCTGGCAGACTGAGGCAAAAGTGCTTTGCTTTAAATTTTTTCTTGCAAGTAGCGCCGGTAGTCGCCATGCCCAATGCGCTGGCAATGGGCCACACTGCGGTTGTACACATAGGCCTGCGCATCCGCCGTGACGGGCCTGTCAACCCCAACCCCCAAGAGCTTCAGGCCTTGGCGCAAATACATTGAGCGCTCAGGCTGCTGCGGGTCAAACTCTTCCACAAGGTCTAAGCGCTGCCACTGCGCAGGCTGCAAGCTGTACACCTGTCCGAACACAAGGTCTTTGGCGTTGCTGCTGTGAACCAAGCCCGGGTAGTCACCCAAGTCGTACAAAGCGCCCTGCACGCATGCGACTCCCAAGCATGGCGCGCCCTGCAGTTCGCTGTGCAAGAACAGGCCCGACATCAAAGAGCCATAAACAAACAAAAAAGGGTTGTGCCAGGTCATGTTCACAGCCCTTATTTTGCGTTAAAGTGAAATCATGAGATCTGAACAAAACGAACGCGTCACCCGCATTGGCCCAGGCACCCCCTGCGGCCAATTGCTGCGCCACTATTGGCAACCCGTGGCCCTGCTCGACGAGTTCGATCCGGCCCTAGACCCGCGCATGGCCCTACGCCCTGTCAAAGCGGTTCGCTTGCTCGGTCAAAATTTGGTGCTCTTCAAAAATGCGGCCGGCGAATTTGGTTTGCTTGACCGTGACTGCCCCCACCGAGGTGCCGATTTAGCCTTTGGCCGCAACGAGGGCGACGGCCTGCGCTGCCCCTTTCACGGCTGGAAATTTGATGTGAAAGGGCAATGCCTGGAAACTCCGGCAGAACCGGCTGGCAGCACATTGTGCAAGCGCATACAGCAGCGCCACTACCCGCTGCAAGAGCGCAGTGGTATTTTGTTTGCGTGGCTGGGCCCACAAGGCAGCAGCCCACCGCCCTTGCCCGCGCTGGACTGCATGAGCGCCCCAAGCACCCACACCTTTGCCTTCAAGGGCCTGTGGAACTGCAATTGGCTGCAGGCCTTTGAAGTGGGCATTGACCCTGCGCACGCTTCTTTTTTGCACCGCTTTTTCAACGATGCGTCTTTGGAGGACAGCTACGGCAAACAATTCAGAGGCGCCAGCGCAGGCGAGATCAACGGCGAAAAATGGCCCATGACCCGCGTCATGCGGGAGTTTGACCAACCCGATATTTCGCACCAAGAAATGCCCTACGGCATGCGCTTGACGACGCTTCGGCCCTTGACTGAGGAACTCACTCACGTGCGCATCACCAACGCCGTTTTCCCACAGACGTTTGTGATCCCTTTGTCTGAGACCATGACCATCACGCAGATGCATGTGCCCGTGGACGACACCCACAATTATTGGTATGCCATCTTCACCAGTTTTGACCTACCCGTGAACAAAGAGACCATGCGCAATCAGCGCTTGCAAGCCGTGACTTTGCCCGACTATGTGCCCATTTCTGGCCAACACAACCAGTGGGGCTTCAACCCACAAGAGCAAATCAGTCGCACTTTTTTAGGCATGGGCGAGGACGACATCAATGTGCACGATCAGTGGGCTTGCGAGAGCATGGGCGCTGTGCAAGACCGAACGCGTGAACACTTGGGCACCACCGACAAAGTGATCATGGCCAACCGCCGCATTTTGATCCAAGCCATGGATGCTGTTGCTGCTGGCCAACTGCCCCCAGGCATGGCCCAAACTGAGATCGCATCCACGCGTGTGGGCCCCGACACAGTCGACGGCATCGCCCCGGCAGCTTCTTGGCAAACCTGGTCTGAGGCCGCCATGCAAGCCAAGCGCGAGCAAGCACCTTGGCCGGCCTTGCTAGCGCCCAAAGCAGCAGCATGAGCCTAGACACCCCGACAGACTTTGCCACACGTTGCGGCCTGCAAAGTGCCGATCGCCAGCAACACATACAGCACGTCTTGGCATTGGTGCAAGCCAGTGGCCTTGAGTGGGTGCGACTGGCGTGGTGCGATGTGCATGGCATGCTTCGCGGCAAGACTTGGGTTGCCTCTGAGTTGGCCAGCGCCTTTGCCCAAGGCATCGGCATGGTCAGCAGCTTGATGCTCAAAGACAGCTCAGACCGCACCGTTTACAAAGTTTTTGAAGTCGGCCTGCAGCACGAATTGCCCGGCTTTGAAGGCGCCAGTAACCTGCTCATGCTGCCTGACCCGCACAGCTTCAAAATTCTGCCTTGGGCCGAAAAAACCGGTTGGCTGCAATGCCAGCCGTGGTTCCCTAACGCCACGCCCGTTCCTTTTGACACGCGGCTTATTTTGCAAGCGGCGCTGTCACGTTTGAAGGAACGCGGCCTGGGCCTGCGCTGTGGGCTGGAGGTGGAATTTCACATCTACCGTTTGAAAGACCCTCTGCACGGCGCCGACCTGGACCCCGAGCAAGCGGCATGGCCAGGCCAAGCGCCACAAGTCAGCCTGGTGCACCCAGGCTTTAACTTGCTCAACGAGTTGTGGTTTGACCGTGCTGAAGAAGCTCTGCGCGTGGTCAAGCACACCGCACAAGCCTTGGGCTTGCCGCTTTTATCATTGGAAATTGAATTGGGCCCCAGTCAAGTAGAAGCGGTCTTTCAAGTCACCGACGCCATGACTGCGGCCGACAACATGGTCTTGTTTCGATCCGCCGTCAAACAAGCTTTGCACCGCGCCGGCTACCACGCCACCTTCATGTGCCGCCCGCCTTTTGAGCACATCATGTCCAGCGGTTGGCACCTGCATCAGTCGCTGTACGATTTGCAAACTGGCCGCAACGTGTTCATGCGCCACAGCCCCCAAGAGTTGCAAGCGGCGCAGCACTTGCCAAGCGATGATGCGCGCCAGACCCTGTCCGATATGGGCGCGCAGTACTTGGCCGGTTTGCTGGCCCATGCTGCGGGCAGCACGGCTTTTTGCACCTCCACCGTCAACGGCTTTGGCCGCTTCAAACCCAACGCGCTGGCACCGCAATCCATTTTGTGGGGGCGCGATAACCGCGGCGCCCTGCTGCGCGTGATTGGCGCACCGGGCGACAGCGCCACACGCATTGAAAACCGATTGGGCGAGCCCGCGGCCAACCCTTATCTGTACATGGCCTCGCAAATCTACGCAGGCTTAGACGGCATCGACCAAAAATTGAGCGCCCCACCGGCCACGCAAGCGCCCTACGCCTCAGAGGCCACACACCTGCCAAGCAGTTTGGGTGCGGCCCTGCAGTGCTTGGCCCAAGACAGCGCTTTGTGTCAGGCTTTTAGCGCCAACTTTGTCAGCTACTACCAGCGCATCAAAGCAAGCGAGCAAGCCCGCTTTGACCAAGCGCCAGACAAAATGGAGTTTCATCGGCGCGAATATTTCAGCCGCATTTAACGACCCGGGAAACCACCCCCGCCCATACCACCCATTCCCCCCATACCGCCTAGGCCCTTCATGGCCCCCATGCGCTTCATCATTTTCATGAGGCCGCCGCCCTGCATTTTTTTCATCATGTCCTGCATTTGCTCAAACTCTTTGAGCAAGCGGTTGACGTCTTGCACCTGCACGCCCGCGCCCATGGCAATGCGCCGCTTGCGCGTGGCCTTGATCAGCTCGGGCTTGCTGCGCTCTTTGAGCGTCATGCTGTGGATGATGCCTTGCTTTCTGACAATGTCTTTTTCAGCGCGGCCCATGTCCATCTGGCTGGCTTTGGCCGCCATTTGCGTGGGCAGTTTGTCCATCAAACTGGACAGGCCGCCCATTTGCTTCATTTGCTGAATCTGGGCCAAGAAATCATTCAAGTCAAAACCCCCGCCACTTTTGACTTTGGCGGCCAGTTTTTGCGCAGCCTGCATGTCAACATTGGCCGTGACTTGCTCGACCAAAGCCAAGATATCACCCATGCCCAAAATGCGCCCCGCGTGGCGCTGCCCATCAAATACTTCCAGGCCTTCGAGCTTCTCGCTGGTGCCCGAAAACTTGATCGGCACCCCCGTGATCTGACGCACAGACAGGGCGGCACCCCCGCGTGAGTCGCCATCTGTTTTGGTCAAGATGATGCCGGTCAAAGGCAGTGCATCTTTGAACGCCTTGGCCGTGTTGGCCGCATCTTGCCCCTGCATGGCGTCCACCACAAACAAAGTTTCAACTGGGCTCAAAACGCTGTGCAACTGCCCGATTTCGGCCATCAAAGCCTCGTCAATGGCCAACCGGCCCGCCGTGTCCACCAGCAACACATCAAAGAAATGTTTGCGCGCGTAATCCAAAGCGGCCAGCCCAATGTCCACCGGCTTTTGATCGGGCCGGCTCTCAAACCACTGAGCACCGGCCTGGGCTGTGACGGTTTTGAGCTGCTCAATGGCGGCCGGTCGGTAGACGTCGGCAGATACCGTGAGCACTTTTTTCTTGCGCTTTTCAATCAAGTACTTGGCCAGCTTGGCGGTGGTGGTGGTTTTACCAGCGCCTTGCAAGCCGGCCATCAAAATCACGGCCGGCGGCTGCACAGACAAGTTGATGTCGACCACACCATCGCCCATGGTGGCAGCGAGTTCTTTGTTGACAATGCCCACCAAGGCTTGGCCCGGTTTCAAAGAGCCCAAGACCTCTTGGCCCAAGGCTTTTTCTTTCACACGGGCGACAAAATCGCGCACCACGGGCAAGGCCACATCGGCTTCGAGCAAAGCCATGCGGACCTCACGCAGCATGTCCGCCACATTCGACTCGGTGATGCGGGCTTGACCGCTGACCTGCTTAACGAGCTGCGAGAGTTTGTCTGTAAGAGCAGAAGCCATGTCAAATATTTCTCATAAACAGTCAGGCTTTCACGCATGCAGCCACAATGGCAGGGCGTGAAACGCTAAACTAGGGGTGACATGATTTTAGCCATTCCCTCATCTTGGGCCTTGTGGTTTTCTGCCCTGACAGCAGTGGCCTATGCTTTGCCCGCCCTGGCGGCCAGCCGCATGGGAGGCCTTGCAGCCCGCCGTTTCCTGCTCTTGGCTTGGCCATTGCATGGCTTGAGCTTGGCCGCAGGCCTGTTTGGCCAGAGCCCTCGCTTTGGTTTTGCACCGGCCCTGTCCGTCACAGTGTGGTGGGTGCTGACTGCCTATGTGGTCGAGAGCCAGTACTTCCCCCAACTCAAAGCACGCTGGGCCATGGCCGGTTTGGGCAGCGCCGCCGTCTTGCTCGCGCTGGTCTTTCCGGGTCAAATTTTGAATGTCAGCGCATCGGCCTGGTTGCCATTGCACTGGGCCCTTGGCATTGCCTCCTACGGCATGTTCGCCGCCGCCGTCTTGCACGCCTGGCTCATGACGCGTGCCGAGAAACAAATTCGTTTGGCCGGTGAAGACGAAAGCGGCCTGCCGCTGCTGACCTTAGAGCGGCTGATGTTTCGCTTTGTCTCCTTGGGCTTTGCCTTGCTCACGGCCACCTTGATCGCCGGCCTTTTATTTGGCGAGCAACTCTACGGCGCAGTCGGCGCGCAATGGAAGTGGGACCATAAAACCGTCTTTTCCTTGCTGTCATGGCTGACTTTTTTGCTCTTGATGGTCGGTCGTTTTCGCTATGGTTGGCGCGGCCGGCGCGCTGTGCGCGTGCTTTATGCTGGCTCAGCCATGCTGCTTTTGGCCTATGCGGGTTCGCGCTTTGTACTTGAAGTGATTTTGGGGCGATCCCTTTGAAACTGTTTGTTTTTTTGTTGGCCATCTTCGCTGGCATTTGGCTTTGGAAGCGCAACCGGATCGCGGCAGGAAAAACCAATGACCCGGCCAAGGGCACAAGCAAGCCCATGGCCTGCGACACTGGGCCTCAAGCCATGTTGGCTTGCCAGCACTGCGGCGTGCACCTTCCCAGCAACGAGGCCATTGCCGGACAGCACGGGGGCGTTTACTGCAGCGCTGAGCACCGCGCGGCAGCGCACGACGCCTGACCTCAGGGCCCCCACTGTGACCACCACCCCCACAAATTGGCAAGGCGGTTGGTGTGACATGGCAAAGCCATGCCACTCACCCAACTTTGGCGCCCGCCCCGAAACCGCCTTGATCGACCTCTTGGTGCTGCACTCCATCAGTTTGCCCCCGGGTCATTACGGCGGCCATGAAGTGCACGACTTGTTCACCAACCAACTCGATTGGGACGCACACCCCTATTTCCAGAGCATTCGTGGCCTGCAAGTCTCATCGCACTTTTTGATTCAGCGCACTGGCCAGATGTGGCAATTCGTCAGTTGCAACGATCGGGCATGGCACGCTGGCCCATCGCACTACCGAGGCCGCAGCAATTGCAACGACGACAGCATTGGCATCGAGCTCGAAGGGCTTGAAGGCGATCGCTTTGAGCCAGCCCAATACCAAAGCTTGACGAACTTGTGTCACGCGCTGGCCGCGCGCTACCCGATCGCCCACATTGCTGGGCACGAGCACATCGCCCCAGGACGCAAAAAAGACCCAGGGCCTGGCTTTGATTGGTCTCGATTGCAGTCCAGCGTGGTTTGGCCACCTCAGTATTTTCCCGAATGTTGAAAATATTTTAAAAATAATTTCTCGTCCTCTTTTTGTGCGCCGCACGCATCACAAAATATCAGCCCAAAGTTAAAACCTCTGTTTTTCAAGGCCTTCAGAAGGGAAATGCAAGCTAATGCGCATCAATTCTGGTGTTGCATATCAACAGTCATACAGGGTGCGGATTTCAAGCCCGCATTTCGGTCTTGAAAACTCTCCTGCTGCATCGCCCTGGCGCGCCCTGACCAAGGCGCGCGCAGCACCCGGGCAATTTAGGCGCGGTACACTACCCCTAGTGGCTTGAATTCATGCCAGACCCCAGATATAGTGTGTCATGCGCAATATGCGGTTTTGGTGAAATTGACAATTAGCCCACTGAATCTGGCCACAATACCAGCCCATTCAACACGAAAATGCCCGACACAATGCCCTGCCCAACTTGCGTCTCCTGAAGACTGAATTGACTTCCGAATTGACACACGAATTGACACCTGAATTGAACACAAAGAACCCCATGCAAATTGATTTGACCCCAACTGCAACAACACAAGGCCTGATGGGCTCTGCCTTGCCCACAACGAACACCACCAGCGCTGCCAACTCACTGGCCCACTACCAAATCATTCGACGCAATGGCGCGGTCGTGCCTTTTGAGCCGAACAAAATTGCCGTGGCCTTGATGAAAGCATTCTTGGCCGTGCACGGCACCCAAGGCGCCGCTTCGGCCAGCGTGCGCGAAGTGGTTGAAGGCATGACCCAAGGCGTGGTGCGCGCCTTGATGCGCTCACGCCCAGGCGGTGGCACCTTCCACATTGAAGACGTGCAAGACCAAGTCGAGTTGGGCCTGATGCGCAGCAGCAACCACGAAGTGGCGCGCGCCTATGTGCTCTACCGTGAGCGCCGCGCCCAAGAGCGCGCCCAAATCAAAGAAGAAAAAGCACCGGCCAAAGTGCCCACGCTGCACGTGATCGACGCAGGAGAGCGCGTGCCCCTGGACTTGGCGTATTTGCAAGGCCTGATCGTCAACGCCTGCCAAGGCTTGGGCAAAGACGTGCATCCCGACCCGATCGTGGCCGAGACCATGCGCAACCTGTACGACGGCGTGCCCATGGAGGAGGTCTACAAAGCCTCCATCTTGGCCTCTCGCACCCTGATTGAAAAAGACCCTGACTACACCTACGTCACGGCTCGCTTGTTGATGCACACCATCGCCAAAGAAGTTTTAGGCCAAGAAGTACTGCTCAAAGACATGGCCCACCACTACGTGGACTACTTCCCCCAGTTCATCAAAAAAGGCGTTGCAAACTCTCTCTTGGACGAGAAACTCCTGCAATTTGACTTACCCAAACTGGCTTCGGCCTTGAAAGCCGAGCGCGACTTGCAGTTTGACTACCTGGGCCTGCAAACCCTGTACGACCGTTACTTTTTGCACCTGCGCAAAACGCGCATCGAGTTGCCGCAAGCCTTTTTCATGCGCGTGGCCATGGGCTTGTCACTCAATGAGAGTGACCGCGAAGCCCGCGCCATTGAGTTCTACGAAGTTCTGTCCTCCTTTGACTTCATGTCCAGCACCCCTACGTTGTTCAACAGCGCGGGCCTGCGCTCGCAGCTCTCGAGCTGCTACCTGACCACCGTGCCCGACGACTTAGACGGCATCTACGAGTCGATCAAAGAAAACGCCTTGCTCTCCAAATTTGCTGGCGGCTTGGGCAACGACTGGACCCGCGTGCGCGCTTTGGGCAGCCACATCAAGGGCACCAACGGCGAATCTCAAGGTGTTGTGCCTTTCTTGAAGGTGGTCAACGACACCGCCGTGGCCGTCAACCAAGGCGGCAAGCGCAAGGGCGCGGTGTGCACTTACTTAGAAACTTGGCACTTGGACATCGAAGAGTTCTTAGAGCTGCGCAAAAACACCGGCGACGACCGCCGCCGCACGCACGACATGAACACCGCCAACTGGATCCCCGACCTGTTTATGCGCCGCGTCATGGAAAAAGGCAGCTGGACTTTGTTCTCCCCCTCGGACTGCCCTGACTTGCACGACAAATTTGGCCTGCCGTTTGAGACGGCCTATGTCGCTTACGAAGAAAAAGCCGCGCGCGGCGAAATCACCCCCAGCCGCCAAGTCCAAGCCACTGACCTGTGGCGCAAGATGCTCTCCATGCTGTTTGAAACCGGCCACCCTTGGATCACTTTCAAAGACGCTTGCAACGTGCGCTCGCCCCAGCAGCACGCCGGCGTGGTGCATTCGTCTAACCTGTGCACCGAGATCACGCTGAACACCAGCGACACCGAAACCGCCGTGTGCAATCTGGGCTCGGTCAACCTGCCCCGCCATTTGATCGACGGACCCAACGGCAAGCAAATTGACCACGCCAAATTGCAGCGCACCATCAAAACCGCCATGCGCATGCTCGACAACGTGATCGACGTGAACTACTACGCTGTCAAAAAAGCCCGCGACTCCAACATGCGCCACCGCCCAGTGGGCTTGGGCCTTATGGGTTTCCAAGACGCCTTGTATGAAATGCGTGTGCCCTACGCCTCTGAAGCAGCCGTCGAATTCGCCGACCGCTCGATGGAAGCCATTTGCTACTACGCCTACTGGGCCTCGACCGAGTTGGCCAGCGAGCGCGGCAAATACGCCAGCTACAAAGGCTCTTTGTGGGACCAAGGCATTTTGCCGTTGGACACCCTGGACATGCTGGAGAAAGCCCGCGGCGGCTATGTGGAAGTCGACCGCAGCGTCACCATGGACTGGGACGCCCTGCGCAAAAAGATTGCCAAAGACGGCATGCGCAACTCCAACTGCGTGGCCATTGCCCCAACCGCCACCATCTCCAACATCATTGGGGTGGACGCGTCCATCGAGCCTTGCTTTGGCAATCTGTCGGTCAAGTCCAACTTGTCTGGCGAGTTCACCATCATCAACAGCTACTTGGTGCGCGACCTCAAGCGCCTTGGCCTGTGGGACGACGTGATGGTCATGGACTTGAAGCACTTTGACGGCTCGCTGCGCCCAATCGACCGTGTGCCGCAAGAAATCAAAGCGCTTTACGCCACGGCCTTTGAAGTTGAAACAACTTGGTTGGTCGAAGCGGCCGCTCGCCGCCAAAAGTGGATCGACCAAGCGCAGTCGCTGAACATTTACATGTCGGGCGCGTCGGGTAAAAAACTGGACGACACCTACAAACTCGCATGGCTTCGCGGCTTGAAGACCACCTACTATTTGCGCACCATCAGTGCCACGCACGCCGAGAAATCGACAGTGCAAAACGGCAAGATGAACGCGGTGTCTTCGGGCGCTGCGGGCTCTGGCATGAGCGCGCTCGATGCAGCAGCGGCAGCAGCGCAAGCGCAGATGAATGCGATCCCTGCAACCGACATTAAATTTTGCGCGATCGATGACCCAGGATGCGAGGCTTGCCAATAATTTTTCAATCTGCGCGCGATGCAAATGCACAACACTTATGTGCGCAATTTGCATTCATTTCAAATGAAAGCTTTGCAATTGGCTTGCAAGCTTTCATAATTTAGTCATTGGAATTTTTATGTTGTCCTGGGACGAATCATCTCAACCTGCACTGCCTCGCGCAATGCCAAACTTCCCCCTAAGCGGCGCACCAGCCGACCGCTTCGCAGATCTGTCGACTCTTCCATCCAGCGCGCCCCTGGCCAGCGGTCCGCAAGCGGATGCGCCGATCAAGCGCCGCGTCAATGCAGCTGACAAGCGCATCATCAACGGCAAGACCGATGTCAACCAGTTGGTGCCGTTCAAATACAAATGGGCCTGGGAAAAATACCTCGCCTCTTGCGCCAACCACTGGATGCCGCAAGAAGTCAACATGACGCGCGACATCGCCCTGTGGAAAGACCCCAACGGCTTGAGCGAAGATGAGCGCCGCCTGATCAAGCGCAACTTGGGCTTCTTCGTCACTGCCGATTCGCTGGCCGCCAACAACATCACTTTGGGCACATACCGCCACATCACGGCCCCCGAGTGCCGGCAATTCTTGCTGCGCCAAGCGTTTGAAGAAGCCATCCACACCCACGCCTACCAGTACATCGTGGAGTCTTTGGGTTTGGACGAGAGCGAAATTTTCAACGCCTACCATGAAGTTCAGTCCATCCGTGACAAAGACGAGTTCCTGATCCCGTTCATTGACGCCATCATGGACCCGCACTTCAAGACCGGCACTTTGGCCGACGATCAAACCCTGCTCAAGTCTTTGATCGTCTTTGCCTGCCTCATGGAAGGCTTGTTCTTCTATGTCGGCTTCACGCAAATTTTGGCTTTAGGCCGCCAAAACAAGATGACCGGCGCCGCTGAACAATACCAATACATCTTGCGTGACGAGTCCATGCACTGCAATTTTGGCATCGACTTGATCAACCAAATCAAACTGGAAAACCCACAGCTGTGGACCTCTGAATTCAAAGCCGAAATCATCGCGCTGTTTGAAAAAGCCGTTGAATTGGAATACCGCTACGCCGAAGACACCATGCCCCGCGGCGTGCTGGGCTTGAATGCCTCTATGTTCAAAGGCTATTTGCGCTACATTGCCAACCGCCGCGCCACCCAAATTGGCCTGGAAGCTTTGTACCCCAATGAAGAAAACCCGTTCCCCTGGATGAGCGAGATGATCGACTTGAAGAAAGAGCGCAATTTCTTTGAAACCCGCGTGATTGAATACCAATCGGGCGGCGCGCTGTCCTGGGATTGACCCCTTCCAAACACACATGACGACCCTGTTTAAACCACGCCCTATGACCGCCACCCGCGGTTGTGCGGCGTGGTTTTCCCGTGTTCAAGGTGTTGAGGCATGCCTCAGCACCTTGAATCGCTTTACGCGCTCCAACATGCGTAAAGTGTTTCCCTCTGTTGATTTTTCGAATTGATCAAGGAGAAAAAACCATGGCAACTGCAAAAAAAGCGGCACCCAAAAAAGCCGCCCCTAAGAAAGCTGTAGCAAAAAAAGCAGCTCCCGCTAAAAAAGCAGCTCCTAAAAAAGCTGTAGCGAAAAAAGCCGCTCCTAAAAAAGCAGCTCCCGCTAAAAAAGCAGCTCCTAAAAAAGCTGTAGCGAAAAAAGCCGCTCCTAAAAAAGCAGCTCCCGCTAAAAAAGCAGCTCCTAAAAAAGCTGTAGCAAAAAAAGCCGCTCCTAAAAAAGCAGCTAAGAAAGCCGCTCCTAAGAAAGCTGCTAAAAAAGCTGCCCCTAAAAAGGCCGCTAAAAAACCTGCTGCCAAGAAAGCTGCCAAAAAACCGGCCGCTAAGAAAGCAGCGAAAGCACCCGCTGCCCCTGCTGCACATGCAGCAGCGCAAACCACTTTGAATCCTCAAGCTGCGTGGCCGTTTCCTTCGGCCGCTAAGCCCTGATCTCATCGTGTAAGCGAGCAGGCGCAAGCCAAAGCCCGATGCCCAAAGCATCGGGCTTTTTTCATGGGGCTCAGTACCCGTGCGGCTTAAGGGTAAAACGCCAGCAAGCGGTAGCCGGCCAAGGGCACTTGATTAGGCGGTAATTTCAAGTTGAAACGGCCCTCCCAAACTTGGGCAGGCACCATCACTCTCGGAGCGCCCCACACAGCGGGGTTGAAAACTTTACGCGCCAGCACTTGGCCTTGCGCATCGGTCAAGGTCAACTCCAGCCAACTGGTCGCAACCTGGGTGGGCGCAGTGTTGCGCAAAGTCACTTGCAATTGAAATTCAGTCTGTGGCTCAGCCTGGCCTTGCATCAAGGCGCCAGTCGCAGCATGCTCGGGCGCGCGAGATGGCTCCAAAGCCGCGCTGTCAATCACCACCGCATCGAGCACGCGCAGGGCTTGCACTTGGCAATTGGCCAGTTTGCAAAAGCGCTGAAGCACCAGCTTGAGACTGGGGTGCTCGGCGGCCAACCTGTCTTTGAAGTGCCAAAGGCATTGGGCCAACAAGCTCAAGCTCAAAACGTAGATCGCTAAAACCAAGAAGACGCCTGAGCCGTCCAATGCGCCCGAGGTCTGACCCTGGTGCTTGGGCACAGTCAGGCCTCAGTCGCCCTGAGCCCGGCGGGCCGTCATCAAAATCCAGCCCTCTTCTTGGTCACTGACGACCAACTTCAGAAATGGGGCATAGGCCTGCTGCAGCTCTTGCGCTTGCCGCTCCAAAATACCGGCCAGCACCAGCGCGCCGCCAGGGGCCACATGGGTGCACAGCAGGGGCGCCAAAACTTTGAGGGGGCTTGCCAAAATATTGGCCAACACTGTGTCGTACAGCCCTTGGGCTTGGGTCGGCAAACCGGCTTGAAGCACGGCGGCATTGGCCTTTGCATTGAGCTGTGTGGCGTTCACGGCGGCCGGGTCAATGTCTACGGCATCAATCTGCTGGGCCCCGTATTTGGCAGCGCCGATGGCCAAGATACCCGAGCCGCAGCCGTAGTCCAGCACCCTGTGGCCACACGTGGGCTGCTGTGCGATCCAGCGCAAACACATGCGTGTGGTGGGGTGTGTTCCAGTTCCAAACGCCAAACCCGGATCGAGGCGAATGATGGTTTTGGCTTGCGCAGGCGGCTCATGCCAAGTCGGCACGATCCAAAAATCTGGCGTGACTTGCACGGGCGTGAATTGCGACTGCGTCAGGCGCACCCAGTCTTGGTCGGGCACGGGCAAGACCGTCAAAAAAGTGCAGCCCACAAAAAATTCTTGCGCCTTGAGCACTTGACCAGCGTGGCGGGCATCGGCCTCTTGGGCAAACAAGGCCGTCATCTTCGAGCGTTGCCATCCGTCTTTGGGCGGGGGCATGCCAGGCTCGCCAAACAAAGCTTGCTCTGCTTCGGTTTGCGCATCGGCATCTTCCACCGAAACACTCAAAGCCTCCAAGGCCTCCAAGGCCTGGCTCAAGTCCTCGACCTTGGATTCTGGACACAGCAAACTGAGCTCAAACATGGTGCCAACAGCCCCAGCGCTCAACGCTTGTGGTGGCGCAGCCACTCTTCCAGGTAGTGAATGTTGGTGCCACCGGCCTTGAACTTGGCGTCCACCATCAGCTCACGGTGCAAGGGCATGTTGGTGTGAATGCCCTCGACCACGGTTTCAGCCAACGCCGTCTGCATGCGGGCAATGGCTTGGTCACGCGTGTCGCCATGACAAATGATTTTGCCAATCATGGAGTCGTAATTGGGCGGCACAAAATAGTTGGTGTAGACATGCGAGTCCACCCGCACACCGGGCCCACCGGGCGCATGCCACATGGTGATGCGTCCTGGTGAAGGCGTGAACTTGAAGGGGTCTTCGGCATTCACGCGGCATTCGATGGCATGGCCTCTGAGGGTGATTTGTCGCTGCGTGAACGGCAGTTTCTCGCCAGCGGCCACCATGATTTGGGTTTTCACAATGTCCACGCCCGTGACCCATTCCGTCACGGGGTGCTCGACTTGCACACGGGTGTTCATTTCAATGAAATAAAACTCACCGTTCTCGTAAAGGAACTCAAACGTGCCAGCACCGCGGTAGCCAATTTTTTTACACGCCGTCACGCAGCGCTCGCCAATTTTATCGATCAGTTTGCGCGCAATGCCAGGAGCCGGCGCTTCTTCAATGACCTTTTGGTGGCGCCGCTGCATGGAGCAATCGCGCTCGCCCAAATACACGGCGTTTTTGAATTTATCCGCCATGATTTGAATTTCAATGTGGCGTGGATTTTGTAAAAACTTTTCCAAATAAACCGCCGGATTGCCAAAAGCAGCTCCCGCTTCGGCCTTGGTCATCTGAACCGCGTTGATCAAAGCCGCCTCGGTGTTGACCACCCGCATGCCTCGGCCGCCGCCGCCGCCTGCGGCCTTGATGATCACCGGATAGCCCACAGCTTTGGCGATGCGCCGGATTTGCACCGGGTCTTCGGGCAACTCGCCCTCTGAGCCAGGCACACAGGGCACGCCCGCTTTGATCATGGCCTGCTTGGCCGAGACTTTGTCGCCCATGATCCGGATCGACTCGGGTGAGGGCCCGATGAATTGGAAACCGCTTTTTTCAACGCGCTCGGCAAAGTCAGCGTTTTCGCTCAAAAAGCCATAGCCGGGGTGGATGGCTTCGGCGTCGGTCACTTCTGCAGCCGAGATGATGGCTGGCATGTTCAGGTAGCTCAGCCCCGAGGCGGGTGGGCCAATGCACACCGCCTCTTCGGCCAGTTTGACGTACTTGGCCTCGCGGTCGGCTTCGGAGTAAACCATGACGGCTTTGATGCCCATTTCGCGGCAAGCGCGCTGAATCCTCAGGGCGATTTCCCCGCGGTTTGCGACCAAAATTTTCTTAAACATGCAGGCCCTAGCAACGTTAGTCGATGATGATCATGGCTTGTCCGTATTCCACGGCTTGTCCGTTTTCACACAAGATTTGAGTCACGGTGCCCGATTTGTCGGACTCGATCTCGTTCAAAATCTTCATGGCCTCGATGATGCACAGGGTCTGCCCCTCTTTGACGACATCTCCCACTTTGACAAATGCGGCTGCGCCTGGGGTGGCTGAGCGGTAGAAAGTGCCAACCATAGGGGATTTGACGGTATGGCCCGTTGGCACATCAGGTGCTGGCGCCTCTGGGGAGGTGGCAGTAAGGGCTGTAGATGGGTGCACCACGGCGGCCCCTTCGGCCGCTGGCGCATGATGTGCATTCGAAGTCATGCTCACGTTCGCCTGTGTAGGCCCTTTGACGATCCTGACCTTGCCCTCGGCTTCGGTGATCTCCAGCTCTGTGACGTTGGAGTCCGAGACCAAATCAATCAAGGTTTTGAGTTTGCGCAAGTCCATGAGACCCCCTGTTGCATACGAAAAGCTCGAATCTACACCAATTTTGATCCTATTTACCTGCAACTGCTATCAAAATACAAAATTACCCAGACCCAAAGATGTGCCGCACATGCCCCATCTGGCTTGAATCACCTGCACCCACTTGAACCAGATTGCAAGCGGACTGCAGTCAGTCTAAGCCAGACTTTGACGCCAAGACTTTAAGTCATCTTCGGTTAATTTTCCTAATTTTTGCCTTAAAATTCCGCCATCTGCATCGAAAATAATACTAAAAGGCAAAACACTTTCTGTGTTGCCTAGACTTTTGCCAAGTTCGGTACCCCCCAAGCCCGCCAAGCCGTTTGGAAAGTGCAAGGGGTGCTGACTTAAAAAACGCCTGACGGCACTGGGTTGATCGATGGCCAATCCGACAACTTGAACAAATTTAGCATCTTTTTCAAGAAAGAAGGCGTCTAATAACGGAAGTTCTTCTATGCACGGCGGGCACCAAGTGGCCCAAAAATTAACCAGCAAGGGCTTGCCCCTGAATTTTTGAAGACTCAGATCACCTCCTTCGGGGCGCTCAAAGACTTGCTGCCAAAAGAGTTTGACAGCGGGGTCGGTGGCCGGGCGGGCTTGGTATTTTTGCCAAGCCCAAGCAGCCCCCGCCAATCCAGCGGCCAAACCAACTGCAGCCAAAAGCGCCTGCCTGCGCTGATTTGACTCGGGGCTTGGGGTCTGGTTTTCAATTTCTTGCGTCATACCCGTATCATGCCCCAAGCAGACGGCTCACCGCCGCCAGGTCTCCTCTGGGCGGCCTGCCCTGCGCATCGGGCTTCAATGCGCCGCGCACATCGTCGTAGTCGTTGACCAACAAGTGCACGCCCACCTCCTCCCCCAAATCAGCGCAAAAGCTGTGCAGACTCAAAGCCTCTACCGGCTCGCCTTGCAGGCCGCGCACGGTGCTGGCTTGAAACGTCAAGCCCAGGTTGATCAATGCAATTTCCGTGGACTTGGGGTCGTCGCAAAACAGTTGCAAGTAAATGTCTGACAACCGTGTGGCCGTTCCATGCCAGACTGCGCCGCCCAAAAAAGGCCTGAACGAGGCCAGTCGCTCCATCCAGCCCAAGGCATGGCGGCGCAAGGCGGCCAACTCCAGGGGCTGAGTCTGGGCGCAAAACATCTCAATGTACTCACGCACCTGCACCTCGAGCAATTCATTGCTGGGCAAGGCCGTGCGGGCCGGCAACCCCAGCGCTTTGAGCGCGCGCCGCTTGGCCGGTCCGTATTCCAGGCCCTCCTCGATCACCCAACGCGCCGCAGAGGCCGCAATTTCTTCTGAGAATTCACGCATGACCGAATTGTGCACCGCCTAAAATCCCCCCATGCATATTCATATTTTGGGCATCTGCGGAACTTTCATGGGCGGCTTGGCCGCGTTGGCCCGGGAGGCAGGCCACCGCGTCACGGGCTGTGATGCCGGCGTCTACCCGCCCATGAGCGATCAATTGCAAGCTCTTGGCATTGAGTTGATCGAAGGCTTTGGGGCTGATCAAATGCGTTTAAAGCCCGACCTCTATGTGATCGGCAATGTGGTCAGCCGCGCCCGCTTGCAAAGTGGCGCGCCTAAATTTCCTTTGATGGAAGCCATCTTAGACGCCGGCGCACCCTACACCAGCGGCCCACAATGGCTGGCCGAACATGTGCTGCAAGGCCGCCATGTGTTGGCCGTGGCAGGTACCCATGGCAAAACCACCACCACCTCCATGCTGGCATGGGCGCTGCAGCACGCGGGACTGGCGCCAGGTTTTTTGGTTGGGGGCGTGCCCTTGAACTTTGGCGTTTCTGCGCGCCTAGGGGGCGGGCGCTACTTTGTCATTGAGGCCGATGAATACGACACCGCATTTTTTGACAAGCGCAGCAAGTTTGTGCACTACCGGCCTCGCACGGCCATTCTGAACAACTTGGAGTTTGACCACGCCGATATTTTTGACGACTTGTCAGCCATTGAGCGGCAATTTCACCACCTGGTGCGCACCGTGCCCGCGCAAGGACGCTTGGTGGTCAATGGCCTGGAAGAGAGCCTGACGCGCGTCTTGGCACAAGGCTGCTGGAGCGAGCTGAGGACCTTTGGCGCCGCCGTCAGTGACTTCACCGCCATGGGTGAGCCTGGCCATTTTGATGTCTTGCAACAAGGCCGCAAAGTGGCCTGCGTGCAATGGGCCCTGGGCGGCGTGCATAACCAATTGAACGCGCTGGCCGCCATCGCAGCGGCGCAGCATGTGGGCGTGCCAGCAGATGTTGCCGCGCAAGCTTTGAGCAGTTTTGAAAACGTCAAGCGGCGCATGGAAGTGCGTGGCTGCGTGGCTGGCGTGACGGTCTACGACGACTTTGCGCACCACCCCACAGCCATTCGCACCACGATCGACGGATTGCGCCGCCAAATCGGGCCTGAGCAGCGCATCTTGGCGGTGTTTGAGCCGCGCAGCAACACCATGAAACTGGGCAGCATGAAGGCCCAACTGCCGTGGAGTTTGGAACAAGCTGATCTGTCTTTTTGCCACAGCGGCGGGCTCGATTGGGACGCGTCAGCCGCCTTGTCCGCAATGGGCACGCAGGCGCAAGTGGCCCATACGATCGAGCTTTTACTCCAGCAGGTGCTGACGCAAGCCCGCCCTGGCGATCATGTTGTGTGCATGAGCAACGGGGGCTTTGGCGATGTGCACGCACGCCTGCTCAAGGAGCTTGCAACACGCGCGTAATGCCTACATAGCCCGCAGTTGTTGGGTGCTGCGGACTTTGCATCAGCCCTGGTGCAGGTCTCTTTGTTTTCACGCCTTCATTTGACTCGGCGCTTTTTGACAGCGTCCGATAAAATTTGCAGCACTTGCTCGGTGTCAGGCCAGCCAATGCAAGGGTCGGTGATGCTTTTGGCATACGTCAAAGCGGCCACATCGTCTTTGCCTGGTGAGAATTTTTGAGCACCGGCCTCCAAGTGGCTCTCCACCATCACCCCAAAAATCTGGTGCGAACCGCCAGCCAATTGGCCTGCAATGTCGCGCGCCACATCGACTTGACGCTCGTGCTGTTTGCTGCAATTGGCGTGGCTGCAATCGATCATCAAACTGGCAGGTAGCTTGGCGGATTCCAATTCTTTGCACGCCGCTGTGACGCTGACTGCGTCGTAATTGGGCGCTTTGCCTCCACGCAAAATCACGTGGCAGTCGGGGTTGCCGCGGGTCTCGACAATCGCCACTTGCCCGTTCTTGTGAACCGACAAAAAGTGGTGTCCACGGGCGGCTGCCTGAATCGCATCGGTGGCAATTTTGATGTTGCCGTCGGTGCCATTTTTAAAACCTATGGGGGCCGACAAACCGGAGGCCAATTCGCGGTGCACTTGACTCTCGGTGGTGCGCGCGCCGATTGCGCCCCAGCTGATCAAGTCGCCCAAGTACTGGGGCGAGATCACATCCAAAAACTCGCTGCCCGCAGGCACCCCTTGCCGATTGATTTCAATCAGCAACTGCCGCGCAATGCGCAAGCCCTCGTCAATGCGAAAGCTTTGGTCCAAGTAGGGATCGTTGATCAAGCCCTTCCAGCCCACGGTGGTGCGGGGTTTTTCAAAGTACACCCGCATGACAATTTCCAGACTGCCTGCGTAGCGCTCACGCAGCGGCTTGAGGCGGCGCGCGTAATCCAGCGCAGCGGCGGGGTCGTGTATTGAGCAGGGGCCGATCACCACCAGCAAGCGGTCATCTTGACTCGCCATGATGCGCTGAATCTTGTGGCGCGTTTGCGAGATCAAAGTTTCAACCCCCGTTCCCGCGATCGGGAAAAAGCGCATCAAATGTTCTGGGGGTGGTAGCACGGTGATGTCCTTGATGCGTTCGTCGTCGGTCTGACCGGTGCGGTCGTTGGGGCTTGCATAACCAGGCTCCGAAGTGGCTTGTCTTTTGGCGTTCATCGTGAGGCTCCTAACAGGTAAAAAATGGGGCAAAAAAAACCGCCGGGTGTTCAGTCCGGCGGTGGGTGTGAGGGGGGTCAGTGGCTTATGCGCTGTCCTCTCGTCCGCCGGGGACTGAGAATCCAAAATAAAAATAAAAGAAGTTAAAGCGCTGGCTCATAGGCAATGACTGTAGCACAAGCTTCTGACAAGGCCTGACAAGCGCGCTTGTAGCTGTGTTGGCGACGTGCGGCTCAAGCTGTCCCGCCCACGGTCAGGCCCTCAATGCGCAAGGTCGGTTGGCCCACGCCCACGGGCACGCTTTGACCCTCTTTGCCGCAAGTGCCCACGCCCGAATCCAGGCGCATGTCGTTGCCAATCATGCTGACTTTTTTCAAGCACTCCGGGCCGCTGCCGATCAAGGTTGCGCCTTTGACAGGGTACAAAATTTTGCCATTTTCAACCCAATAGGCTTCGCTGGCAGAGAACACGAACTTGCCGCTGGTGATGTCGACTTGACCACCGCCAAAGTTGGGCGCGTACAAACCTTTTTTCAAACTCGCCACAATCTCTTCGGGTGGTTTGTTCCCGCCCAACATGTAGGTGTTGGTCATGCGCGGCATGGGAATGTGGGCGTAACTTTCGCGCCGGCCATTGCCGGTGGGTTGAACGCCCATCAAACGAGCATTCATGGCGTCTTGGATGTAGCCTTTCAAGATACCGTCTTCGATCAAAACGTTGCGCTGCGTTGGGCAGCCTTCGTCGTCCACATTCAATGAGCCGCGCCGATCGGCCAGCGTGCCGTCGTCCAACACCGTCACACCTTTGGCCGCCACCCTCTGGCCAATGCGACCGCTGAAAGCGCTTGAGCCCTTGCGGTTGAAGTCACCTTCTAGGCCGTGGCCAATCGCCTCGTGCAACAAAATACCGGGCCACCCCGCGCCCAAGACCACAGTCATCTCGCCGGCCGGTGCAGGCCGTGCGTCCAAGTTGGTCAGCGCCGCATGCACAGCATCGTTGACATAGCTGCTGATCATGGCCTCGTCAAAATAAACCAAGCCAAATCGCCCGCCGCCGCCGCCGCTGCCCATTTCGCGCCGGCCTTTTTGCTCGGCGATCACCGTGACTGACAATCGAACCAAGGGCCGCACATCAGCGGCCAACGTGCCGTCCGCGCGGGCCACCATGACCACGTCGTACTCGCTGGCCAAGCCGGCCATGACTTGCACCACCCGAGGGTCTTTGGCACGGGCCATTTTCTCGACTTTCCCCAGCAACTCCACCTTGGCGGTGCTGCTCAGCGTGCTGATGGGGTCCAAGGGCGGGTACAGACTGCGGATGCGAGCGAGCTTGCGCGCAGGCACACGGATTTTTTTATTTTGTCGGGCTTGGGCAATGGCTCGCACCGTGACAGCGGCGTCCATCAAAGAGGCTTCAGAAATATCGTCGGAGTAGGCGAAAGCGGTTTTCTCGCCCGCTACGGCTCGCACGCCAACGCCTTGGTCAATGCTGAAACTGCCCGTCTTGACGATGCCTTCTTCCAAACTCCAGCCCTCCGAGCGGGTGTACTGAAAGTACAAATCTGCATCGTCCACGCGCTGCGTTTGGATGGCCGCTAAAGCCTTCGCCAAGTGCGTTTCGTCCAAGCCAAAAGGCTCGAGCAACAAGGATCTGGCCGTGGCCAGGCGTTCAATGGTGGGTTCGCGAGAAATCATGTTGGCATTGTAGGCAAGTGGGCAAAGCCGCGCTGGATGCGCCTGAATTCAGGTTTGCACCAAGCGCTTGGCTTTGGCAATGGACATCAAAATGCCCAAGCCCAGCCCCAAGGTGACCATGGCGGTGCCGCCATAACTAATGAAGGGCAAGGGCACGCCCACCACGGGCAAGATGCCGCTGACCATGCCCATGTTGACAAAGGCGTAGGTGAAAAAAATCATCGACACACTGCCCGCCAACAAACGGGTGAACAAGGTGGGGCCATCGCGGGCAATGGACAGGCCTCGGTACACCAGGAAAAAGAAGCTGGAGATCAAAAGAAAGTTGCCTAGCAGGCCGAACTCTTCGGAAAATGCGGCAAAAATAAAGTCGGTGGTGCGCTCTGGAATAAATTCCAAATGGGTTTGCGTGCCTTGCATGAAACCCTTGCCCCAAAAGCCGCCTGAACCAATCGCGATCATGCCTTGGATGATGTGAAAGCCCTTGCCCAAGGGGTCTCGTGTGGGGTCAAGCAAGGTGCAAATGCGTTGACGTTGGTACTCATGCAGGATTTTCCAGTCCATGCCATCGGCGCATAAAACCGGCTCCATCAACACCAAGGCCAGCACCCCCAACAGGCCCAAGAGCACGGGTGGCACGATCAAGCGCCAACTCAGTCCTGCAAAAAATAAGACAGCAAAACCCGTGCTCAATACCAGCAAGGCAGTGCCCAGATCAGGCTGGCGAATGATCAACCCAACCGGCAAAATCAAAAGCACGCTGGCCACCCCAAAATCCAAGGGCCTTAACTGGCCTTCTCTTTTTTGAAACCACCAAGCCAACATCAAAGGCATGGCGATTTTCATGATCTCACTGGGCTGAATCACCACGCCCAAATTGATCCAGCGCCGTGCACCCTTTTTGGTGATGCCAAAAATAGCCACCGCCACCAACAAGATCACGCCCACGGTGTAGATGGGCACGGCCCAAGCCATCAAGCGCTGCGGCGGAATTTGTGCCACCACGAACATGATGCTGGCGGCAATCACCATGTTGCGGGCGTGGTCCACAAAACGTGTCCCGTGGTCATGTCCAGAGGAGAACATGATCAACAAACCCGCGCAAGCCAGTACAAATACAGCAAAGGCCAAAGGGCCATCAAATCCCGCCAACAACGCGGTGAGGCGAGACATCAAACTGGGTTTTTGGATCACACGAGACATGCGCTGATTATCCTTGGATTGGCGAGCTGGGGGCTGTCTGCCTGGGTTTTCTGGCCTGGTGCAAGCCTTGCCCATGAATTTACATTTTTTATAGCGGGTTTGTGCACTGACCGGTTAGAGCACGCCTTGGCCATGGGACAATCGCTGCCATGTTTTTATTGTTTGAAGAAGCCGGCAAATTCATGGCCGGGCGCGTGCTGTCTGAGGCTGAGGCTTCGGTGCAGGTGGAGCTTGACAGCGGCAAGCGGGTCAAAGTCAAGGCCGGCCATGTACTGCTCCAATTTGACAAGCCAACGCCCGCCCTGCTGCTGCAACAAGCCACCGACTTGAGCCAGAGCATGGAGCTGAATTTGGCATGGGAGTTCGCGCCCGAAGAAGAGTTTGGTTTTGCCGACCTGGCACGCGAGTATTTCAGCGCCAATGCCAGCATCACCGAACAGGTCGCAGCCTTGCTCAGTTTGTTTGATGCACCGCACTATTTCCGCCGTGCAGGCAAAGGGCGTTTTCGAAAAGCTTCTGCTGCAACTGTCCAATTGGCGTTGGCCGGGATTGAGAAGAAAAAACAAATTCAAGCACAGATAGAAAACTGGTCAATGCAATTGACCCAGGGCCAATGCCCGCAGCCCATTCGCGAACAACTTTATAAAATTTTGTTCAAGCCAGATAAAAATGCGCCCGAATACAAAGCCGTGGTGCAGGCCAGTCGAGACAGCCAAACGGCCCCTTTGACTTTGCTGCAGCAGTGCGGCGCGATCGAGTCAGCCTACGACTTTCATTGGCAACGTTTTTTGTTTGACAACTTTCCCAAGGGCACGGGCTTTCCCAAATTGGAAGCGCCTGTCATTGCCGAGGACTTGCCCCTGGCCACTGTCCAGGCCTATTCGATCGATGACTCCCAGACCACTGAAATTGACGATGCCTTGTCACTGCAAGGCTTGGGCAGTGGCAGCGTGACCTTGGGCATTCACATTGCAGCGCCTGGCTTGGCCATGCAGCCTGGCAGCGCTTTGGATGAGTTGGGCCGCAGCCGTTTGTCCACGGTCTACATGCCGGGCTACAAAGTGACCATGCTGCCCGACGACGTGGTGCAGCGCTTCACCTTGGCGCAAGGGCAAGCTTGCCCCGCCGTGTCTTTGTATGTATGTTTCAACGAGGCCTCCTTGGAGATCGAGCACAGCCATACCCTGCTCGAGCGTGTGCCCATTGCGGCCAATTTGCGCCACGACCAATTGGACGAATGGGTCACCCCAGAGTGGCTGGAACTGCAAGCGCCACTGGCTCGGCCCGGTGCGCCTGTGCTGCCCATTGAGCACGCCAGTTTGGCATTTTTGTGGCGCTTGGCGCAGCAGCTCAAAGCCCGCCGTGAGATCGTGCGCGGCAAGCCAGAGACCTTCAATCGGCCGGACTACAACTTTCGCTTAGAGCGGGAGGACAGCAGCGCCCCCCCCACTGGGCGCGAGACGGTGCGCATTGGCGTGCGCCAACGCGGCGCGCCGCTGGACCTGATCGTGGCCGAGGCCATGATTTTGGCCAACAGCACTTGGGGCCAGTGGCTGGCCAGTTTGGGCGTGCCTGGCATTTACCGCAGCCAGGCCAGTTTGGCCCCTGGCGTGAAAGTGCGCATGGGCACCAAAGCGCTGCCACACGCTGGCATTGGCGTGCCGGCTTATGCGTGGAGCACATCGCCGCTTCGCCGCTACACCGACTTGGTCAACCAGTGGCAAATCATTGCCTGCGCGCGCCACGGCGCCACAGCCGCTTTGGCCGCCCCGTTCAAGCCCAAAGATGCGCAGCTGTTTGCCATCATCAGCGCGTTTGACGCCGCTTACAGCGCCTACAACGGCTACCAAGCCGGCATGGAGCGGTTTTGGACTTTGCAATATTTAAAGCAAGAAGGCATCAGCGTATTAGAGGCCACTTTGTTCAAAGAAGCAGCGGGCGGCGCATGGTTGGTGCGGGCCGATCACTTGCCTTTGGTCTTGAGCGTGGTGGGGGCGCAAGCGCTCAGCCGCGGCGACAAGGTGCGCGTTCAACTCGGCGCAATTGACGCCATTGCGCTGGACGTGCATGGCACGGTGATCGAAAAAATCAGTCATGACAACGCGCCCGAACAAAGCGATGAAGGCCCCCAAGACAGCGATGACGATGCCAGCGCAGGGCCCATCGCCATTGCCTTGGATTTGAACGACAGCGGTGCAGATGCCGCTTGACTCGTTGGCTTGAACACCAAGATGTTGCAACCTGCTTGGCAACTTCGATCGCATGGCGCGCTGCTGTGGGCGCTGGGTTTGTCGCTTGCTTTGCACGCCAGTTTATTGACGCTCAGATGGGCTGCACCTGCCGCCTTCGATCGGATTTTTCAAGCCAGCCCATTGGAAGTGGTCTTGGTCAACGCCACCAGTCTCGCAGCGCCTGACACCGCTCAAGCCTTGGCTCAAGTGAATTTGGCAGGTGGTGGTCAAACCCCTGGCAACCGTTTGCGCAGCAGCCCTTTGCCTGCGAGTCAACAAGAGCCCACTGAGCAACAGTTGCAAGCGCTTGAGCGCAAGATCGAGGCCTTGAAAACCGAGCAATTGCGCTTGCTTGAGCAACTCCAACAAGAGTGGCTGCAGTTGAATCGGGAATCAAGCAACACCGCCCCTTCAAGCGAAAAAGACCTGGCCAAGACCGAGCGAAAAAATCAACTGAACAGTCAATTGGCTCAAATCGAGCGCGAGACCCAAAGCCTTCAAGCTGGGCCGCGAAAACGCTACATCGGGCCCTCTACGCGCGAGACCGCTTATGCCGCCTACTACGACAAGTTCAGGCGCAGCATCGAAACCACAGGCACTGAAAATTTTCCGCACAATGGCACAGAAAAACTGTATGGTGCATTGACCATGGTGATCAGCTTGGATGCCTTAGGCAAGGTACTGCAAACAGAAGTGGCACAGGGTTCTGGAAATGCATTGCTGGACCAGCGCGCGCAAGCCATTGTGCGAGGTGCTGCTCCGTTTGGGGCCTTCAGCGCCATCATGCGCAAGCAAGCCGACCAATTGGTGGTGGTCACTCGTTTTAATTTTGCACGCGATGAAACCTTGGAAACGCGCCTGCTCGTACCAGGCCCACGGCCTTGAATGGAAAAAGACAAAATGGATTTGTATTGCGTCATAGGCAACCCGGTCGAGCACAGCAAGTCGCCATGGATTCACAGTCGATTTGCAGCCCTCATGGGGCAAAGCTTAGATTACCAAAAATTGCTCGTCTCCTTGGGTGAATTCAGCCAAGCAGTTGACAATTTTCGCAGCCGCGGTGGGCGCGGTTGCAACATCACACTGCCATTCAAACAAGAGGCCGCCGCTTTGGCCACGCAGCGCAGCGCGCGGGTTGAATTGGCGCAGGCGTGCAACACCTTGATCTTCCAAGGCGATCAGATTGTGGGCGAGAACACCGATGGCCTGGGTTTGGTCAGCGACATCGTGGGCAACGCCCAAACCCAGATTTCCAAGCGCGATGTGCTGGTGATCGGCGCAGGCGGTGCGGCGGCAGGCATCTTAGGCCCTTTGCTTGAGCAGCGGCCCAAGTGCTTGTGGGTGGCCAATCGCACGGCGCACAAAGCCGCAGGCTTGGTGGCTCGCCATGCCAGTTTGGCGCACAGCTTAGGCGTCGATTGCCAAGCATTTGGCTTGAGCGATGCAGCCTTGCTCGCCTGCAATTTTGATGTGCTCATCAACGCCAGCGCCAGCAGCCTGAACCAAGATGCGCCGCCTGTGCCAGGCAGTCTGCTGCGCCAAGGCGCCTTGGCCTGTGATTTGATGTATGGCCCCAGCGCAGACCCCTTCTTGAAATGGGCGCAATCCCACGGCGCCAGCGCGCGTGATGGCCTTGGCATGCTGGTCGAGCAGGCGGCTGAGGCATTTCTTTTGTGGCGCGGCATCAGGCCGCCGACCGAGATTGTCTTGCGCGAGCTTCGTGCACTGATGCTGGCCGCTTGAGCCCATGCGAAAATTCTTCCCTGCACTCCAACAATGGCTCTGGCTGGTGCTGGGCAGTTTTGTTGTGTTGCAAATTTTTTTCATCACCCGCATTGCCTGCATGGCGCTGTGGGATCCTGCCTCCACCGCGTTTGAGCGCTCTCAAGCTTGGCAAATTTCCTCTCAAACAGGACGCTTGCCTTGGCGCCAAACTTGGAAGCCTGCCTCCGATATTTCCAACAACTTAAAGCGTGCCGTCTTGGCCAGCGAAGACAGCGCATTCACCCAGCACAAGGGCGTGTGGTGGGACTCGATTGAGCGGGCTTGGAGCCTCAACGCCAAAGCACAGGCCAAGCAAAATGCAGCAACCAACAAGTCCACCGCTGCACCTAAAGTAGTCGGCGGCTCGACCATCACACAGCAATTGGCCAAAAATATTTTGCTTTCAGGTGAGCGCAATTTGCCACGCAAAGCCCAAGAGTGGGTCTTGACCATGGCCCTTGAAACTTTTTTAAGCAAAAAACAAATTCTGACCTTGTACCTCAACCATGTGGAGTGGGGCCAAGGCGTCTTTGGTGCAGAAGCTGCTGCCCAGCATTACTTTCAAAAACCCGCCGCCAGCTTGAACGAATGGGAAGCAGCGCGCTTGGCTGTGATGCTGCCAAGGCCACGTTTTTTTGAAAAAATTCCGCAATCGCTTTATTTGAGCGAACGCGCACAAACCATCATGGCCCGCATGGGCAATGTGGTCCCTCCTTAAGGCCTCAGCATGCGCATACTTGGCATTGACCCGGGCTTACAGACCACGGGTTTTGGCGTGATCGACGTTCAAGGCAGCCAGCTGACCTATGTGGCCAGCGGGGTGATTCAAACCACACGCGAGGCCACAGGCGATTTGCCTGCTCGTTTGAAAGTGTTGTATGACGGTGTGCGTGAAATTCACCAACGCTATCAACCCGAAGTGGCCTCGGTTGAAATTGTCTTTGTCAACGTCAACCCACAAGCGACATTGCTGCTGGGGCAAGCGCGGGGTTGCTGCGTCACAGCTTTGGTTTCTTGCGATTTGCCAGTAGCCGAATACACCGCATTGCAAATGAAAAAAGCCATCACAGGGCAAGGCCGCGCGGCCAAATACCAAGTGCAAGAAATGGTCAAGCGCATGCTCCAATTGCCCGTGATTCCCCGGCAAGATGCGGCCGATGCATTGGGCCTGGCCATCACCCATGCCCACGCCAGCCCGTCGATGAGCAAGTTGGCAGCGCTCCATGTCCTGAACCGAAAAACCCACGGCATGTACCGTGGGGGGCGCAGTCACTGACTTGAGCGCGCTACACCGATACGCTTACCAAGCATGCACGGGCAGAGCAAAACCAACAGGCGCTTGGCGCACATCTTCAAAGCTCACTCTTTCAAAAGCATCAGGACGGGCTAACAAAGCGCGCAGCAACTGGTTGTTCATGGCGTGGCCTGAGCGAAAAGCGCTGTAGCTGGCGATCAAAGGCTTGCCCAGCAAATACAAGTCGCCCATGGCATCCAAGATTTTGTGTTTGACAAACTCATCGTCGTAACGCAGACCATCGGTGTTCAAAACTTTGTAGTCGTCCATCACGATCGCGTTGTCCAGGCCCCCGCCCAAGGCCAAACCGTTGGAGCGCAACATTTCAACGTCTTTGGTAAAGCCAAAAGTGCGGGCGCGGGCAATGTCACGGGCATAAAGATCACGCCCCATGTCAAACACCACTTGCTGCCCAGTGGAGTCCACTGCAGGGTGACGAAAATCTATTTCAAAACTCAGGCGGTAACCTTCATACGGCTCGAGCTTGGCCCATTTGATGTTTTCGCCTTGCCCCTCAGAGACTTCCACCGTTTTCAAAACACGAATAAACTGCTTGGGAATTTTTTGCAGTTCAATGCCCGCGCTTTGCAGCAAGAAAACAAAGGACGAAGCTGAGCCGTCCAAAATCGGCACCTCTTCTGCCGTGATGTCGACCACCAAGTTGTCAATGCCAAGACCTGCACACGCGGACATCAGGTGCTCCACCGTATGAACTTTGGCTTGCCCGTTGGAGATGGTCGAGGCCAGGCGCGTGTCCGTCACGCTCAAAGCTGAGACGGGGATCTGCACCGGCTCGGCCAAGTCGGTGCGCCGAAACACGATGCCCGTGTCTGGCTGCGCGGGGCGCAGGGTCAACTCGACCCGTTGGCCACTGTGCAAACCCACGCCAACGGCTTTGGTCAGCGTTTTGAGTGTTCTTTGTGCAAGCATGGTCTTGATTTTAGATTTTCAAGGCCATGCTTGCATGAGGCAGGGTTTTAAGCCCTGTCTCAATCGGCTTGCTTGCGCAAGAAGGCTGGGATCTCAATGTCGTCCATGCCTCCCGCCGCCATGCCGTCCACTTTGGCTGCGGCCTGGGTGCGGTTGGTGCGCCAGACACTGGGGGTGTTCAAACGTCCGTAGTCACCCAAAGGCATGCTTTGCCCTGCCCCAGTCGGATGCGCTATCGCAGGCTCTTGCTCGGCCACAGTAAAAGCCATGTCGTGCGTGCCTGTGCGCAGCACTTTCAAAGGTGCGGTATTGCGACGTGCGCTTGACAGGCCTGTGGCCACCACAGTCACCCGAATCTCTTCACCCAAGCTTTCGTCGTAGGCGGTGCCGTAAATCACATGCGCGCTCTCGGAGGCATAAGCGCGAATGGTGTTCATGGCTTGCTTGGATTCGCTCAATTTGAGCGAGCCTTTGGCCGCGCTGATCAAGACCAAGACGCCCTTGGCGCCAGACAAATCAATGCCCTCGAGCAGGGGGCAAGCCACCGCTTGTTCGGCTGCAATGCGGGCACGGTCCGGCCCGCTTGCAACGGCGGTGCCCATCATGGCTTTGCCGGGTTCGCCCATCACAGTGCGCACATCTTCAAAGTCAACGTTCACATGCCCTGGCACATTGATGATTTCGGCAATGCCGCCGACAGCATTTTTCAGCACATCGTTGGCGTGAGCGAAAGCCTCGTCTTGCGTCATGTCTTCGCCGCCTGGCAAATCCATGAGTTTTTCGTTGAGCACCACAATCAAAGAGTCGACATTGGCTTCCAACTCGCTCAAGCCAGCTTCGGCACTGGCCATGCGGCGACCGCCTTCAAACTCGAAAGGTTTGGTCACCACGCCCACCGTCAAAATGCCCATTTCTTTGGCAATGCGTGCAATCACAGGCGCAGCGCCCGTGCCGGTGCCCCCGCCCATGCCAGCGGTGATGAACAGCATGTGCGCGCCTTCGATCGCCGCTCGAATATCTTCCTCAGCCTCTTGCGCCGCATCTCGGCCTTTTTCTGGTTTGCTGCCTGCGCCCAAACCGGTGTGGCCCAACTGAATGAAGCGGTGTGCCGCGCTGCGGGCCAAGGCCTGTGCATCGGTGTTGGCACAAATGAATTCAACGCCCTGTACATGGCGCTCAATCATGTGTTCAACAGCGTTGCCCCCGCCGCCGCCGACACCGATCACTTTGATCTGTGTACCTTGGTTGAACTCTTCGACTTGGATCATTTCAATGCTCATGGTGCTCTCCTAAAACTTTGCAGTTGCCTAAAATTTAAATTTGAAAATATGTTTTTTTGTTTTTAACTAAGAGGTTTCAACATCGTCGATGTGGACTCCCCCTTGCTAAGTAAAGTTTTCGCCAGGCCATCAAAAGTTCCCCACAATGAAGTCTTTGAATCGGTTGAAGGCGTTGTTCACCGAACCTTTTTTCTGGGAAACTTTGTAGCCTCGCAAGCGCGCCAGTCGGGCTTCTTCTAACAAGCCCATCACCGTGGCAACGCGGGGTTGGCTGACCATGTCCGACAGTGCCCCGTTGTACTTGGGCAGGCCGCGCCTGACGGGTTTGAGGAAAATATCCTCACCCAACTCAACCATGCCGGGCATGACTGCGCTGCCGCCTGTGAGGACGATGCCAGAGGACAAAACTTCTTCGTAGCCTGACTCGCGAATGACTTGCTGCACCAAAGAAAAGATTTCTTCGACGCGCGGTTCAATCACGCCAGCCAATGCTTGCTTGGAGAGCATGCGAGGGGGGCGATCGCCAAGGCCAGGCACTTCGACCTGGGCTTCAGGATCGGCCAGAAGTTGTTTGGCGCATCCGCTCTCGACCTTGATGTCTTCGGCATCTTTGGTTGGCGTGCGCAAGGCCATGGCGATGTCACTGGTGATCAAGTCGCCTGCAATCGGAATCACCGCCGTGTGCCGGATCGCTCCGTTGGTGAAAATGGCCACGTCGGTGGTCCCTGCGCCAATGTCGACACAGGCCACGCCCAATTCACGTTCATCTTCCGTCAAAACAGCCAAACTCGAGGACAAGGGGTTGAGCAGCAACTGCTCAACTTCCAAGCCGCAGCGGCGCACGCATTTGATGATGTTCTCGGCCGCGCTTTGTGCACCGGTGACGATGTGCACTTTGGCCTCTAAGCGCATGCCGCTCATGCCAATGGGCTCTTTCACATCTTGGCCGTCGATTACAAATTCTTGGGGGGCTACCAACAACAACCGCTGATCAGATGGGATATTGATAGCACGCGCGGTTTCCACAACACGGGCCACATCGGCAGGCGTGACCTCTTTGTCTTTGACCGCCACCATGCCACTGGAGTTCAGCCCTCGAATGTGGCTGCCCGTGATGCCCGTATTGACTCGGGTAATTTTGCAATCGGCCATCAACTCCGCTTCTTTCAAAGCTTGTTGAATGCTTTGCACTGTGGCGTCAATGTTGACCACCACACCGCGCTTGAGGCCATTGCCTGGCGCCACGCCCAGACCCGCGAGCTTGAGCTCGCCTCCGGGCATGACTTCGGCCACCACGACCATGACTTTGGAGGTTCCAATGTCAAGTCCTATTACCAAATCTTTGTATTCTTTTGCCATAGTTTCAACCGTTCTTGTCTAAATCTACTGTCTGCGATTCATGGGGTTTTCACCCCATCTGTGCCCGTCGTACTGACGCCGCGTAACCTCAATGCATAGCCGTTTTCATGTCTCAAATCAGCGGCCAACAAAGAGGTGGACGTGCGTCCATAGCGCGATGAAATTTGCGTCAAGGTTTTGAAAAACAATTGAAGCCTTGCACTGATTTCTTCTTGATGGCCGCTTCCCAATTCAATGCTGGCACCGGCATCCGTGACCGCCCTCCAGCCACCGCGCTGATTGAGCTCCAAGCGCTCCAAGTCCAAATCCACCGCACGAAACACCGGGCGCAATGCGCGGTACATCTGCAGCACGGCAGGGCCTTGTCCGTCAGGGCCTTTGAGCAATGGCAGTTGCTCGGTATCGAGCTCGTCGGTGTTGACTTCAAACACAGCGCCTTCTTTGCTGAGCAAGCGGCCATCGTTTTCCTCACCCCACAAGGCCACTGGCTCGAATTCATTCAAAGTGACCGACAAGCGGTTGGGAAATTGGCGGCGCACCAAAGCCGAGCGAACCCATGGCACTTGCTCAAAGGCCAGGCGCGCTTGCGTCAGATCCAATGTGAAAAAATTTCCACTCAAATGCGGCAACACATTGGCACGCAAAGTCACCGCGTTGCTGTGCACCACATCGCCTTTCACCGAGATGCCTTGAATCGCAAAAATGGGGTGCCGCATGAACCACCCCAAGCCAGCCATCATGCACATCAGCAGTGCCAATGCGCTGAGCAAACCAGCAGTCCACTGCATCAAGCGAATGTCCATGGGCAAAGGCATGGGCATGGCGACCGGTTTGATCATGCGCGCGCTCCTTGGCTGAGTTCATGTTCCAAACTGGCGCCAGCCAGCAAGTGCATGCACAAATGAGCGTAGTCCATGCCTGCAGCCAGGGCAGACATCGGCACCAACGAATGACTCGTCATGCCGGGCGAGGTGTTGACTTCCAGCAAATAGGGCTTGCGCGTTTGGCCATCGATCATCACATCGACTCGCCCCCACCCTTTGCAACCCAAGACACGATAGGCTTTGAGCACTTGAGCTTGAATGGCCTGCTCCTCACCCTCGGGCAAACCTGCAGGCACCAGATACTGAGTTTCATTGGTGAAGTATTTGTGCTGGTAATCGTAATTTCCAGCAGGTGCAATGATGCGTATGAGCGGCAAGGCCACCGCCTGTTCGCCTTGCCCTAAAACGGGGCAAGTCACTTCGTCTCCGCTGATGAATTGCTCGCACAATACGTCGTTGTCAGATAGAGCCGCCTGTTCCAAAGCTTGCGGCAATTGACTGGCTTGGGTCACTTTGAAGACACCAATCGAGGAGCCTTCGCGCGCTGGCTTGACGATCAAAGGCAAGCCCAAAGATTCAATCAATTGTTTTTGCGACAGCGCATCCAAATTATTTTTTTGCAGCAACACATAGGCCGGTGTTGGCAGTCCTTCGGCCATCCAAACTCGCTTGGTCATGGTCTTGTCAATGGCGATGCTGGAGGCCATCACCCCAGAGCCGGTGTAAGGAATGCCCAGCAATTCAAGCGCCCCTTGCACGGTGCCGTCTTCGCCAAAACGGCCATGCAGCGCGATGAAGCAGCGCGCAAAACCTTGCGCCTTGAGTTCGGACAGATCATGCTCGTGCGGATCAAAGGCATGGGCGTCTACGCCTTGTGAGCGCAAGGCTTGCAAGACCCCATTGCCAGACATGAAAGAGATCTCGCGCTCAGCCGATCGCCCCCCCATCAGAACCGCTACTTTGCCAAAATCAGGAATGGCTTTGTTCATGCCGCACCTCCGATTTTTTGCACTTGCGAGGGCACCGCACCGATCGAGCCAGCGCCCATGCAAATCACCACGTCACCTTGACGCGCGTTGTCCAAAATGGCTTGTGCCATGTGCTCGATTTGATCTACAAACACGGGCTCTATTTTTCCATCCACACGCAAAGCGCGCGCCAAGGATCGGCCATCAGCGGCCACAACGGGCGCCTCGCCTGCGGCATAGACTTCGGACAACAAAACCACATCGGCGCCCTGCCCAATGACGCGCACGAAATCTTCAAAACAATCGCGCGTGCGACTGTAGCGGTGCGGCTGAAAAGCCAAGACCACGCGCCGCCCGGGGAATGCACCGCGCGCCGCAGCCAAAGTGGCCGCCATTTCGACCGGATGGTGTCCGTAGTCGTCAATCAAAGTGAAGTTGCCTTGCGCAGGGGCTTTGATTTTGACTTGACCATAGCTTTGAAAACGTCGGCCCACCCCTTTGAAATGGGCCAAGGCGTGTTGAATGTGTGCATCGTCCACGCCCAACTCAACAGCCACCGCCACTGCAGCCAAGGCATTGAGCACATTGTGCTCACCTGGCAAGTTCAACACGATGGGCAAGTCTGGCAGAGTCACGCCATTGCGCCGCTCTACCGTGAAGTGCATTTGCCCATTTTCTGCACGCACGTTCACGGCGCGCAATTGCGCGCCTGCTTGCAAACCATAAGTGGTCACCGGACGGGCAATTTTCTCCACAATGCTGCGCACACCTGCATCGTCAGCGCACACAATGGCGGTGCCGTAAAAAGGCATGCGGTGCAAAAAGTCGACGAAGGCTGCTTTGAGCCGCTCAAAGTCATGACCATAAGTTTCCATGTGGTCAGCATCAATGTTGGTGACCACCGCCATGACGGGTAGCAAATTCAAAAACGAAGCATCGGACTCGTCCGCTTCCACCACGATGTACTCGCCTGTGCCCAATTGCGCGTTGGCCCCAGCACTGTTCAAACGACCGCCGATCACGAAGGTCGGGTCTAAGCCTGCCTGCGCCAAGACGCTGGCCACCAAACTGGTGGTGGTGGTTTTGCCGTGGGTGCCGGCAATCGCAATGCCTTGCTTCATGCGCATCAATTCGGCCAGCATGACAGCGCGCGGAACAACTGGAATATGCTGCGCGCGGGCCATGGTGACTTCAGCGTTGTCAGCTTTGACCGCGGTGGAGGTGACCACAGCGTCAGCGCCTTCCAAGTTCTCTGCGCTGTGCCCCACAAACGTCTTGATGCCCAGACCGGCCAAGCGGCGCAGGGTGCTGCTGTCTGCCAAATCTGAGCCGGAAATGATGTAACCCAAATTGAGCAATACTTCGGCAATGCCGCTCATTCCCGAGCCGCCAATGCCGATGAAATGAATGTGTCGAATGGCGTTTTTCATAGCGCCAACTCCTCGCAAGCCGCCACCACTTCGCGCGTGGCATTGAGTTTCTTCAGTGCAAAGGCTTTCTCAGCACACGCTAGCAACTGTTCTCGACTTAAATGCATCAAACGCTCGGCCAAGTTTTGTGGCGTCAAGTCAGCTTGCGGCAACAACCAGCCAGCGCCTTGCGAGACCAAAAAGTTGGCATTGCTGGTTTGATGGTCGTCCACTGCAAATGGGAAAGGTACATACATGGCGGCTGCGCCAATGGCTGAAATTTCTGTCACGGTGCTGGCGCCTGCACGGCAAATCACCACATCGGCATCGGCAAAAGCTTGTGCGGTGTCTTCAATGAATGCTGTCAATTGAGCTGGCACACCGGCTGCGGCGTAATTGGCTTTGAGAGCATCGATTTGTTTTGCACCACTTTGATGCAGCACATCGGGGCGCTGCGCCAATGGGATCAAAGCCAGCGCTTGGGGCACGATGTCGTTCAAGGCCTGCGCACCCAAACTGCCGCCCACCACCAATAATTTCAAAGGCCCTGTGCGGCCGGCAAAGCGCTGACTAGGAGACGCTTGCTGCATGAAAGCCGCGCGCAGAGGGTTGCCCACCCAAACGGCTTTTTTCATCGCACCTGGGAAGGCACTGAAGACGCGGTCGGCAACGCCAGATAAAACTTTGTTGGCCAAACCAGCCACCGAATTTTGTTCATGCAATACCAGTGGTTTGCCCAGCAAGGCGGCCATCATTCCACCGGGAAAAGTGATGTACCCCCCCAAACCCAGCACCACGTCCGGCTTGACGCGCCGCAAAACCTGCAAACTTTGCCAAAAGGCTTTGAGCAAACGCAGCGGCAAGAGCACCAGGTTTTGCAAACCTTTGCCGCGCACACCACCAAAGTGCACAGCCTCAAATGCGAAACCACGCGCAGGCACCCATTGGCTTTCCATGTTGCCTGGCACACCCATCCAATGAACACGCCAGCCCGAATCTCGCAAAGACTCGGCCACGGCCAGACCCGGGAAGATATGCCCCCCTGTGCCGCCGGCCATGATCAATGCGCAGCGACTCATGATCGCCCTCCTGGTCGCATCATTTGTTTGTTTTCGGCGTCGATGCGCATCACGATGGCGATCGCCACCATGTTCATCAAAATGGCCGACCCCCCGTAACTCATCAAAGGCAGCGTCAAGCCCTTGGTGGGCAATGCGCCCAAGTTCACGCCCATGTTGATGAAGGACTGAAACCCAATCCAAATGCCAACGCCTTGGGCCACCAAGCCTGCAAAAATTCTGTCCAACGCCAGCGCCTGACGGCCGATGACCATGATTCTGCGACTGAGCCACAAGAACAAACCAATCACCGTCACCACCCCCACCAGGCCAAATTCCTCACCAATCACAGCCAATAAAAAGTCGGTGTGTGCTTCTGGCAACCAATGCAATTTTTCAACGCTTCCACCCAAACCAACGCCGAAAATTTCACCTCGTCCGATGGCAATCAAGGAGTGCGAGAGTTGGTAGCCTTTGCCCAGTGCGTGTTTTTGATCCCAAGGATCGAGGTAGGCAAAAATTCGCTCACGTCGCCATTCTGAAGTGGCAATAATCATGGCAAATGCGAACACCAAAATGGCCAAGATCAAAAAGAACATGCGGGCATTGACACCCCCTAAAAACAAAATTCCCATGGCAATGATGGCGATCACCAAAAAGGCCCCCATATCGGGTTCGGCCAGCAAAAATATGCCGGCCAAAGCCACCGCAGCGCCCATCGGCAAGACCGCACGGAAAAAGCGCTCTTTGACTTCCATCTTGCGCACCATGTAATCCGAGGCATAGATGATCACCGCCAGTTTGGCCAATTCAGAAGGCTGAAAATTCATCACGCCCAATGAAATCCAGCGCCGTGCACCGTTGACCCCTTTGCCTACAAAGGGAATCAATACAGCCGCAAGCAGCAGCAAGGAGACGATGAACAAGGGCCGCGCAATTTTTTCCCAGCTCTCCATCGGCACTTGAAATGCCAGCAAGGCCACGCCAAAGCCAATCACGATCGAGATCACATGGCGCATCACGAAATGTGTTTGTGCATAACGCACGAATTTGGGGTTGTCCGGCATGGCGATGCTGGCCGAATAGACCATCACCATGCCCCACATCAAAAGCGCTACGACCACCCACACCATGGCTTGGTCGATGCTTTGGATTCTGGCATTGGCTTGCGCATTTTTAGCGTAATCGTAGCTGCCCAAATTCACCGGCAATGCCGTGTTGGCAGTTTGGAAGCGACCCATGATGGCGCTAACGAAGTTCATGCCAGCGCCTCCACCGTTTGTCCTGCAGCCGTTGCGATTTCAGAGACAGTTTGGCAAAACACTTGCGCGCGGTGCGGGTAGTCGCGGAACATGTCGAAACTGGCGCAAGCTGGCGACAACAAAACCGCATCGCCCTTTTGTGCCGCTTGCCGCGCTGCTTGCACCGCGAGCGGCAAGCTTGCGGCCTCTAGCAAAGGCACGCCACAATCATGCAAGGCTTGCCCAATCAAAGGGCCGTCCCGCCCAATCAAAACGACGGCTCTGCCATAGCGCGCCACAGGATCGGCCAGGGGGGAGAAGTCTTGCCCCTTGCCATCGCCACCCAAAATCACAATCACGCGGCGCTCTGCGCCCAAGCCTTGCAAAGCCGCCACGGTGGCGCCGACGTTGGTGCCTTTGCTGTCGTCAAAATATTCGACCTCCTCGATGATGGCGATGGGTTCGACCCGGTGTGGTTCGCCGCGGTATTCGCGCAGGCCGTACAGCATGGGTGCCAAGCTGCACCCCGCGCTGCTGGCCAAGGCCAAGGCTGCTAAGGCATTGACCGCGTTGTGGCGACCCCGAATGCGCAGCGCATCGGCAGGTATCAATTTTTGAATGTGCAACTCGTGCTCTTCGCCTTTTCGCAAACGGCGTGTTTCATCGGCCTGCATGGCTTTGACCAACCACGTCATGCCATTGACAGTTTCCAAACCATAATCACCAGGCCGCACAGGCATTTCTGCGCCATAAGTCACATGCTCACGTTCGATGGGTTTTTGCAATTTGGCGCGCACCGGTTCGGGCAACATGGCCATCACCCGCGCATCGTCACGGTTCAAGACCATCAAGCTCGAAGCCCCAAAAACATGTTGTTTGGCTGCGGCATAAGCTTGCATGCTCCCGTGCCAATCCAAATGGTCTTGCGTGACATTGAGCACGGTGGCCGCATGGGGCTCGAACGGACCGGCATTTTCCAGCTGAAAACTCGACAACTCGAGCACCCACACTTGAGGCAACTCAGCGTCTAGCGCTTGACTCAAGGTGTCAAGCAAAGTGGGCCCAATATTGCCTGCCACTTGAACTGTTTGGCCTGCTCGCGCCACGAGTTGCCCAATCAAGGCTGTTACCGTTGTTTTGCCATTGGTTCCCGTGATGGCCAAAATTTTCGGTGCATAGCCACGCTCTTGCTTGAGCATGTCCAGCCCTTGAGTGAACAAGCTGAGTTCACCCCCCACCCACAACCCCAAGGCCTGCGCTGCGCTGACCACTGCTGCCACCTCAGAAGGCGCCAAGCCAGGACTGCTGAAAACCGCACGGACCGATGTGCCTTGAACCAAAGCAGCAGAAAAATCCCCACGAATCAAGCTCACGCTGGGCAGTTCGGCCTGCAACTGCGCCAATTTGGGCGGATCTTGCCGCGTATCAGCCACCGTGACCTCGGCGCCACAACGCACACACCAACGGGCCATGGCCAAACCGGACGTGCCCAATCCTAAAATCAAAATGTGTTGGCCTTGAAGATGTTGCATGCTCATCTCAACTTCAAAGTCGACAAACCCACCAAGCACAAAAGCATGGTGATGATCCAAAACCGCACCACCACTTGGGTTTCTGTCCAACCACTTTTCTCAAAATGATGGTGCAAAGGTGCCATCTTCAAGATGCGTCGACCTTGGCCATATTTTTTCTTGGTGTATTTGAAATAACCCACCTGCGCCATGACGGACAAAGCTTCCACCACAAAAATACCGCCCATGATGGCCAGCACAATTTCTTGTCGCACGATCACGGCAATGGTGCCCAAAGCGGCGCCCAAAGCCAAGGCCCCCACATCACCCATGAAGACTTGCGCAGGGTGCGTGTTGAACCATAAAAATGCCAAGCCTGCACCGGCCATGGCTGCGCAAAAAATCATCAATTCACCGGCGCCTGGAATGTAGGGCAAAAACAAGTAGCGGGCATACACCGAACTGCCCGTGACATACGCAAAGATGCCCAAGGTCGAGCCCACCATCACCACGGGCATGATGGCCAAACCATCTAGGCCATCGGTCAAATTCACCGCATTGCTCGAGCCCACAATCACCAAATAAGTCATCAGCATGAAACCAAAAACGCCCAGCGGATAACTGACCTCTTTGAAAAATGGCAACAACAAACCAGCCTTAGGCGGCAAGTTCACATCAAAACCTGAAAGTATCCATTTGTAAAACAAGTCCAGCACGCGCAGGTTGGAACTCTCTGAAATGCTAAAGACCAAATAGAACGCAGCCAGCAAGCCAACCACCGATTGCCAAAAATATTTTTCGCGTGATCGCATGCCTTCCGGGTCTTTGTTCACAACTTTGCGCCAGTCATCAACCCATCCGATAGCGCCAAAGCCCAAAGTCACAATCAAGACAATCCAGACAAAACGGTTGGACCAATCAAACCAAAGCAGTGTGGCGATCGCGATGGAGAGCAAAATCAAAACGCCCCCCATGGTGGGCGTGCCGCTTTTGGCCAGATGCGATTCCATGCCATAGCCGCGCACAGGCTGGCCAATCTTCAAAGCGCTCAAATGCCGAATCACGGCAGGGCCTGCAAACAAACCAATCAGCAGCGCAGTCAAGGCGGCCATCACTGCGCGAAAAGTGATGTATTGGAAGACACGCAAGAAGCCCCAATCAGGGGACAAAGTCTGCAGCCACTGTGCCAAGTTAAGCAGCATGCACGGCCTCGCTTTCTCGACTGGCTGGGGCCCAAGGCTGGGCCTGCTGCTCAAGGGCTTGGACCACTTGCTCCATCTTCATAAAGCGTGAGCCCTTGACCAAGATACTTTGAAATTGCACTGCGCTGTGCGTGACTGCAGCTTGCAAACTGGCCATGTCTTGAAAATGCCGTGCATGCTTGAACACTCGGCTGCTGGCCTGGCTCAAATCGCCCAAAGTGAACAAGGCTTGAATGCCGCGAGATTGAGCATAGGCGCCCACTTCTGCGTGGTAGGACTGGCCTTGATTTCCAACCTCACCCATGTCACCCAAGACCAGCAAACGGCTTGCGGGCAACTCTGCAAGCACATCAATGGCTGCGCGTACTGAATCTGGGTTGGCGTTGTAGGTGTCATCGACCACCGTCATGCGGTGTTCGCCCAATACCCAGTGCCATGTTTTGGAACGCCCTTTGACGGCTTCAAATGTCTCAAGGCCGCGTACCACTGTGGGCAAGTCCACACCTGCTGCCAATGCACAAGTTGCTGCTGCCAAGGCATTGAGCACATTGTGACGCCCGGCAATTTGCAAACGGCAAGGCAAGCTCAGCGTGGGTGTGACCAAATCAAACTGCCAAGCGCCACCAGCCCACTGCAATGCATGCGCTTGCACCTGGCCTTGATCAAAGCCAAAACACATCACAGATCGGGCACCCGCCAAATTTTTCCAAAGTGATGTGAACTCGTCTTGCGCTGGAAAAACCGCCACCCCATTGGCCGGCAATGCGCGAATGACTTGCCCATTTTCCTCGGCCACTGCTTGCACTGTGGCCATGAACTCTTGGTGCTCTCTTTGCGCGTTGTTGACCAAGGCCACGGTGGGCGCGGCATAGCGAGCCAATACAGCAATCTCGCCAGGGTGGTTCATGCCCAGCTCAACCACCGCACGTTGGTGCTGTGCGCGCAAATTAAACAAGGTCAAGGGCACACCAATTTCATTGTTGAAATTGCCTTGCGTTGCCAAACTCGGACGGGCTGGGTCTTCGCGCAAAATCGACGCAATCATCTGTGTCACTGTGGTTTTGCCATTGCTGCCGGCAACCCCCACCAAAGCCAAATCAAATTGACTGCGCCACGCGGCAGACAACTCGCCCAAAGCCTCACGCACATTGGGAACGCACAAGACTGGCACTGAAACATCTTTCAAATTCAAAGCGTTGCGGGTGGCACCCGCGTCCTCCAACAACACAGCAACTGCGCCTTGTGCTTGCGCTTGCGCCAAGAACGCAGAGCCGTCAAAATTTTCACCTTTCAATGCAACAAACAGGTCGCCATTGACAACACTGCGGCTGTCAGTGCGCACGGCTTGAATGCGTACGGCGTTCCAAGCATCGGTATTGGGCAGCGCGTTGGCTTTGCCCTCGGGTCGTGCCAAAGGCAGCCATGCTTGAAGTTGGGCCAGCGTCATGTTCATGCGCCAACTCCTGCTCGCGCGAGCAAAGCCATACGGGCTTGAACGCGATCGTCGAAAGGGTATTGCATACCGGCAATTTCTTGGGTCGCTTCATGACCTTTGCCCGCGATCAAGATCACATCTTGCGCTGCAGCTTCGCGCACTGCATAGCCAATGGCTTGCGCACGGTCGAGCTCCGCATGCACGGCTTGCGGGTGTTGCAGGCCACACAGCATGTCGTTCAAAATGTGCGCGGGCGACTCTGAGCGTGGATTGTCACTGGTGAAAATCAAGCGATCGGCACCGGCTTGCGCCGCTTGCGCCATCAAAGGGCGCTTGGAGGAGTCACGGTCTCCGCCGCAGCCCAGCACACACCACAACTGCGCGTTGTGTGCTTGCACCAAAGGCCGCAAAGCGGCCAAACTTTGTGCCACCGCATCGGGGGTATGGGCGTAATCGACCACGGTCAAAGGCAAGGACTTCTCAGTTGCCACATCGCACCCTGCGGTGATTTTTTCCATGCGCCCTGGCACTGCGCTCAGATGAGCACACACAGCCACTGCGCTGGCCAAATCAAAATCCAACGCGCGCAGCGCGGCCATCACGCCCAACAAATTGTCCACGTTGTACTCGCCCATCAACGTGGTTTGCAAAGCCAATTGCTGCGCCCCTTCCACCACCTCAAAGGCCAGGCCCATGCTGTGCCGTTGAATATTTTGTGCGCGCAAGCGTGCTGTTTTATTTTGACTTGAGCAAGTCCATACCGACAGGCCTTGTTTTTCTGCACGCTCGGCCAACTCCAAACCTCGCACATCATCCACATTCAAAACGACTGCCGTCAAGCCTGGCCAATCAAACAAAGCTGCCTTGGCTTGCCAATAAGCTTGCATCGATCCGTGATAGTCCAAATGGTCTTGCGTGAAATTGGTGAACACCGCCAAATGAATGTGCGTGCCCGCCAAGCGCTGCTCGGTCACGCCAATCGAGCTGGCCTCTATGGCGCAGTATTCAAACCCCTGATCAAGCCATTTTCTAAATTGTGCATGCAACACAACCGGGTCTGGCGTGGTCATGCCGGTGGCCACCAAAAGGGGCGGCTGGCCCACACCCAAAGTCCCAACCACAGCGCACACCGCAGCTGCTGCTGCCCCTGGCTTGACAGCCAATGCATTCAAGGCCTGCGCCAGCCACCATGTGGTCGATGTTTTTCCATTGGTGCCCGTCACGGCCAAGACCTTGAGCGCTTGACTCGGTTGCACGTAATAGGCGTTGGCGATCCAACCCGTATCCGCTTTCAAGCCGGCATAAGTTGCCCAATTTGAAGTGACCTCACTGCTTGGCGCACCCTCTTGAGTCGCCAAGGCATGCGCGTCTTGCCAAGCCTGCCAGCCACTGGCCTCGAGCAAACAAGCCGTGGCACCTTGCGCAGTGGCAGCCGCCAAATACTGGCGCCCGTCGGTTGCCGCGCCTGGCCAAGCAATGAATGCGTCACCCTTTTGCACTTGGCGACTGTCCGTGCGCAGGTCACCCGTCACGCGCTGGCGCAACCAGTCTGCAGCTTGTTCGGGGCTGTGCAGCGCTTGCATCAGAAGGACTCCTCTGCTGCGTTGACGATGATTTGCGGCTTGACCGCCATGTCCGGTTGCACACCCATCAAGCGCAGCGTTTGCTGCACCGCCTGACTGAACACCGGGGCGGCCACATCACCACCGAAATAACGCCCATTGGTGGGCTCGTCAATCATCACGGCTACCACAATGCGGGGGTTCTCAATCGGCGCCATGCCAACGAACACACCGCGGTATTTTTTGCCTGCGTAGCCTTTGCCTTCTACCTTGTGCGCTGTGCCTGTTTTGCCGCCCACCGAATATCCGACAGCTTGCGCTTTTTGCGCTGTGCCGCCTGGGCCTGCCGCCAAGTTCAGCATGTGCCGCATGGCCTTGGCGTTGTCTGGTGTGATCACTTGAACGCCCACTGCGGGTTGACCGTTTTTAATCAACGTGGCCGGCAAAGACAGCCCATCGCTTGCAAAGATGGTGTAGGCGCGTGCAATTTGAAACAGGCTGACAGAAATGCCATAGCCATAACTCATGGTGGCTTGCTCGATAGGCCGCCACGTTTTGGCTGCCCGCAAGCGGCCGCTGACCACACCAGGAAAAGGCAGCTGCGGCTTTTGGCCAAAACCTACCGAAGTGAACATCTCCCACATCTCGCGCGGCTGTGTTTGCATGGCGATTTTGACCGTGCCCACGTTGCTTGATTTTTGAATCACCTCATTGACCGACAAGGCGCCATGCGGGTGCGAGTCGGTGATGGTCGAGCCGGTGATATTGATCGAGCCCGGTGATGTTTGAATCACTGTTTCGGGTTTGACCAAACCCTTTTCCAAAGCCAGTGCAATGGTGAAGGGCTTCATGGTTGAGCCCGGCTCGAAACTGTCGGTCAAAGCTCGGTTGCGCAATTGCTCGCCACTCAAGTTGACCCGCTTGTCGGGCGAATAACTGGGGTAGTTGGCCAAAGCCAAAATCTCGCCTGTCTGAGCATCGAGCACCACCACACTGCCGGCTTTGGCTTTGTTTTCCCACACGGCTTCGCGCAATTTTTGGTAAGCAAAAAATTGCACTTTGCTGTCAATGCTCAACTGCAAATCTTCACCGTCCACTGGCAGCGTCATCTGACCAACGTCTTCCACCACCCGGCCCAAGCGATCTTTGATGACGCGGCGCGTGCCTGCTTTACCGGCCAATTGATTTTGAAAAATCAACTCAATGCCCTCTTGGCCTTTGTCTTCAACGTTGGTGAACCCCACGATGTGCGCCGCCGCCTCGCCTTCCGGGTAAAGGCGCTTGTACTCTTTGATGGTGTAGATGCCTTTGATGTTCAGTGCCGAAATTTCTTTGCCCACCGACTCGTCCAATTGGCGTTTTAACCAGACAAATGTTTTGTCTTCGTTTTCCAATTTTTTGGCCAACTCGGCTGGCGTCATCTCCAACAACTTGGCCAATTGACGCAGGCCTTCGGGATCGCGATTGATCTCCTCTGGGTTGGCCCAGATGCTCGGCGCGGCTACGCTGGAAGCCAAAATCAAGCCATTGCGATCCAATATCCGCCCCCGACTGGCGGGCAAAATCAAGTTGCGTGCGAATCGCACTTCACCTTGGCGTTTGAAAAATGCGTTGTCGATCACCTGCACATAAACGGCGCGAACTGCCAACCCCACAAAAGCCAAGGCCATGGCAGCCACAATCAATTTGCTACGCCAAACAGGTGTTTTGCTGGCCAGCAAAGGGCTGGAGGAGAGTTGCACGCTGCGACTCATTTCACAGTCTCCTTCGCAGCTTTCACGCCAAGTGACGCGCCAGAGGGTTGCTGCACATACTGCGTGATGCCAGGCGTGACGGTTCGCATCTGCAATTGCTGTTTGGCGATTTGCTCAATGCGCAAGGGCGAAGCCTGCGAGCGACTTTCAACTTGAAGGCGCTCAAACTCAACTTCTAAACGTGTGGCTTCTTTGCTGGCTGACTCCAAGCTCATGAACAAGCGGCGCGCTTCATAATGGGTTCGCACCAAAAACAGCGCAGTGGCCACCACAAAAACCAACAAGAACAAGTTGCGCCGTGTCATGCCGCAACCTCGGTTCTTTCAGCCACGCGCATGATCGCACTGCGCGCACGCGGGTTGGCAGCCACCTCCGCCGCGCTGGGCCGGATGCGCTGCAAGGCCCGCAGCTTCATGGCTTGAGGCGCTGCAAACGGCGCACGCCGGTCATACACCTCGCGGGAATGTTTGACAATGAACTGCTTGACGATGCGGTCTTCCAAGGAATGGAAACTGATCACCACCAGGCGACCGCCCGGCTGCAGCACTTGGAGGCTGGCCTCTAGCGCCTGTTGGAGTTCTTCAAGCTCGGCATTGATGAAAATCCGAAGAGCCTGAAATGTCCGCGTTGCAGGGTTCTGGCCCGGCTCGCGGGTTTTGACCGAGCCAGCCACGATGCTGGCCAAATCGGTGGTGGTTGAAATTGGGCCCCTCTCTTGTCGGCGAGCCACAATCGCCTTTGCAATCGGAACAGCAAACCGTTCTTCGCCATAGTCACGTACCACCTCCGCGATCTGATCCACACTGGCAATGGCCAGCCACTCAGAGACGCTTTGGCCGCGCGTGGTGTCCATGCGCATGTCCAAAGGCCCATCGAAACGAAAAGAAAAACCCCTCTTGGGGTTGTCAACTTGAGGGGAACTGATGCCCAAGTCCATGAGCACCCCTGCAACACTGGCAGCGGGCAACTCGCCCAAGGTGCAAAAGCCCTCATGGCGAATGGAAAACCGTGCGTCTTGTGCTTGCAACTGCTGTGCACAATTGACCGCTTCTAAATCTTTGTCAAACGCCACCAACCTCGCGCTCTTGGGCAAGCGCGACAAGATCAAACGAGAATGACCCCCTCTGCCAAAGGTGGCGTCGACATAAACGCCTTGCGCTTGAACTGCCTCACCCAACACTGCGTCAACCGCCTCGGTGAGTAAAACTGTGGTGTGTTGCCATGTGGATGTCACTGAATGCCTCAGAACGAAAAGTCCTTGAAGACATCGGGCATATCGCCCTGCATGGCCTTGGCTTCTTGGGTGTCATAGGCGGCCTTGTCCCACAACTCAAAGTGGTTGCCCATGCCCAGCAAAATCGTGTCCCGAGCGATGCCTGCGGCTTGGCGCAATTCAGGAGAAATCAAAACTCGGCCCGTGCCGTCCAACTCCACATCCATGGCATTGCCCAGAAAAATCCGCTTCCACCACTGCGCTTGCATCGGCAACTGGGCAATGCGCTCGCGAAAGCGCTCCCACTCGGGGCGCGGGAAAACCATCAAGCAGCCATGGGGGTGCTTGGTGATGGTCAGCTGACCACCCGCAGTGGCGCCCAAAAACTCGCGATGCCGCGTGGGCACCGACAAGCGTCCTTTTGCATCCAAACTCAGCGATGAAGCACCTTGAAACACGTAAATCTCTTTTCCTGATCAATAGGAAATGCAGCAGGCACTTTTTCCCACTTAATTGCACTTAATTGCACTTTATCAGGAATTCACGCGTTCGCAAACGGGTTTTTGAGTTTTTATCAATGAAATCAAGGGCTTAGGGCTCTATTTAAATCTAGATTTTTGCAAAAAATCCTTGCAAATGAGGCACTTACAAGATGGACTGAAAGTAAGTTCTGAAGGCTAAAAAAATTTAAATATTTTTATCTTTTTTCTCGCCTGCGTCGAGTCTTTGGCGGGAGGCAGAAAAAAAGGCCCAGTTCGGGGCCTTTTTTCACAGTCAGCAAGCCATTGAAGGTCAATCGCCAAACATTTTTTGCTTCAACTCACGGCGCTGCTGCGCTTCCAGGGACAAATTGGCTGTGGGGCGAGCCAACAAACGGCCTACACCGATGGGTTCGCCGGTTTCATCGCAGTAACCGTAGTCACCTGAGTCAATGCGCTGAATGGACTGCTCAATTTTCTTGAGCAACTTGCGCTCGCGGTCGCGTGTGCGCAACTCCAAGGCGTGCTCCTCTTCAATGGTGGCGCGGTCTGCGGGGTCAGGCACCACCACTGTGTCTTCACGCAAATGCTCGGTGGTTTCACCCGCATTGGCCAAGATGCCATTTTTAAGCTCCACCAATTTGAAGCGGAAAAACGCCATCTGCGCGTCGTTCATGTAGTCGTTGTCCGACATGGCCAAAATCTCTGCGTCACGCAGCTGATCGGGTTTTTTGGTTTTCCAATTGTTGGCCAATTTAGGGTCTTTTTTAACCGCCACAAATGGCGGAGGTGTCAGGGCTTGAGAGGGCATATTTTGTAAATAACTGGCTTTGGCTGCGGTAGAGGCAATCGATTGGGCCATGGAGGGCACTGTGATTTGAGCCAAACGCGCCGAAGGCCGTACGGAACGCACAGGCAAGTCCGGTGATCCTGGCAGCGCCACCAGCGCTACCTCAGCAACTTTGGCCACTTCTTTACTTGGTTTGGCTGCTTTAACTGGTTTACTCGGCTTGGCTGCGGGTGCGGGCTTGGTCAGTTTAGAGGCTGGCTTGGCAGGCGGCTTTGCAATGGCTTTCTTGGCTGCTTTTGCTGGGGCCTGGGGGCTGGCTTTCGCTGGCACTTTGACAGGCAACTTGGCTGCGTTTTTCACCGGTGCTTTCAACTTGGGTTTGGTCGCAGCTGTGGGTGCCGACTTGGCAAGTGTTTTAGGCACCGGCTTGGCGGCACTTTTGTGACTGGATTTCACCATCGCTTTAACCGGCGCCTTGGCCGTCACTTTGGCAGTCACTTTGGCAGCCACTTTGGCTGGCACTTTGGCTGGCACTTTGGGTTTCACAGAGGCTTTCAAGGTCGCTTTCAATGGGGCAGCTTTAGGGGCGGCTTTGGTGGGGGCAGGTTTGGCGGGCAGTTTGCTTGAGGGCTTGACCTTGACTACGGCTTTTGGAGTCGCAACGGATTTCCCCGCATTTTTCGAGGTCGGCTTTTTAGCCGGGCTTTTTGAGCTCGTTTTAGAGGGCTTTTTCACGTCCTATCTCCTAGCCGTGGCGGCTTACACGCTGAAATTCAGCGTCAGCCTGGGGCAAATAAACTGTGGTCATTGGCTCATTTGCATCAAAACCCATGTTTTCGACCTTCTGGGGTTATTTGGGCACCGCGAACGGCGCCTTGTCAGCGCGCAGATTGTAGCGACTGCGCAAGGCAAAAACGCAGACTGGCCAATCTATACCAAACATTGCTCCAAACCTTGCAACAAAATGTCTTTGGGCAGATCAATGCCGATGAACACCATTTTGCTGAGTTTGGTCTCGTTTTCTGCCCAAGCTGGGCCCAAATCGCTTCCCATCAACTGGTGCACGCCTTGGAAAATGACCTTGCGCTCGGTGCCCTTCATATTCAAGACCCCCTTGTAACGCAGCATGCGCGGGCCATAAATATTCACAATCGCGCCTAAAAAATCTTCCAACTTGGCCGGCTCGAAGGCCCGCTCAGATCTGAACACAAAACTTTTGACATCGTCATCGTGATGATGGTGATGCCCGTGATGCTCTGCTTGGTGTGAGGGGTGATCACACTGCTCACCATGCTCATGCGCGTGATCATGCCCGTGATCATGTTCAGCATGCGCATGCCCCTCTTCCTTCAAAAAGTCGGGTTCAATGTCCAATTTGGCATTCAAATTAAAGCCACGAAGATCAAACACTTCAGACAAAGCCACTTCACCGAAATGCAGCACTTTTTGCGGTGCACGCGGGTTCATGTGGGCCAAGCGATGCTGCAAAGCCTCCAATTCAGGCTTGGAGACCAGGTCCGCCTTGCTGATGAAAATTTGGTCGGCAAAGCCCACTTGGCGCCGTGCTTCTTGTCGGTCATTGAGTTGCTGCGCTGCATGTTTGGCGTCCACCAAAGTCAAAATGGAGTCCAGTAAAAAACTTTCAGCAATCTCGTCGTCCATGAAAAAAGTTTGCGCCACTGGGCCGGGGTCGGCCAGGCCCGTGGTCTCAATCACCACGCGGTCAAAATTCAACTCGCCCTTGCGTTTTTGGGCTGCCAAAGTTTGCAAGGTGGTGCGCAGGTCTTCGCGAATGGTGCAGCAAATGCAGCCATTGCTCATCTGAATGATTTGCTCTTGCGTGTCAGAGACCAAAATGTCGTTGTCAATGTTTTCTTCACCAAACTCGTTTTCGATGATGGCAATTTTTTGACCATGCGCTTCGGTCAGCACGCGCTTGAGCAAGGTGGTTTTGCCCGCGCCCAAGAAGCCGGTCAAGATGGTGGCAGGAATCAAAGCCATGCAATTTCTCCAAACATGATAAAAATTAACAACGCAGCATGCGCCAAGAAAGAGGTGGCGAGTGTAACGGCCATTTCAAGAACGCCGCAGCACCACCAAGCCTTTCAAATACTCGCCTTCTGGAAAGCAAACCGTCATCGGGTGGTCGGGCGCGCCTTGCAAGCGCTCGCTGATGAAGCCGTCCACACCCGCATCCAAGCCGGCCGAGGCCACAATTTTGTGAAACAAATCTGCGCTGATACCGCCTGAGCAGGAGTAAGTGAACAACTCACCCCCGATGGACAACAATTTAAAAGCCAAGCGGTTGATGTCCTTGTAGGCCCGCGCTGCGCGCTCGGCATGCGCTGCGCTGGGGGCGAATTTGGGCGGGTCCAGCACAATCGCATCAAACTGCACACCCTGCTCGATGAAGGCGCGCAGGCTGGCGTTCACATCCGCATCCATGAACGTGGTGCGCGCCAAATCAAAGCCATTCAACACCACATTGCGCTTGGCGCGCTCCAATGCAGGGCCTGAAGAGTCGATCGAAGTCACGTGCTCTGCTCCGCCGGCCAAGGCAGCCACCGTAAAACCACCGGTATAGCAATAACAATTGAGCACACGCTTGAATTTGCGAAAGGCGGTGTGCTGTGCAAAGCGCTGACGGCTGTCGCGTTGGTCCAAATAAAAACCTGTTTTATGGCCCTGCGCAATGTCCAAACTCAAGCGCCAAGTGTGCTCTTGAATGCATAAATCAGTTGGGCCTTCACCATGCAGCCAGCCCGTGACTTCGGGCAGGCCCTCGAGCGCGCGCACATTGGCGTCAGAGCGCTCGTACAACTTGCTCAGGCCCGTGCATTGCAGCAAGGCATCAACGATGACTTGTTTGAAACGCTCGGTGCCGCAAGAGGTGAATTGCGCCACCAAGGTATCGCCATAGCGGTCCACCACCAAGCCGGGCAAGCCGTCTGATTCGCCGTGCACCAAACGCAGACCATCGCTTTGCACATCGAACCATGCACGCGCTTGTATGGAGGTCTGAACCAAGCCATGGATGAATTCAGCATCCATGCGCTGCGCCTGCTCAAAGCTCCAAACCCGCGCCCGGATGCGCGAGTCAGGGCTGAACGCGGCCCAGGCTAAAAATTGGCCATCATGTGCTTGTACGCGTACTGTTTCACCCGCATCAGCGCTGCCAGAGGCAATGGCGGATTCAAAAATCCAAGGGTGTCTGCGTTGCAAAGAGCGCTCTTTGCCCGCCTTGAGTTGAATCGTTTTCATAGGTGGGGATTGTCCCACCTCCCTGCACGCAAATGGGCGCTATGCGAAAACGCACTGGGCGTTATTTGCCAGATCGTTTGGCCCTGGGGTGGGCCGCGTCATAGGCTTTGGACAAATGTTGAAAATCTAACCGTGTATACACCTGTGTGGTGCTGATGTTGGCATGACCCAACAGCTCTTGCACCGCCCTTAAATCGCCACTGGACTGCAGCACATGGCTGGCAAACGAGTGGCGCAGCATGTGCGGATGCACAGGGGTGGCCAGGCCCGCCAGCAAACTTCGGCGCTTCAAGCGCTGCCAGACCGATTGCGCCGTCAAACGGGTGCCGTGTCGGCCCGGAAACAATGCCAGCGCGTCTGATGGCGTGCTCTTGGGGGTTGGCTGCTCTGGCAAATGGGGCTCATCTGGATTGCGCAGCGCCAGCCACCGCGTGAGCGCTTGCAAAGCCGCTTGCCCCAATGGCACGCTGCGGCGTTTACCGCCTTTGCCTTGGACCATGACTTCGGCGCTGGCCATGTCGAGCCAGCCCCGCCCTTGACGCGCAGCCTCGGCGCTGGCAGCCACATCCAGGCCAGTCAACTCGCCCACACGCAAACCGCAGCCGTACAAGAGTTCGACCATGGCCGCATCGCGCGCCTCCAGCCATGGCGCGTCCGCATCTTGCACGTGCGAGGCCAATTGAACCGCCTCGTCCACCCCCAAAGCCTTGGGCAAGGGTTTGGCAGCCTTGGGCGCCCTGACGCCTTGAATCGGGTTGTGCTGGATCAGACCTTCTCGCGCCAACCAATGGTAAAACCCGCGCCAACCCGACAAGATCAAAGCAATGCCGCGGCCCGAGCGCCCTGCGCTGTGCATTTGCGCGACCCATCTGCGCACGTGCGGGGTTTGCACATCGGTCAACGCAAGTTCAGCCGCGCTCGCCCATGTTTGCAGTTTTTCAAGGTCAATGGCGTACAGCGTGCAGGTGCGCTGTGCCAATCGCTTTTCAAAGCGAACGTGCTCCAAATAACGCGCCACGCGCTCGTCCATGGCTCACACCTCTGGGCTGAGCAAGGCGGCCAAGGCAGCGCCGCACAAGGCTGACAACTGCTCTAAAAAGTCTGTGCCCATGGCGCTGTTAAAACGCTGCGCATCGGGGGAAGCCAGCACCAACAGGCCAAAGGCTGGCTCGTCTTTGCGCGTGCGCAATGCCATCAAAGCCACGGAAGCGGCGGCAGTTGGCGCTTGCAACCACTGCACGGCCTCCAAGCCGGTGTTCAAGCCCACATAAGGGGCGTCATAAGAGCTGGCCAAGTGCTTGACCTCGTCGCTCACGGGTTGGCAATAAGCCGCACTCGCATGGGCTGCATCCACCCCCCAAAGGCGCAAGGCCGCTTGGGGCACTTGAAAGCGCGTTTGAATATTTTGCAAAGCCAACTCGACTCTTTGCGCCGCCGGTGTTTGCAGCAACTCACAAGCCCAGCGCTGCAGTTTCTCGGCAATGATCATGTTCTCGTTGCCATGGCGAATCATGTCCATGATGCGCATCTCTAGGGCCCGAATTTTCTCGCGCAGCATCTCGGCCTGGCGCTCTTGCAAACTGACCGACCTGTGGTTGTGCGGACTGGTCAATTGCACCGCAGCCAGAATTTGCGCATGGCGCTCAAAAAAATCAGGCGTGTTGGTCAAAAAGTCTGCAATGTCGTCTTCTGTGATGGGGTTCATCGGGTTGATCGAGGTGTTGGTCATGCAAGGTTTTCCTGATTAAGATTTTCTGAAGTTGTCTGACATGCAAGCTGCGTTAGCCTTCAAGGTGTGCGTTGGGCTGTTCGGGGAAATCAGGCAGATCGATCTCGCCCTCAAACACTGCAGCAGCAGGCCCCGTCATGTGCACGCTGGCGCCCCACGCATTCAAAGCACTGCCTGCCCATTCAATGCTCAGCAAGCCACCCCGAGTTTGCACGTCGACTTGTGCGTCCAACAGGCCCATGCGAATGCCTGCCACCACCGCCGCGCAAGCCCCGGTGCCGCAAGACAGTGTCTCGCCCGCACCGCGCTCGAAAACGCGCAGCCGAATCAATTGCCGATTCACAATTTGCATGAAACCCGCATTGACACGCTTGGGAAAAGCGGCGTGCACCTCTATCAAAGGCCCCAGGCTCAAAACGGGGGCGGTCTCTACTGTGTCGACGATTTGCACCGCGTGCGGGTTGCCCATGGACAGCACAGCCACCTGCACCAGCGTCAAATCACTGCTGCCCGTCACGCGCAAGGGCAAGTACCACAAAGGCCAGTCATGGACGCTTTGGCTGCGCAAGCCTTGCGCGTTAAATGGCACTTGGGGCAGAGCCATCACAGGCGCGCCCATGTCCACCGTGACGCGGCCATCGGTGTTCAGTTGCAACTCAATCACGCCGTGCTGCACTTTGACGCGAATGCGCTCTTTTTGCGTCAAGCCTTTGTCTCGCACATAGCGCACAAAGCAGCGCGCACCGTTGCCACAGTGCTCGACCTGACCACCGTCGGCATTGTGAATGACGTACTCAAAGTCCACATCGGGTGAGCTTGCAACGCGCACCGACAAAATTTGATCTGCCCCCACGCCGAGGTGGCGGTCGGCCAAATACCGGTATTGCGCTGTCGATAAATTCAAGAGCGCACGGGTTTCGTCCAGCACCACAAAGTCGTTGCCGGCGCCCTGCATTTTGGTAAAGCGAATTCGCATGGCGCAATTATCCCTGCTTCAGCCCGCTAGGTCGATAATGCTGCACATGGTCAGACCTCTCGAACTCCTTTACCCCCAGCGCGAGCCCGCAGCGCTGCGCCCTGCGGCCACTGTCTTGCTGCTGCGCGACAGCTCACAGGGGCTGCAAGTGCTCATGACGCGGCGCTCCTTGACCGCCAGTTTTGCCCCTGGCGCCTATGTTTTCCCCGGTGGCGGCATTGACCCGACTGACGCTCAAAGCCACGCACAAGCCCGGCGCAGGCCGCGGCAAAGCGATTTGCATTTGACCCAAGCCATTGCCGCCATCCGAGAAAGTTTTGAAGAGCTTGGCGTTTTATTGGCCCGCCATGCCGACGGCAGCCTGGCCAGCGCTGCAGACATTGCAGCCCTGGACCGTCAGCAAGCTTTTGCCCCGCAATGCGCCAAGCGCCAACTGCTATTGGCCGCCGACGAAGTTTTTGTGCTGGCCCACTGGAGCACAGACCGCGATTTGCCGCGGCGCTTTGATGTGCCGTTTTTGGTCGCCCGCATGCCGCCAGACCAAACCCCCGTGGCCGACGAGTCTGAGCAGTTTGAACCGGTTTGGGTCCGCCCAGAAGAGGCCTTGTCGCGGCACGAGGCCGGGGAATTTTTCATCGTCTTTCCAACCATTCGCACGCTTGAAAGATTGCAGGCCTACAAGCTTGTACAAGAGGTGCTCGATGCCTGCGCCGTCACCGACGAGCCCTTGTGGACAAGCTGCCCGCGCGCAGGTTGGCTGGCTGGCAAAGAAGCCCGCTACATGGAGCACGAAGCGCCTTTTGGCGAGTTGGCTTTGACCTGTCCCGACGGCCAAATCGTGCACACCCTGGACTGGCAAACCGAGCAACCCGTGGCCTTGCTGAAAAATGTGCAACGTCTGACCGCCCCCAACCCCGGCGTGATGACGGGCCCCGGCACCAACAGTTACTTGGTGGGCGACCCCCACAGCGGCTACATCGTGATTGACCCAGGCCCGGCTGACTTGCCTCATTTGGAAAAAATTTGGCGCGCAGCAGCAGGCCAAATTCGCATGATTGTGTGCACCCACTCGCATGCCGATCACTCCCCCGGCGCCCGCCCCTTGCAAGCCCTGTGCGAGGTGCGCCCCCCCATTTTGGGACTGCCTTCAGCCGCCACGGCCAACGCCAGCAGTCAATTCACCCCTGACCGGGCCTTGGCCCATGGCGAGCAACTCAAGTTGTCCCAACACACGTTGCAAGTGCTGCACACACCCGGCCATGCGGCCAACCACTTGTGCTTGGTGCTGATCGAAGACGGCCTGCTGTTCTCGGGCGACCATGTCTTGAACGGCAGCACCACCATCGTCAACCCGCCCGATGGCAACATGACAGACTACCTGGACTCGCTCGACCTGTTGGCAAAGGCCTGCGAGCAACTGCACATCGAATTCATCTTGCCCGCCCACGGCTATGTGCTGGGCTTTGCCCCCTTGGCCATCCAACAATTGAAAGCGCACCGCCTCAAGCGCGAAGCCAAAGTGGTCTTGGCCATGCAAGCCCTGCCGCACGGCACTTTGCAAGACTGGGTGGCCCATGCTTACGCCGATGTGCCGCCCCGTTTGTGGCCGGTGGCGGCGCGCTCATTGCAAGCCCATGTGGAGCGCATTCAATCCATGACGTCCAACCATGGATGAAGGCGTTCGCTTGGCCAAACGCGTGGCCGAAATGCTCACCTGCTCGCGCCGTGAGGCCGAGCAAGTCATCACCGGTGGCTGGGTTCAAGTCGACGGCTTGGTGGTCGACGAACCAGCGCACCGCGTGGCAAACGAGAAGATTGAAATCCACTCGGCTGCTCAGCGCGGCAAAGTGCCCTTGCTGAGCGTGCTGCTGCACAAAAATTCAGACATGAGTTGCAACAGCAACAGCCGCAAATCGGTTTGGCAAGCTCTGGCCCCGGACAACAGGTCTTCACACGACCGATCGGGCATCCGATTGACGCCTCGGCTGCAAAAATTACTGCAATGCGCCGCCGGTTTGGAAGATGCTGCCAGCGGCTTGGTGGTGTTGTCCGAAGACCCCAGCGTTTTGCGCAAATTGGCCGACCAACGCCAACCCTTAGAACACGAAATGCTGGCTGAAGTCTCGGGCGCTGTCAGCCCCGACCAATTGCACCAACTCTGCCCTGTAGGCCTTCGCACCAGCATCAGCAGCCAAAACGCACAACAAACCGGTTTGCGCATGGCCTTTAAGGGCTATTTGCCCGGCTATGCCGTCGATGTTTTACGCGCCGCCAACCTGTCGGTACTCAGCCTGAAAAGGGTGCGGCTTGGCCGCGTGGTTTTGGCGCCTTTACAAGCCGGGCAATGGCGCGCTTTAATGCCTTATGAGCGGTTTTGAGAAATTTTGAAGCTTTCAGGTGAATTTTTGAACTTTTTTACGACATTTCCGCCCGTTTTGCCCTTGAAATTTGTCAGGGCATCCTCAGTTATGTTGCTAAGTTTGAGAAAATGATCTCAGAGCAATTTCACCGCTTGCGCTGAAAGGAAAACACCATGCGTTTGAGCACCAAAAGCCGCTTTGCCGTCACGGCCATGATCGACGTCGCCCTGCGCGAGGATCGTGGCCCGGTCTCGCTCTCGGCCATCAGCGAGCGGCACCAAATTTCCCTGTCTTACCTCGAGCAACTGTTCAGCAAGCTGCGCCAGCAAGGCTTGGTCGAGAGCACACGCGGCCCCGGCGGCGGCTACTCTTTGGCCCGCAATGCCGAGAAAATCAGCATGGCCGACATTGTCAGCGCAGTTGACGCCTCTGCCGAAAACGAAGAGGCAGCAACAGGCGAGGTTGGCAGCTGGATGAGCAGCGACCTGTGGTCGAGCTTGAACGCCAAAATGTTAGCGCACCTGCAATCGGTCAGTTTGCGCCAGTTGGTCTCTGAGCAACGCGCAAAGGGGGTGAGCGTAGAGCCCGCCCCTTCCCTGATCAAGCGTGGCGTGTTTGCCAAGCCCAAAAGTGCACCCTTGAGAGTCAATGTGCCCAACTCGGTGTTTGCGCTGGCCGCCAGTCTGGTGCCAACGCGATAAAAAAGTGTGAAGCCCGCCGATAAGCCGGATTCTGTGCATCAAAGTTGCCCTTGATGTGACCGCCATTACTCTGGGCCGGGGGTTGCCCACCCGGCTCGGCGCTACCTACCCGCACACTCTCCGGAACCAGATCAACGTGTGCCTACTTGGTATTGCTGCGCGTAGAGATTGCCCGTTTCACCCGAACTCAATCGGCTCGTCTCTGTTGCTCTGATCCTCACCTTGCTGCCTTGCGGCCCTTCGGTGGAGAGGTGTTACCTCCTACGCTGTCCTGTGCAGTCCGGACGTTCCTCCAGTGCGGCCTTTAGGCCCGTTGTTTGCACAACGGCTTAGGCTCCATTGCTTTCGCAACGGCATTTCAGCTAGCACCAGCGGCGGTCTGGCAGGCTTCACCCGTGCATTATCGCCGCCAGTCATACCCATATGGTCAAAATGACAGAACAAGCAGGTCAAAATAGTCCCCAACCCCAGACAGTTCTGTGCCATTCCATTTGAAAAAGACAAGGAGCCACCCCATGAAAGCCAACACAATTCTCGAGACCATCGGCCACACCCCCCACATCCGCATCAACCGTTTGTTTGGTGCAGGAGCCAATGTGTGGATCAAGTCCGAACGCAGCAACCCCGGTGGCTCTGTGAAAGACCGCATCGCTTTGGCCATGGTCGAGGACGCTGAAAAAGCAGGTACCCTGAAAACCGGCGGCACCATCATCGAGCCCACCTCAGGCAACACCGGCATTGGCTTGGCCATGGTGGCCGCTGTCAAGGGCTACAAATTGGTCTTGGTCATGCCCGACAGCATGTCCATTGAGCGGCGCCGTTTGATGCTGGCCTACGGAGCCTCCTTCGATTTAACGCCGCGCGAAAAAGGCATGAAAGGCGCCATTGCCCGTGCGCAAGAATTGGTGGCATCAACGCCTGGCGCGTGGATGCCCCAGCAGTTTGAAAACCCTGCGAACATTGAGGTGCATGTGCGCACCACGGCGCAAGAAATTTTGGTCGATTTTCCAGGGGGCATAGACGCCTTGATCACTGGCGTAGGCACCGGCGGCCACTTGACTGGCACCGCACGCGTGCTCAAAGCCAAGTTCCCCAACATGAAGGTCTTCGCGGTCGAGCCCACCGCCTCGCCCGTGATCTCGGGCGGCGCACCTGCGCCCCATCCGATTCAAGGCATTGGGGCGGGCTTCATTCCAAAAAACTTAGACACAACTTTGCTCGACGGCGTGATCCAAGTCGAAGCCGAAGCTGCGCGCGAGTATGCGCGGCGCAGCGCGTGCGAGGAAGGCTTGTTGGTCGGCATTTCCTCTGGCGCCACCTTGGCCGCCATTGCACAAAAATTACCTGCCCTGCCCGCTGGCGCCACCGTGCTGGGCTTTAACTACGACACGGGCGAGCGCTATTTGTCGATCGAAGGTTTCTTGCCCGCCTGATCACGCGCTGCGCATTGCGCAGCCTTGCCTGAGATTGACGCGATAATTGGCCGACCTGCTTGATAAACACAAGCCTATGGACCGCATGCCATGATTCGAATCTCAGAACTCAAACTGCCTTTGTCAGCATTGCCGGTGCAACTGCGCCGCTCTTCAGATGCACCGCCAGAGACCCCAGAAGACCGCAGCCCGCCTGCACACCCAGACGTGGCGCTTGGCCAACTGGCTGCTCAAGCATTGGGCATTGAGGGCCAAGACATCCAAACGCTGTCTGTTTTCAAACGCAGTTTTGACGCGCGCAAAGCCGATTTATTGGCCGTCTTCATTGTCGATTTGAGTTTGAAAAATGCAGCGCAAGAAGCGGCTTTGTTGATGCAGTTTGCGGGTCACCCGCACATCCAAGCCACCCCGAACATGGTCTGGCAAGCCCCTTGCCAAGCCCCTGCCGATTTTGGTTTATTAGAAGGCCAGCGGCCCGTGGTCGTGGGCTTTGGCCCTTGCGGTATTTTTGCCGCCCTGACTTTGGCGCAAATGGGCTTCAAGCCCATCGTGATTGAGCGCGGCGCCAGTGTGCGCCAGCGCACCCAAGACACCTGGGGTTTGTGGCGCAAAAAAAATCTAGACCCCGAAAGCAATGTTCAATTTGGTGAAGGTGGCGCTGGCACATTTTCTGACGGCAAGCTTTACAGCCAAATCAAAGACCCGCGCCACTTGGGCCGCAAAGTCATGAACGAGTTTGTGCAAGCTGGCGCGCCTGCCGAGATTTTGTTTGCAGCGCACCCGCACATCGGCACTTTCAAATTGGTCAAAGTGGTCGAGCACTTGCGCGAACAAATCATAGCGCTGGGGGGCGAGGTGCGCTTTGAGCAGCGCGTGGTGGACGTGTTGATCGAAGGCGGGCCAGAAGGCCGCCAAATCACAGGTTTGAAAATCCAAGATCGCCAAAGCGGTCAATTCAGCGAACTGACTACACGCCATGTGGTGCTGGCCTTGGGCCACAGCGCGCGCGACAGCTTTGGCCTGCTGCACGATCGAGGCGTTTTCATGCAGGCCAAAGCCTTCTCGGTGGGCGTGCGCATTGAGCACCCGCAAAGCGTGATCGATCGGGCCCGTTGGGGGCGCCATGCGGGCCACCCTTTGCTGGGCGCAGCTGACTACAAACTGGTGCACCACGCGCAAAACGGCCGCGCGGTCTACAGCTTTTGCATGTGCCCAGGCGGTACCGTGGTGGCCGCCACCAGCGAAGCTGGGCGCGTGGTCACCAACGGCATGAGCCAATATTCACGCAATGAAAGCAATGCCAATGCAGGCTTGGTGGTGGCCATCGAGCCTGAAGACTTTCCACTGGAGACGCTTGCTTGGCAAGCCGCATTTGGCCAAGAAGACGGCGCCCGCTGGGCTTTGCAAGCGCAGGCCATGGCCCAGCAAAGCCCGAAGGCCTATCACCCCTTGGCGGGCATCGTGCTGCAGCGTCAACTCGAATCCAAGGCCTTTGAAGTCGGCGGCAGCAACTACTGCGCACCCGGTCAGTTGCTCGGTGATTTTTTAGCCGGGCGCGCCTCCAAAAACTGGGGCAGCGTGCTGCCGTCATACCAACCCGGTGTGCTTTTGGGCGACTTGGCCAGCATCCTGCCCGCCTACGCTGTGCAAGCCATGCGCGAAGCTTTGCCCATTTTTGGTCGCAAGATCAAAGGCTATGACATGAGCGATGCGGTGCTGACGGGGGTTGAAACACGCACATCATCGCCTTTGAAAATCAGCCGCGGCAGCAACTTGCAAAGTTTGAACACGCGCGGCTTGTACCCTGCGGGCGAAGGGGCCAGCTATGCTGGCGGAATCTTGTCAGCGGGTGTGGACGGCATCAAAGTGGCAGAGGCATTGGCCAACGCCATCTTGCTCGGCACGCAGCACTCGTCAGTTTAAAACTGCCACTTACTGCCCAAGCTGAAAAGGGTTTGTCCGCCCATGCGCCCCCATGTGCCATCGAGTTGCAAGCCCGGCAAGATGTCGCGGCGCAAGCCCACCCCCAGCATGGGCTTGGCTTGGCGCTGTGCCACCGATTCCACATGCCCTGTCCAACTTCCCATCACATGCTCCCAAGCTACGCCCAAGCTGGGCACATCTGCGCCCTGCGGCGAGCGCGAACTCACCAGGCTCCAATGCAAAGCGCCAGGCGCCAAATCACAGCTTAAATTGGCACTCATGAAACCGCTTTGCCCTTGGCCCTTTTGCCAATGCGTCGCGCCAAAAACCAGCGCGGTGTGGCAACCGTTTTCTCGGGGTTGGCTCAACTGCAGTTTGGTTTGAATCGTTTGGCTGTGCGGCCCACCCGACAAGGTACGGGCATCTTGCGCAATCAAATCAAGGCCTGGCAGTGGGGAATAGGTGGGTGCAATGGTCAACACGCGCGCGCCATCTGCACCGCGGGACCAAAAAGTTTCCACATGGGCCACGCCCGTGTCATTCACGTTGGCATCGTCCACCGTCAAAGGGCGACCCGCTTGGGCGCTCAAGCACACCCAGATCAGCGCTGGCAGAGTCAAAAATTGACGTGCGGTGTAGGACAGGTTCATAGGGTCAGAATTTCAAAAAGTTCATGGCTTAAGCGCGTAGGGTACTTGATTTTTAAATTCTTGCTCAACCGCAGCAGTACTGAGAAAGGTGGCTTCTCAATAAAGTCACTTAGCCCTCGTCTTCTTGCCCCATACGACGACCACCAGAACGCACAGCGCAAAGGCCATGTTCATCAATGTGATGGTTTCACCCAGCAAAAAATACGCTGCAACAAGCGTTAAAAATGGCTGAAGCAATTGAACTTGTCCAACCCTTGCCACACCCCCAACAGCCATTCCTTTGTACCAAAAGAAAAAACCAACGTACATTGAAATCAGGCCCACATACAAGAATGAAATCATTGCAGACACAGACACAGATGAAATATCAAAGTCTAAATATTGAGAAGTCAGGTAAATGTTCATCGGCAGTGTGAGCACAAGTGCCCAACTGATCACATCGACTGCACTCATTTCCTCGCTGAGCTTGCCTCCCTCGCTGTAGCCCATTGCCGCACTTGCGATTGCAACAAACAAGAGCCCATCTTCATGGGCCAGACCGCCACTGCCATTGAGTGCGGCATAGGCGATAACGAGCAAGCTGCCCAGTACGGCCGTCATCCAAAACGACAGTGACGGCCGGTCTTTGAAACGCAAAGCTCCCGCTACAGCTGTTGCCAGTGGAAGCACGCCTAGCACAATGCCCCCATGCGCTGAAGGAAGCGTCTTCATAGCCAGTGCGACAAACAGTGGGAATCCATAGACGACGCCAAGGGCAATGACGCTCAAGCGGATCAACTGATTTTTTGTGGGTAATTTTGGTTTTGTGAACAAGAACAAGAGTAGCGCACACATGCCCGCAAGAGTAGACCTGCCAAATGTCACGAAGTAAGGGCTCAGCTCAGCTACCGCTATCCGAGTCAATGGCAGTGTCAGGCTGAACAAGAACACGCCAATGAAGCCCAGCAACATGCCTTGCGTTTCTTTGGTTTGCAAGTTAGTTACTCCACCGTCACACTCTTGGCTAAATTGCGCGGCTTGTCCACGTCCGTTCCTCTGGCACAGGCCGTGTGATAAGCCAGCAGCTGAAGTGGCACAACATGCAAGATGGGCGAGAGCACGCCGTAGTGCTCTGGCATGCGAATGACGTTGACCCCCTCGCTGCTTTGAATGTGGGTGTCGCCATCGGCCAGCACGTAGAGCACGCCACCGCGTGCGCGCACCTCTTGCATATTGCTTTTGAGTTTTTCAAGCAAGGCGTCGTTGGGCGCCACGGTGACCACCGGCATGGCGCTGGTCACCAGGGCCAAAGGGCCGTGTTTGAGCTCACCGGCGGCGTAGGCCTCGGCGTGAATGTAGGTGATCTCTTTGAGCTTCAAAGCCCCTTCTAAGGCAATCGGGTAATGCGTTCCGCGGCCTAAAAACAAAGCGTTTTCTTTGGACGCAAACTCTTGCGACCAGTTGATGATTTGTGGCTCCAGCGCCAACACCGCTTGCAGCGCAGCAGGCAGGTGGCGCATCTCTTTAAGGTACTCTTGCTCTTGCTCTGGCGTTAAACGCCCTTTGCTTTGCGCCAGCGCCAGCGTCAACAAAAACAAGCCCGCCAACTGCGTGGTGAATGCTTTGGTCGAGGCCACGCCAATCTCTGCGCCAGCGCGCGTGACATAGGCCAATTTGCATTCGCGCACCATGGCCGAGGTGGCCACATTGCACACCGTCAAGGTCTGGTGCATGCCCAAACTTTGCGCGTGCCGAAGCGCGGCCAAAGTGTCTGCGGTTTCCCCCGATTGGGTGATGGTCACGACCAAGGTTTGGGGGTCAGGCACTGAGCTGCGGTAGCGGTACTCGCTGGCAATTTCAACTTGGCAGGGTATGTGCGCCACGGACTCGAGCCAATACTTGGCCACGCAGCCGCTGTAATAACTGGTGCCGCAGGCCAAGATCAAAACCTTGTCGATGTCTTTGAACACCCGATGCGCACTCCCGGTGTGGCCGTCAAACAATTCGGGCACGATCGCTTGCACGCCCTCCAAGGTGTCTGCAATGGCGCGCGGCTGCTCAAAAATTTCCTTTTGCATGTAATGGCGATACGGCCCCAGTTCGGCTGCGCCGCTGTGCGCTTGCACGGTTTTAACGGGGCGTGTGACGCTTTTGTGCGCGCCATTCAAGATCCAATACTTGCCCAATTGAATGTCAACCACATCGCCTTCTTCAAGGTAAACAATTTGGTCCGTCACGCCGGCCAAGGCCATGGCGTCACTGGCCAAAAATGTTTCGCTGTGCGCTTGGCCCACGCCCAAAATCAAAGGGGATCCAGCGCGCGCGCCAATCACTCGGTGCGGCTCGTCTTTGTGAAACACGGCAATGGCGTAGGCGCCTTTGAGTTGCAGGACTGTGCTTTTAACGGCGTCTAACAAATCACCGTTGTAGACGCTGTCAATCCAATGCCCAATGACTTCGGTGTCGGTTTGACTGGTAAACACATAGCCCTTGGCCTGCAACTGCGCGCGCAGTTCTTCGTGGTTTTCAATGATGCCGTTGTGCACCACGGCAACGCGGCCGGGTTTGTTTTCCAAGTCTTTCGAACTGCCTGGGCCCGTGCTGAAATGCGGGTGCGCGTTGTGCACCGCAGGCGCGCCGTGCGTGGCCCAGCGCGTGTGCGCAATGCCGGTGCCGCTTTGCAAGTGATCGGTTTGTATTTGCGACATCAACTCAGCCACGCGAGAGGTGCTGCGCGCCCTTTGCAAGCCCCCCTGCGTGCTGCCCAGCGTGGCGCCGTGAACGGCCACACCGCAAGAGTCATAGCCTCGGTACTCCAAGCGCTGCAAGCCTTGAACCAAGACGGGAACGATGTCGCGCGTTGAAACTGCACCCACAATGCCGCACATAAGTTCTATCCAGTTTGAGTGAACAAGGGCCAATCTTAATTCTTATAATTAGAAATTAATCATTGATATTTTTATTAAATTGAAATAAAATTCCAAAATAATACGAATTTAGTTTTTTATTGCAAAATAATGTATTAAATGAAATTTAATTCTCCATTGGTACAAAGTAAAGAATCTGCTCAAGGCAGTTTGCTGGACTCAGTCGACTTGAAGTTGCTTGACTTGCTGCAGCATGACGCCAGTTTGAGCAATCTGGCCTTGGCAGAGCGACTTCATTTGTCACCCCCCACCTGCTTGCGCCGCGTCAAACGCTTGCACAGCGAAGGCTGGATCGAGCGCCAAGTGGCCATCCTCAGCGCTGACCGTTTGGGCCAGCACTTGGGCCACAGCGTCTGCGCCCTGATCGAAGTCAGCTTGGACCGGCAAGGCGAAGAACATCTGCAAGACTTCGAAGCGCGCGCCGTGCAAGAGGGCGCTGTTCAACAATGCTGGCGCGTCTCGCCAGGCCCCGATTTCATTTTGGTGGTGCAAGTGGCCGACATGCCCGCCTACTTGGCCTTGACCCTAAAGCTGTTCACGCAAGACGCCAATGTGCGCAATGTGAAAGCTTTTTTCAGCCTCAAGCGCGCCAAGTTCACCAGCACTTGGCCGGTGCCTGCTGCTTAACTTTTGGGTGCAGATTTTTTCTGCGGCCGCGCCCAATTCGCCAAACTGGTTTGCTTGCCGCGTGCCAAGGTCAAAGCGCCGGGCGCAGTGTCCTTGGTGACGGTCGAGCCACCTCCGATGGTGCCGCCTGCACCCAAGGTCACAGGTGCCACCAACACGCAGTTGCTGCCCACATGCACATCGGCTTCGATCACAGTTTGGTGCTTGTTGGCACCGTCGTAATTGGCAGTGATGCTGCCCGCGCCAAAGTTCACGCGCTCGCCCACGGTGGCATCACCCAAGTAAGCCAAGTGATTGGCCTTGGCACCTTGGGCCAAACTGGCGTTTTTGATTTCAACAAAGTTTCCAATGTGCACCTGCGCCCCGAGCTTGGCGCCCGGACGCAGCCGCGCAAATGGGCCAATGCTGGCCCCCTGCCCAATCGTCACGCCGGCTTTTTCACCATCGATGTGCGTGAAGGCCTGCACCACCACGCCCGCTTCAATCTGCGCATTGGCAATCACGCAATGGGGGCCAATGCGAACGCCTTCGCCCAAACTCACATGCCCTTCAAAAACACAGTTCACATCGATTTCTACATCGCTGGCACACACCAAACTGCCGCGCAAATCGAATCTTGCAGGGTCGGCCAATCGTACGCCTTGGGTCATCAAATCTTGCGCTTGCTGGCTTTGAAAAGCACGCTCAAGTTGCGCCAAATGCTGCGGGCTGTTGATGCCCGTCACCTGCAAAGCATCGTCAATTTGGTGGGCTACCACTTGCACACCATCGGCCACTGCCCACTTGACCACGTCGGTCAGGTAGTACTCGCCTTGGGCATTGTTTTTATCTAATTTGGCCAACCAAGTTTTAAATTGGCGTGCAGGTGCTGCCATGATGCCGCTGTAGACCTCTTTGATTTGAAGCTGCTGCGCGTTGGCATCTTTTTGCTCCACGATTCCCAGCACTTGTTGTCCGTCTGCACTGCGCACAATGCGGCCGTAGCCCGTGGGGTCTTGCGATTCAATCGTCAACAAAGCCAAGCTGTCTGCCTGGCCTGGCCGAGAAACACAAGCGATCAAGTCTTGCAGACTGCCCGCTTGCGTCAAGGGCACGTCGCCCGAGAGCACCAGCACCACGCCATCGTCGGGCAAAACCGGCACCGCTTGTTGCACCGCATGGCCGGTGCCCAACTGAGGCTCTTGGCGTACAAATTTGCAGTCCATCTGGGCGCTGCCCAGCACGGGCAAGGCTTGTGCAAATTGGGTGGCCGCCGTTTCAACTTCGCTTGCGCCATGCCCGATGATCACCACGGCCATGCGCGCACGCAACTGCGAAGCGGTGCCCAACACGTGCGACAGCAGCGGTTTGCCAGCCAAGCGCTGCAAGACCTTGGGCAGGTTGCTTTTCATCCGAGTACCCTTACCCGCGGCCATGACAATCACATCAATGGGCCGTTCAGGAGACAATGGGGCTTGGGTGTTAGAGGTTTCAGACATGGCGTTATTTTCCTTCTGGGTTCGAATTATCGCGGCTTCTTTGGGGGCCTTGTTGTTGAGCATGGTTTTAAGTGGCTGCAGCTTTCTCAAGCTGGGCTACACCCAATTGCCCGAGGTCTCCATTTGGTGGCTCGATAACTACCTGAACTTTACAGACAGCCAAAGCGCACAAGCCAAAACGGCCTTGAAAAAATTGCTCGCTTGGCACCGCAAAGAAGAGTTGCCCGCGGTGGCCGACTTGCTGGCGCAAGCGCAAAGTTTGGCCTCCGACAACATCAGCTCCGAGCAAGCCTGCCGACTTTGGGACATTGCGCAGCAACGCATCGAAGCCTTGCTCAACGAAAGCGCGCGCGCCGCTGCACCTGTGGCAGCGCAACTGAGCCCGCGTCAACTCAAGCACATACAGCGTCAATGGGACAGCAAAAATCAAGACTGGCAAAAAGATTGGCTACTGGCCCCGCCAGAGGACCGCAAGAAAAAGCGTTTGGACAGCGCCGTAGACCGCTACAGCAGTTTTTACGGCGACTTCAGTCCTGCGCAAATCAAGCTGATCGAGCAGCAACAAGCACAGTCCCCGTGGTCACCTCAGTGGGCATGGCAGCAACGTCTGCAGCGCCAGCAAGAGCAAATGGTCCTCATGCAAAGTTGGATCGCCGATGGTGCCAAGCCCGCTTTATCGGTGCCTGAGGTTGAAAAATCTTTGAAGGCATTCCTGCAGTTGTCGGCGCGCCCGTCGCAGGCCAGCGAGTTGACCAAACAATTGCAAATTGAGCAGCACGTTTGCCAGAACTTGGCGCAATTGCACAACAGCACAAGCCCTGCCCAGCGCCTCAAAGCGCAGCGCAAGCTCAAGTCTTATGAATCAGATTTGCGAGATCTAGTCAAGCAAGTCGATTGACTTCGCGCCAACGAATCAATCCTGCAGGGCTTTCCACATTTCAATGTCGCGCTCTGCGGTCCAAATGCGCGGATTTTTGATGCCCGAGGCTTCGTCAAATGCGCGCGTCACATCAAAGGGCAAGCAGTGTTCGTAGATGAACACATGGCCAAACACCGGGTCCATGCTTTTGCGTGCATGGGCCATGGCCGCCTTCAAGTCCATCTTGGCCGCCACCGCCTCTTTGCCGGCTTTGAACAATGTCTCAACCCAGCGCTGTGTGTAATCCAAAGCTTTGTTGACATTGGCTTGGCCCTTCATGGCCTCGCCCCGCCCAGGCACGATGGCCAAGGCGTTCAAATCGCGCAAGGCTTGCAGCGCGGCTGGCCACTCTTGCAGTTGCGCGTCTCCGGTGTAAACACCGGCCTCGTATTCCACCAAATCGCCTGAGAACAAAATTTTCTCAGCATCTACCCAAGCAATGGTGTCGCCCCTTGTGTGGCCATGTCCTGGGCTCCAAATTTGAACTTTCACACCGCCCAAATCGATTTCCAATTTGCCTGGGACTTCGCCTTTCGTGGGGTCCCCACCGCCAATCACCAGCGTGGGCCACGTCAAACCGGGCACGCCATCGGCACCGCGAAACAAGCGCGGAAAGCGCTCCATCTCGCTTTTCATATCTTGCGCGCCGCGCTCCACAATCAACTCGTAAGTGCCTTGGCTGGCAATGATCTCGGTTGCCCCTTCGGCGGCATAGGCGCTGGCGCCCAAGACGCGCACTGCGTGGTAATGCGTGAGCAAAACATACTTGATGGGCTTGTCACTGATGCGGCGAATTTGCGCAATCAAATCGCGCGCCATGGCCGGTGTGGCCGTGGCATCACTGACCATGACGAACTTCTCGCCAATGATCACCCCTGAATTAGGATCGCCTTCAGCCGTGTATGCCCAGCAATGCGCACTGAGTTGCTCAAATTTAATGATCTTCTCGCTCAAGTCAGCTTGCGAGGCAAACGCTTTGGTGGGGGTTTGGGTCATCTTGGGGCTCCAGAATTAAAGTTCGACTTTAAATCATTCACTGCAAGCCCTTTTCCAGCATCGCAATGACTTCTTCCGCAAAGGCCACATAACTGATCGGCCCGCCCGGGCGCAGCCAGGTGAAGGTCCAGTTGATCATGCCAAACAGCATCATGGTGATAGCGGTTTGGTTGGTGGCATTCAAACGCGCAGGATAAGCTCTTCGCAAAGCGCGCGTGACAGCGGCGACCACATCGCGCTGTCGGTTCAAAATTAAATCACGCGGCGAGACCAAGGGCGTGCCCAAATTGGGGTCGGGCATATCGCTTAAAAACTGCGTGTCGTTGAGCAAGGCCACGTGCCGTGTCGCCGAACTTTCGTACTCCTGCAAAAACGCACGAATCAACTCATGCAAAGCAGCGCGGTCGCTCAAATTGCGGCGCTCTGCGGTCGCCTCAGTTTGCGCAATGAGAGAAAACAAGCGCTGCGTGTAGCGGTCCATCAAGTCAAAAAGAATGGCCTCTTTGCTGTCGTAATAATGGTAGAGCCGCGCCTTGGACGTGCCGCACGCGGCGGCAATTTCGTTCATACTGGCAGCAGGGTAGCTGCGGTCGGCAAAGCACTGCGCGGCAATGTCCAAAATGGCATCGCGCTTGATTTCATGGGTTGCTGATTTAGGTCGTGCCATCCAACGCTTTCACATTCATTCAAACTGGCCACACCACGCCGTTGTCATTCAAGATCGCGTCCAAGGCTTGGTCATGCGGCTCAACCTCCAACTCGTCCACATAGCCATTGGTAAAGCCCAAACCCACTGTGAAAGGCTTGGGTTGCAAGCTGGCCAAGGTGCGGTCGTAAAAACCACCGCCATAGCCCAAACGAAAACCGCCTGCGCTGTAACCCACGCAAGGCACAAACAAGAGCGTTGGCACAATCACCTCAGTGTCTTTGGGTTTGGGAATGCCATAGGCGTCCTCCTCCATGGGGCAGCCCGGGTACCACGCGTGAAAAGTCAAGGTTTTGTGCACTTTGTTCACCACCGGCAAGCCAATGCGGCGCAATTTCGCTGCGCCTTGCAACTCGCCATCTTCTTTCCAGCGGTGCAAAGCAGGCAAAGGATCAAACTCCCCTTTGATCGGCCAATAGGCGCCAATCACCAAATCTGGGCGACCAAACAGCCAAATTCGCATGACGCTTTGCAAGGCGTCAATCCGCGCCAAACGGTCTGGCATATTCAGGCGTGCAGCCAATAAGCTTTGGCGTATTTGTTTTTTGGCTTCTGATTTGTCCATAATCGACCCATGCAATTGACACAGATTTTGACATCGCTTGGGGCTCTTGCCCTGATTTTCGGTTTAAACGCCCCTGCCGCAGCCCAAAATAAGTCGGACGAAGTCATTTTGGAGATGCACCAGGCCTTCAAAAAGAACGACAAAGCCCGGCTCACACGCATGCTGCCTCAGGCCAAGGGCCACACTTTGGAAGCCTGGGCGGCCTATTGGGAACTGCGCATTCGCTTAGACCAAGCCAGCAGCGCAGAGATTCAAGCGTTTTTCACCCAATACGCCGGCAGCTACGCCGAAGACCGTTTGCGCAATGACTGGTTGCTGCAACTGGGCAAACAGCGTGAATGGTCTGCCTTTGCCAGTGAATACCCCCGCTTTCGCATGAACGATGACCGCGAAGTGCGCTGTTACGCCCTGGCCGCTGAGGGCCTGACTCAAACCAGCGACCCTGGGGCAGAACTCAAACGCCTTTGGTACGCTCAAAAGGAAACCGACGACGGCTGCACCACCGTGGCCGAAAAACTCTACGCTGCCAAAAAAATCAATGGACCAGACTTGTGGCGCAAAGCACGCTTGGCCATGGACAACAACCGCCCTCGCGCAGCCCAAGCGGCGCTGGCCATCGAGTCACTAGAAGTGGCTAAACAAATTATCTTGATTCAGGCCGATCCGCTCAAATATTTAGACAAAAAGATCTTCGCCTTCAGTCGCAACCGCAAAGAGCTCTCAGTGCTGGCCATGATTCGCGTGGCCAGCACCGACCCCGACAAAGCAGCGCAGTTGCTAGAGAAAAAATGGGGCCTCATGCTCAGCAAAGAAGAGCACAACTGGGCTTGGGGTGTGATTGGCAAACAAGCGGCACAAAAACTCCAAGACAACGCCCACCTTTACTTCTCCAAAATCACCCGCAATGCCGACTTGAACGATGACCTCTTGGGCTGGAAAGTGCGCGCCGCCTTGCGACAAGGCGACTGGAAAGCCGTACTTTCCAGCGTCGACGCCATGGACGAAGCACGCAGCGAGACCACGTGGATTTACTGGAAAGCCCGCGCCTTGCTGGCCAGCACACCCACTGATATGCAGCGCAACGAGGCCCAGACTTTGCTGCGCAGCATTGCCAGCGTGCGCGGTTTTTACGAACAACTGGCGCTGGAAGACATTGGGCAAAAAATCACCGTGCCCGACAAACCTACCCCTATAAGCGCCCAAGAAAAAGCCGCCGCCAACGCCAACCCAGGCTTGCAAAGAGCCCTGTCCGCGCTGGCCTTGGGCTTGCGCGCTGAGGGCAACCGGGAATGGAACTACAGCAGCAACTTGCACACCACAGGGGGCATGAACGAGCGCGAGCTGTTGGCCGCTGCCGACTTGGCCTGCCAGCGCCAAGTCTGGGACCGCTGCATCAACACCAGCGAGCGCACCAAAGTGGCCATCGACTTTGACCAACGGTTTCCCACGCCACTCAAAGACACCGTGCTGCGCCGTGCCCAAGAAATCCAACTCGATCCCGCTTATGTTTATGGTTTGATCCGGCAAGAAAGTCGCTTCATCATGGACGCCAAGTCCATCGTGGGGGCGGCTGGTTTGATGCAAGTCATGCCTGCCACAGCGCGTTGGACAGCCAAAAAAATTGGTTTGAAAAATTTCCAACTCATTCAATTGAATGAACACGAAACCAACGTGGCCATTGGCACCGGTTATTTGAAGTTGGTGTTGGATGAATTCGGTGGCTCCATGCCGCTGGCAGCAGCGGCTTACAACGCCGGGCCTGGCCGTTCACGCGCATGGCGCAATGGCCCCGTGTTGGAAGCGGCCATTTGGGCTGAAAACGTGCCCTTCTCTGAAACCCGTGACTACGTTAAAAAAGTGTTGTCCAACACCACCAATTACGCCGCCTTGTTAACGGGCCAACCCCAGTCTTTGAAAGCCCGCTTGGGCAACGTGGGGCCACGTAGCAGCAGTGCTGCAGAAGAAACCCAAGACTTGCCTTGAGCCTCAAGGGGTGCAGGCAAAGTCATGCCAGCAGGGCGTCCAAATTTTTGGCAATTTTTTCTTCAATCCGGTCTTTGTAGGGCGCCATTAAAAACCCCAAGCTCAATTGCATTTTGAGCTGCGTGGCGCTCACACACAAACTGCCTTGTGCGCCGATTCGCTCAAAGGTCAAGCGGTCTTGCACCTCGCCTTGTTCATTGGCCTCGTTCGCATGGTATTGGCATTCCATGCCCCATTCTTCCTTGGCTTCAGACTGCCACTGCGCGGCCACTTCTCGGGCCCGTTCCATGCCCAGTGCATGGCTGCGCTCAATTAAAATATCAGCCATGATTCAGTCTGCTTTCAAGCTACTGGGCCGCAACAGCGCAACCTCAACTTGGCAATCATAGAACACTGACGCGCGGCCCAGATCTGTCAACAATTGACTGGTCAATTGGTTCACATTGCTGCCATTCAAACCCATCTTTCGCCACCACACGCCCAGGCCGTGGACCACCCCCTCGCGAGCGCGCGAACTGACCTTGGCTTTGCAGTGGTATTCACCGCGGTCGTTGAACACTTTGACCACATCGCCACTTTGAATCCCGCGTGAGGCAGCATCTTGTGCATTAATTTCCAGCAAAGGCTCGCCCTCCATCTCGCGCAAACTTTGCACATTGACGAAACTGGAATTTAAAAAATTGCGTGCTGGCGGTGAAATCATGGCCAATGAATAACGGTCACCGGCTTGAGGTACTTCGTAATTGGGAATGTGGTCCGGCAGGCCATCGAGCCCCATGGCTTGCAGGCGAGCGCTGAAAAATTCGCATTTGCCTGAAGGCGTTGGAAAGGCGCCGCTGGCAAAGGGTGCATCGGTCAGCGGCAAGGTGGCGAACCCATTGGCCAATAGTTCAGAGAAATCAACCCCCTCAGGCAAGGCTGTTTGGCACAGCTGAAAGTCATCGTCTTCAAAGCAAGCTTCGGTGTATCCCATGCGCTGGGCCAACAAACGAAAGATCTCTGAGTTCGGTTTGGATTGCCCCAGTGGGGCAATGGCGGGTTGGTTCAATAGCACATCGGTGTGCCCATAACTGCCTTGAATGTCCCAATGTTCCAACTGCGTGGTGGCCGGCAAGATGTAGTCGGCCCAATCGGCCGTGTCTGTTTGAAAATGCTCCAGCACCACAGTGAACAAATCTTCCCGCGCAAAGCCTTGTACCACTTTGCCCGACTGCGGCGCCACAGCCACAGGGTTGGTGTTGTAGACCACGATCGCTTGCACCGCTGGCCCCCACTCAGCAGATGCCTTGCGGTTCAAGTCATTGCCCAAGGTGCTCATGTTCAAGGTTCGCGGGCGCCGCGTGCCCAATAAATCAGGCCGATACAAAGCCTGCTTGTTGATGTTGAAATTACCCGAACTGCTCAAGAGCAGGCCCCCTGCGCGGTGGCGCCAAGCACCGGTCAATGCAGGCAAACAGGCAATGGCCCGCACCGCATTGCCGCCACCATGAACCCTTTGCATGCCGTAGTTCAAGCGGATGGCCGCAGGCTGCACGCTGCCCCAATCACGCGCCAAATCGCGAATTTGCTGCACATCTAAACCACAGACTTGAGCTGCTTTCTCGGGCGGCCATTGCAATGCACGTTCTCGCAAAGCGTCCCATCCCAAAGTGTATTTTTCAATGTAGTCCTGGTCGAGCCAGTTGTTCACCACCAGCTCGTGCATCAGCGACAAAGCCAGCGCTGCGTCTGTGCCAGGGCGCAGTGCCAAATGGACATGGCACTTTTCTGCCGTTTCACTTTTGCGCGGGTCAATGCAAATGAGCTTGGCGCCTTGTCTTTTGGCCTCTTGCGCCAAACGCCAAAAATGCACATTGCTGGTGATCGAATTGCTGCCCCAAATCAAAATCAATTTCGACTCAGCAAAAAATTCTGTTTTCAGACCGTTCTTTGCACCCAAGGTATAGAGCAAGCCCTCGCCACCGGCCGAGGCACAGATGGTTCGGTCCAACAAAGAAGCCCCCAGTTTGTGAAAAAACCTGGAGGCCATGGATTCAGCTTGCACCCAGCCCATGGTGCCGCCATAGCTGTAGGGCAAAACACTTTCAGGGCTCAGTGCTGCTATCTGACCCAAACGCTGTGCGATGTCCGTCAAGGCTTGATCCCAACTCACCGGTTCAAATTGGCCAGACCCTTTGGGGCCGCTGCGTTTCATGGGCTGCAAAATTCGATCAGGGTGGTAAGTGCGCTCGGTGTAGCGCGAAACTTTGGTGCACAGCACCCCATCGGTGGGCTTGTGCGCCGGGTTGCCCTGCACCTTCACGGCACGGCCATTTTCTACCGTGGTCAGCAGTGCGCAGGTGTCCGGGCAGTCGTGGGGGCACAAGCCGCGCACGACGGCATTGGCTCCGATTTCATGGCTGGCACTCATTTTTCTTTCCCAAACTGATGGCGTAAAGTCATCTTGCATTGATTTTAAGAGTTGTATTTTCCGGGATAACCCTGAGGGCTAATGTCCCCGACGCGCAAAGGGGTTGTAGCGTGTTGGCACGAGTCTGGCTAGACTGTAGGCATGAAAATCATCGACTCCATCCTCACAGACGTGGCCAGCATTGCGGCCATTCGCAAAGACATTCACGCGCACCCCGAGTTGTGCTTCCAAGAAGAACGCACCGCCGACGTGATCGCCAAGCAACTCACCGATTGGGGCATCCCCATCCACCGCGGCATGGGCACCACTGGCGTCATCGGCATTTTGACAGGCCGAGACGGCGGCGCTTGCGGCCGCGGCATTGGTCTGCGCGCCGACATTGACGCTTTGCCCATGCAAGAGTTCAACACCTTTGCCCACGCCAGCAAATACCAAGGCAAGATGCACGCTTGCGGACACGACGGTCACACCGCCATGCTCTTGGCAGCGGCCAAACATTTCGCCAAACACCGCGACTTTGATGGCACGGTTTATTTGATCTTCCAACCCGCCGAAGAAGGCGGCGGCGGCGCCCGCGAGATGATCAAAGACGGCATGTTTGAAAAATTTCCCATGCAAGCCGTCTTTGGCATGCACAACTGGCCCGGCGCTGCGGTGGGCACGTTTGCGGTCAGCCCCGGCCCCGTCATGGCTTCGAGCAATGAATTTAAAATCACCATTCACGGCAAAGGCAGCCATGCTGCGTTGCCACACAACGGCGTTGATCCTGTGCCCGTGGCCTGCCAATTGGTCCAAGCCTTTCAAACCATCATCTCTCGCAACAAAAAACCTGTTGATGCCGGTGTCATTTCCGTGACCATGGTGCATGCGGGCGAAGCCACCAATGTGGTGCCCGACTTCTGCGAAATTCAAGGCACGGTGCGTACCTTCACCATTGAAGTGCTCGACCTGATCGAATCGCGCATGCGCCAAATCACAGACAAGCTTTGCGCCGCTTTTGATGCCCGCGCTGAGTTTGATTTCAATCGCAACTACCCCCCTACCATCAACAGCGCAGTCGAAGCCGACTTTGCACGCAAAGTCATGGAAGGCATCGTGGGCGCCAGCAACGTTATCGCGCAGGAGCCCACCATGGGCGCAGAGGACTTTTCCTTCATGTTGCAAGCCAAACCTGGCGCTTATTGCTTCATTGCCAATGGGGACGGCACCCACCGCGAAATGGGCCATGGCGCAGGCCCTTGCATGCTGCACAATCCCAGCTACGACTTCAACGACGACCTGATCCCTTTGGGCGGCACTTACTGGGTGGAATTGGCCACCCAGTGGCTGGCCAACCCGACACAGTCTTAAAATCAACACGATTCCCCTTGGGAGTTTCGCTTGTGAAGCCCTTCGGGGCTTCATTCAATTTGGGAGCTTGCATGAACTCTGTTCAAACCTCATTCTCTTCAAGCTATGCGCAAGCACGGCAAAAATTCTTGCTCGCTGCAGACGCCGCAGGCTTGAGTGTTGAGTCGCACATTCACCCGCTCAAGGGCAAAGACGGTGAAGAACTGGCCATGGATGTGGTGCGCGAAGGCCCCGCAGATGCCAAGCAGCTGCTGGTCCTGAGCAGTGCTTGCCATGGCGTAGAAGGTTACTGCGGCAGTGGCGTGCAAATCCATGCGCTGCATGACACGGCGTGGCGCCAAGAGGCGCGCGAAAAAGGCGTTGCCGTGCTGTATGTCCATGCCTTGAATCCCTATGGTTTTTCACACCTGCGAAGGGTCACCCAAGAAAATGTGGACCTTAACCGCAACTTCCACGACTTCAGCAAGCCCTTGCCCGTCAATGCCGCCTACCAAGAAGTCCAGCCACTGCTGCTTCCAGAGATCTGGCCACCTGACGCTGCCAATGCCCAAGCCACTGGCCAATTCATTGCCCAGCGCGGCATGACAGCCTTTCAAGCCGCTGTCACGCAAGGCCAACACGAGTTTCCAGCCGGGCTTTTCTTTGGCGGCACTGCACCCACGTGGAGCAATCAAACCATTCGCCAAGTTTTAAAGCAACACGGCAGCCGCGCGCAAAAATTGGCTTGGATCGATTTGCACACCGGCCTTGGCCCCAGTGGCGTTGGCGAGCGCATTTTTGCTTGCGCCAACGACAACGCCGCGTTGACACGTGCGCGCGCTTGGTGGGGCCACAATGTGACTTCCATTTATGACGGCTCGTCCACCTCTGCTTTCTTGACGGGCCTGATGTGGATGTCCGTTCATCACGAGTGCCCGCAAGTGGAGTACACCGGCATTGCCATGGAATACGGCACCTTGCCCATGGAACAAGTCATGCATGCACTGCGCGGTGAGCACTGGCTGCATGTGCACCCTTATGCAGAATCGGCGCTCAAAACTCAAATCAAACAAGATATCTTGCGCGCCTTCTACACCGACACCGATGCGTGGCGTGAACAAATCGTCTCGCAAGCGCGCGAGGCTTTGTTTCAAGCCGCCAGCGGGTTGGCATCATGAAACTTTTCATCGGCAACAAGAACTACTCGTCTTGGTCCATGCGGCCTTGGGTTTTGATGCGCCAAACCGGCATTGCGTTTGAAGAAGTGATGCTGCGCTTTGATGGTTTTGAGGCGCAATCGCAATTCAAGCAAGGCCTGCACAACATCACCCCCGTTGGCAAAGTGCCAGTTCTGCTCGATGCAGACTTGGCCATCTGGGACACTTTGGCGATTGCCGAATATTTGGCCGAAAAATTTCCAGAAAAAAATCTCTGGCCACAAAACTCTTCGGCACGCGCCCGCGCTCGCAGCGTTTGCGCTGAAATGCACAGCGGCTTTATGGGCCTGCGCAGCGCATGCCCTATGAACATCGATGCCCATTTGCCCCACATCGGCGCTTTGGCTCTGCGTGACAAAGCGGCCTTGCGCGCCGACTTGCAGCGCTTAGAAACGCTTTGGGGTGATCTGCTGCACGAGCACAAAGGCCCCATGCTGTTTGGCGACTTCAGCATTGCCGATGCTTATTTTGCACCCGTCGTGATGCGCATCCAAACCTATGCGCTGCCCGTGTCGGCACCGCTTCAAAGTTACGTTGCTCGCCTGTGCCTCATGCCCGGCGTGAAAGCCTGGACAGATGGCGCTTTGGCTGAAAAAGACTTTATTGATTTTGAAGAGCCCTTTCGCCTGCTGCCCGGATAACCTTGCAGCATGGCTTTGGAAATATTCAGTGTCGGGGGCGCCCTTCGAGACGCCCTGTTAGGTCAAAGCGTCAAAGACCTTGACTGGGTGGTGGTGGGCGCCACCCCCCAAGAGATGAAGGCGCAAGGCTTCCAAACCGTTGGCAAAGATTTTCCGGTTTTTTTGCACCCCCGCACGCACGAAGAATATGCACTGGCACGAACCGAACGAAAAACCGCGCCGGGCTACAAAGGTTTTGTGGCGCACGCTTCACCCGAAGTCACGCTTCAAGAAGATTTGGCACGCCGCGACCTGACTGTCAACGCCATGGCGCTGCCTCAAGCATGGAGCGCTGGCCTGACAAACAGCCCCTTCAACGCAGACGACAGCGAACAAGACAAGCGCGCAAAATTCAAATCCTTGTTCATGGCGCATGGCATCGATCCCTTTCACGGCCTGCGCGACTTGGAATCTTGCACGCTCAGGCACGTCACCCCCGCCTTTCGCGAAGACCCCGTTCGCATCCTGCGTGTGGCCCGCTTTGCAGCGCACCTGCCAAGCTTCAGCGTCGCCCCCGAAACCATGACCTTGATGCAAGAGATGGTGCAAGGCGGCGAAGCCCATCACCTCGTGCCTGAACGGGTCTGGCAGGAGTTGGCCAAAGGCTTGATGGGCCAGCGCCCCTCTCGCATGTTCGAGGTGCTGCGCGAGTGCGGCGCGCTGAAAATTTTATTGCCCGAAGTGGAGCGCTTGTGGGGCGTGCCCCAACGCGCGGAGCACCACCCCGAGGTGGACACCGGCGTGCACCTCATGATGGTGCTGGACATGAGTGCGCGCCTGCAAGCTTCATTGCCCGTTCGCCTGGCTTGCTTGCTGCACGATCTGGGCAAAGGCACAACCCCGCCAGACCAATGGCCCAGGCATTTGGGCCACGAGCAGCGAAGCGCCAAATTGTTGGCGCAAGTTTGTGATCGATTAAAGCTTCCCAATGACTGCCGAGAATTGGCCGATGTCGTGGCGCGAGAGCACGGCAATATCCACCGCAGCCAAGACTTGGGCGCGCCGGCCTTGATGCGTTTGCTTGAGCGTTGCGATGCGATTCGCAAACCCGAGCGCTGGCCCGACATCTTATTGGCTTGCGCCTGCGATGCGCGAGGCCGATTGGGTTTTGAAGAAACGACTTATGCGCCAGCAGGCCGACTGTTGGGCGCACTGCAAGTGGCATTGTCGGTAGAAACCTCGGCCGTGGCGGCCAAGGCCCAAGCGCAAGGCCTGACAGGCCCAGCGGTGGGAGAGGAAATTCACCGAGCACGCATTAAAGCACTGGCAGAGTTCAAACACGGAGCTCAGGAAAGCCCGTCTGCAAGCTTTTAGCGGGCAGGAGGACGACGCGGCGTGACAGGCGCTCGGCCCGCCAAATGACGGAAACTGATCCGGCCTTTGGTCAAATCATAGGGCGAGAGTTCCAACGTCACTCGGTCACCCGCCAAGATACGAATGTGGTTCTTGCGCATTTTGCCGGCCGAATAAGCGATCAACTGATGGCCGTTGTCCAAGGTCACGCGAAAACGCGTGTCGGGCAAGACTTCGTTGACGATGCCCATTTGTTCGATCAGATCTTCTTTCGCCATTTTTCCCTTTCAAGTTTTAACGTTGGTTCAGTGAGGCTGCGTTGTCGAGCGCACCCAGTCCAAACCCTGTGCCAACGCAAAGCTGGCCGCCGCATCGCGAGTGGCAAAGTCATTGGTAAAGCACATCACGCGGTCGGTGCTGGCACTGCCCCGTCCACTGGCCACTGAAACTTGGGCCGCAAAGCGGCCACAAGGCAAGGCACGCGGACAAGCAGCGATGCGGTATTTTCCCACGGTGAGGGGGGTATTTTCAAAAGTAATCGTATGAATCATCAAGAAGCTAGAAATATAGTGCGCGCATAACAACACGTTGGGCGCGCATAAGGGGGTGTACAGAGATTGGGGGCCCCTGTGCAGGGGTGCGCAATGTCACAAGCAATTGGGTTTTGCAAGGACTGCGCTAACACTCTGGCGTCCAGAGCGATAGGCTAATGTAACACAAATTCATTAAAGCAACTTGGCGATCACGCTCAGAAGGAAACTCAAGAGCAAAGTGCTGGTCAAGGGCACGAACCACTCGCGGCCAAAAAGCTTGAAGTGAAAGTCGCCCGGCAGCTTGCCCAAACCCATTTTTTCCATCCACGGGCGGGCCCAGCTGATCAAGAGCAGGGCCAAGAATGTCACTATCACCCAGCGCAGCATGTGCTTGCTTTCAAAAATTCAAAGACGGTGGCTGCGGTCACCGTCCGCAAAACCTTGGGCTTGCCAGTGGGGGTTGGTGGCAAACCCCAGCACCTTGAACAGCTCGCCCATTTCATGTTCATTGAGCAGCCGCTGGGCCTGCGTGCGCTCGGGCAAAGTGGCCTGTTCCATGCGCTGGGCCAAGCCCAAATTCAATAAAAAGCGTGCTTGGCTGGTGTAGCCCAGCACGTTCAAACCCGCATCTTGTCCGGCCAAGGCCATGCCCGTGAAGTTTACGTGCGCAGTGATGTCCTTCAAGCCCACCGAAACCAGCGGGTCGGTGTCTGCGCGGTGCGCTTGGTGGCACATCACCGTGCCCATGTGCCGCTCAGGGTGAAAGTACTCGCTTTGAGGGAACCCATAGTCCAAGAAAAAAGCCGCCCCCCCGCGCTGACTGGCCAGCAAACGCTGGGCCAAACTGCGCACAAAGGCTTCGCCTTGGGGCTGTATTTCAGTCAGGTAGTCGTGCTCGCCTGGCACCTCCATCGGCGGGCGAAGCGCCGTCAAGCGGTCTTGCCAGGCCAAGCCTTGGGGCCCTGAGACCACGCCGCGCTCGTGCCACGCACCGCCGACTCGGTGCAACAGTTGCACCGGCATAGCGTCAAGCACCTCGTTGCCCACCACCACACCTTGCAGGGCCTGCGGCCACTGGTGGAGCCAGCGCACTTGCGCGCCAAAGGGGGCCAAGCGGGTTTGCTGACGCTTTCGCAAAGTGCCCGACAAATCCATGATGTGGTAGTGCCTCAGGCTGCAACCTTGCCGCTTCAAATGGGTCATCAATTGTTCGGCCAAAGCGCCACTGCCCGCGCCAAACTCCCAAATTTCGTCGGTGCCGCTGTCCGCTAAGGACTGGGCCACTTGCTGGGCCAAGGTTTCGCCAAACAGAGGCGACATTTCGGGTGCGGTGACAAAATCACTGCCAGCCTGTGGCATCTGACCAAATTTGGGGCTGGTGTTGGCGTAATAACCCAAGCTTGGTTCGTACAGGGCCATGGCCATAAAGAGGTCAAAGCCCAACCACCCGCCTGCGTTGGTAATGGCCTTGTGCACCCGCTCGAGCAGGGGGGTCGTTAAACTATCAGCTTGTCTCATCACCCCTGATTGTCCTCGAATGTCGGCCGCTCTTTCTGCCTCCACTGCTGCTACAGCCCCCCCCGTGACTCAACGCACGGCGCTGGTCACCGGCGCAGCTGTGCGCTTGGGCCGGGAAATTGCATTGGGCTTGGCCCATGCGGGCTGGCAAGTCGCAGTGCATTACAACAACTCGGCTGCGCAAGCCTTGGCCACCGCTCAAGAATGCGCCGCTCTACGGGCTTCATCGTCGAGCAGCTTGGCCTCTGAACATTTAATTTTTCAAGCCGACTTGGCCGATGAATCGGCCACCCGAGCGCTATTGCCCAAGGTGGTCGCTCGCTTGGGAAAAGTTGACGCCGTGATCAACAATGCCGCTTTATTTGAGCACGACGATGTGCGCAGTTTCAGCTACGCCAGCATGGCCGCCCACTGGGCCAGCAACACAGGCGCGGCCATCGTTTTGGCCCAAGCCTTGCACCAACATGTGATACAGCGCAGCCAGGCTGATGCGCAAGGCGTGGTGGTCAACTTATTGGACCAAAAATTATGGAACCCCAATCCTGATTTTTTAAGCTACACCTTGTCCAAAGCCGCATTGGAGGCGGCCACCACCTTGCTGGCGCAAGCCTTGGCTCCGCAATTGCGCGTGGTCGGCGTGGCCCCTGGCTTGACTTTGACCAGTCATTTGCTGAGCCCTGAAAAATTCAAGCAGCTGCACACCTTAAGCCCTTTGGGCCGGTCCTCTTCGGTGCAAGATGTTGTCAGCAGCGTGCTCTTTGCTTTGAACAACCATTCGATCACAGGCACCACCTTGCTGGTCGATGGTGGCCAGCACTTGATGAAGTTTGATCGTGATTTTTCTTGGATGTAACAAGCCTCATGCACAACACCCACGGCAACCAAACCCTGACCCTCTGGGGCCTGCGCTTTGACGCCAGTTTGGGCATTTTGGAGCATGAAAGAAAAGCACCACAACCGATTCAAGTCGATGCTGAATTGAACCTGGGCGCCCAACCTTTGATGCCCCATGATGATGACATTGCCAATGTGCTGGACTACCGAAAAGTGCGCAAAATCATCATCGACGAATGCACTTCAGTGCACGTCAATTTGCTGGAGACTTTGATCGGCAAACTGGCCCGCCGTTTGATGCAATTGCACGGTGTTAAAGGGGTTCGCGTGAAGATCGCCAAGTTAGAAATATTTGAAGACTGCGAAGTTGCCATTCGCATGGAAACAGGAGAGTGGTAAAGCCATGAAAATCGAGCTCGAGACCCATAAGCTTGAAAAGCGTTTGTGCCGCCAAGTAGGCCAAGCCATCACCGAGTTCAACATGATCCAAGCTGGCGACCGCGTCATGGTCTGCATGTCGGGCGGCAAAGACAGCTACGGCATGCTGGACATTTTGCTCAAAATGAAAGCCCGTGCACCGGTTGATTTTGAATTGATTGCCGTTAATTTGGACCAAAAACAACCGGGTTTTCCAGCTGAAATTTTGCCCAATTATTTGAGAAATTTAGGCCTGCCTTTTCACATCGAAACCCAAGACACTTACTCGATTGTGAAAGACAAGATTCCCGAAGGCAAGACCATGTGCAGTTTGTGCAGTCGCTTGCGCCGCGGCATTTTGTACAAGGTCGCACGCCAACTGCGCTGCAACAAACTGGCCTTGGGCCATCACCGCGACGACATGCTGCAAACTTTCTTTTTGAACATGTTTTTTGGCGGCAAACTCAAAGGCATGCCACCCAAACTCTTGAGCGACAATGGCGAATTCATGGTCATCAGGCCCTTGGCCCATGTGGCAGAAACAGATCTGACGCGCTGGGCCGAGCATCGGCAGTTTCCCCTTATTCCTTGCACCTTGTGCGGCAGCCAAGAAAACCTGCAGCGCAAACACATTGGCAATATGCTGCGTGAATGGCAAAAAAATTACCCTGGCCGCATTGAAAACATGTTTGCTGCTTTGCAAAATGTGGTGCCATCGCACTTGATGGACACACAACTGCATGACTTTAAAAACCTGACCATCACCGGCCAGCCCAGCCCAGATGGCGACACCGCCTTTGACGACGAAACATTTGAAGTTGCCAGTCCATTCAGCGCACTCCAAGGCGTGCAAGTGGTGCAACTCTAAGTTGCCGCCGCCCAAAGACTATCACTCAACTCAAGGAGCAAGGATGTCCAATCAATTCTCCCTTTTAGCCCCAAGGCGAAGCGCTTTGGGCGCTTCTTGCATGGCAGCCGTCTACCTCCTGCTGGCCTTGGCCTTGACGGCATGCACTGGCATGCGCATTGTCGACAGCCAAGTTGACACCCGCGTGCAGTGGCCAGGCCAAGCCATGCCAACCACAAATGTGTTGTACCGCTTTGAGCGCCTGCCCTCTGACGTCAACAGCATTCAAGCCGGCTGGGCAGAACTGCAAGTCCAAGCAGCGCTGACCCCCCTGGGCTGGGCGCGTGACGATGCAGCCGCGCAGTACAGCGTTTGGATCGGGGTGCGCAGCGCAGAATACATCGCCGACCCTTGGGGCCGACCTGTTCGTGGGCCTTGGCTAAGCGGTGCGCGTGCCAACTTGCTTTGGAGTCACAGAGCCCCTGGCTTTGGGTTGGGGGCCGGCTTGGGCTTCATGCCGCCAGTCGGTTACATGCATGAAGTCAGTTTGGTTATTCGTGAACTTCAAAGCAGCCGCGTGGTCTACCAAACCCGCGCCAGCCATGAAGGGCCGTGGACAGACGCACCGCATATCCTAAGCGCCGTGATTGCAGCGGCGCTGCAAGGCTTTCCCAACCCTTCGCCTGCACAAAGGCGCGTTGATATTTCCATCCCCAGATAAGACATGATCGCCACCCGAATCATCGCCATCCGACATGGCGAGACCGCTTGGAATGTGGACACCCGCATTCAAGGCCAGTTAGATATTCCCTTGAATGCACATGGCCAGTGGCAAGCGCAGCGCTTGGCCGACGCATTGGCCTTGCAGGAACCCCTGCACGCGGTCTACACCAGTGACCTCAAGCGAGCGCATCAAACCGCGTCCACCGTGGCCCAGCGCATGGGCTTAGAGGCGGTGCCGCATTGGGGTTTGCGTGAGCGTGGCTTTGGTGATTTTCAAGGCAAAACATTTTCTGAAATTGAAAGAGATTTGCCCCAAGAGGCCCTGCGTTGGCGCAAACGCGATCCAGACTGGGCACCCCCAGGTGGCGGTGAATCTTTGCTCAGCATGCAAGAGCGGGTGCGCGCAACCTTGAACGAATTGGCCGCGCAACACCCAGGGCAACATATTGCGCTGTTTGCACATGGCGGCGTCATGGACATGCTCTACCGCATGGCCACAGGCCAAGGCCTTCAAGCCCCGCGCACTTGGCAATTGACCAACACCGCCGTCAACCGCTTGCTTTGGACCCCTCAAAGCGTTTCTTTGGTCGGCTGGGCCGACACCTCGCACTTGGAAGAAGTGGGCGCTGACGCATCCAAGGAGTTTTAAATTCCGCTGTTGTCAAAACTCTTGGGCGGCGTCACGCCCAAGTGGCGGTAAGCGGCCAAGGTGGCCGTGCGCCCGCGCGGAGTGCGCTGCAAAAAGCCTTGTTGAATCAAATACGGCTCGATCACATCTTCAATGGTCTCGCGCTCCTCGCCAATGCTTGCCGCAATGTTGTCCAAGCCCACCGGCCCGCCATCAAAGCGGTGGATCACTGCCTCGAGCAATTTGCGGTCCATCAGGTCAAACCCCTCGGGGTCGACATCCAACATGGTCAAAGCTTTTTGCGCAATGTCTTGGCTGATGTGGCCGCGGCCTTTGACATCGGCGTAGTCGCGCACACGGCGCAGCAAACGGTTGGCAATGCGCGGCGTGCCGCGCGAGCGGCGGGCAATCTCTGCACCGGCGGCCTCGTCCATGGGCACCTTGAGCAAACTGGCGCTGCGCTTGACGATGCGCCCCAACTCTTGCGCGGTGTAAAACTCCAGCCGCGAGACAATGCCAAAGCGGTCCCGCAATGGGTTGGTCAGCATGCCAGCGCGAGTGGTTGCCCCCACCAAAGTAAAGGGCTGCAAATCCAATTTGATGCTGCGCGCAGCCGGCCCCTCACCAATCATGATGTCGATTTGGTAGTCCTCTAAAGCGGGGTACAAAATCTCTTCCACCACGGGTGACAAACGGTGTATCTCGTCAATGAACAAGACATCGTTTTTCTCCAAGTTGGTGAGCAATGCGGCCAAGTCTTTGGGTTTTTCCAGCACGGGGCCACTGGTCTGGCGCAAGTTCACACCCAGCTCAGCGGCAATGATGTGGCTCAGCGTGGTCTTGCCCAAACCGGGTGGCCCAAACAAGAGTACGTGGTCCAGCGGTTCGCCGCGCATCTTGGCCGCGCCAATGAAAATCTCCAACTGCTCACGCACTTTGACTTGGCCCACATAGTCGTCCAACAACTTGGGGCGCAAGGCGCGCTCGATGGCTTCTTCCTGCGGTGTTTCGGGGGCAGCTGTGACCACCCGCGCTGCGGGAGGGGCCATGCCAAAGTCGTCGGTTTGAATGCTCATGTGTGGTGATTGAAATTTTATTTGGCCAAAGCCTTCAGCGCCATTTTGATGCCTTCGCTGACCTGCACATCCACCGGCAAGGCTTTCAAGGCCAAAGCTGCATCTTTGTCACTGTAGCCCAAGGCCACCAATGCTTGCAAAATATCGTTTTGCTGCCCATTTTGCACAGAAGGAACTTGCCCTAAATCGGCGCCAAACTTGCCCTTTAATTCCAGCAGCAAACGCTCGGCAGTTTTTTTCCCAATGCCTGGCACCTTGACCAAACGGCCTGCTTCTTGTTGTGAAATGGCTTGCGCCAAATCGGCCACACTCATGCCCGAGAGCACGCTCAGTGCGGTGCGCGGGCCCACGCCCGATATTTTGATCAGCAGTCTGAAGGCCTCGCGTTCAGGCGCCGTGCAAAAGCCGTACAGCAACTGCGCATCTTCGCGCACCACAAAGTGGGTCAGCAAACTGAGCTTCTCACCCACCGCGGGCAGGTTGTAAAAACTGCTCATGGGCACACTGACCTCATAACCCACCCCATGGCAATCGACCACCACTTCGGGTGGGTTTTTGTCCATCAAAATGCCTGTTAATTTGCCAATCATGGAAACCCGTTCATCAAATGCCTATCATTGCGTTTGGCGCGGCCCCTTCCCGTTGGACTGGGCCTTCACTTCATGGGATTATCAGCTTGATTGTCAGACACACCTTTAGCCCGCACAACAACACCCGCTTGGGCCACCTGTGCGGCCCCATGGACGCCCATTTGCGCAGCATTGAAGTCGGGCTTCAAGTCAAAGTAGCGCACCGGCATGAGCAGTTCAAAGTTGACGGCCCTAAGGCCAGGGCCACGCAGGCCATGGAATTGCTGCAAGCCTTGTACGAAATGGCCGAGCGGCCCCTGCAGGAGGAAACCATTCAGCTCATGATGGCGGGCGACGCCAAAATGGCCGGCAGCCCGGATCAGCCCGCCCTGCAAACCAGACGCACTGACCTCAAAGCCCGCAGCCCCGTGCAAGCCATGTACTTGGACAACATGGCGCAAAACGACATCACCTTTGGCATTGGCCCTGCGGGCACGGGCAAAACTTATTTGGCCGTGGCCTGCGCTGTTGACGCCTTAGAACGCGCCAGCGTGCAGCGCATTGTGCTGACCCGCCCAGCCGTTGAAGCCGGCGAGCGCTTGGGCTTTTTGCCCGGTGATTTGTCACAAAAGGTCGACCCGTATTTGCGCCCCTTGTACGACGCCTTGTACGACTTGATGGGCTACGACAAAGTGCAAAAAGCTTTCGAGCGCAATGCCATTGAAATCGCTCCACTGGCCTTCATGCGCGGGCGCACTTTGAACAATGCTTTTGTCATTTTGGACGAAGCGCAAAACACCACGCCCGAGCAAATGAAAATGTTTTTGACCCGCATTGGCTTTGGTGCCAAAGCCGTGATCACCGGTGATGTCAGTCAAATCGATTTACCCAAAGGCCAGCTCAGCGGCTTGATCGATGCAGAGCGGGTACTGCGGCGCGTCAAAGGCATTGCCATGACCCACTTCACCAGCGCCGACGTGGTGCGCCACCCATTGGTCGCGCGCATTGTCGACGCCTACGACGCGCAGCGCACCACCGTGCGCAGTCGCTCAATTGACGCTTAAGTCTTAAGCTTCACAGCAATCACACCATGGCCATGCCCGCACTTGAGCTGTCTTTGCAATTTGCGGACATTGCTGCGCCTGCACGCCACCGCGCCGCACTGCCACGGCACAAAGTAGCCCGGTGGATTCGCCACAGTTTGAGCTGTGATGCACACATCACGGTGCGCATTGTGAACGCCGAAGAAGGCCGCACGCTCAATCGCGATTTTCGAAAAAAAGATTACGCCACCAATGTTTTGACCTTTGACTACGAACATGCCCCGCACGTGATGGCCGATTTGGTTTTGTGCGCGCCCGTGGTGGCGCAAGAGGCGCGCGAATTAGGCAAAACACTGCAAGCACATTACGCGCATTTGTTGGTGCACGGCGCCCTGCACGCACAAGGCTGGGACCATGAAACCAGTGCCCGAGATGCAGTGGCCATGGAAGCACGTGAAACAGAAATTTTGCGGGGGTTGGGCTGGCCCAGCCCGTACTGATCACATCTACCGATCGCCGTAGCCGATCACTTGTGCAGATTGCAGTTAATCAGCACTTTGCATACCTGTTGCATCCTCCAACATGCGCACCCTGACCGAGCGGCCTTTGACGCGGCCATGGCTCAATTTTTCCACCGCTTGAGCTGCCACTTGGCGCTGCACCGCCACATACGTGGAAAACTCGTTCACATTGATTTTGCCCACTTGCTCGCGCGTGAACCCCGCCTCGCCCGTTAGAGCGCCCAGCACATCACCCGCCCTGATTTTTTCTTTGCGCCCCCCCACAATTTGCAAGGTTGCCATGGCCGGCACCAACATGCCTTTGCCAGTGGGCGTCAAACTGCTCAAGGGCTGCCAAACCGATTCACGCCCTTGCAGCACTTCGATTTTGCCCACATTGCCCATCTCGTTCAAACTGGCCAAGGTCACGGCCAAGCCTTCGGCATCGGCCCGCCCGGTGCGGCCAACGCGGTGGATGTGCACCTGCGAATCGGGCGTCACATCCACATTGACAACGGCTTCGAGTTGCGCCACATCCAAGCCTCGCGCGGCCACATCGGTGGCCACCAAAATAGAGCAGCTGCGGTTGGCAAATTGAATCAGCACCTGGTCACGCTCACGCTGCTCTAACTCGCCATACAGCGCCAAGGCGCTGAACCCTTGGCCTTGCAAAACCGCCACCAAATCACGGCACTGCTGCTTGGTATTGCAAAAGGCCAAGGTAGATTCGGGCCTGAAATGCAGCAACACTTGCGAGACCGCATGCAAGCGCTCTGACTCTTTGACTTCAATGAAAATTTGTTTAATCTTGGCAGCACTGTGCTGCGTCTGCACCCGAACCGTTTGCGGCTCTTTCATGAACTGCGCAGCCAGTTTGGCAATGCCATCAGGGTAAGTGGCCGAGAACAACAAAGTTTGCCGCGGCGTGGGGCACTGCCGCGCGACTTTGGCGATGTCGTCAAAAAACCCCATGTCCAGCATGCGGTCGGCTTCGTCGAGCACTAAGGTTTTAAGGCCTTTGAGTTTCAAAGAGCCGCGCTCCAAGTGGTCCATGATGCGCCCGGGCGTTCCCACCACCACGTGCGCGCCGTGCTCCAAACTTTGCACCTGCCCCCGAAGGGCCACACCGCCGCACAAAGTCACCACCTTCACATTGCCCGTGGCCCGGGCCAGTCGCCTGATTTCTTGACTGACCTGGTCTGCCAACTCGCGCGTGGGGCACAAAATCAAAGCCTGCACAGCAAAGTCGGCTGGCAACAGTTTTTCCACCAACACAATGCCAAACGCCGCCGTCTTGCCGCTGCCCGTGCTGGCCTGGGCAATCAAGTCCTTGCCCACCAAGGCCAAGGGCAAACTCGCCGATTGAATGGGGGTCATGCTGCTGTAGCCCAACTGATCCAAATTGCTCAGCATCGAAGCTGAAAGCGTCAAACGAGAAAAAAGATCAGGGTTTTGTTCAGTCATGCACCCATTATAGAAATGGGCTACAACAAGTCTTGCTGTGAATCGAAATGTGCTTCGACATCGCTGGGCAAAAGTTGGATCGTGGCGCGCAAGCCTGGCACAGCGCTCATCAAAGCTTGCTCCACACTGCCTCGCAAAGCCGCAGCGCGCCCCAATGACCAAGCCGCTGGCATGTGCATGTGCAAATCAACAAAGCGGCGTTGCCCCGCTTTTCGGGTGGTCACATGGTCAAAGCGAATGATCTCCACACTGCCGCGTTGGTGCGCAAAGCCGGCCAGAGTTTCTTCGATTTTGGCCAAAACATCGGGCTCCAAAGCCTCGTCCATCAAGCCTTGCGACGAGCGCCAAATCAAATGCCAGCCCTCTTGCAAAATGTTCAAGGCCACGCCCATGGCCACCACGGCATCAAGCCACAACCAACCCGTCACGCTGACCAAGGCAATGCCCAGCACCACCCCCACGGAAGTCCAGACATCGGTCACCAAGTGCTTGGCATCGGCTTCCAAAGCGATCGATCTGTGTACCTTGGCTGCATTGAACATCACCCAGGCCAGCAAGCCGTTCAAAGCCGAACTGATCACGGACAACAACAAGCCCCAGCCCACTTGCTCAATCGGCTGCGGTTCAAACAATCTGTGGCCTGCGGTCCAAATGATGCCCAAGGCCGCCACGATGATCAAAATACCTTCAAAGCCTGAAGAAAAATACTCCGCTTTGTGGTGCCCATAAGGGTGTTCTTCATCTGCGGGTTGAGCTGCCACCGTGACCATGACCAAGCCAAAAATAGCGCTGGCCAAATTGACCAACGACTCCATCGCATCGGACAGCAAGCCCACAGAATCAGTGATCCACCAAGCCCATGTTTTAAGGGTGATGGTGATCAATGCCACCACGACCGAAGCCCACAGCAAAGTTCGTGGCGACCAATTGGGCAAACGTAGAGTGGGCATTTGCTTAGACTACTCTCTTACACCCACACATGCATTGATCCGCATCTATACAGGGCCAGGCCATCAAGCAGTCACGCTGATGCGGGCAAATTTGCGCTTGCCCACTTGCACAACGTAGGTGCCCACATCGAGTTTGAGCCCCTTGTCGCTGACCACGCCCGAGTCCACGCGCACGCCGCCGCCTTCGATCAAGCGGTTGGCCTCACTGCCCGAAGGGGCCAGCCCCGCCATCTTGAGCAAAGCACCAATGCCCAAGGGCGCGCCCGACAAGCTCAGTTCAGGAATTTCATCGGGCACGCCGCCCTTGCTGCGGTTGATGAAGTCTTGCTCTGCTGCTGCTGCCGCGCTCGCGCCATGAAAACGCGTGGTGATTTCCAAGGCCAAAGCCACTTTGGCGTCTTTCGGGTTGCGACCGCCTTGAACGTCCTGTTGCAAAGCTTGGATCTGGGCCATCGATTGAAACGAGAGCAAGGTGTACCAGCGCCACATCAAAACGTCAGAAATGGAGAGCACTTTGGCAAACATGGTGTTGGCGTCTTCGCTGATGCCGATGTAATTGTTTTTCGACTTGGACATTTTCTCCACGCCGTCCAGGCCTTCGAGCAGCGGCATGGTCAAAATGCATTGCGGCTCTTGGCCATATTCAGCTTGCAAATGCCGGCCCATGAGCAAATTGAATTTTTGATCGGTGCCGCCCAATTCCAAGTCAGACTTCAAAGCCACGGAGTCGTAGCCCTGCATCAAGGGGTACAAAAACTCGTGCACGCTGATCGGGGTGCCGGCCTTGAAGCGGTCATGAAAATCGTTGCGCTCCATCATGCGCGCCACCGTGTATTTGGCCGCCAGTTGAATCATGCCCATGGCGCCCAGGGGCAAACTCCACTCCGAGTTGTAGCGAATCTCGGTTTTGCTGGGGTCCAGCACCAAACTGGCTTGGCGATAATAGGTTTCGGCGTTGGCCTTGATTTGCTCAGGCGTCAAGGGCGGGCGGGTGTTGTTGCGCCCTGAAGGGTCACCGATCAAACTGGTGAAATCACCGATTAAAAAGATCACTTGATGCCCTAAATCCTGCAATTGGCGCATTTTGTTGAGCACCACGGTGTGCCCCACATGGATGTCGGGCGCCGTGGGGTCCAGGCCCAGTTTGATGCGAAGCGGCACCCCCGTGGCCTCAGACCGCGCCAATTTCTGAACCCAATCGTCCTGGGGGATCAACTCTTGAGAGCCCCGCAGCGTCACGGCCAAGGCATCTTGGACTGCGTCTGTGATGGGGTATTTCGTATGATGCAATTGATTCATAAGGGTTTTTTCGTATACCGCGTGCGTCTTTGGCGTTAGAATGGCCAATAACGTGCTTGCCCTTATTTTAAGGGCTGCCCTTCTTTTTCCTGACCGATCCCCGAAGAGATTGTGCGCCTGAGCGCACCCCACTCTTCAAAACCGACTGCCGCATGAATTTTCTGTCCTCTTGGGTCATCACTGCCAAAGCCTATGGCCAAGCGCTACAGGCTGTACTGGCACGCCACCCCAAGCACATCACTGCCAGTTTGGCTGCGCTCATGCTGAGCGTTGGTGGGGGCGCTTTGGCCATTGCCAACTTGGGCCCAGACGCATCCAACCTGCCCGTTCGCATGGTTTTTGAAAACCTGCAGACCCCTGATCTGATTTCCCAAGGCTTGGCCTTGGAGCAGCAAAGCCTCAAGCTGTACCGCAACGACTTGACCCGATCGTCTGACACAGCAGAGAGTTTATTGCGCCGCTTGGGCCTCATAGACCCTGCTGCAGCAGCTTTCATTCGCCAAACGCCAGCGCTGCGTCAAGCCCTGCTCAATCGATCGGGCCGCACCTTGTCGGTTGAAGCCAACGAGCAGCAACACTTACTCAAGCTGACCACCCGCTGGCTCAACAACGAGAACGACACCCAATTCCAGCGCTTGGTCATCACCCGCCAAGGCGATGGTTTTAGCTACCGAACAGACGCCGCGCCACTGACGGCCAGTGTGCGCATGTCGGGTGGTGCAGTGGCTTCCTCCTTGTACGCTGCCACCGACGAAGCCCGTGTGCCCGACTCTGTCACTCGCCAATTGGCCGAGGTTTTTTCTGGCCAAATTGACTTTCATCGCGCACTGCGCAAAGGCGCGATCTTCTCTGTGGTTTACGAAACCCTGGAAGCCGAAGGCGAGCCCCTGCGGGCCGGACGCATCTTGAGCGCCGAGTTCATCAATGGCCCCAAAACATACAACGCCGTGTGGTTCCAAGAGCCTGGTAAAAGAGGCGGCTACTACACGCTGGATGGCCAAAGCCTGCGCCGAGCCTACCTGGCCTCCCCCATGCCCTATTCGCGCCGCACCAGCGGTTTTGGCATGCGTGAGCACCCCATTTTCCACACCCAGCGGGCCCATTTAGGCGTTGACTACGCAGCGCCCACAGGCTCACCCGCCATCACTGTCGGAGATGGCATTGTCGAGCAAGCTGGTTTTCAAAATGGCTTTGGCAACATGGTGGTGGTCAAGCACAGCGCTGTTCACTCCACCGTTTACGCCCATTTGAGCCGCATTCAAGTGCGCAAAGGCCAGGCGGTCAAACAAGGCGACTCGGTTGGCGCTGTAGGCTCTACCGGATGGGCCACTGGGCCACATTTGCATTTTGAATTTCGCGTCAATGGCCGCCACGTCGACCCCATGACCTTGGCACTGCAAGCTGAGGCCGCCCCGGTTACAGCCGAAGCCCGTGCGCAGTTCAACCAACGCGCTGCGCTGGCTCGCAGCCAGTTGGTGGCGGCGGCGCAAATGCGTCAAAGCACGGTTCAGTAAACCGCGCCAGCAGCGGCTTGTTTTGCCGTGACCACAACACCGTTCACGCCACTTGCTGCCCCCGAGTTGTTCATTGGCCTGATGTCGGGCACCTCGCTCGATGGCATTGACGGGGTTGTGCTTCGCAGCACACCTACTGTGCAAGTGCTGCGGCACAGCTTCAGGCCTTTCCCCCCCGCCTTGCGCGACGAACTCCTGGCCCTGAACACCCCCGGCCCCAACGAACTGCACCGCGCCGCCTTGGCTGGTAACAGTTTGGCCAGAAACTACGCTTTGGTGGTGCACGATTTGCTGCAAGCTGCTGGCATAGGCCCCGAGCAGATCGTGGCCATTGGCGCCCATGGGCAAACAGTCAGGCACAGGCCTTTGGAGTTTGACGCCGACCCAGCCCAAGCACAAGCGGCAGTGGGCTACACCTTGCAGCTGAACAACCCGGCCTTGCTGGCCGAGCTCACGGGCATTGACGTGGTGGCTGAATTCAGAACCCGCGACTTGGCTGCGGGCGGGCAAGGTGCCCCCTTGGTGCCGGCTTTTCATCAAGAAGTTTTTGGCAACGCAATGCACAGTGTGGCGGTGGTCAATGTGGGCGGCATTTCCAACATGAGTGTCTTGCCCCGCATGGGCCCAGGCAGCCCGCCCATTTTGGGCTTCGACTGCGGCCCAGGCAACGCCTTGATGGACCATTGGGTCCACCTGCACAAGGCACAAAATTTTGACGCGCAAGGCGCTTGGGCTGCGCTTGGGCAAGTGCAGCCGGCTCTGCTGGAGAGCTTCATGGCCGAGCCCTTCTTGCACCGCACACCGCCCAAAAGCACAGGCCGCGATTTGTTCAACCCCACTTGGCTGCAAGCCTGCTTGGCAACTCAAGGCAAGCTCAAACTCGAAGATGTGCAAGCCAGCTTGTGCGAGTTCACAGCGCTGGCCATTGCGCGCGACCTGCAAAAACTGGCACCCGATGCACGGCAATTGTGGGTCTGTGGGGGGGGGGCGCTGAACCTGCAGTTGATGCGCCGCTTGAGTGCTTTGCTGCCCAGTGTTGAAGTGGCTGCAACTGACGCATTGGGCATACCCCCTTTGCAAGTCGAGGCTGCTGCCTTTGCTTGGTTGGCCGCCAAGGCCGTCAAACGACAAACGGGCAGCCTCCAAAGCGTCACGGGCGCTCGAGGCGCCCGTGTCTTGGGGGCTATTTACCCCCGGTAAAGCTTGGAGAAAACTTCAGGTTGAAAACGATGAGCCGCAGCCACAGGTGCTGGTGGCATTGGGGTTTTTGATGACAAACTGCGCGCCTTGCAGGTCTTCTTTGTAATCAATTTCAGCGCCCAACAAATATTGGTAGCTCATGGCGTCAATCAGCAAGGACACGCCGTTTTTGGTCATGGTGGTGTCGTCTTCATTGACGATTTCGTCAAACGTGAAACCGTATTGAAAGCCAGAGCAACCCCCGCCCTGCACAAACACGCGCAGTTTCAAATCTGCATTGCCTTCTTCTGCAATCAGGTCAGCCACTTTGGCCGCAGCGCTGTCGGTAAAGACAATCGGCTCGGGCATTTCGGTGGGGTTAAATTCAGCAACAGCACTCATCTTGGGTCTCTCCATCTGGGTCTTCAATAGTATAGCGCGTTGCTCGGGAATTACCCCTTTTCAAGGGAGTAACTGGGTTTGCAGTGGGGTTTATGGGGCTATCAAAATTTCAAAGGCCCGACTTCACCGCCTTGCGCAGCAAAGCGTTGATGCGGGTTTGCCAACCTGGGCCGCGTTTAACCGTCGCCTCCATCCAGTAGGTGGCCACGGCGGCTTCGTCATTGGGGTTGTAGGGCTCAGACTCAAGCTCAAAAGCGATCGGTGACTCTTGCATTGGATGCATCTTTGTGCGGGTCAAACGTGAAATGCCTATGTAGTTATTGCAAAGGCAAAAATACCAAAAAAAGCCGCGCTGGCAAAACCAGGGCGGCTTTTTGGGCAAAACCCCAGAGCGATTAACGCTTGGAGAACTGCTTGCGGCGGCGAGCTGAGTGCAAGCCAACCTTTTTACGTTCCACTTCACGTGCGTCACGCGTGACAAAGCCAGCTTGGCTGAGCATGGGCTTGAGCGTTGCGTCGTAGTCGATCAAAGCGCGTGTGATGCCGTGACGGGCCGCGCCCGCTTGGCCGGACTCACCGCCACCATGAACATTGATTTGAATGTCGAAAGATTCGGCATGATTGGTCAACATCAGGGGTTGCTTGGCGATCATGATCGAAGTTTCGCGGCCGAAATAGGCTTGGATGTCCTTGCCATTGACCGTGATGTTGCCGGAGCCTTTTTTCAGAAACACACGGGCGACGCTGGATTTGCGACGGCCGGTGCCATTGTTCCAATCACCAATCATGTGGGGCTCCTTAAGCTTCCATTGGGAATTTCAAGCACTTTGGGCTGTTGGGCCGTGTGGGGGTGCTCAGCGCCGCCATACACTTTGAGTTTTTTGATCATGGCGTAGCCCAAAGGACCTTTGGGCAACATGCCTTTGACAGCCTTCTCGAGCGCGCGTCCGGGGTGCTTGGACTGCATGTCGCGAAAATTAGTGGCTGTGATGCCGCCCGGGTAACCCGAGTGGCGGTAGTACACCTTGTCTAAAGACTTGGCACCAGTGACTCGCAGTTGTGCTGCGTTGACGACGACAATGAAGTCGCCTGTATCGACGTGAGGCGTGTAAATGGCCTTGTGTTTGCCGCGCAAACGGAGAGCAACTTCGCTGGCTACTCGTCCGAGGACCTTGTCGGTCGCGTCAATCACAAACCACTCGTGCGTCACGTCAGCGGGTTTTGCGCTGAACGTTTTGGTCATGAGTTTT
>CAIQBO010000019.1 GCA_903870145.1 uncultured Burkholderiales bacterium | reverse complement strand
GGTTATGTTTCGTTGTACGCACGCATGGTGCGCCACCGTTGGTGCTCGCCTTTTAATTTCTTATTCGTGCAGCCTGCGTCCACGAGTCTTGGACGCTTACAGTAAAGTGCGTGTGGATTGAGCTAAAGAGTCGTCCCTGAAAAATTCATTTCCGCGTTCACCCGATCACCCCAAACGCCTGGGGCCGCAGATTTGCCTTCATCATCATAAGCGCAAGCGAGTCCAATTTTCCTCTTAAATCACCGAGCAATTGCGCTGGAAGACGACCGAGAGCTCTTGGTCGATTAATGGCCTCGTCAATGTTGCAAGCCGAACACCCAAAGCCTGACTGTGATAATCAACAACGTCCATGGCACGAAGAAGATGATGCTGCAAGTCGAACTTAAGAGGCTTTGGAAAATAAAACGCCCGATGAGGTCTATCAAAGTGCAAGCGGTGGCGTCGCTACGCCGGTAATCGTCCCCTTAAAAGCGTCCCCTGTAAGGCTACTCAGCATCGTATTGACTGGCATTTCTGCCTTTGAACTGTGCATAAAACGCTTTGATTTTGACCATGTCAGCTTCAATGTCTCCTGTAGGGTTGAAGACGGGGCCAAGGCCGCTGATTTTTTGCTCATAGTCCATGTAGGCCATGACGATGGGCACTTGGGCGCTGAGAGCAATGTAGTAAAAGCCGGTTTTCCAGTAGCGAACTTTGCTGCGCGTGCCTTCGGGGGGCACGACCAGTTGCAGCGGGCCATTGGCATCTCTAATGGCTTGGGCTGAGGCCTCGACCAGGTTGTTTGCGGTTTTGCGCTCCACCGGGATGCCGCCAAGCCACATCATCAGGCCTTTGAATGGGGGGGTGAAAATCTCGGCTTTGCCCATCCAGTAGATGTTCAGGCGCAGGGCAAAGGCCACCATCAGGGTGAAGGGCAGGTCCCAGTTGCTGGTGTGGGGCGCGGCAATGAAAACGCTTTTGGCGCAATCGGGCTGCAAACTGCCTTGCACTTTCCACCCCGCTAATTTCAGGATGGCAAGGCTAAGGCCGCGAAGAGCTGTTTTGACAAAAGGGGTGTCAAAGATGGTGCGGTGCATGCGGGGTGGATGGAGGGGGGGATTACAACTTGACCTGTAGAGTTTACATGGGGGGCGTGGTTTAAGATGACTGCGAAATGATGATGCAAATTGTTTCATTCAAAACACGCGAGGGGATATGACCCTTTAGATGAATAACATCTTGACCTGCAAAGGGTACATGCGCATAATTACTTGAAACTTCAAATATTGAAGTAAAAAATAGTTAAGAGGTGCAGCATGAACATCGTTTGCATGGGGGGCGGGCCAGCGGGGCTTTATTTTGGGTTGCTGATGAAGCTGCGCCATCCGCAGCACCAGATCACGGTTTTGGAGCGCAACAAGCCGTATGACACGTTTGGTTGGGGTGTGGTGTTCTCAGACGCGACCATGGCGCGCTTGGAAGTGGCTGACCCCGTCACAGCTTCGGAAATTTTGGGGGCCTTTAACCATTGGGATGACATTGCGGTGCATTTCAAGGGCGAGACCTTGATGTCCAGCGGTCATGGTTTTTGCGGCATTGGGCGCAAGCGCTTGCTCAATATTTTGCAAAAACGCTGCGAAGCTCTGGGTGTGAAACTGGTGTTTGAAACCGAGGTGGACAGCCAGGCCGATATTGCAGCGCATTACCAAGCCGATTTGGTGATTGCCTGCGATGGCATCAACTCGCGCATTCGTTCGCGTTTTAACAGCACCTACAAGGCGGACATTGACGAGCGGCGCTGCCGTTTTGTGTGGCTGGGCACGCGCAAGTTGTTTGATGCGTTCACATTTGCGATGGAAGAAACGCCGCACGGCTGGATTCAGGCGCATGCCTACCAATATGACGGCGACACGTCCACCTTCATTGTGGAGACGCCGGAGCCAGTGTGGTTGGCGGCGGGTTTGGACAAGATGTCGCAAGAAGAGTCGGTGGCTTTTTGTGAAAAATTATTTGCCAAATATTTAGACGGTCACGCTTTGATGACCAACGCCAGCCATCTGCGCGGCTCGGCGCATTGGATCAAATTTCCGCGCGTGATTTGTGAGCAGTGGGTGCATTGGGAAAAAACATCCGATGGCCGTGATGTGCCTTATGTGTTGATGGGAGACGCGGCGCACACGGCGCATTTTTCGATTGGCTCGGGCACAAAGTTGGCTTTTGAAGATGCCATTGAATTGGCAGACACCTTTGAGCGCATGGGGCATGAGGTCAAAGGCATGCCCGAGGTGATGGTGTCGTACCAAGCCACGCGCGCCATTGAAGTTTTGAAGATTCAAAATGCGGCGCGCAACTCCACCGAGTGGTTTGAGAATGTCTCGCGTTATGTGAACCTGCCGCCTGCGCAATTTGCCTATTCATTGCTCACACGCAGTCAGCGCATTTCGCATGAGAATTTGCGTGTGCGAGATGCCGCTTATGTGCAAGCCTTTGAGCAAGGATTGGCCCAACAAGTGCTGTCTGAAAGCTCTGTAGCACATGAAAAAATTTTGCTTGCAAAATTGCAATCGCAACCCGCACCACCGCCGATGTTTTTGCCATTGCAAGCGCGTGGCGTGATGCTTAAAAACAGAGTGATGGTATCGCCCATGGCCACCTACAGTGCACACGATGGGGTGCCTGGCGATTTTCATTTGATGCACTACGGCGCACGCGCAATGGGCGGCGCGGCCATTGTGTTCACCGAGATGACTTGCGTGACACCGCAAGGGCGCATCACGCCGGGCTGCCCTGGTTTATGGAACGATGCGCAGCAAGCAGGGTGGGCGCGCATTGTGGATTTGGTGCACACCCAATCGGATGCCAAAATTGCATTGCAGCTGGGGCACGCGGGGCGCAAAGGCTCAACGCGAAGGGCATGGGACGGCATGGACCAGCCGCTGGCAGAGCCTGCGCGAGATGGCCTGAACTGGCCATTGCTGGCGCCTTCAGCGCTGCCGTATTTGCAAGGCATTAGCCAAGTGCCACAGGCCATGACCCGGGCGCAGATGGACGAAGTGTTGCAGGCCTTTGTGAGCGCTGCCAAGCGCGGCGCGCAAGCAGGTTTTGATTGGCTAGAGTTGCACTGCGCGCATGGTTACTTGTTGTCGGAATTTATATCGCCCTTGACCAATGAGAGGGCAGATGAATATGGCGGGTCTTTGGAAAATCGATTGCGGTATCCGATGGAAGTATTCAAAGCGCTGCGTGAAGTGTGGCCGCAAGACAGGCCGATGTCGGTGCGCATTTCTGCGCACGATTGGGTAGAAGGGGGCATCACGCCCGACGATGCAGTGGAGATTGCGCGGTACTTCAAAAATGCTGGCGTGGATTTTGTGGACTGCTCTTCGGGGCAAGTGGACAAGCGCGAGCAGCCGGTGTATGGGCGAATGTTTCAAACGCCGTTTGCTGATCGCATACGCAATGAAGCAGGTGTGCGCACCATTGCAGTGGGCGCTATTTCAGAGGCCGATCATGTCAACAGCATCATTGCGGCGGGGCGCGCCGATTTGTGCGCGGTGGCCAGGCCGCACTTGGCCAACCCGTCTTGGACAATGCAAGAGGCAGCGCGCATTGGCTACACCGGCCTAGATTGGCAGCGGGTGTATGTCTCGGGCAAGCGGCAAATGGAGACCAATTTTGAACGAGCTGCGAGCATGGCAGCGCAGGCAGGGCTTGCGAGTCAAGGCCAGGCGCAAAAGGGAGAAAATTGATTTGAAAGCACCGCATGTTTGGATCACGGGCGCAGGCCAAGGCATTGGCGCTGCCATTGCAATGGCCTTTGCGCAAAGTGGTGCCGATATCAGCATATCGGGACGCACGCTGAGCACTTTGCAAGCGCAGGCGAAAGTGCTGCGCCAGGCCTGTCCGCAAGTGAGGGTGCACGTCTCGGTGATGGATGTCACGGATGCCGCTTCTGTGCAACCAGCATTGCAATCGAATGTGCAGGCTTTGGGGCCGGTGGACATGCTGATCAACAACGCTGGTCAAGCGTTAAGCCAGCCCTTTGCCAAAACTGATTTGGCTTTGTGGCAGCAGATGCTCGATGTGAATTTAACGGGCAGCTACTTGTGCATTCAAGCGGCACTGCCTGGCTTGCTCGAAGCTGGGGCGCAAGGGCGCGCGGCGCGCATTGTCAACATCGCCAGCACAGCGGGGCTCAAGGGCTATGCCTATGTGGCTGCTTATGCGGCCGCTAAACATGGCGTGGTGGGGTTGACGCGCTCACTGGCGCTGGAGTTGGCGCGCAAAGGCATCACGGTCAATGCGGTGTGCCCGGGCTATACCGAGACCGAGCTTGTGCGTGCAGCAGTGAGCAACATCATGGCCAAAACGGGGCAAAGCGAATTGGAGGCCCGTGCCGTTTTGGTGGCGCACAACCCGCAGCAGCGCATGGTGCAAGCCCAAGAGGTGGCGCAAACTGTGATGTGGTTGTGCAGTGCAGGTGCAGGCAGTGTCAATGGGCAAGCCATTGGCGTGGATGGCGGGGAGTTGGCCGGATGAGCACGACGCATTCAGAGCAAGCGCCGCGCGAAGACTTGGAGCTGCGCGCCCGCGCAGATCACCACGCCTCTTTGCGTTTGTGGTTGCGCCTGCTTTCTTGCACCACGCTGGTGGAAGACACGGTGCGGCAAAAGCTGCGTGAAGAATTTGGTATTACGCTACCGCGATTTGATTTGATGGCGCAACTCGAGCGCCACCCAGATGGCTTGACCATGGGGGAGTTGTCGCGCCGCATGATGGTCACAGGCGGGAACATCACCACCATTGTGGACCAATTGGAGAAAGAGCATTTGGTGGCGCGCCAAATAGGTGTGAACGACAGGCGCTCTTACACAGTGAGCTTGACTGCCGATGGGCGTGAAGCGTTTGCCGGCATGGCCGCGGCCCATGAGGCTTGGGTGGCGTCTTTGTTTGGCGGTTTGAGTCAAGCCCAGCAAAGTCAGTTGCACGGCTTGTTGGGTGCTTTGAAAAGCCACCTGCAACCACGTTGACAAAACCTTTGCATGCAAACCCTGTTGTTTCAGTTTCAAAAATTTTCTTGGGAGACTTTATGAGCCAGCGTTACTTACCCGGTCAAGCACACCAGTTGCCAAGGCACCGCCTGCACATGGCGGACTACCAAGCTGAACATTTTTTGTTTTCTGTGCAAACTGGTGTGGCCACTTTGACATTGAATCGGCCCGAGCGCAAAAACCCTTTGTCGTTTGATTCGTATGCAGAGCTGCGTGATCTGTTTCGTGCGTTGGCCACTGCAGAAGATGTGCACGCGGTGGTGATCACAGGGGCAGGAAATAATTTTTGCTCAGGCGGTGATGTGCACGAAATCATTGGGCCGTTGACAAAGTTAGACATGCCCGGTTTGCTGGCCTTTACGCGCATGACTGGCGATTTGGTCAAAGCCATGCGGGCTTGCCCGCAGCCGATTGTGGCGGCGATAGACGGCATTTGCGCAGGGGCCGGAGCGCTCTTGGCATTGGCTTCTGATTTGCGTTATGGCACAGCGCGCAGCAAAACATTTTTCTTGTTCAACCGAGTGGGCTTGGCTGGATGCGACATGGGGGCCTGCGCATTGCTGCCGCGCGTGATAGGGCAGGGGCGTGCATCAGAGCTTTTGTACACGGGGCGCGGCTTGCCAGGAGAAGAAGCTGAGCGCTGGGGTTTTTACAACCGTGTGTGTGCGCCCGAAGAGTTGGTGACGCAGGCACAACAGATGGCTTTGTCATTGGCGCAAGGCCCCACTTTTGCCAATGGCATGACCAAAAAAATGTTGCAACAAGAATGGAACATGGGTGTGGACGAAGCCATTGAAGCAGAAGCGCAGGCGCAAGCCATTTGCATGGTGACCAATGATTTTCACCGTGCGTACCACGCGTTTGTGGCCAAACAAACGCCTCAGTTTTTGGGGGATTGAAGATGAACTCCAGTGCCCATTTGGCTTGGCCTTTTTTTGAAGACAAACACCGGCAACTTAAAACAGATTTGCAAACTTGGACTTCGCAGCAATTTGCACACGCGCAGCACGCGTTAGAAGTGCATGATGAGTCGCGTGATGCGGTAGATCTTGAATGCCGCAATTTGGTCAAGACCTTAGGGGCAAGCGGCTGGCTCAAGCACGCCATTGCAGGGCAAGCGCACGGCGCAATGGGCGAAGTGATTGACACACGCGCCATCTGTTTGCTGCGCGAAGAGTTGGCCTGGCACCATGGGCTGGCCGACTTTGCGTTTGCCATGCAGGGCTTGGGCTCTGGCGCAATCAGCTTGAAAGGCACTGCAGAGCAGCAAGCTGCTTATTTGCCGCGCGTGGCGGCAGGCCAGGCAATTGCAGCTTTTGCATTGAGCGAGCCTGATGCAGGGTCTGACGTGGCGGCCATGCAGTGCAGCGCAACTTCAACACCTGAAGGCTATGTACTCAAGGGCTACAAAACTTGGATCTCCAACGGTGGCATTGCTGACTTTTATGTGGTGTTTGCTCGCACGGGGGAAGCACCTGGCGCGCGCGGTATCAGTGCCTTCATTGTGGATGCTGACAGCCCTGGCCTTGAGATTGCTGAGCGCATCGATGTGCTGGCGCCGCACCCCTTGGCGTGTTTGCATTTCAATCAAGTCTTGGTGCCGCATGCGCGGCTCATTGGTGCTGCCGGTGAAGGCTTCAAAGTGGCGATGGCTACTTTGGATGTGTTTCGCACCTCGGTGGCAGCGGCTGCTTTGGGTTTTGGCCGCAGGGCTTTGGACGCATCTGTGGCGTGGGCGCAGCAGCGCAAGATGTTTGGCCAAAGCTTGGCGCAGTTTCAGATCACGCAAAGCAAGATTGCACAAATGGCCACCATGCTCGATGCCGCAACGCTCTTGACTTACCGCGCTGCATGGCTGCGCGATCAAGGCCAGCGCATCACTCAAGAGGCGGCTATGGCCAAAATGACGGCCACCGAAAACGCCCAGAAAATCATTGACATGGCTGTGCAGATGCATGGCGGCATGGGCGTGAAGAAAGGCTGTATTGTGGAATCTTTGTACCGCGAAATTCGGGCCTTGCGCATTTACGAAGGGGCCACCGAGGTGCAGCAGTTGATCATTGGCCGAGATTTGTTGAAGTCTAACTGAATTAAATTCAAATCACCATGCCCTCTAAATTAATGCCCAGCAGCCACCAAGACACGTTCACACGTGAGAACTTGCCACCGCTTCAAGAGTGGCCTGTTTTTTTGTTCAATCGGCCAGAGCTTCAATACCCTGAGCAAATGAATTGCGCGGTGGAATTGCTCGATGTGCATGTGGCCCAAGGCCATGGCGAGCGTGTGGCAATCCAAGGCATGGACGCTGGCGGGCCCGTGGTTTGGACCTACCGGCAGTTGCAGTCGCATGTGAATCAGATTGCGCATGTTTTGAAGGAAGACATGGGCCTGGTTTCAGGCCAGCGCTTGTTGCTGCGCGGGGGCAACAGCCCGATGATGGCGGCCAGTTTTTTGGCGGCCCTCAAAGCCGGCTTGGTGGTGGTGCCGACCATGCCCTTGCTGCGCGCTGCAGAGCTGCGACAAATCATTGACAAAGCCCGAGTCAGTGCGGCTTTGTGCGACAGTTTGCTGGCCGAAGAATTGGCGCACTGCATGAACCCTGCGCACGACCAGGCGGCGCTGAGTTTGAAGCAGGTGTTGTACTTTCGAAGTGATGCAAAAGATGGCCTTGAGCAGCGCATGGCGCATCACATTGATTCATTTGAAGCGCACCCCACCAGCCGTGACGATGTGTGCTTGATTGCCTTTACCAGTGGCACCACGGGCAAGCCCAAAGGCACACTGCATTTTCACCGTGATATTTTGGCCATGTGTGATTTGTTTCCGCGTCATGTGCTCAAGATGGGCCCGGACGATGTGGTTTGCGGCACACCGCCCATTGCTTTTACGTTTGGTTTGGGTGGTCTGCTGGCTTTTCCTTTGCGGTATGGCGCGTGCGCCATCATGCTGGAGAAATACACACCTGAAAAATTGTTGCAAACCATTGGTCAATATGGCGCTACGCAGTGCTACACCGCGCCCACCATGTACCGGCAAATGGCTTTGCTGGTGGCGCAAAACCCTGCGGCTTATAACTTGAAAAGTTTGCACCACCCGGTCTCTGCTGGCGAAGCCTTGCCCGATGCAACACGCCAAGCATGGAAGCGCGCAACGGGCATTGAGATGACGGACGGCATTGGCGGCACGGAGGTGATTCACATCTACATTGCCAGTGCAGGCGCCGATGTGCGAGCGGGCAGCATTGGCAAAGTGGTGCCGGGTTATGAAGCGCAAATTGTGGATGAAGACATGCAGCCTGTTGCACCTGGCACCGTGGGCCGCTTGGCCGTGCGCGGGCCCACGGGGTGTCGCTATTTGTCGGACCCGCGTCAAACCGATTACGTCAAAGACGGCTGGAACCTGCCGGGCGACACCTTTGTGATGGATACGGATGGCTACTTCAGCTACCAAGCGCGCAACGATGACATGATCATCTCGGCCGGCTATAACATAGCCGGGCCTGAAGTGGAGGATGCCTTGATGAAGCATGCGGCTGTGGCTGAATGCGGTGTGGTGGCAGGGCCTGACCCCGAGCGCGGTCAAGTGGTTCAGGCCTTTGTGGTGCTCAAAGCTGGCCATGTTGGAAGCGAGGCCTTGGTTGCCGAGATACAAGAGTTTGTCAAACAAGCCATTGCGCCTTTCAAATACCCAAGGCGCGTTGTGTTTTGTGATGCGTTGCCGCGCACTGAAACAGGGAAATTGCAGCGCTTTAAATTGCGGCAGCAGGCTGCGGCGTGAACGCATGCTTGCGAGTTTGAAGTTGTGTGCAGTGCTTGCTTGTCGAGTGTTTGATTTTTAAAATTTGGAGTGAAGCAGATGTGGAAAGTTTTACAACCCGAAGCTTGGGCGCCTGCCAAAGGCTATGCCAACGGCATCAGCGCCAAAGGGGAAATCATATTTGTGGCTGGCATGATCGGCTGGAACGCGCAATGCCAATTTGAAACAGACGACTTCATTGGGCAATGCCGCCAAGCCATGCAAAACATTGTGGCCACACTGGGCTGTGCGGGCGCAGGCCCGGAGCACATGGCGCGCATGACATGGTATGTGAAAGACAAGCGCGAATACTTGGAGCGCGGACGTGAATTGGGCAAGGTGTATCAAGAAATTTTGGGTAAAAATTACCCCGCTATGACCTTGATTCAAGTGGCCGATTTGGTGGAAGAGCGCGCTTTGGTTGAAATTGAAGTGACAGCTGTTTTGCCTTGAAATGGCAGATGAATGTGAGGTGGGATTTTGGCGGGTTTGATTTTTATAAAACTCAATTCTTGCCGCGCCTGCCAAATGTCATAAGCCAATTGCATACTGAGCCAAACATCTGCTGAAGCACCGCAAAGCCAGCGCTCTAGCCGAAGTGCAAGTTGCGTTGTGATGGGTGCGTGCCCGTGAAGAACGCGAGAAAGTTGAACGCGTGAAACGCCCAGTTGAAGTGCGGCTGCAGTGATGGAAATGCCAAGAGCTGGCAACACGTCTTCAAGCAAAGCTTGGCCGGGATGAGGGGGGTTGTGCATTTGGGCCATGGGTATTTTTCTCAGTGGTAGTCTTGATAATTCACCAGAATTGCATTTTTGCCTTCAAATGCAAATGTCAAACGCCAATTGCCAGTTGCCATTGACCCAAACTGACCAATGGCCGGCAACGGTACCTGACAAAAGGTGTAAATTCCAACCTGGAATTTTCATGTGGATTGCTTGTGTGGCTTGATTCAGTTGAGCCAATTGGTGCTTTAACTTACTGGCATGTGCAGGGTTGATGCCTGCATAATTCGCAGACTCGAAGAAGGTTTCTAAACCTTTATGCTTAAAACTTTTGATCATGAGTGTATCATTTCACGATACACTGCAGAATTTCAGGTGAGTCCCTTGCAACGATTTACTTTTGTGAGTGACAAATAGATGGATGCTTGGTGAAAAAAAGGACCCCGCATGTTGATTGAGCGCATCGAACACAAATGGTTGGCAGCCTTTGAGCGCAGCTTTGCTTTGTGCAAAGTTCAGCCCGGTGAGGTGGTGGCCATTGTCTGTGAAACGCAGTCTCGGCGCATCAATGTGGACTTGGCCAGCTTGGCCTTGCAAGCCTTGGGCGCGCGGCCGTTTGAAATTTGCTTGCCTTCAGCCCCCTTGACTGGGCCTGCGCCGGTTCGCTCCACAGGGGCCACCGATGCGCTGCAAAATTTAGCGCCCGTGGTGGCCGCCTTGCAGCGCGTGGGCATGGTGGTGGACTGCACGGTGGAGGGCATGCTGCATGCGCCTGAGTTGCCCTTGATTTTGAAAGGGGCTGATGGCCATGCGCCGCGCCTTTTGATGATCTCCAACGAGCACCCTGAAATTTTAGAGCGTACGCAGCCAGACCCGGCCCTGGAGTCCACGGTGCGCACGGCCATGAAAAAATTGCGCAGCGCCAAGCGCATGCACGTTTCGTCCAAAGCGGGAACAAATTTAGAGATCAATTTGCAGGACGCGGTGGTCGGCGGCGTCTGGGGTTTTTGTAGCAAACCGGGCATGGTCTCGCATTGGCCTGGGGGTTTGGCCTTGGCTTTTCCGGCGCAAGGCAGCGTCAACGGCAAATTGGTCATGGCCCCAGGCGACGTCAACTTGACTTTCAAACGCTATGTGCGCGATACGATTTCGTTGACCGTTGAAAACGACAGCATCACGCGCATTGACGGCCAAGGTGTGGACGCCGACATGATGCGCGGCTACTACCAAGCATGGACCGAACAAGAAGGACATCAAGGCGCGTGCGCGGTCTCGCATGTGGGCTTTGGTTTGAACCCGGCAGCGCGTTGGGATGCCATGACTTTTTACGACAAGCGCGATTGCAACGGCACTGAGTTGCGCGCGTTTGCAGGCAATTTTTTGTATTCCACCGGTGCCAATGAAGTGGCGGGTCGCCACACGCTGGGCCACTTTGATTTGCCGATGCGGGGCTGCAGCATTCGATTAGACGACACCTTGGTCATTGAAGAGGGGCAGATCGTTCCTCATGTTTTTGCAGCGCAAGCGTGAACAGGCAGATGTGCGTATGACTGATATTCCTATTCCAGCGTGGGCCGAATCTGGCCCGAGCAACGAGCCCATCAGTTTGGTATTTCTGCACGGCATTGGCGGTGGCAAAAAAGGCTTTCAACCCAGTTTGGTTTTTTTTTCCAAGCAAGGCTATCGGGCGTTGGCTTGGGACATGCCGGGTTACGGCGAAAGTGCGCTGTGCGAACCATTTGATTTTCCAATCTTGGCCCAAGCCTTGGAAAGCATGTTGAACGCCGCCCATGTTCAGCAAGCTGTGCTGATCGGGCACAGCATGGGGGCCATGGTGGCTTTGCAGGCTTGGACGCATTGCCCCCAGCGAATTGCGGCTTTGGTGCTGGCTGCCAGCAGCCCAGCGTTTGGCAACAACAGCGGGGAGTTTCAGCAGCAGTTCATGGCCCAACGCTTGGCGCCTTTGGATGCGGGGCAAAGCATGGCGCAAGTGGCTGATCGCTTGATTCCTGGCATGGTGGCGCCTGGTGCATTGCCTGCGGGTGCGAAGGCTGCAGATTACCCGCCTGGCTTGGCCTTGGCGCATGCTTGTATGTCCGCCGTGCCAGCACAGACCTACCGCGCTGCCTTGAAAGCCTTGGTCACGTTTGAGCAACGAGCTGCCTTGCCCAGCTTGAGCGTGCCCACCTTGTGCTTGGCCGGTGAAGTTGACCGCACTGCACCGCCTGAAGTGATGCGGCGCATGGCAGAAAAAATTCCCCATGCCGAGTTTGAAAGTTTGCCAGGCACAGGCCACTTGATGGGTTTTGAACAACCCGAACTTTTTCATGCCGCTGTGCTGAATTTTTTAAGCAGGAAAGTGCAATGACCATTGTCAAACCCTACATGCCCATATGCGGTGAAGACTATCCTTTGAGCGACAAGCAAAAGCGTTTGATGAGTTTGGCGTATAAGTTGGGGAAAAATAAATTTGCACCACGCGCAGCGCAGCTCGATCGCGATGCGCAGTTCCCCTATGCCAACTACGATGACATGCGCGAGGCCGGCTTGTTGGCTTTGTGTGTGCCAGAGGTGCATGGCGGGCAAGGCGCTGATTACGCCACCTACGCCATGGTCTCGGCAGAAATTGGCCGCTGGTGCGGCGCCACGGCTTTGACTTTCAACATGCACGTGTGCACCATGATGTGGAGCGGCATGTTGTCTGAAGACTTGGAGATGACGCCCGAACAACGCGCACTGCACCGAGTGCATCAAAAAGCACATTTTGCCAAGGTGGTCAAAGACGGTGCGATTTATGCGCAGCCATTCTCTGAAGGGGGCGCTGCAGCCGCTGGCGCGCAACCGTTTGGAACAACGGCCGTGAAAGTCGATGGAGGTTGGCGCATCAATGGTAAGAAAATTTTTGCGTCGTTGTCAGATGCGGCCGATTATTTTGGCGTGTTGTGCACAGAGAAAAAAGTAGATACCGATTTGTCCAGGCGCGACACTTTGTATTTGGCAGTGCCGCGCACAGCATCAGGATTGATTGTGGAGGGCGACTGGGATCCTTTGGGCATGCGGGCCACCGTCTCACGCAACTTGGTGTTCAAAGATGTGTTTGTGCCAGACGATGCTGCTTTGATGCCGCAAGGTGTTTATTTTCAAGCGGCCACGCGCTGGCCGCACATGTTCATGACCTTGTCGCCCACGTACATGGGCATTGCGCAAGCGGCGTATGACTTCACTGTGGCCTATTTGCGCGGTGAAATACCGGGTACAGGGCCCGTCAAGCGGCGCCAATTTGCCACCAAACAAATTGCGGTGGCTGAGATGTTCATCAAACTCGAGCAAACGCGCAATTTGTTTTTGCGAGCGATTGAAGACGCCAAAATTGACCCACCCAAATCTTCACGCCTGCGTGCCTATGCAGCCCAGTACACCATCATGGAAAATGCCCAAGACATTGCACGCTTGGCCATTCGCACATGCGGCGGTCAATCGATGCTCAAGTCTTTGCCGCTGGAGCGTTTGTACCGCGACGCGCGCTGCGGCTCTTTGATGTTGCCTTGGACTGCCGAATTGTGCCTTGACCGCTTGGGCCGCGAGACCTTGTATGAAGCGGGCGAGAAAGACGAATGAGTACTCGCATGGAGCGCACGGAAAGCTCTGAACTTGCGCAGCGATTTTTGCATTGGGCGCAAGCGCAGCCTGATGCATTGGCCATTCGCTTTGGCATGCCAGGCGCGACCGAAGACATCAGTTTTGAAGAACTTTGGCACCGCGTGGAGCGCGTGACAGGCCATTTGCATGCAAGCTGGGGTGTGCAAGCAGGCGACCGAGTGGCTTGGTTGAGTTTGAACCACGATTTGCAATGTGCCTGCTTGATCGCGTGCGCGCGCTTGGGCGCGATTTTCATGCCTTTGAATTATCGATTGGCCGCGGCCGAGTTGGCACAAGTTGTGGCCGATGCCAAGCCCATGCTGTTGATTCATGACACCTTGCACAAAGGGTTGGCGCAAGAGGTGGTGGCGCATTCGAAATCAATTGCGCGGCAAAGTGCAGGGCTCGATGCCTTGATTCAAGCGCCACCCTCCAAAGACTTCGCTTTGCCTGCGCTCGCGCAGAACGCACCCGTTTTACTGGTCTACACATCGGGTACGACTGGTTTGCCCAAAGGCGCTGTGCACACGCAAGCTGGTTTGTTGGCCAATGTGCGGGCCAGTCATGCGGCGCATGAATTTCGAAAAGATGACCAAGTTTTATCGACACTGCCGATGTTTCATGTAGGCGGTTTGTGCATTCAGACCTTGCCTGCGCTGGTCAGTGGTGTCGCGGTACATTTGCACCCCCGGTTTGATGCGGGTGCGTGGTTGCATGCGGTCACGCAGGGCCCGCTGAGTCAAAGGCCGAGTGTGTCTTTGCTGGTGCCCGCAGCGCTGCGCGCTGTTTTAGACCACGCCGATTGGCCTAACGCCGATTTGCAAAGTTTGCGCGGCATCATGGCTGGCTCTTCAACGCTGCCCGCTTCGTATTTGGAGGCTTTCCATGCGAGAGGCGTGCCAGTGGGTCAAATCTATGGCTGCACTGAAACTGGGCCCGTCAGTGTGGTCCTGCCGTTTGAGCACGCCATGCAACGCGCGGGATTTGCAGGCTGGCCGCAGCCGGAGTTGGCGTTGAAATTGCAGCCTGTGATGGTCGATGGGAAGGCTGTGCCAGAGGCCTCAGAACTCACGGTCACAAGCGATCACGGCACGGTGGGCGAAGTGTGTGTGCGCGGCCCCAATGTGATGCAAGGCTATTGGCAAGCCCATGGAAAGTCTGAGCAAGCCTATGAGACAGGCTTGAATGACGGGTGGTTTAACACCGGTGATTTGGGTTGGTTAGATGAAACCGGTTGCTTGCAAATTGTGGGTCGCAACAAGGACATGATCATCTCGGGGGGTGAGAATATTTACCCCGCTGAAATTGAAAACCATTTGATGGCCATGCCAGGTGTGCTGGAATGTGCCGTATTGGGCATGGCCCACGAGCACTGGGGGGAGGTGCCAGTGGCCGTGTTGGTGCCTAGTGTTGACGCCCCTGCACAAGGCCTAACGCCTGCGTCCGTGTTAACCTACTTGCAGAGTCACATCGCTCGTTTCAAAATGCCCAGACGCGTGGTGATCGTGGACGCATTGCCCAAAAACGCTTTGGGCAAAGTTCAAAAAGCCGTATTGCAGCAACAACTCATGCAGATTCAAGGGGCCACTCATGCCAATGCAAGCGCCGATTTGGTTTGACGATTTCGAAAAGCGCCAGTTCAGTGTGAACGGCGTGGCCGTGTGCGCGCGGATTTCGACGCAATGGGCTGCGCAGTTGGACAAACCGGTGCTGGTGCTCTTGCATGGTTTTCCGCAAACGCATGTGATGTGGCAGCGCGTGGCGCAGATCCTCAAAGCCGATTACCGATTGGTTTTACCTGATTTGCGTGGCTATGGTGATTCCTCTCACGCGCCAGGCTTGCCCGATCACAGCAACTACAGCAAACGCGCCATGGCGCAAGATGTGGTGGGTTTGCTAGACCAGCTTGAAGTCTCGCAATTCTTTTTGTGCGGGCACGACCGGGGCGGCCGTGTTGCACATCGGCTGGCCTTGGATCATGCGGCTCGCGTCAAGCGATTGTGCGTGCTGGACATTGCCCCCACCTTGGACATGTATGAGCGCACCGACATGGCCTTTGCACGTGCTTACTACCATTGGTTTCATTTGATTCAACCCAGCCCCTTGCCCGAGAAAATGATTGCAGGAAATGCCTTGGCCTACTTGCACGCCAAACTGGGCGGCTGGGGTGGAAAAGGCACCACCTTCATTGAACCTGAGGCTTTGGCCGAATACGAGCGCTGCTTCACCATGGCCCCTGAGCAGGCCGATGGTTTGCCTGTGGCCATCCACACAGCGTGTGAAGATTACCGCGCCAGTGCCGGCATTGATTTGGCACACGACCGAGAAAGCCGAGCTTTGGGCGAACGCGTGGTTTGTGACTTGATGGTCTTGTGGGGCGAGCGCGGTGTGGTGCACAAAATGTTTGAGCCCCTGACTTTGTGGCAAGCGCAGTGCGCGGGCCTCGTGCAAGGCCATGTTGTGCCTTCAGGCCACTTCATTCCAGAGGAACTGCCCGAGCAAACAGCGCAAGCTTTGCAGGACTTCATGCATTAATTGGCGCCGCAACATTTTTTGTATTTTTTGCCGCTGCCGCAACTGCAAACATCATTACGCCCTAGCGCTTGCGGGCGAAAAACTTGTGCCACTCGCGGCCCGATGTTGCGCCAAATTTCACGCAAATCATAGACGGCCCAAAGTGCCAGGCCATAGGCATCCAAACGCGATTGGCTCATGCTCAATGGGCCGTCTTCGCTCAGCGCGCTCAAGGTGGGTGCATCGGTGTCGTCTTCGGTCAAGGCCACGAGGGCTTGCAAAGATTCATCGTGCCACTGCGCGGCATCTTTGTCTTTGGGTGGGGCCCATTCTTCGGGCCAATTTTCAACCGCAAACATGAAGCCCAGTGCCCAGACTTGTGCAAACGCGGGAATCTCTTCACCCGCAATGTCTTCGCGCTCTTGGGGTGACAAAGTGGCCAAGGCTGCACGCACATCCATGACTTCAGGCGCGTAGGCGCTGTCCTCGTCCAGGGCTTTGATGTCGGTGTCCAACTCACGCTGAACTTGGGCGCGCCTTTGATGCCACAAGTCTAAGAATTGCTCATGCTGTGCATCATTGGCAAAGCACGCGCCTTCTTCGTCCAAGCCCAAGAGAAGCGATAAAGCTTCAGCATCCGGTATGGGTTGTCGGCAGCAAACCAAAGCGGCTAAAAAGCCCTCGCAAAATTCCCATTGCGGGGTTTCGTCGTTGCGCTTGCGCAGATCGTCCAAGATGTCGTCTAAGTCGTCGTAGTCTTGCGCTTGTAAGCCTGTCATGCCATGGCCTTTTCTAAAGTGGGGTTCAACTTCACGCCGAGTTTGTCGAGCCTGGCGCGCATGCACAACACGGCTGCGTCTTTGCTGAGCAATGGCAGTGTGTGTGCCACAGCCAAGTCTATGAATTTTTGATCGTCCGGGTCTTTGCAGGTGCAAGAAGCTTTGGGCGCTTCAGCGGCGCAAACAGAAAATTGATCAAATGCAGACATGACTGCAGTGGCGTTTGTCTTGCCTATTTGCATGCGCGCAGCAATGTGGGGATAGCCTAATACGCGCTCGAGTTCAGCGCGCATGGCGGGGGTGGCGAAGTTGACGATGGCACCACTTTGCACTTGAGCCCTCAGGGCCGCAGATGCGGGGTCGTCAAAGACCCACAGGTCCAGCACGATGTTGGTGTCTAAAATCCAATGAACAGGCTTGCCATGGCCATCGTGTGAATGCAGGCCATCGGGCTCAGAGCTTGTCACGGACCGAGCCCTTGATCAAATCAAAGCGGAACATGCGGCATTCAATCGGGCCATTCCACATCGGGATTCTGCGAGTTTCTTTCAGCCGCATTTTGCTGGGCAGCTTCAAATCGGGCGTGAGCAACCAAGCGGTCCAGCCGCTGTAATTCTTTTTCCAATGCGAGGCCAGTTGCGAGAAAAATTCGCCGCCGCCTTCGGTTTCTGCAATTTCGCGGCCGCGCTGTGGCGCGCTGTCTAATCGGTTTTGACTTGAAACACCCGCCACACCGGCCGCCTCGATGCGTTCGCCATAAGGTGGGTTGAGCAGCATCAGTCCTGGTGTTTCGCAGGGCGGCATGCGCTGCAAAGCATCACCGCCGCGCGCTTGCACCACATCGCCTACACCAGCGCGCTGGGCATTTCGTTCGGTGAAGTCAACCATGCGATGTGCCACGTCGCTGGCAAAGATGGGCGCAGTGGGGGCGTGCTCGGCAGCGCGTGCTTCTTCTTGCAAGACTTGCCACACATGCGCTTGAAATGGCAATAGTTTTTCAAAGCCAAACCGGCGCAAACTTCCCGGTGCAATGCCGCAAGCAATTTGCGCTGCTTCAATGGCAATCGTGCCGCTGCCGCAACACGGGTCATACAAAGGCAGGGCCGCATCCCAACCGCTGGCAGCCAGCATGGCAGCGGCCAAGGTTTCTTTCAAGGGTGCGTCGCCCTTGTCTTCGCGCCAACCTCGTTTGAACAAAGGCTCGCCCGATGTATCGATGTACAAAGTGCAGTGATCGGTGGTCAAGTGCACGTAGATGCGCACATCAGGCCACTGCGTATCGACATCCGGGCGCACGCCGCGTTTGGCGCGAAAGCGATCAGCCACAGCATCTTTGATTTTGAGCGCTGCAAAATTCAAACTTGTCAGTGGGCTGTGCTGGGCTGTGACTTCCACTTTGAAAGTTTGCTGCGTGGTGAACCAAATTTCCCAAGCCACAGCACTGGCCGCTTCGTACAAATCTTTTTCATTGCGGTAAAAAGTTTGCGACAGTTGAATCAAAACGCGCTGCGTCAAGCGGCTGTGCAAATTCAAACGCAAAGCGTCGCGCCACGAGGCGCTGGCCATCACGCCGCCGCGGCCGGTGAGCAAGTCTTGGCCTGTCAGGCCGGTGAGTTGGTGCACTTCATCGGCCAAGAGGCCTTCAACGCCTGCGGCGCAGGGCAGAAATAATTGGAGTTGATTCAAAGTGTTTTACGCAAGTTGGCGGGCGCGATTTTGAGCGCCTCGCGGTATTTGGCCACTGTGCGCCGCGCGCAATCAATGCCTTGCTCTTTGAGCATTTCCGAGAGTTGGTTGTCCGACAAGGGTTTGTTCAGGTTTTCAGCCGCCACCAATTGACGAATCAATGCGCGCACTGCGGTGCTCGAGGCTGCGCTGCCACTGTCGGTGCCCAGGCCCGAGCCAAAGAAATACTTAAGCTCAAATGTGCCCATGGGCGTGGTCATGTATTTGGCGGTGGTCACGCGGCTGATGGTGGACTCGTGCAAACCCAACTCATCGGCAATTTCACGCAAAACCAAGGGACGCATGGCCAACTCGCCGTGGATGAAAAAATTTCTTTGCCGCTCGACAATGGCGGTGGAGACACGCAAGATGGTATCAAAACGTTGTTGAATATTTTTGATGAACCAGCGCGCCTCTTGCAAGCGTTGCTGCAGCCCTAAGTGCGCCGCACCTTTACCGCCGCGCAAGGCGTTGGCGTAAATGTCGTGCACGCGCAAGCGCGGCATCACATCGGGGTTGAGCTGCACGCGAAAGTTGGGCTCGCCAGTGCGCCGGGTGTTGACCACCAACACGTCGGGCACGATCACGTGCTGCTCTGCGTTGGCAAAGGGCCGGGCCGGTTTGGGCTCTAAGCGTGTGATCAAGGTCAGCGCTAATTTCACACTGGCTTCGTCTTCATTGCACTGCACGGCCAGGCGTTTGTAATCGCGCTTGGCCAGCAACTCCAAGGGCAGTGCGCATATTTTCAATGCGACGGGAATGATCTCGTCTTGGGGGCTGTCTTTGAGCTTGGCATTCAGCTGCAAGCGCATGCACTCGCCCAAGTTGCGAGCGCCCACGCCCACGGGTTCAAGCGATTGAAGCAAGCTCAAGGCCATGGTGAAGCGGTGCACCAACTCTTCGAGTTGTTCGATATCTTCGGTGCCCGCCAGGCCTTGGGCCAATGACTCTAGGCTGTCTTCTAAGTAGCCGTCGTCGTTCAACGATTCAATCAAAAAACGCAGCGCAGCGCGGTCAACTTCAGACAAACGCATGGACAAAGCTTGGCGATGCAAGAAGTCTGTGAAGGAGCCCAGGCCACTGGCCAGCTCAATGGCGTCTGCGCTGTCACTGTCGTTGTTGTTGTTTTTGCGAACGCCTGCTTCAGTGCCCCATTCGCTGTCGTCGGGGGCCAGGTCGACGCTGCCGTCGCCGTCCCAGCTCTCGGCCACGTCGGTGACGGCTTCATCGCTTGAAACGGAAGCGTTGGATTCGCCGGCTGCATCATGGCTGTCAGCACCAGCGTCGCTGGCCGCTTCGTTCACGCGGTCGCCCAAACTGATGCGCGCATCGGCCTCGTGCAGGCCAAAATCTTCTTGAGGGGCTTCGTCGGTGTTGCGCTCCAAGAATGGATTTTCATCTAGCATTTGCTCAACCTCTTGGCTCAATTCCAAGGTTGAGAGTTGGAGCAAGCGAATCGATTGTTGCAACTGTGGCGTCAACGCCAAATGCTGCGACATCCGAAGGGACAGGCTTTGCTTCATGGTGTGTGCATCATGTTGCCATCACATCCGAAAGTGCTCGCCCAAGTACACGCGGCGCACATCGGCATTGCTGACGATCTCTTGCGGCGTGCCTTTGGCCAGCACACGGCCTTCGCTGATGATGTAGGCATGGTCGCAGATGCCCAAAGTCTCGCGCACATTGTGGTCGGTGATCAAGACGCCAATGCCCCGTTGCTTTAAGAACGCGATGATGCGTTGAATCTCGATCACGGCAATGGGGTCGATGCCGGCAAAGGGCTCGTCCAGCAAAATAAAACGCGGCTGGGTGGCCAAGGCGCGTGCGATTTCAACGCGCCGGCGCTCACCACCGGACAAAGACAAGGCAGGTGAGTCGTGCAAATGGTCCACCCGCAAATCGCTGAGCAGAGATTGCAGTCGCTCTTGAATGTCGCTTTGCGACAGCGCTTGGCCTTGTTCGTTGTGTTGCAACTCGAGCACGGCACGCACATTTTCTGCCACCGTGAGTTTGCGAAAAATAGAGGCTTCTTGCGGCAGATAGGACAAGCCCATGCGCGAGCGGCGATGAATGGGCATGCGCGTGACGTCTTGACCATCGATCAAAATTTGGCCACCGTCGGTACGCACCAAACCCACGATCATGTAGAACGACGTGGTTTTACCTGCGCCGTTGGGGCCAAGCAATCCGACCACTTCGCCTTTTTGAATTTGCAATGAAACATCGAACACCACCTTGCGGCTGCCGTAGGCCTTTTGCAAGTGCCGCGCTTCCAGGCTGCTGATCTCACTCATGGTTTGGGGTTGCTCAATGAGGGGCTGCTTTTCAAGGCTGGGGTGGCTGCAGGGGGGGTGGCATCCAAAGGCTTGGCGCGTGGGCTGATAGTGGCTTTGACGCGTTGGCCGGCATTGCCGGTTGCGCCAGGTTTGCCATCGACAGTGAAGACTTCTGATGTGTTGTTGAAGACGATCAGGTGCCCTTGAATGCGATCGGCCACCACACTGCCGCGCAGCAAGCGCAATTCGGCGCGTGTGTTCAAGGTCATGGTATCGGCTTGGCTGTTGTACTCGACGATTTCGCCTTCGCCTTCGGTGTACTCGTCTAAGCCTTCGCGTTTTTGGCGGAAGAACACGCGCTCGCCCGTGGCAGCCCAGAGCTTGGCATTTTGGTGGCCTTGGCTGTCTTGGCGTACTTCCATGCGAGCCGCCCGCAAGACCAAACTGCCTTTGCTCATCATGACGTTGCCGGTGAAGGTGGTCAGTTTTTGGGGGTCGTCGTGCCTCAGAGCGTCGGCCTCAATGTTCATGGGCTTGTTGCGGTCGGCCTTTTCAGCCAAGACGCACGGCGCAGCCATGAGGGCTGCGAGGGTCCACAACACAGAGATGAGGTTTAATTTCATGAAGGCGTGAATCTTGCTTAATTGCTGGCTTCATTGTAGGTGCAGCTGAGCGCTTGGCAGGTAAAAATGTATAAAAAAGCCCACCAAAGTGGGCTTGAATCACACAGTTGACGTGCTATCAGGTTCGCCCTTGCCTGACTTGGGCCAGCAAAACCTCTGCAACTTGCAAGGCGCGCTCCATGCTGCCGGCCAAAGTGCCGTCCACGTAGTAACGCCCGGCCACACCCAAAGACGGAACACCTTCAATTTTGAAGTCGTTTTGCAATTGAACAGCCCGGCGCAATTTGCTGGCCACCCCAAAGGATTTGAAGGTCTCGGCAAACTTGACTTTGTCCACGCCTTGCTTTTCAACCCAAGCCAAGATCGAGGCTTCGGTGCTCAAGGGCAAGCGCTCGCCATGCACAGCTTGAAAAACTTTGCTGTGAAGTTTTTCGAGAAAACCCATGGCTTCGAGCGTGAAGAACAGACGCTGTTGGGGCGCAAAATCGTCGCGAAAGGCCACAGGCACACGCCGCACCACCACATCTTTGGGTGCTGTTTTGACCCACTGCGCAAAGGTCGGCTCAAACGTGTTGCAGTGTGGGCAGCTGTACCAAAAAAATTCCAGCACTTCAATCTTGCCGGCCTCGGTTTCGGTGGCAATCGGGCGATCGAGCTTGACGTAGTCTTTGCCCGCTGTGAGTTTCAAGGGGCCTTGCGCAAATGCCGTGGGCGTCAGTAAAGTGGCGGCACATGCCAGCGTAAATGGTCGGCGTTTCATGGGGTATCTCCTGTCAATGAAAGTCAGCGTTGAACGCGGACCAAGGCGGTGTCTAGGCCGTTCGAATCGATACGGGCTTTGATTTTTTCGGCCAAATCTTTGTCGTCAAAGGGGCCGCTTCGAACCCTGTAGATGGCGCGACCGCCTTGATCACGTTCGCTGACCTTGGACTCCACACCCAACAAGGACAGTTTGACGCGCTGCGCCTCGGCTTCTGCAGGGGTTTTAAATGCGCCGGCCTGGACAAAATAGGTGAAGGGGTCACTGCTGGCCGCGGCCTTGGGGGCAGCGGCGCTGCTGGACGCTGGGGCGAATTGTTTGGCCTTGGCCAAGTCTGCCAAGGGATCGGCGCTGACGGCGGGGGTGGCTGCAGAAGGCGCGGGTATTGGCGTTGGTGCGGCCGTGATGCCTGAGCTTGAGGCGGATGCTGGGCCTGAGGCCGATCCTGGGGCGGCAGAAGGGGTCGCAGAAGAAGCCGCGGAAGAGGCGGGCTCTGAAGCAGCAGCGCCTTCGGCGGGCGCTGCAATGGCGGGCTTGTTTTGCAAAGCGCTGTTGGGGTTCCAGTCTTTGTTTTTCTCGGCTTCTGCTGCGTCTTGCTCGGCTGAGCGAGAGAGATTTTTATTGCTGAATGGCATGGGCACTTTGGTGACGTACATGGCCACCCCCAAAGCGATGGTCAAGCCGATGACCAAGCCCAAAACGAAGCCAGATAAAGTGCCGCCAAATTGTTTGTGCTGTGCCATGAGTTTTACATTTGAGAGGGAGCCGAAACGCCCAGAATTTTCAAGCCATTGTGCAACACTTGGGCGCAGGCTGCGACCAAAGCCAAGCGGGCGGTCTTGACTTTTTCGTCGTCCACCAAAATGCGCTCGGCATCGTAGTAGCTGTGGTAGTGGGCGGCCAAGTCGCGCAAATAAAAGGTCACGTCGTGGGGCGCAAAGTCTTGCGAGGCCGCACTGAGCATCTCGGGGTATTTGGCCAGTTGCAGCATCAAACTTTGCGCTTTGGCGCTGTCCAAGGCAGACAGGTCAGCGCCCTGAAGTTGCGCAGTGTCGCCGCCCCAGCTTCGCAAAATTGACTGAATGCGTGCGTGCGCATATTGCACGTAGTAGACCGGGTTGTCGTTGTTTTGGGCCAGCGCCAAATCAATGTCAAAGATGTATTCGGTGTCAGGTTTTCTGCTGAGCAAGAAAAAGCGCACAGCGTCTTTGCTGGTCCAGTCGATCAAATCGCGCAGCGTCACATAACTGCCTGCACGCTTGGAGATTTTCACCTCTTCGCCCCCCCGCATGACACGCACCATGGTGTGCAGCACATAGTCGGGGTAGCCTGCTGGGATGCCCACACCAGCGGCCTGCAAGCCTGCGCGCACACGGGCGATGGTGCCGTGGTGGTCGGTGCCTTGGATGTTCACAACTTTGACAAAGCCGCGCTCCCACTTGCTGATGTGGTAGGCCACATCGGGCACGAAGTAGGTGTAGGTGCCGTCGCCTTTTTTCATGACGCGGTCTTTGTCGTCGCCGTAGTCAGTGGACTTGAGCCACAAGGCGCCGTCTTGCTCGTATGTTTTGCCTGCGGCTTGCAATTTGCGAACGGTGTCCTCCACGCGCCCGCTGCTGTACAAGCTGGACTCGAGGTAGTAGTTGTCAAACTTGACTTCGAAAGCTTTCAGGTCCAAGTCTTGTTCATGGCGCAGATAGGCCACCGCAAATTGACGCATGCCGTCCAGGTCTTGCAGATCGCCGCTGGCCGTGAAGCTGCGGTCGTCTGAATGCACTGTTTTGTGTGCCATGAAATCATTGGCAATGTCTTGGATGTACTCGCCGTTGTAGGCGGCTGCGTTTTCGCCACTGGGCCACTTGGCATCACCTGGCTTGAAGCCTTGCGCACGCAGTTGTGTGGAGGTGCCCAAGGTGCCAATTTGCACGCCGGCGTCGTTGTAATAAAACTCGCGGTACACCGACCAGCCTTGGGTGGCAAACAAGTTGCAAATGGCGTCGCCCAATGCGGCTTGGCGCCCGTGCCCCACGTGCAAAGGGCCGGTGGGGTTGGCCGAAACAAACTCGACCAGCACTTTTTGCTGCCGATCGGGTTGCTGACCAAACGCAGGGCCGGCTTGCAAGACTTCATGCACCACGCCTTGTTTGGCGCGGGCTTGCAGGTGCAGGTTTAAAAAACCTGGGCCTGCAATGTCGATGCTTTTGACCCACTGCATGAACGCGGGTGTGGCCATCAAAGCGCTGCGCAAGGCCTCGCCCACTTGCCTTGGGTTTTGCCCTAAAGGTTTGGCCAAGTGCATGGCTGCGGTGCAGGCCAAATCGCCATGCGCGGCCACCTTGGGCGACTCAAAACTGGCTTTGGCACCTGCTCCAGGGAGCAGGCGTTCGAGCTCGGCGGTCAGCGCGGCGAGCAATTCTTGTTTGGCGAGGAGCATGCTCTGATTTTACGTGGCGCTTTGCCATGTGGATGGGAGCGCGTAGTGATGCTTTAAAAAATCGATCCAAAGTCGCAGGCGAAGGGGCAAATGTTTGCGCTGCGGAAAGACGCCGTAGATGCCGTTGGGGGGTGCAGCAAAGTCATTCAAAACAGCCACCAAGTGGCCCGATTGCACATCGCTTTCAACCTCCCAAGTGCTGCGCCAGGCGATGCCAAAGCCGGCCAAGCACCAGCTGTGCAAGACCTGACCGTCCGAGCAGTCCAGTGGGCCCTGGGGCCGCAGGTGCGTCACGCTGGGGCCTTCGGGGCCTGGCATTTGAAAGGCCCAACCGCGGGTTTGGGAGGCGTCGCTGGACAGGGTCAAGCAGTTGTGGCGCAGCAAATCGGAAGGCTGCAAAGGGGTGCCACGCAAGGCCAAATAAGCAGGTGTGGCCACACACAAGCGCCGGTTGTCGGCCAAGCGCACGCTGACCAAGGACGAGTCGGGCAGATCGCCTACGCGCACTGCGAAATCAAAACCTTCCGCGGCCAGATCGATCACGCGGTCGCTCAAGTTCAAGGAGATTTTCACATCGGGGTTCTGCGCATGAAACAAGGGCACCAAGGGCGCAACATGACGCCTGCCAAAGCCCGCTGGCGCGGTGATGCGAAGGTGCCCGCTGGCTTTGAGGCCGCCGGCTGAAACGCTGTCTTCGGCATTGGCCACGTCGCTGAGCAAGCGCTGGCAGTTTTCTAAAAACGCACTGCCTTCGTGGGTCAAATTGATGCGACGAGTGGTGCGCACCAAGAGCTTGACACCCAAGTACGATTCGAGCGCGTCCAAGCGCCGCCCGATGATGGCCGGGGCCACACCTTCTGCGCGCGCAGCAGCACTCAAGCTGCCGCGCGTGGCCACCGAGGCGAAGGTTTCAAAAACTTTGAGTTTGTCCAAAGCAGGAAGCTCCTTTTCTTCATTCGCATTTCATTTAAAAGCCATTGCAAGAGGCCTATTTTCGCTGTTTGCAAGCACTTAAAAGCCTGACTTGTGCAAAAAAGTCACAAGTAAATGGATATTTCCACTGTTTGTTAACCCTGGAACATCGAATAAAGTGCCTTCAGGGGGCGTAAACCCCTTTTGACTGGGATGAGCCAATTTTATTTTTGAGGTGTTTCATGAGCGATCGAGTTGTCATTCACGGCCTGCATGTGGCCACCCCTTTGTACCAATTCATCGAAGAGCAGGTGCTGCCTGCCACGGGTGTGAAAAGCGCGAAATTTTGGTTGGGCTTTGATGCCTTGGTGCGTGATTTGGCGCCGCAAAACGCCGCGCTGCTGGCCGAACGTGATCGCCTGCAAACGGCCATGGACCTGTGGCACAAAGCCAACCCTGGGCCTTTGCGCAACGACAAAGCCATCAAGGCCTATCGGCAATATTTGAGCCTCATTGGTTACCTGATGCCCGAGCCCCAAAACGCCAAGGTCAGCACCAAGCATGTGGACGCAGAATTGGCCGTCTTGGCCGGCCCGCAATTGGTGGTGCCGATCATGAACGCGCGCTACGCATTGAATGCAGCCAATGCGCGTTGGGGCTCCTTGTACGACGCCTTGTATGGCACCGATGCGCTCAGTCAAGCCGATGGCTGCGAAATCGGCGCCGCATACAACCCTCAACGCGGCGCCAAAGTGATTGAGTATTGCCGCCATGTTCTAGACCGCTGCGTGCCACTCAAAAAAGGCTCGCACGTTGACAGCGTGGCCTATTCGGTCCAAGGCGGAAAATTGGTGGTCATGCTCAAAACGGGCATCACCCCATTGGCCGATGCACAGCAATTTGTAGGCTACCAAGGCGATGCCAAAATGCCCACCTCCATGCTGTTCAAGCACAACGGTTTGCATTTGGATTTGCAAATCAACAAGGCCCATGCCATTGGCAAAACCGATCCGGCAGGCGTGGCAGATTTGGTGCTTGAATCTGCGTTGTCTACCATTTTGGATTTGGAAGACTCGATTGCAGCGGTGGACGCGCAAGACAAAGTTTTGGCCTACAGCAATTGGTTGGGAATTTTGCAAGGCAGCTTGTCAGAAGATGTGCAAAAGGGCGGCAAAACATTCAAGCGCACATTGAATGGCGATCGCAAATACACCTTGCCCAGCGGCAAAGGGCAAGCAGTGCTGCACGGCCGCTCGCTTTTGTTTGTGCGCAATGTGGGCCACTTGATGACCAACCCTGCGGTGCTCTACAACGCTGTAGACGGTTCGCAAAAAGAAATTCCAGAAGGTATTTTGGACGCCATGATCACCACCACCTGCGCCATGGTGGATTTGCAGAAAAGCAAAGGCGCAGATTTGCGCAACAGCCGAAGCGGCAGCGTCTACATCGTCAAGCCCAAAATGCACGGCCCGCAAGAAGTGGCGTTTGCCGATGCCCTGTTTGGCCGCGTAGAAAAAATCTTAGGTTTGAAACCCTCGACTGTGAAGCTGGGCATCATGGATGAGGAGCGGCGCACCAGCGTGAATTTGATGGCCTGCATTGCAGCGGCCAAGACGCGCGTGGCCTTCATCAACACCGGTTTCTTAGACCGCACGGGTGATGAAATGCACACCTGCATGTGGGCCGGCCCCGTGATGCGCAAGGGCGACATCAAAAGCAGCGTGTGGCTCGGCGCCTATGAGAAAAGCAACGTGACGGTGGGCTTGCAAACTGGCTTGCGCGGCCGCGCGCAAATTGGCAAAGGCATGTGGGCCATGCCTGATTTGATGGCCGACATGCTCAAGCAAAAAATCGCGCACCCGATGGCCGGCGCTAACACCGCATGGGTGCCAAGCCCTACGGCTGCCACGCTGCATGCGATGCACTACCACCAAGTCAATGTGCCAGCGCTGCAAAAGAAAATGGAAAAAGCTTTGAGAAAACAAGATGCCAAAGCGCTGCGCAAAGACAGCTTGAATCAATTGCTGCAGTTTCCTGTGGTCACGCCAGAGCAAGCGGCCCAGTGGAGCGCACAAGACAAACAAAACGAACTCGACAACAACGCGCAAGGTATTTTGGGTTACGTGGTGCGCTGGGTAGATCAAGGCGTGGGCTGCTCCAAAGTGCCCGATATTCATGGGGTGGGCTTGATGGAAGACCGCGCGACTTTGCGCATCAGCAGCCAGCACATTGCCAATTGGCTGACCCACGGCGTGGTCACCCAAGCCCAAGTCAAAGCCACGATGCAGCGCATGGCGGCTGTGGTGGACCAGCAAAATGCAGGCGATCCGCTGTACCAAAAAATGGCAGGCAACTTCACCACGTCCAAGGCCTACCAGGCCGCATGCGATTTGGTATTCAAAGGCCTGCAGCAGCCCAGTGGGTATACCGAGCCGCTGCTGCATGCTTGGCGCTTGAAAGTCAAAGCGCAAGCTTGAGTCAGGACAATGCCACTCGCCCCCAGCGGTGGCGCGAAGTTCGCAGGCGATTTTTTTCCCGGTAATGCGCGGGAAGGGCGCCTGCTATTTTTTTGAAAACGCGTCTGAAACTGCCGGTGTCGGTATAGCCACAGGCTTGGGCAATTTGCTCGATCGGCAAATACGTGGTTTCCAATAAAACTTTGGCACGGATGATTCTTTGCCGGTGCAAATACTGCAAAGGGGTTTGGCCATGGGTGGCCAAGAAGTGACATCACCAGATGCGGGCGAGTCGGCCTCGCAGGTGATCGGCGGCAACGTGCGCATGGCCTTTGGCGCTTTGTGCCCGCAAGCTTGCGTGGTGGCGATTGCCATGGAGGTGGGCACCCAGGGGCAGCAACAGGTCATGGCTTCATTGTTTGCAGATAACTGGCTGCACCACCGCGGCGACCCGCATTCAGCGCAAGCTGCGGCAATTCGCCAGCAAGTCAAAGACGCATTTTTTGTCGACACGCCGCAGTGGCGAGACACCGCCTTGGAGCGCGCCATGCAAATCTGGCAGCAGGCCTTGGAAGGTATGCAAGATGTTCGAGGTGTCGACACCGGCTTATGAAAAAACGCGTGGGCATGGTGGGGGTTTTTTTGGAGTGCAACCGATTCTCACCGGTGACCACGGCTGCCATGTTTGCACAAGGGTTGGATTTGACCGGAGCTGAATTGCAAGAAGAATTGGCCCAGATGGCCCCGCTCACATTGCCCGACACGCACGGCTTCATGCAAGAAATGAGCCGCACCGCCAACTGGGACCCTGTGGCACTGCGCATGGCAGCTGCCCAGCCAGGTGGGCCGGCCGAGGCTGCATTTTTTGAAGACTTCGTGCAAGATATGGAGCTCCGATTAAAGGCACAAGGCCCATTCGATGGGATCTTTATTTCTTCGCATGGTGCTGCTTTGAGCACTGCAAACGACGATCCGGATGGCCAATTGTTCACGCTGATTCGTCGGTGCGTAGGCCCTGATGTGCCGATCGTGGCTGTCTTGGATTTGCACTGCAATGTGTCTGACGCGATGACCGAAGCCTTGTCGGCTTTTGTGGCCTATCGAACGAATCCGCACACTGATTTGAAGGCGCGCGGTGTGGAAGCGGCGCAGCACTTGCAAACTTTGTGGCATGAAGGCTCGGGTGCGGTGGCGCATGTGAAGCTGCCCTTGGTGCCGCCAGCAACTGCGCAACTGCTGGAGCCAGGAACGGTGTACCAGGCATTGATGGAAGAGGGCCAGCGGCATGTCGCAGGCGCCATTTTGAACGTCTCTTTGTGCGCAGGCTTTGCCTTGTCCGATGCCCCCAAGTGTGGCTTTAGCGTGGTCGTGACCGCGCGCCACGGCTGCGCTGAACAAGCCCGTGCACTGGCGGGCCAGTGATGCGCCTTGGGTGCTGGCCGATGTGGGTGACAACCCAGGCGGCGGCGGGGGTAACACAGTCGATTTGTTAAAGGCTTTGCTGGCGGCGCAAGCTCAAGGCGTATTGCTGGCAGTTTTCACAGACCCTGCGTTGGCCCAAGAGGCACATGCCTTGGGTGGGGGCGCGGCATTTGAAGCGCACTTCAACCGCACTGAGCAATTGCCGTTCGCTCAAACGTTCAAACATGCTGCCAAAGTGCTGGCGCTTTCAGATGGCCACTTTGTGGGTCGACGCGGTTTACTCCATGGCAGCCCGTCGAGCATGGGCCTGTCGGCATTGCTCGAAATGGGTGGTGTGCGGGTGGTGGTGATCTCTCTGAGACAACAATTGGTTGATCCTGCACAGTTGGATGCGCTGGGGATCGATCTGGCCAGTGTGCGAACCTTGGTGGCCAAAAGCAGAGGGCACTACCGAGCAGCGCTGGAGGGGTTCACCTTGACTGAGCGCATGATTGATGTCGATGGCCCGGGCTTGACCACTCCCAATTTGAAAAGTTTGCCCTGGACGCGCATGCCAAGGCCCGTGCACCCGATGGACGAAGATACGCAGGGGTCTTGGAGTGCGACTGTGGATGTTTGATTATTTGATATTGAAAAGGAATGAAGATGGACTTGTCACGCTTTCCCCGCCGCTTTGTGATTGAAGAGCGCGTGCCGGGCAGTTACAGCAGCACTGCGAGCGGCAACAATTTCATGTTCAACTTGATGGGCGTGGAAGCCATCGATGTGGTGCCAGGCGGCAGCAACATGGCCCAAGCCATGCAAAAAATGGCAGACGAAGTGGCTGCTCAAGGGGGCAAGGCTTACATCATTCTGGGCGGTGGCTCCAACGCTTTAGGGGGCTTGGGCTATGTGGCCTGCGCACAAGAGTTGCAACAGCAATTTTTTGAGCAAGGCGTGAGCATTGACCGGGTGGTGGTGGGCTCGGGCAGTTAGGGCACGCACGGCGGTTTGTTGGCAGGCTTTTTAGGCAATCACATTCAAATACCCATTGTGGGAATCGGCGTGAGCCGAGACCCCGCAGACCAAGAGCCTTGGGTGTTCAAAGAAGCGCAAGCAGTGGCCGATTTGCTCAATGTGGGTCTGCATATTCCACGTGAGTCGGTGGTCAGTGTGGGCGGCTATTGGCAACCCAAATACTCCATCCCCAACGACATGATGGTTGAGGCGGTGCAAATGTTGGCGCGCACCGAAGGCATTTTGTTAGACCCGGTTTACACCGGGAAAATCATGGCCGGCTTGATCGGCTTGGCACGGAAAGGCTTTTTCAAGCCCCATGAAAATGTGCTGTTTTTGCACACTGGCGGTTTGCCCTCACTGCATGCTTACGAGCAAGTGGTGTTAACGGGCGAGGCTTAAGCTGCTTGCTCTAAAGCGTCGATGAACAAGGCGGCTGCATCACAGCCGGTTTGATCAAAAATTTCTTGAAAGCAAGTGGGGCTCGTCACGTTGATCTCGGTCAGGCTGTCGCCGATCACATCCAAGCCCACCAAGAGCAAGCCGCGCGCTGCCAAAACAGGGCCAATCGCTTCTGCAATGTCTCGGTCACGGCTGGAGATAGCCTGCGCCACACCTTTGCCGCCAACGGCCAAATTGCCACGCACCTCGCCGCCTTGCGGAATGCGTGCCAAGCAATAGGGCACGGGCTTGCCGGCAATCACCAAGATGCGCTTGTCGCCTTGTGCAATGCCAGGCAAAAACTTTTGCACCATGACGGTTTGTGCGCCGTCCAAATTCAATGTTTCAATGATGGCGCCCAAGTTCAGGCCGTTGGCGCCCACTCGGAAAATGCCCATGCCGCCCATGCCATCGAGTGGTTTCAAAATAATGTCTTGGTGCTCGGCATGAAAAGCCAGAATGTCTGCAGCACTGCGCGTGACCAAGGTGGGCCCAATGAATTGAGGAAACTCCATGATGGCGAGTTTTTCAGGGTGATCGCGCAGGGCCGCAGGTTTGTTGAACACTTTGGCACCTTCACGCTCGGCTTGCCCCAGCAAATGCGTGGCGTAGAAGTATTCGCTGTCAAACGGAGGATCTTTGCGCATGATGATGGCGCCAAAATCTTTCAAGGCGGCGCTGCGCGTGTTTGAAACTTCATACCAGGAGGCTTTGTTGCCGGTCAAGCGAATGTCTTGCACTTGGGCAGTGACGGCCTGCCCACGCACCCAATGAATGTCTGGCACTTCACAGGCGCTTACAGTATGGCCCCGCCTTTGCGCTTCGCGCATCATGGCAAAACTGCTGTCCTTGTGAATTTTGAAGGACGCGAGCGGGTCAACGATGAAAAGAATCTGCATAGGGGCTTTCACATGTTGCGCCGGTATTGGCCGCCAACTTCAAACAAAGCGTTCGTGATTTGCCCCAATGAACACACGCGCACAGCGTCCATCAGCACTTCAAAAACATTGGCGTCGTGAATCACGGCTTGCTGCAAGCGCAGCAACATGGCGGGCGATTCATGGGCGTGGCGCGAGTGAAAATCGTGCAGGCGATCGAGTTGCGATTTTTTCTCTTCTTCGGTCGAGCGAGCCAACTCGAGTTTTTCCATGACTTCGTCCCCCTTGGGGTTGCGAAAGGTGTTCACGCCAATGATGGGGAATTCACCCGTGTGCTTGAGCATTTCGTAGTGCATCGATTCGTCTTGAATTTTGCCGCGCTGGTAGCCGGTTTCCATGGCCCCGAGGACGCCACCGCGCTCTGCAATTTTTTCAAACTCTGCGAGCACTGCTTCTTCAACCAACTCGGTCAACTCTTCAATGATGAAAGAGCCTTGGCCGGGGTTTTCATTTTTCGCCAAACCCCACTCGCGGTTGATGATCAATTGAATCGCCATGGCGCGGCGCACACTGTCTTCGGTGGGCGTGGTGATGGCTTCGTCAAACGCATTGGTGTGCAGTGAGTTGCAGTTGTCGTAGATCGCGATCAAGGCTTGCAAGGTGGTGCGAATGTCGTTGAACTGAATTTCTTGCGCGTGCAAACTGCGCCCGGAAGTTTGAATGTGGTATTTGAGTTTTTGGCTGCGCTCGTTGGCGCCGTATTTGTTCTTCATGGCCACGGCCCAAATGCGGCGCGCCACGCGGCCCATCACGGTGTATTCGGGGTCCATGCCGTTGCTGAAGAAAAAACTCAGGTTGGGTGCGAAGTCGTCGATGTGCATGCCCCGCGCCAAATAGGCTTCTACAAATGTGAAGCCATTGGACAAAGTGAAAGCCAACTGGCTGATGGGATTGGCGCCAGCCTCGGCAATGTGATAGCCGCTGATCGAGACCGAATAAAAATTGCGCACGTCGTTGTGCACGAAATACTGCGCAATGTCGCCCATGACTTTGAGGCTGAACTCGGTGCTGAAGATGCAGGTGTTTTGCCCTTGGTCTTCTTTCAAAATGTCTGCTTGCACAGTGCCGCGCACATTGGCCAGCACCCATTCGCGAATTTTGGCCGCTTCGGTCTCAGTGGGTTCGCGGCCATTGTCAACTTTGAATTTTTCCAAATTCTGGTCCATGGCCGTGTTCATGAACATGGCCAAAATCGAGGGCGCTGGGCCATTGATGGTCATTGAAACACTGGTGCTGGGGTTGCACAAATCAAAACCGCCGTAGAGTACTTTCATGTCTTCCAGCGTTGCAATGCTCACGCCTGAGTTGCCCACTTTGCCGTAAATGTCGGGGCGCGGGTCGGGGTCGTTGCCATACAAGGTGACGGAATCAAACGCGGTTGACAAGCGTTTGGCCGGCATGCCTTGGCTGAGCAACTTAAAGCGTTTGTTGGTGCGAAAGGCGTCGCCCTCCCCAGCAAACATGCGCGTGGGGTCTTCACCTTCGCGCTTGAAGGCAAAAGTGCCTGCGGTGTAGGGGTAGCTGCCGGGCACGTTGTCGAACATCAACCACTTTAAAATTTCTCCGTGGTCAACGTATTGCGGCAAGGCCACTTTGCGAATGCGCGTGCCCGACAAACTGAGCGAAGTCAATGCGGTGCGAATTTCTTTGTCACGAATTTTGACGACGTATTCATCGCCGGCATACGCTTTTTGCATGTCGGGCCACTGCGCCAACAATTTGCGCGCTGAAGGGTCTTGCACCAGTTCGCGCTGCGCGGCCAAATCCAGCGCAGCTTGCGCGGCTTTGGCGCGCCCGGGTTTGTCCACCTCGAGCATCACAGCCGCCGCGCGCAGTTGCTGCATTTCGCGGGCTAAATTCGCTTGCGCGTGGGCTTGTTTTTTGTAGTCGCGAACGGTCTGGCTGATCTCGGCCAGGTAGCGCGTGCGCGCAGCAGGCACCACAGGTGTTTGATTGGTGCTGTGACGCACCGTGACAGATGGCAATTGACCCTCTTGCAGCTTCAAGCCCAGCTCGTCTAAGCGCACTTTGAGGGCTTGGTACAAAGCGGTGACGCCGTCGTCGTTGAAGCGCGCAGCCATGGTGCCAAACACCGGCATTTGCTCGGGCGGGGTGTGCCAGGCTTCTTGGTTGCGCTGAACTTGTTTGGCCACATCGCGCAGCGCGTCACTGGCGCCTTTGCGGTCAAATTTGTTGATGGCCACAAATTGCGCAAAATCGAGCATGTCGATTTTCTCGAGCTGGCTGGCCGCGCCAAATTCGGGTGTCATGACGTACATCGGAATGTCCACCAGCGGCACGATGGCCGCGTCACCTTGGCCAATGCCGGAGGTTTCTACGATCACCAAATCAAAGCCAGCGACTTTGCACGCGGCCACCACATCGGGCAGGGCTTTGGAGATTTCGCTGCCAAAGTCGCGCGTGGCCAAACTGCGCATGAACACGCGGGGGCCGCTGCGCCAGGGGCTGATGGCGTTCATGCGAATGCGGTCGCCCAGCAATGCGCCGCCGCTCTTGCGCCGCGAAGGGTCAATCGAGATGACCGCCACGCGCAGGGCGTCGTCTTGGTCCAGGCGCAAGCGCCGAATCAACTCGTCCGTCAAACTCGACTTGCCAGCGCCACCGGTGCCGGTGATGCCCAGCACGGGCACTTGGCATGTGGCGGCTTGGCTGCGCAAGGCGGCGAGCAAAGCAGCATCAACATGGCCGTTTTCCAGCACCGTCATCAGTTGCGCCAGTGCGCGCCAATGTGTTTGTTCGTGGCCTTGAATGGCTTTCAAGGTGGAGGGGGCATGCGGGCTTAAATCTTTATCGCAGCGCATCACCATCTCGCCGATCATGCCAGCCAAGCCCATGCGCTGGCCGTCTTCGGGGCTGTAAATTCGGCCCACGCCATAGGCGTGCAACTCGCGAATTTCGGCTGGCACAATCACGCCGCCGCCGCCGCCAAAGACTTGAATGTGTTCGCCCCCGCGCTCGCGCAACAAGTCCACCATGTATTTGAAATACTCCACGTGGCCGCCCTGGTAAGAGCTGATCGCGATGCCTTGCGCATCTTCTTGCAAAGCAGCAGTGACCACTTCCTCGACCGAGCGGTTGTGGCCCAAGTGAATGACCTCGGCCCCCATGCTTTGCAAAATGCGCCGCATGATGTTGATGGCCGCGTCATGCCCATCAAACAAACTGGCCGCGGTGACAAAACGCACTTTGTGCGCAGGTCGGTAATTGGCCAGGGCTTTGAATTCTGCGGACAAGTCGGTCATGGCGGGCTTTCCTAAACGAGGGGGTTGCCGGTGGCAACGCTTCATTGACGTTTACGTTAACGTCAACCTTGGATCTTAACGGTTTTGCGCAAAAAAGTCTTGCACAATGCCATTCCCACCAGCATAGCGGTTGTGAAGATCAGTGCGTCCACACTGAGCAAAGCCGACGCAAGGGCGGGTCCAGGGCAATACCCGGCCATGCCCCAACCCACTCCAAACAAGGCAGCCCCGATCAGCAGAGGTGCGTCGATTTGGGCCCGGCTGGGCAACCAAAATTGGCTTGAAAGCCAGGGTTGGCGCTGCATTTGGGGTGTCCAGGCAAAGGCCAGCAGGGTAACGCAGACTGCAGCGCCCATGACAAAGGCCAGCGTCGGGTCCCAGCGGCCTGGAAAGGCACCTTGCCAAGCCGCGGTGATGTTCAAAAAGCCCAGCACTTTGGCCGGTTGCGTCATGCCCGCGAGCACCAAGCCTGCAGCAAACAAAAGGCCTGCACTGAAGGCCAAGCCCAGCGAGCCGACGGGTTGGGGCGCTTGGCTTTCGTTGCTCATGCACCGACCCCCATCCATGTCACGGCCAACATGCCCGCAGCCATGAAGGTGCACACCGCCAGCAATGAACGGCCTGACATTCGGCCCAATCCGCACACGCCGTGGCCACTGGTGCAGCCGCTGCCCAGCACCGTGCCAAAGCCCACCAAGAGGCCAGAAGCGCACAGCAATGTCCATGATCGCGTTGGCATGACGGGAATCTCTAAGCCCTGTCCGAGCAAGCACCCGCCCAAAATCAAGCCAGCCAGGAAAGCCCAGCGCCAGTCGTGCTGGCCTTTGGGTTCAGACATAGCGTCTGCCGTGATGCTGCTGATGCCAGCAATGCGCCCCAAACCAGCCCACAGCAGCCAGCTGGCCAAACCGATCAAGAGGCCGCCCAAGGCAGCAGATAAATAGGGATGCAAGGTGTTCATAGGGTGGCTATTTTGGCTTAATTGGGGCTATCTGGAGTCAAGTCAAAAAAGAAGGCCTAAAACTTTGCATAATTTGCAGATCCCAAGATGGGCAAGATCACTCGCCCAAAGGGGCCAGTGCTGGCCCTGACCACAAGCAGAAAGTTCACCATGAGTCGTATCGTTGACATTGACAAGAAAAAAGCCTTGTGCGCACGCCTTGCGCGCATCGAAGGCCAATTGCGCGGTCTGCAAAAGTTGATAGAGGCTGACGCTGATTGCGAAAAAATTGCGCAGCAAATGGCGGCATCGCGCAAGGCCTTGGACAAATCTTTCTTCTCCATGGTGGGGTGCATGATCGAGCAGGGCGATCAATCGGCTGAGCATGTGGCCGAAATGTTGACCAAGTTTGCTTGAGCGCAGGGCCTTGACATGAGCGCCCCTGTTGCCACCGTGATTCAATTGTTCGATTTGGCGTCGAGCACTTACACCTACATTGTGGTGGACCCGCATTCGCACGAAGCCGTGATCATCGACCCCGTTGAAGAGCAAATTGAGCGCGATCTGAAAGTCATTCAAGAACACGCGCTGCAGTTGAAGTGGTCGCTTGAAACTCACGCCCACGCCGATCACATCACCAGCGCTGGCAGACTGGCCGAGCACTTGGGTGCGCGCACGGCTGCGCCTGAGGGCTGCCACATCGGTACGGCTGCAGTGCAACTGGTCGATGGCCAAAGCATTGAAGTGGGAGCCTTGCGTTTGACGGCGCTGCATACGCCAGGGCACACCGCTGGCAGCATGTGTTTTTATTTACAAGGCGACCCCACAAAAGCCGATGCTGCGGGCCATCTGTTCAGTGGCGACACCTTGCTGATCAACGGCTGTGGGCGCACCGATTTTCAATCGGGCAGCGCGCAAGACATGTTCCACAGTTTGACGCAGACTTTGTTCAAGTTGCCAGATGAGACGCGTGTTTGGCCGGGTCACGATTACCGCGGGCAAACCCATTCCACCATCGGCCATGAACGCCAGCACAACACACGCGTGGCCGGTCAAACCCAAGCGCAATTTGCCAAGACGATGACGAATTTGAATTTACCCAAGCCTCGCCGCATTGACCAAGCCGTGCCGGCCAATTTAACTTCTGGCTTGCGCCACGACGCTGGGGGTCAAGACTTGCTCACGGTGCAAGCGGCCGCAGATTACGCAGGCGATGTCAGCCCAGAGTTGGCATGGTCTTGGGTGCAGTCGGGGCAAGCCTTGCTGGTCGATGTGCGCTCAGATGCCGAGCGCGCCTGGGTCGGCTTTGTGCCTGAGGCAAAGCCTTTGGCATGGAAGCAGTGGCCCGCCATGGAGGTCAACCCGGATTTTGACACCGGCTTGCAGGCCTTGGCCCTGGAAGGCAAAAAATTACTCCTTTTGTGCCGCAGTGGTGTGCGATCCATTGCCGCTGCCAAACGCGCCACCGAATTGGGCCTAGAGGCCTACAATATTTTGGAAGGTTTTGAGGGCGACCCCAATGCGCAAGCGCACCGCGGCCTTGTGGGTGGTTGGCGCAAACGTGGCCTGCCATGGCGCCAAAATTAACATGATCACAACACACAGCCCCCAAGTTCAAGCCCTGCTTGAACGCATTGAATCCAAACGTGATGAGATCGTGTCGCTGACGCAAGCCTTGGTCCGCATTCCCACAGTGAACCCCCCCGGCGATGCCTACGAAGCGTGCGCCAAATTCATTGGCGAACGACTAAAGCGCCGTGGCTTTGCAGTGGAGTACATCCGCGCGCTGGGGGCTCCGGGCGACTCGGATGCCAAGCCCCGAATGAACATGGTGGCCCGCTGGCAAGGCACTGGCCCTGGCGAATGCGTGCACTTCAACAGCCACATTGACGTGGTCGAGGCAGGCAGTGGCTGGAGCTCAGACCCCTTTGCTGCCGAAATTCGGGACGGCAAAATTTATGGCCGCGGCACTTGCGACATGAAGGGCGGTTTGGCCTCGAGCATCATCGCGTGCGAGGCCATGATCGAGTCAGGTTTAAGCATTCCCGGTGCGCTTGAAATCAGTGGCACCGTCGACGAAGAGTCCGGCGGCTTTGCCGGCGTGGGCTATTTGGCCGAGCGCGGGTATTTCAGCAAACCGCGCGTGCACCATGTGATCATTCCTGAGCCCTTGGGGGTGGACCGCATTTGTTTGGGGCACCGCGGCGTCTGGTGGGGCGAGGTGCAAACCAAAGGGCGCATCGCGCACGGCTCCATGCCTTTTTTGGGTGACAGCGCCATCAACCACATGAGCGCATTTTTGCATTTGCTTGAAACGCAATTGCAGCCACGCCTTCAGCAAAGGCACACATCGGAGCCGGTTGAGCCTGAAGGCGCACGAGTGAGCACTTTGAACATCAACAGCGTGCACGGCGGGCAAGTTGAGCAGCGCTATGCCTTGGACGAACGCGGTTGGCCCACCGCTGACTTGCCTGCGCCGGTGGTTGCTCACAGTTGCCGCGCGGTGCTCGATCGCCGTTTCATTGCAGAAGAAAATTTGGACGAAGTCAAACAAGAGATCATTGACATGCTTGAAGAACTCAAGCGCACGCGGCCAGGCTTTGATTACGGAGTGCGCGAGATCATGAGCTTTGTTCCCACTGCCACACCGCGCGATGCACCGGTGGTGCACGCTACGGCCCGTGCCATTGCGCGTGTGCTTGGGCGCGAGCCGCAATACATCGCCAGCCCAGGCACCTACGATCAAAAACACATTGTGCGAAGCGGCCAACTGCGCGACTGCATTGCCTATGGGCCAGGTATTTTGGATTTGGCGCACCAACCCAATGAATACGTGGGCATTCAAGAGTTGGTCGATTCGGCCAAGGTCATGGCCTTGGCCAGTTTGAGCCTGACTGGCGCTATGAAAACGGGGCTTTGAGCCCAGCTCAGACCCCCGGCGGCCTGCGCTGAATCAAGTTTTGCGCAGCTTGCTCGTAAGCGTGCGCCAGTTGCAGCAAAGCAAAGTCCCCTTGCGGTTTGCCAATTAACTGTAAGCCCATGGGCAAGCCTTGCGCGCTGAAACCGGCGGGCACACTGATGCTGGGCAAGCCTGCAAATGTGGCGTAAATCACCACCTCCATCCAGCGGTGGTAAGTGTCCATGCTGCGCCCCTGAATGCTTTGTGGCCAACGCTCTTGCACGTCAAACGGCCAGACTTGCGAGACCGGTAAAGCCAGCACATCAAAGTGTTCAAACAGATGCACCATGTGCTGGTAATAAGCGCTGCGCTGCACGCTGGCCGCCATCCATTGCGCGCCCGACAAGCTCAGTGATTGGTCGTATTCCCACAGCGCTTCGGGTTTGACTTGATCGCGCCAATTGGGAATGTGCGACATCGCCGCCACATGAGGGCCAGCCAAAGCTTTGCGCCAGACCAGCCAAGCATCCCATATCAATGCGGGTGACATGCCCAAGGCGCTAGGTTCAATGGCGCAGCCCAAATTTTGGAAAGTGTTCAGAGCTTCTTCACACACGCTCAAGATGCCGTCCTCCATGGGCAAATAGCCATTCAAATCAGCGAGCCAAGCGATGCGTTGACCGCTTGGGTCATGGTCCAAACTTTGGGCAAATGTGTGGCCATCTTGTGCAATCGACAAAGGCGCGCAAACGTCATATCCGGCTTGCACCGAGAGCAGCATGGCCACGTCGTTCACGCTGCGCCCCATCGGCCCGTCGGTGCCTAACTGCGACATATAAATGTCTGGTGAAGGGGCGCGTGGCACGCGCCCTTGCGAGGGACGCATGCCAAACACATGGTTCCAGCCTGCGGGGTTGCGCAAACTGCCCATGAAGTCTGAACCGTCGGCCACAGGCAGCATTCTTTGCGCCAGGGCCACTGCTGCGCCGCCACTGCTACCGCCGGCCGATTTGCCAGGGTTCCATGCGTTCAAGGTGGCACCAAACACTTCATTGAAAGTGTGCGAGCCCAAACCAAATTCAGGGGTGTTGGTTTTGCCAATCACGATGCAGCCAGCAGCTTTCATGCGGGCTGCCATCAAGCCATCTTGCGCTGGTATGAAGTCACGCCACAAGGGCGATCCCATGTGGGTTGGGAAACCAGCCACGTGCGCCAAATCTTTGACGGCTTGCGGCATGCCGTGCATCCAGCCCAAGGACTGGCCCTGCGCCAGTTGAAGGTCACGCGCATCGGCCTGGGCCAGCAGTGCATCGGGCTGCGCCATGCTCACAATGGCATTGCTTTGCGGGTTGTGCGTGTGGATTTGATTCAAGTACGCTTGCATGACCTCGCGGCACGACACTTGTCTGGCGTGAATGGCTTGCGACAATTCGCAGGCTGACATATTCGGGATGACCATGAGTACCTTTCGCGCAGAGGCAAGCTATAGTGGTTGTGGAATTGGAGCCGCTTCCCATGCTGGCTTTGATTAATTTTTTTAACAGAGTATAGGTGGCACCACTGATCTGCACGGCCACCCCCGGCACGCCTACACACAGCTTTCACAAGGCACACGCATGACCCGAATTTTGGTGGCCGGCTACCAGCACGAGACCAACACATTTGCCCCCAGCTTGGCCGACTGGACAGCCTTCAATCGGGGTGAGGCCTTCCCTGCCTTCATGCGCGGACAAGCACTGATCGACCAACTCACCGGCATCAACATACCGGTGGGTGGTTTTCTAGATGCAGCGCGCCGCTGGCAATGGGACATTGTGCCCTCTGCTTGGGCCGGCGCAACGCCCTCGTCTTATGTCACGCAAGATGCATTTGAGCGCATCAGTCAAGCCATCTTGGAAGACATTCAAAATGCATTGGCCAAAGGATTGGATGGTATTTACTTAGACCTGCACGGCGCTGCCGTGGCCGAGAACGCAGACGACAGCGAAGGCGAATTGATCAGCTGCATTCGGCGCATTGTGGGGCCGCATTTGCCCATCATTGCCAGCTTGGATTTGCACGCCAATGTGACACGGCGCATGTTGGCTCAAAGCGATGCGCTGGTGTCGTACCGCACCTACCCTCACGTTGACATGGCCGACACCGGTGAGTTGGCGGCGCAGTTGATGCAAAGGCGCTTGAAGCTGGGGCGTAAAGAGCCTGTGCATGCCAGACGTTTTCCATTTTTAATTTCTTTGAACGCGCAAAGTACTTGGATGGAGCCAGCTCAAAGTTTGTACCAACAGTTGACAGCGCTGGACCAAGAACTTGGCACCATGCTGAGTTTTTGCATGGGTTTTCCAGCCTCTGATTTTGACGAGTGCGGACCGGTGGTCTGGGGCCATGGCTCGCAAGCCGAAAAAGCAGTGGAAACTTTTTTTGCAGTTGCCAGCGTGCCCAATTTGTGGCGCCCCAATTGGCTCAGTGCACGCGAAGCCGTCACACAGGCCATGGCCACAGCGCGCACAGTTGCTGCGCCGGTTGTGATTGCCGATACGCAAGACAACCCCGGCGCAGGCGGCGACAGCAACACCACCGGCATGCTGCACGCCTTGCTGCAGCAAGGCGCTGGGCGCGCCTATCCGGGCCAAGTGGCGCTGGGCATGCTGTTTGACCCAGCCGCCGCCAAGGCTGCATGCGAAGCTGGTGTAGGCGCGCAACTCGAATTGGCTTTGGGCTGCGCAGTGCCCATCTTCACAGGCGCTTTGAGTGACCCGCCGCTGCAAGCACGCTTTACGGTGCGTGCCATCAGCGATGGGCAGTGCGTTTTAAAAGGCCCGATGATGACCGGAGTGACCGTCAAACTCGGGCCCAGTGCGTGTTTGGAGTTAGATGGTATTTTGATTGCGGTGGTCAGCGGCAAGATGCAATTGCTCGACCGCGAGTTGCTGCGCACCGTGGGCATTCACACCGAAAAAATGAAGATCGTGGTGGCCAAAAGTTCCAACCATTTTCGCGCCGATTTCACGCCCAACGCCAGCCTCGTGCTGGTGGCCAAAGCCGATGGCCCGATGGCCGCCGATCCGGGCGATTTGCCATGGAAAAAACTCAGCCCTCAAACCAGGACCCGACCATGACTTCAGACAGCACAAGCCCTTCATCCGACCTGACCCAATGCAGTGCTGATCAATTGATCGGCCTGTACCAAAGTGGGCAGGCTTCGCCCGTTGAAGTCACTCAAGCAGTGTTGGACCGCATCGAGCGCGTCAACCCCAAGCTCAATGCTTTTTGCCTGCTCGATGTCAAAGCGGCTTTGAAAAGTGCCAAGCACAGCGAGGCACGTTGGCAAGCACACCGCAAAGATGGCGCGCCAGTGGGCACTTTGGACGGTGTGCCCACCTCCATCAAAGACCTGATCTTGACCCAAGGCTGGCCTACTTTGCGCGGCAGTCGCACGGTGGACATCAACCAAGCATGGGATGTCGATGCGCCTGTCACCGCGCGTTTGCGTGAGGCAGGCGCTGTGCTGCTGGGCAAAACCACCACGCCCGAATTTGGCTGCAAGGGCGAGACCAATTCACCCGCCACAGGCATCACGCGCAACCCTTGGAACACCGACAAAACACCAGGCGGATCGTCAGGCGGCACGGCGGCTGCTGTGGCTGCAGGTTTGGGCCCGTTGGGGGTGGGCACTGACGGCGCAGGCAGTGTCCGCATACCCGCATCATTTTGCGGCAACTTCGGCATGAAGCCCAGTTTTGGCCGCGTGCCGGCCTACCCTTTGTCGCCCTTTGGTTCGCTCGCGCATTTGGGGCCGCACACCATGAGCGTGCGCGACGCGGCTTTGATGATAAACGTTATGAAGCGGCCTGATGCGCGCGACTGGACCGCATTGCCAGAAGACACGAGCGACTACATGGCCAATTTGGAGGGCGGCATTCGCGGCTTGCGCATTGCCTATTCCCCCACCTTGGGCTACGCTAAAAATGTGCACCCTGAAGTGGCCGCTGCAGTCGATGCGGCAGTGAAAGAGTTGCAATCTTTGGGCGCGCATGTGGCGCAAGTTGACCCAGGCATTGAAGACCCCTTGGACATTTGCACTGGCTTGTGGTTTGTCGGGGCTTGGATGGTTTGGAATGGGCTGAGCAAAGAGCAGCAAGCCCTGACCGACCCTGATTTTCGTGCCGAGGCCTTGATGGGTCAACAATTCAGTGCCATGGATGTACAGCAAATGAACTTGCGACGCGGCTTGCTGGGCTCGCACATGCGCCAATTCATGCAGCGATTTGACCTGCTGGTCACGCCCTCAGTGGCCGTACCAGCCTTTGATGCACGCCCTGCAGGTCAGCAACCCATGACGCCCCAAGCCATGCTGGGTTGGACCCCATTCAGCTACCCCTTTAACTTGACGCAGCAACCGGCCAGCACCATTCCTTGTGGTTTAACCCAGGCCGGTTTGCCCATCGGTTTGCAGTTTGTAGGGCGCATGTTTGACGATGCCATGGTGCTGCGCGCATCACGCGCTTATGAAATGTTGCGCCCCATTGCGCGGCCGCAGATTTAATTCAAACAGGCTCAAACACTGCGAATTTGGGCACTTGCGGCGCGATCCACATCGAGTGTGTGTGCGGCGCTGGCCAAGCCGATTTGACGGCCACATGCAAAAGCGTCAAGTCCTGGGGGCAGGTCAATTACGGGGAACGTAAAAGTCATTATCATATGACCATGACTTTATTGGCACTGGACGTTGGCAATACTCGGCTGAAATGGGCGCTTTATGACCGGCCCCACCCGCAAGCTGCAATTTTGGCGCAAGGGGCCGAGTTTTTAGAGAACATCGACACTCTGGCGGAAGGGCCGTGGGCGCAATTGCCCGTGCCTGATCGCATGTTGGGTTGCGAGGTCGCAGGCGACGCTGTCAAGCGCCGCGTTCAAGAACAAATGGAAATTTGGGATGTCCCACCCCAATGGGTGGTTGCGGCTTCGCAAGAGGCCGGCGTGACCAATGGCTACGATCACCCCGCCCGCTTGGGCGCAGACCGCTGGGTGGCCATGGTAGGGGCACGCCACCGCATGCTGGCGCAAGGGCCTGCACGGCCCTTGGTGGTGGTCATGGTGGGCACGGCGGTCACGGTGGAAGCCTTGGATGTTGGCGGTAAATTTTTAGGCGGATTTATATTGCCTGGCCACGGCATCATGCTGCGCGCGCTCGAATCGGGCACGGCTGGCCTGCATGTGCCCACTGGCGATGTTCGGCCATTCCCGACCAACACCAGCGATGCCCTGACCAGCGGGGGCACCTACGCCATTGCGGGCGCTTGTGAGCGCATGGTGCAGCACCTGCGTGAGCACACCGGCCAAGAACCGATGTGCGTGATGACGGGCGGCGCGGGCTGGAAAATGGCGCCCAGCATGTCGATTCAATTTGAGCTGATCGACAGCCTGATTTTTGATGGTCTTTTGACTTTGGCTCAGCACCGCTTTGGGGCTTGAAAAACGCCCTTGAGCAAGCGTGTGAGGTCAAGCTTGTGGCTTGTCGTCGTAAGCCTGGGTCAATTGCAGCAAATGCGCGCGTTGGCCTTCGTCAAGCAAATAAGGCGTTAACAAAAGCAGCACATGGCGCGCGCCGCGGGCCAAGGCGCTGCCCGCACTCTCAGGCTGCATGGCGTGGCGCGGGTCGCGCACATATTCGTAGCTCAGCCAATAGGTGACCACCACTGCCATGCTGGCC
>CAIQBO010000018.1 GCA_903870145.1 uncultured Burkholderiales bacterium | reverse complement strand
TGGGGAGTCTTCCCCATGGGCCTTTGGCGATCGCTGGACTGAAAAACATGGGGCATGTAAAACGGTTTTTCAGTATAGAAAGGCTTGTACTGCGCAGGGATCAGGTATTTGTCTGCAATCACATAGTCAATGCAGGGGTGCCCAGTGGTGCCAGGGAAACCCAAATAAGTCATTTGCACAGGTGCTGGCCGGTACGACAAGATGTTGGGCCGCGCGCCCGAGGTGATGCCTTGCAAATCAATCAGCACGTCAATTTCGCTGTCATGAATTTTCAGCGCCGCTTGCTCGTCGCTCATGCTGCCGATCGGCACGTAGTGGTCCATGGCCGCTAGCATGCGTTTGCGCAAGGCTGTGCCGTCTTCTCGGCTCCAGCAAAAGCCATAGACTTCAAACTCAGAGCGGTCAATTAATTCCAACAGCTCCACCGTTAAAAGTGAAACAGCGTGCAAACAAAAATCAGACGACAGAAATCCGATTCGAATTTTGTGGTGATTCATCGGCTTGCTTCTTTTTAAGACGGGCAAGCGCATGTTCACTTTTTCATTGACATAGCGCATGGCCGCAGCCAGTTGCATGCCAGGGTCGTCACTGGCCGAGAGCATCGACAAAGGCGAGCTCCACTTCATGAGTTCACCAATGTCCATGCCTTGGGGCACATCATAAACTGGCCATTTGCATTGCTTTTGCCGCAGGTGCACCCAGTGCTGTATGACTTTGGGTTGGTCAGCTTGGGTCAGAAGACTCTCGAGCAGAAAGGCTTCGGCTTTTTCATATTCGCGCATTTCCTCATGCATGCGCCCTTGGGCGCTGAGCACCATGAGGTACATGTCAACCTCTTTGCTGCGGCTGACCAGGGGGTGGTCGAGCATGGACTGCCAGATGATGGCGGCTTGGGGTTTGCGCCCGCCGCGTTCCACGGCAGAGCCTAAGTTGAACCAGGCGTGAACGAAATCGGGTTTGATGTAAATGGCGGAGCGGTAAGCGTTTTCTGCATCTGCCAAGGCATTGTTTTCAGACAACAACACACCCAGATTGAACCAGTAAATGTGTTTGAAGGCGCCTGTGTCCGCAGCAATGGCTGCGTGGTAGCGCTGAACGGCCTCTTGCCAGCGCCCTTGCGCTTTGAGGTCTTCGGCTTCTTTGATGAGGTCGAACATGGGTCGTATTCCAGTATTTATCGGACCAAACAGCTATCCCAATAAACTCACTCGACTCTGATAATACGCCAGCCTCTGTCCATTTTTCTGAAGATGAATTTCCAAGCCAAATTGCGCGTTCGCACCAAATAGTAAGACAGCACGCGCAGGCTGTGGGCTTTGCGCGGGTCTGTGCAGAAAATGCTTTCACCAATGTCGAGCGATTCCAGCGTGTGAATATTGCCTATGGGTTTGACCCGATCAAGGTTGATGCGCTCAATGCTGATGTCGCTGGCGGTGTGCCGAATGGTTGCGTTGTGACGAGGGAGTTGCACGGGCTCGTGCACTTCCATGGCTTGGACGGGGTCCAACCACATGGCGTGTTGTGCGGAGTGATTTGAGCTCATGGTTAGGGTCACTTTCTGGTAAGAGAATGCAACATAAGAAGCAATTGCCATGCCATTTAAAAAGAATACTTTTTTGTTATGGCGGTGGTAAATTTTGTCGCTTTTCCGACAGCGCCTCGTGGCGCAAGTCGGGGCTGCGTGCGCTTTAGTTTGTCAATATGGGTCGTCCGTTTTGGGCTTGCACAGGCCGAGCGTTCATCTTGAAGGGGAACTCGGTCACTTGTTCTTTAGACACATTGATCTGGGTCTTCAAGATGAAGAACTTGACTTTTTCAGTGCAAGGTGGGGTTGTCAATGAACCGTCGTAGCTGTAGAACTCCAACTCGCGTGGCAGTAAATTGGCGGGGTTGAACACCACACCGTTTGGCGTGACTTCGGGCCCTTCTTTGGCAGGGGCGTGGGCCCACAGGGTTTTAAGGCCTGGGTTTTCGTTGCCCTCTTTGAGCAAGACGCCCAGCACAGCCAACTCGCCGGCTTCGTTTTTGTGCACAAAGTGGATCACCATGGCCGAGGGTTTGCCGTCGATGTGTTCTTCACTGGGGCGGTGAAAGTGGAACTGCAGCAACTCAAACGGTTTTCCGTCAATGCGCAGTTTGCTGCCAGGCGCCACGTTGACTTGAATGGTATGGCCGTTGTTCAATATTTTGAGTGGGCCGGGTTTGTAATCGGGCGCAACGTTGAATCGAACTTTCTCAAACGGGCCTTTGATGTTCAAAGGTGATTGAGATTTGCCTTTCCCGCAGGTGGGGAATTCTTTGCCCCAATTTTCTGGGCCCATGGCGCCTTCGTATTCCCAATGCACGGCGTGGGGTGCAGCTGCGGCATGGGCGTCTTTGGCCGGAGCACCGTGGGCGTCTTTGCCTTTTGCAGGAGCGCCGTGGGCATCTTTGGCCGGTGCGCCATGCGCATCTTTGGCAGGTGCGCCATGCGCATCTTTAGCCGGTGCGCCATGCGCGTCAGCTTTGCCCGCTTTGGCAGGGGCACCATCGGCCGCACACTCGGACATGACTTTGACTTTTTCGCCAGCCGCAGCCAATGCGTTTTGTGCGGCGCAAATGACATTTTTCTGGCCTTTCCAGTCGGTCATCTCCAGCGCTTTTTGGAAGGCTTCAACGGTGCCGGGGTCTTTGCTGCCGTTGGTCAACAAGCGCACGCCGGCCAAGCCCAATTGGCGCTCGGTGGAGAGTTTTTTGTCTTTGGCGTACGCTGCTTCCAAGTCTTTGAGCGTTGCGCCACTGGACAAGGCGGCCTTGACCGCAGCGAGCTCTTGCGCTTGAAGCTGCAGCGGAGGAACGGCCTCTTCGCTTGCGGCCAACTCTTCTTCAGCAGCGGCTTGTTTTTTAGTGGCCGCGTCGACTTTGGCGGTCAGCTCGGTAATCTGCTCAGCCGCTTTGTGGCTGCTGCCCATTTGCTTCCATCCAAAGAAGCTCGCGCCCGCCGTGGAGAGGGCTAATACAACAATGGCAATGATTTGTTTCATGTCAATTCCTAGAATTCTTTTTGCGGTGCATCGTAATAATTCGGCAGCAAACGGCCGAACTTGAGGGGCGGGTGGATCAGTTGTAGTTTTTGAAAGTGAGATCTAACGTTCAGCCAAGTAGCTCAGGCCTTTTCCATCTGGGGCAACAGCCACCCATTGCAGGCGCTGGGTTTTGCCTGGGGTGGTGCTGGCGCTGATAAAGCCGGCGCCTGTTAAAGCTTGGTTTTTCAAAAAGCATTGGGTGGCGTTGGGAACAGAAAAAGCAATGCTGTACAAGTTCACGCTGTTGACGGCTGGTGTGGCCGTGGCGTTGCTCATTTGGCAATCTTGGTAAAAAGTTTGCAAGACTTGCATATCACCATCGGCGGCAATGGTCAGTGTGAAACTGTCGGCGTAGCCGCCTAGCCCATAAGACAAGCGGCCGCGCCAAACGCCTTGAAGAGCGCTGGCTTGCGCCGGGGTGTCAAAACGGTAAGTAGATACCGCGATGGGGTTGGCAAGCCAGGTGATCTCTTTGGCGGTGTCGTTGGCAGTGGCCGCAAAATTAAACACACTTTTGACGCTGCCCGCGCTGGGGGAAGTCAATGTGGCGCTGCCTGTGCGCAAGATGCCAGAAATATTTTGGAAGAACGTCAAGTTGCTGACGCTGGCGCTGGCAGCGCCCACGCCCAGCACCGAGCCGGCGTACAGGTCAGGGTCTTGGGTGTTGAAGTGCAGGCCATACAAATTCGCAGCACTGCCCGTGCCAGAGGCGCTGCGCATCAAGATGGCAACCCAGTCTTTGCCGTCCACCAAGGCCGTGAAAACGCCTGGGCTTAGCAAAGCGGCGGTGTCCGTTGGCGGTTCTGTGACGGGTGGCGTGCCGCCCCCATTGCTTGCGCCGCCCCCACCCCCACCGCAGCCGCCAAGCGCTACAGCAAAACACAAGATGGATGCGTGAGCAAACTTTGTTAACCAAAGTTGACAAATTTTTTGACTGTTCAGTGCGCACATGCTCAGAAGCTTTTCTTGTGAAAGGGGATACTTTATAGTGCAAGCATGAACATCTTGCGAAAACCCTTGAATTTGTTGGCCGTATGGTTGGTCCTTGCCTTGTTTGGGGGATCGGCTTGCGCAGAGTGGACTAAGGTCGACTCTTACGACAACGGCACCTACTACATCGATATGGCCAGGATCAAGCGTGCGGGCTACATGCGCAGTTTTTGGAGCGTGCTTGATTTCAAAACACCGCAAAAAACCACGCGCGGCATGGCGTACCAATCGACTCGCACGCACATGGAAATTGAATGCAAAAAAGAGACTGTGCACATCTTGTCTTTTTCCATGCACGGGGGCCCCATGCTCAGCGGTGAAGTGGTGGACACCCAAGGCGTGCTGCGAGACTGGCAGTCGATCCCGCCCGACACACCACTGCAAAAACTGCATCAAGTTGTTTGCAAACCTTGAGCATGACGCCCACTGTTTCATGGCCGCACCCAACCGGCTTGCAACCAATGCCAGTAGCCTGGCTTGAAGGCCCAAGCAAAATTTTCAACCGCGGTTTGCGCCGGGAAAACATGCTGCGTTAAGTGATCGAGCCATGGGCTTTGTGCATTCATGCGCATGAGCCATTGCTGCGTTTGTTTGTCTGTGTCTATTTTCTCTGGTGCTTGCGGGGGCGCGCCAAAGTAGCGCTGCACAGGGCCTGACATGCGGTCATGCACGCTGCCCCATTGGCGGCCTTGCAAGGATTGGCGGATGCGCTCAAAATTGGTTTCAACTGAATCTATCTCTTTGGTTTGAAAGCGAATTTGCCCCAGCACGTTGTCAAAAAACACACAAGCTTCGGGGTGTGCTTCGAGCAATTGAGGAAAATGAGCGAATGCGTTTTGTGTGTGGCAGGTCAAAGTCGTGCCGCTTTTTTTCAGCGCATCTGCGTGGCGCCATTTGAACAAGGGCGCGGCCCAGGGGTCAATGTCAAAGGTGTGAACTTCTTCAAATTGACGCAGCCAAGAGTTGGGCATCATCCAGCCTGCGCTGGCGCCGATCAATAAAAGTTTGCGAGGAGCATTCAAAGGTGCAGGCAGATCCGTTGGCGATGTGCTTGCGCCGGGCCAGTTTGTCTGGCTGTGCAGCCATGCCTCGAGCCGGCGCACGGTGGGCGCCCAACGCGCTTGCGCGCGCCAGGCTTGCCAGTGCCAGGCCAAACCTCCTGTGAGGTTCATGTTTGAAGACGCAAATTAAATTGCATCACCCCTAAGGCGTCCATCTGCCGCTGCTCGCGTTTGTTGAAAACGCTGCGCACTGCGCGCGCATTTTGATCGGCCAGCGTTTGCATTTTGATGCGGTCACGCTCGGCGGCAATCAAGCGCTCTTTGATCGAGGCCAGTAAATTTTCAGTGTGGCCCATGTCCACTTTCACGCGTTGCATCAAGGTCAGCAGTTGCGTCATGAACTGGCGCTGGTTCATGGCCTCGCGCATGCCTTGGCTTTCGTTTTGATTCTCGTTGAGCTTCAAGCGGTACTCGTCGTACATGGTTTGCACGCGCGCTTGGCTCGAGCTCAAGCTCTCCAATCGTGTGCGGGCTTGCGCCATTTCAGAATGAATCAAGGCTATTTGTTCTTCGGCTTTTTGAGCCAAGACCGTAAAGCAGGGGCGAGCAACAACGGCAGAGTTCATGGTGTTAGGCAGTCATCAGGTTGCGAATGTCATCTCGGGTGCTGGTCTCGTCTTGGCCCACATGCATGTCTTGGCGCAGGAAATTGTCCATCTCTTCGCGCATGCGAATGGCTTCGTCCAAGGTGGGGTTGCTGCCCGCTTCATAGGCGCCGACTTGAATCAAGTCAACGTTTTGTTGGTACAAAGACCACAGCCGTCTGAACTTGGCTGCAATTTTCAAATCTTCAGGAGGCAGCAAGTTTTGCATCACGCGCGAGATCGAGCCATTCAAATCAATGGCGGGGTAATGCGCGGCATCGGCCAATTTGCGCGAGAGCATGATCTGCCCATCGAGCGAGGCGCGGGCGATGTCCACAATCGGGTCGTTGGCGTCGTCGCCTTCTGCCAGCACGGTGTAAATGGCGGTGATCGAGCCGTGGCCGTGACGGCCCACGCCGGCGCGCTCAATCAAATTGGGCAGCAAGGCAAACACTGAAGGCGGGTAGCCTTTGGCTGTGGGCGGCTCGCCAATGGCCAAGCCAATTTCGCGTTGCGCATGGGCCACGCGGCTCAGGCTGTCCACCAGCATCAAAACATTCAGGCCTTGGTCACGAAAATATTCGGCAATCACATGCGTCATGTGCGCGGCTTTGATGCGCAGCACAGGTGACACGTTAGCCGGTGCAGCAACGACGACCGATTTGGCCAATCCTTCTTCACCCAAAGATTCTTGAATAAAGGCCTGGACTTCGCGGCCGCGCTCGCCAATCAAACCGATCACCACCACATCGGCTTTGGTAAAGCGCGTCATCATGCCAAGCAAAATACTTTTGCCAACCCCAGAGCCAGCCACCAAGCCTAAGCGTTGGCCACGGCCCAATGTGAACAAGCCGTTGATGGCTTTGACGCCCACGTCAAGCACGCTGTCAATCGGGCCGCGCTCCATCGGGTTGATGGGCAAGCCCAGCAAACTCAAACGCAATTTGCAAGCGGGTTTGGGTTTGCCGTCTAAGGGTTGGCCGCGGCCATCAATCACGCGGCCGAGCAACTCTGGGCCTAAGCACGCAGTGCCTAAGTCTGAGGCCATGCGCACCGATGCGCCAGGGCCAATGCCCACGGGTTCGGTCATGGGCATGAGGTACAAAGTTTTGTCGTTAAAGCCAACCACTTCGGCTTCAATGCGGTGCCCGTCTTGGCTGATCACTTCGCAGCTCGAGCCCACGGGCGCCATGATGCCGCGCGCTTCCATGCGAAGGCCGACCAAGCGCACCAAGGTGCCGCAGCGCTCAGGGCGCAGCGATCGGGTGTGCGCGATGCTGCGCGCCACTTCTTGGGCAAAGTCAGTCATGGGCATCGTCAGGTTGCGTTAAATCTAAATCGGGCAGATCGAGTTCGGCCAAGTTCAAAGGCTCGATCGACGGCTCTTCTTCTTTGAAGCTGGCGGGGCGGGGCAAAGCGTCTTCAACGCTGTGTGCTTGGCCTCTGCGTGAGTTCAAGCGATCGGGTTGGAATGTGGATTGCGGCTGCCAGCGCGAGGGCTCGAGCAACAGGCTTTGCGCCAAAGACTCCAGTCGGTTTTCAACCAAGTCGCTGACCACCGCGTCGTCTGCGCGCACGCGCACGCTGCCAGGCAGCAATTGCGCATCGGCTTGCAAACGCCAGTTGTGTTTTTCTTCTCCGGGCTCATGCGTGCGGCTTTGCAGCACCGCCATGTCAGAGGGGTTGAGCTCGACCACCACGGCCCCGCTGGGCGAGACGTCCAGCGTCTCCAAGCAGCGCTCGATCAAGGTTTGCACGCTGGCCGGTGACAGGCTTAACTCCACCAGTGTCAATTGTTCGGCCAAGTGCAGGGCCAAACGTTTCAACGGCTCGTGGCGCAGGTGCGGGTCTTCTTGCATGGCCACAACGGCTTGCTCAATTTGGGTGAGCAAGCTCAGTGTTTTTTCTGCCGCGTCGGCTTGCTGTTGTGCTTGTGCTTGTGCCGCCTCGTCTTGCAAGGCGGCCATTTTCATTTGCTGGCCATCGGCCAAGCCGCGTGCATAAGCTTCTTGTTTGATGGACTCTAAAAATGCGGGGTCCAAGCTGGTTAAAGCGCTGGCACCTTCGGGTAATTCAGCTGCGCTTTGATTGCCTTGCAAACCGTCATGCTCAGAGTGCTGGTCTGCCGCTTTGTGTGCTGCCGCTTGTTTGGCAGACAGCATTCCAGGGGTCTCTAATGGCTCCACAGTCCAACTGGCGAACTTGGCAGCGCCGCCGCGCGCGTCTGGGTCTTGAATGAAGCGCACATTTTTGGGGTCAACCGATTTCAAAGTAGGGGCTGGGCGCCAGACTGGTGGCGCGCTGGGCTGTTTGCGCAGGTTAGACAAAATCTTCGCCTCCGCCTAAGACCAGATCGCCGGAGTCAGAAAGTTTGCGTGCAATCCGCATGATTTTCTTTTGCGCGTCTTCCACATCGGCAATGCGCATGAGGCCTTTGGCGTCCATGTCGTCTCTGAACATGCCGCGAGCTCGCTCAGACATGTTGTCAAAGAACCTGTCTTTGACCTCGGTGCTGGCGCCTTTCATGGCGATCATGAGCAAATCGGGTTCGACATTGCGCATCAACACTTGAATGCCCTTGTTGTCCACGGCGCCCAAGTTCTCGAAGGTGAACATGTTGTCTTGAATTTTTTGCATCAATTCAGGGTCAATTTTTTCCAGGCCCGCCATGATCGTGGCTTCCAGCGCAGTCTTGGTTGAGTTCATGATCTTGGCGGCAGCTTTGATACCACCAAAACTTGAAGAGGCAGAGCTGGAACTCTTAGAGAACTGCATCTTCATGATGGCTTCAAGCTCGGCCATGGCAGAGGGCTGCACGGTCTCCAAACTGGCCACGCGTTGGATAATTTCTGAGCGAGAGGCAGGGGGCAAGAAGCTCAGCACATCGGCTGCCACTTCGTGCTCGAGCACTGACAAAATAATGGCAGTGACTTGGGGGTGTTCGGTGTTGATCATGTCGGCAATGGCGCGTGCGTCCATCCACTGCAGAACTTCCAAGCCTTTGCTGCTTTGCCCTGGCATGATGCGGCCTAAAACGGATGCGGCTTTGTCGTCACCCAAAGCGCGTTTGAACACTTTTTCGACATAGTCGGTGGTGCCCAAGCCCAGATTCGATTGCTTTTTGATGGTGGCCACAAAGTCGTCCAAGATGACGTTGACCGCCTCTTGAGACACATCGGAGACCGAGACCATGGCCCCGCCCAACAACTGCACTTCTTTGGGGTCTAAAAACTTGATGATCTCGGAAGCTTGTTGCTCGCCCAGCAGCAGGGTCAGAACAGCAGCGCGCTGAGTGCCCGTCATGTTGGACATTTCTACGCGCAGCGCCTCGGCAGCAGCGGCTTCGGCTTCGGTCATCACAATTTCTTTTTCGGCCATGGTAATTCCTTAAGAGGCTTTGATCATGCCTTTGAGCACGCTGGCCACGCGGGCTACGTCCTCGGCCACAATCATGCGCACCAGCGCAACTTTGTCGTCGTATGTGTTGGCAGTGTCCAACATTTCGGCAGAGACGCGCGATTTCTTGGGCTTGAGCTTGGCCTTGATCTCTTCCAAGGTCTCGCCTTCGGCAATTTGAATCGAATTCATGTCTTCGGGTGAAAGTTCGCCGTCGCCCATAGGAGCTGGTGGCGCCAACAGTTCGAGGTTGGGGTCCACTTCGGGTTTGTTCAGTCCCAACATTTGCATGACTGCAGGGCGGATCACCAAGAGCATGAAGGCCAAGAGCAAAAGGCCCAGCATGCCGCTTTTGATGTTGCTGATCAATGACTCGTCTTTGTACCAAGGCGAGCTCAAGTCGTAAACAGGTTCGGGTTCAAAGCGCGCTTGCACCACGGTGACCACGTCGCCGCGGGCTTCGTTGTAGCCCACCACGCCGCGCACCAAGCTTTGCATGCGGGTGATTTCTTCATCTGTATAAGGGTTGGGTTTGGCTTCGCCCACTTCGCCTTTGTCGTTCTTGGCACCGGGCGCAGCGGGGCGCTCATTGATGACTACGGCCACACTCAAACGCTCGATATTGCCGGTGGCTGAGCGCACGTGGCGCACTGAGCGGTCAATTTCAAAGTTGCGTGTGCTGCGTGCGGTGGTGGTGGTTTTTTCTTGACCTGGTGCAGGAGGTGCGCCAGAAGAAGTATTGGTTGAGGCAGAAGGCGCAGGAGGCGGTGTGTTGGACATCGAGCCTGGCACGCCACCGGCTTCAGCGGCGGTCTTGCGGTCTTCCGTCAAAGCTTCCGAGCGGGTTTTGGGGCCTTTTTCGCGGGTGTCAAAGTCTTCGGTGGTCACTTCAGTCTGCGTGAAGTCCAAGCTCATGTTGACTTGGGAGCGCACATTGGCATCGCCCACGATGGGGTTTAAGATTTGCAGCACGCGTTGGCGGTACACATCTTCCATTTTTTGTTTGTGCATGGACTGCGCAGAAGTCATGCCCATGGAGGCTTCGCCCGCTGTCTCGGTGTAGAGCTTGCCGTGGTTGTCTAAAACCGCCACGTTTTCTGCGGTCATGAGCGGCACGCTGGAGGCCACCAAATGCACCAAAGCTTGCACCTGGTTGGGGGCAAGGGAGCGGCCTGCAAAGGGCGTGATCACCACTGAGGCTTTAGGGGGTGTTCGGTCGCGCACAAAGACCGATTGCTTGGGCATGGCCAAGTGCACGCGGGCGGTTTGAATGCTGTCAATTTGTGTGATGGAGCGGGCCAACTCTTGCTCCATGGCGGCGGTGTAACGCACTTGCTCCATGAACTGGCTGGTGGTCATGGCCGATTGGTCTTTCAAAGACTCAACGCCCATGTTGCCGCTCTTGGGCAGGCCTTTGCCTGCTAAGAAAATGCGCGCTTCGTGGTAGCGGTTGGCAGGCACAGTGATCTGGCCGGTGGATGCATCTAAGACGGGTTTGTATTCGGCTTGGCGCAATGCTTCCAGGGCAGTTTGCTGGTCAGCCTCGCTCATGTTGCTCATGAGAGGGCGGTAGTTGGGGGTGTTGATCCAGGCGTAGCTCAAGCCAAAAAGGAGCAAAGCAAAAGCCATCAAAATCAAAGGCATGGCCTTTTTCATGGCCGGCTGCGACATCATTTGTTGCACCGTCTGCATGGGGCCGCTGGGCGCAGCTTCAAACGTGTTGCCCGCACTGTTGTTGGCTAAAGCACCCGTGCCTGTGGCGGCCAAACTGCCGCCCGAGGTGGTGGTCAAGGCGGTGCTGCCTGAAGCCGTGCCTGTGGCAAAGCCGGGTTGAAAAGTTGCTGCGCTGGTGGCCATGGTGTGTCTCTTTCAAGCAGGTGTTAAACCGGCATGTTCAAAATGTCTTCGTATGCTTTGAGAACTTTGTTGCGAACTTGCAAAGTCGCTTCAAAGGCAATGGATGATTTCTGCATGCTCAAGACCACATCGGTCAAGGGCACATTTTCGCCGCGCTCATAAGACTCTGCGGTGGCTTTGGCATGTTGTTGCACGTCGTTGACTTGGCTCAGGCTGCTGCGGATCATCTCCGTAAAGCCGGGCGCGCCTTGCGCGCTGCCAGCGCCGCCTACTTTGCCGCCCGCATCGTCCATGCCGCCAGCGGCTTGTGCTTGGAAAGCACGCAGCGTTTGCAGCATCGACTGGATGTTGACTTGCGAATTGATTTTTTCGATCATCGTGTGCTCTCTTAAGCTGCAAAGGCCATGGCGGGCGCGGCGCTGTCAAGCTTGAGCCTGGCCATTTTGTAGCGCAGCGTGCGCGGGCTGATGCCCAGTTTGCGCGCTGCTTCGATGCGGCTTTCAGTGGTTTGAATGGCCGCCAAAATCAATTGATGTTCGTTGCTTTTAACCGCCTCTTGCAGATTGGCTGCTGAATTCAAAGTAGCTGGCGCGTACTTGTGCAGCGGTGCGGGCAAAGGCTCGTAGGCCGCGATTTTGCCAAAGCCAGAAGTGTCTTGCGAGACCATCATCTCAGCAGCGTCGTCAAACATCAGGTGATGCAATTCAATGTGCTGGTTGTTGCACAGCACCACGGCGCGTTGCACCACGTTTTCTAATTCACGCACATTGCCAGGCCAGCCATAGGCCAGCAGTCTGCCTTGGGCGTCATCGCTCAGGGTGAAGGCTTGGCCTGTTTGGCCATGGCGCACCAGCAAACTGGCCACCAAGGGCAAGATGTCGCCTGGGCGATCACGCAAAGCGGGCACACGCAGTTTGAAAGTGCTGATGCGGAAATACAAATCTTCTCGAAACTCGCGCTGGGCCATGGCCATGCGCAGGTCTTTGTTGGTGGCGGCTATCACGCGCACATCCAGTGCAATGCACTGCTCAGAGCCCAGGCGCGTGAGCTGACGCTCTTGCAACACGCGCAGCAATTTGGCTTGCAAGTGCAGGGGCATTTCACCAATTTCGTCCAAGAACAAAGTGCCGCCTTGGGCTTGTTCAAACAAACCTTTGAATTCTTTTTGCGCGCCTGTGAATGCGCCTTTTTCGTGGCCAAAGAGCATGTCGTCAATTAGCTGCTCTGGCAATGCGGCGCAGTTCAAGCCCACAAAGGGGCCGCGTGCGCGCTGGGAAGACTCGTGCAACACACGCGCCAAAATCTCTTTACCGGCGCCGGTGGGGCCTTCGATCAAGGCAGTGACGTTGGCCTGCGCTACGCGCTGCGCCAGAGCCAACAAGTGGCGGCTGACGGGGTCCACATAAACAACACTGCGCTGCACACTTGGCACAGGGGCGGCGGCGCTGGCGGCAGCGGATTTTTTGTAAGCGCTAGAAGCCGTGGCCGCTTTCACGGTGGCTTGCAGCTCGGCTTGCAAGCGGGCTTGTACAGCTGCTTGGTGAGCCGATTGAATGGTTTGGGCAGTGGCTTGCCATGCTTCCAAAGACCAGTCGTCAAAGGCCAGCACGTGCGCTGCACCTTGGCGCATGGCCTGAACTGCCAACTCAAGTTGACGGCGCTCAACGCGGCAGACCACCGGCAGGGCAACGCCAATGCGCTTCATGAGCTCTTGTGTGCTCTCGAGCAAGTCGCTGCTGCTGTCGTGGCGAATGACCAGGGCCAAGGCCTGACCGTCAGTCAGCGCGCTTTGCAGGTCTTGCAGTGTGTGGATGCGGCGAATGGCCAAGCCAGCTGCAGCCAGTTGCTCGTGCTCATGCGCAGCCAGGGGCTGTTGGGGGTCTAGCCACAATACGTATTGGGCGGTTTGTTTGGAGCTCATTGCTGTCAAGTGCCTCATGTGCATAGGAATGCATAGTGAGTAGCAATGGGCGTGCCATGTGTAAACTAGAACTTAAGTGTTAAAATTTGGAGGGAATTTGTCAATTTACTGACACC
>CAIQBO010000017.1 GCA_903870145.1 uncultured Burkholderiales bacterium | reverse complement strand
GTCATTATTTTCGGAACCGCACTGTCAAGCGGTTCGATCAAGAAAAAGTGAAATAATGAGGGATGACCCCTCCGAACTTTGACCCCCGTGCTGCTTTATTGATCTCTGCTTCACGCTTGCGCCGAAGCGTCTCAAGCATTCTGGCCGCCAGCATCCTGCTTTTAAGTTGGAGCGCACTGCAGGCGCAAACGGCCCCCAGCGCTGCCAGCGCCAGCCCCACCCTCAAGTTGATCGTGCCCTTCACGCCCGGCACCGGCATCGACTTGATTGCCCGAAGTTTGGGCCCTCGTTTGTCTCAGCGTCTGAACCGGCCCGTGGTGGTCGAAAACCGCGTCGGTGCCTCTGGCAACATCGGGACAGAAGCCGTGGTGCGCGCTGCGCCTGATGGCAACACCTTGCTGGTCAGTGTGAACACCTTGGTCATGAACCGCAGCCTTTACAGCGGCTTGAGCTTTGACCCTGTGCGCGATTTAGCGCCCGTGGTTTTAACCAGCTGGGGCCAATTGCTCTTGGTCACGCACCCGAAAACCGGTTTCAAAACAGCGCTTGATTTGGTCAAAGCGGCGCAAAGCCAACCGGGCCGAATCAATTACGCTTCCCCCGGTGTTGGCACGCCGCATCACCTGTCCATGGAGCTGTTCAAGAATACGGCCAAGGTTTATTTAACTCATATTCCTTATCGAGGCACAGCCCCTGCCGTGTCCGATTTGCTGGGCGGCCAGGTCGACGCCATGTTTTTGCCCATCCATGTGGCCTTGCCGCAGATTCGTGCAGGCCGCTTGGTGGCCTTGGGCATTGGCAGTGAGCAGCGACACCCCCTGTTGCCTGATGTGCCAACCTTGGCCGAGGCCAAAGCGGGCAAAGTCAATGTGGACATGTGGTACGGCATCTTTGCACCCAAGGGCACACCGGCCGAAATGGTCAATGTGTTCAACAAAGAAATTCGCAGCATCTTGGCCAGCGAAGAAATCAAACGCGCTTTTCAGCCCCAAGGCATGGACCCCAGCAGCAGCACGCCAGAGGAGTTTGGGCAGTTGGTTGCCAAAGATGCACAGCGCTGGGCCGAGCTGATCAAAACCCAAGGCATCAAGGCTGAATGAGCATGACGATAGCCATTGTGGGCGGCGGTATTGCAGGCTTGAGCTTTGCGCTGGGCTTGCACCAACGCGGCATCGATTGCGATGTCTACGAAGCCGTGCCAGAGGTCAAAGAAATTGGTGTTGGTATCACCTTGCTGCCGCACGCCATGAAAGAATTGGCCGATTTAGGCCTGCAGGCTGAGTTAGAAGCCGCTGGCATTGAAAATTTTGAAAGCATTTTCTACACGCACCACGGCCAGTTTGTTTACCAAGAAGCGCGCGGGCGCCATGCCGGTTATGCCTTGCCTGAGATCGGTCTGCACCGAGGTAAATTGCACCGTATTTTGTACCAAGCCGTTTTGGATCGCCTAGGCCCCAGCAAAGTGCACACCGGTTTTCGATGTACAGGTTTCTCGCAAAATGCCGACGCTGTTTCGGTGCAATTTTCTTGTGGCCCTGATGGCCAAGCTGTCACCATTGAAAGCGACATTGCCGTGGCCTGCGATGGTGTCAACTCAGTGATCAGAAAACAGATGCACCCTGGCGACAAGTTGTGCTTTGCCGGCATCAACACGTGGCGCGGCGTGAGCGTGCATCCGCCCATCTTCACAGGCAAAACTTACCTGCGCATTGGCACTGTTGAGCGCGGCAAAATGGTGATCTACCCCATCGTGGACAACGTAGATGGGCGCGGCAACCAACTCATCAATTGGGTGGCTGAACTGCAGCGCCCCAACGCCGTCATGAACGACTGGAACAGGCCAGGAGATCGGCAAGTGTGCGCCGATATTTTCAAAGACTGGCGCTTTGATTGGCTGGATGTGCCCAACTTGATCATGACGGCACAATCCATATTTGAATACCCCATGGTCGACAAAGATGCCTTGCCTTTTTGGAGCCAAGGCCGAGTCAGTTTGATGGGTGACGCAGCGCACCCGATGTACCCCCGCGGCTCCAATGGCTCAGCGCAAGCCTTGATCGATGCACGCATCTTGGCCGAAGAATTGAGCAGCCAATCAGACCCCGCCACAGCGCTGAAAAATTACGAAGCCAAACGCTTGGCCATCACGGCACGTGTGGTGCAAACCAACCGCGAAGTGCCGCCAGACTTCATCATCATGAAGGCCGATGAACTCAGCAAAGGCATGCCCTTCAGACACATTGACGACCTGATCAGCCAAGAGGCTTTGCGCGAAATTTCAGAACACTACAAAACAGTGGCTGGCTTTGCCCTGAAGAGCTGAGTTTTTGTTGACCTCAAAGGCCAGCGCCATTCAAACGGCTTTGGGGTGTGCCCCCAAATAAGCCAGCAGTTGATGCGGCGCGTCGATCGCAGCGTGGGCTCGCCACTGCGATACATCGGTTTGCTGGCCCAAGTAGCCGTAAGTGGCTGCCACGGTTTTCATGTTGGCTGCGTGTCCGGCCACGATGTCTCGCTCATCGTCGCCCACATAAACACAGCTTTCTGCAGCCAGCCCCATGCGGCGCGCCGCTTCTAGCAAGGGCTCAGGGTGAGGCTTGGCGTGAGCGGTGGTATCTCCGCTGATCACCACACTGGCAGATTGAAACAAGGGCATGGACTGCGTCAAAGGCAGCGTGAAACGCTTGGATTTATTGGTCACAACGCCCCATGGCAAGCCGCGCTCAGTGAGCGCCTTGATCAACTCTGCCACCCCGTCAAAGGCAAAAGTGCGCTCGGTCAGGCAGCTTTCGTAATTGACAAAAAACTCTTCCTTCAAGGCTTCGTAGTCGGGGTGTTCAGGCGTCCAGCCAAAAGCCAAACCGATCATGCCGCGCGCACCCGCCCCGGCCATGGGGCGGTAATGCGACAAAGGCAATGAACTCATGCCGCGCGCAAGCCGCATTTTGTCAACGGCCGCGCCCAAATCGGGGGCGCTGTCAATCAATGTGCCGTCCAAATCGAATAGGACGGCTTGCACGTTGTCAAACTTCACTGCCGTACTCATGTGGCCATCGATTTTTGTGTGGCCATCAAATAATTGACGTCCGTGTCTTGCCCCATGGCATAGGCGCGGGTGAAGGGGTTGTAGCTCATGCCGCGCATGTGCATGACATTCAAGCCTTGCACACGCGAGCAGTTGGCCAACTCGCTGGGCTTGACCAAGCGCGCGTACTCGTGCGTGCCACGTGGCAGCAAATTGAGCACATATTCAGCACCCACAATGGCCATCAGGAAAGACTTGGGGTTGCGGTTCAAGGTGGAGAAAAAGACCCAGCCACCCGGTTTGACCAACTTGGCGCACGCAGCGACCACCGAGGCCGGGTCGGGCACATGCTCAAGCATCTCCATGCAGGTGACGCCGTCAAATTGCCCAGCTTGCTCTTGCGCTAAATCTTCAGCGCTGATCTGTTGGTACTGCACGCCCTGCGTGCCTGCCTCCAGGGCATGCAACTGCGCGACTTTGAGTGATTTGCTGGCCAGGTCAATGCCCAGCACCTGCGCGCCCTGGCGCGCCATGGCATCGGCCAAAATCCCACCGCCGCAGCCCACGTCCAGCATCTTTTGACCTGCCAAGGGCATCAAACTCTCGATCCAATTCAAACGCAAAGGGTTGATTTGGTGCAAAGGTCGAAATTCGCTTTCGGTGTCCCACCACCGGTGGGCCAATTCTGAAAACTTGGCCAGTTCGGCCGGATCGACATTGTTGCTCTGTGTGTTCATGTCTCGCATTGTCCCCCAAAGTAAAAAAGCCTCCCGAGGGAGGCTTTGAAGAGATCATCCCAGGAGGGATGAAAACTTAGCAGATCAGTTAGGGCGTGTACCCACAACTTCGATTTCCACGCGGCGGTTTTTAGAGCGGCCAGCGTCAGTTTTGTTGTCAGCAACGGGCTGCTTCTCGCCTTTGCCTTCGGTGTAAACGCGATTTTTCTCAATGCCCTTGGTCACCAAGTAAGCCTTGACAGCGTCAGCACGCTTGACAGAGAGTTTTTGGTTGTAGGCATCAGAGCCAGCAGAGTCAGTGTGACCCACAGCAATGATCACTTCCAAGTTGATCGCTTTGACTTTGCCAGCCAAGTCGTCGAGCTTGGCTTTGCCGTCGGCCTTCAAAACAGCCTTGTCAAAGTCAAAGAAGGTGTCTGCAGCGTAAGTCACTTTGGTGGCTGCGGCTGGGGGGGGTGCTGCGGGTGCAGGTGCAGCAGCTTTAGGCGCTGGTGCAGGTGCTGCTACGGGTGCAGGAGCAGGAGCAGGAGCAGGAGCAGGTGCGGCTACAGGTGCAGCCTTGGGGGCCACAATTGCGCCATCGCAACCGGCTACAGCGCCAGCAGGTGTCCAGTTGGCATTGCGCCAGCAGTACTCAGCTGAACCGTTTTTCCAAGCCATCTCGGAAGTGCCGTTGCGCCAGTTGTCCACGGACTGAGCGCCAGCGGCTGTTGCAAGGGCGGCGCTAGCCAGCACCATTGCCACTTTGTTGAGTTTTTTCATGGTTCTCCTCATGGGGGATAAAGCCGCAGACATCCTGCGAAAAAGAGACGATTCAGATGACCATCACCCGAAACGTTGGGGCAATTGTGCCATAGCTAAAAGGCAATTCCCCAAATTGGTGTCAAGCCGCCATGCAGACCCCTTGCATTGACCCTAATGTGTTGCGTATCAACGACACCAATTCCACCTAAAATGGACATCTTTCACCCTGCGCGCCAGACCCCTCATGACCCAGTTCGCCAAAGAAACCCTGCCCATCAGTCTTGAAGAGGAAATGCGCCGCAGCTACCTCGACTACGCCATGAGCGTGATCGTGGGCCGCGCTTTGCCAGACGCCCGGGACGGCCTCAAGCCGGTGCACCGCCGCGTGTTGTTCGCTATGCACGAACTCAACAACGACTGGAACCGCGCCTATAAAAAGTCTGCCCGTATCGTGGGCGATGTGATTGGCAAATACCATCCTCACGGTGACCAATCGGTCTATGACACCATCGTGCGCATGGCGCAAGATTTTTCCTTGCGCCACATGCTGGTCGACGGCCAGGGCAACTTCGGCTCCGTGGACGGCGACAACGCCGCCGCCATGCGGTACACCGAAATTCGCTTGGCCAAAATTGCCCAGGAGATGTTGGGCGACATTGACAAAGAAACAGTTGACTTTGGCCCCAACTACGACGGCTCCGAAAAAGAGCCCTTGGTGCTGCCAAGCCGCTTGCCCAACTTGCTGGTCAATGGCTCGGGCGGCATTGCCGTGGGCATGGCCACCAACATTCCGCCACACAATTTGAACGAAGTGGTTGACGCTTGCTTGCATTTGCTGCGCAACCCGGCCGCCTCCATTGACGAACTGATGGAAATCATTCCGGCGCCCGACTTTCCCACGGCCGGCATTATTTATGGCATCAGCGGCGTCAAAGACGGTTACCGCACGGGCCGCGGCCGCGTGGTGATGCGCGCCAAGTGCCATTTTGAAGACATCGACAAAGGCCAACGCCAATCGATTGTGGTCGACGAGTTGCCCTACCAAGTCAACAAGAAAACCTTGCAAGAGCGCATGGCCGAGTTGGTGCACGAGAAAAAAATCGAAGACATCAGCCACATTCAAGACGAGTCAGACAAATCAGGCATGCGCTTGGTGATCGAGCTCAAGCGCGGCGCCGTGCCCGAGGTGGTGCTAAACAACTTGTACAAACAAACACAGTTGCAAGACACCTTTGGCATCAACATGGTCGCCTTGATTGATGGCCAGCCCAAGCTGTGCAATTTGAAAGACTTGATCAGCGTGTTCTTGAAACACCGCCGCGAAGTGGTCACGCGGCGCACCGTGTTCACCTTGCGCAAAGCGCGTGAGCGTGGCCATGTACTCGAAGGCCTGGCCGTGGCATTGGCCAATATTGACGAGTTCATCGCCATCATTCGCAATGCGCCCACACCCCCTGTGGCCAAAGTTGAGTTGATGACGCGCCCGTGGGACAGCAAACTGGTGCGCGAAATGTTGACCCGCTCGCGTGCAGATGGCGGCGCTGTCAATGCCGACGACTACCGCCCCGAAGGCCTGGAAAAAGATTTGGGCATGGGCAAAGACGGCTTGTACCGCCTGAGCGAAACGCAGGCGCAAGAGATTTTGCAGATGCGTCTGCAGCGCTTGACGGGCCTGGAGCAAGACAAGATCGTGGTGGAGTACAAAGAGGTGATGTCTGAGATCGAAGACTTGCTCGACATCTTGGCCAAGCCTGAACGTGTCTCGAGCATCATCAGCCAAGAGCTGAGCGATTTGCGTCAAGAGTTTGGCCAAACCAAAATTGGTGCACGCCGCAGCTTCATTGAGCACAATGCGCAAGACCTGGCCACCGAAGACTTGATCACCCCCACCGACATGGTGGTGACTTTGTCGCACAGCGGCTACATCAAGAGTCAACCCTTGTCGGAGTACCGCGCGCAAAAACGCGGCGGACGCGGCAAGCAAGCCACGGCCACCAAAGAAGATGACTGGATCGACCAACTCTTCATTGCCAACACACACGATTACATCTTGTGCTTTTCTAACCGTGGGCGCTTGTATTGGCTCAAAGTGTGGGAAGTACCAGCCGGCTCACGCGGTTCGCGTGGGCGCCCCATCGTCAACATGTTCCCGCTGCAAGAGGGTGAAAAAATCAATGTGGTTTTGCCTTTGACCGGTGACAAGCGCAGCTTCCCCGCTGACCACTTTGTATTCATGGGCACCTCCATGGGCACGGTCAAGAAAACGTCGCTGGACGAATTTAGCAACCCGCGCAAGGCCGGCATCATTGCGGTGGACTTGGACCCGGGTGACTTCTTGATTGGCGCAGCATTGACCGACGGCAAACACGATGTGATGCTTTTCAGTGATGGTGGCAAAGCCGTTCGCTTTGATGAGAACGATGTGCGCCCCATGGGTCGCAACGCGCGCGGCGTGCGCGGCATGATGCTCGACGACGGCCAAAGCGTGATCGCCATGCTGGTGGCCGAAGATGAGATGCAAAGCGTGCTGACTGCCACCACCAACGGTTTTGGCAAACGCACTTCCATCACCGAGTACACGCGCCACGGCCGCGGCACAAAAGGCATGATTGCCATCCAGCAATCTGAGCGCAATGGCAAAGTCGTGGCAGCCACCTTGGTGCACGCAGAAGACGAGATCATGCTGATCACCGACACCGGCGTTTTGGTGCGCACCCGCGTCAGCGAAATTCGCGAATTGGGCCGCGCCACACAAGGCGTGACCTTGATTGGCTTGGACGATGGCGCCAAGTTATCGGGCTTGCAGCGCATTGTGGAAAACGATGCCATCGCTGCTGACGACGAAGCCACGCCAGATGCTGATGGCCAGGGCGCGGATGACGCGGCCGTATAACTTTTGCGCAGGCCCTGCGGCCATGCCCGATGCCGTTTTGACAGAAGCGGCCAGCGAAATGCTGGACTGGCACGGCAGCGGCATGAGCGTGATGGAGATGAGCCACCGCGGCAAAGAGTTCGGCTCTATTTACGAAGAGGCCCAAGCAGATTTGCGCGCCTTGCTGGCAGTCCCGCCTAACTTTGAAATTTTGTTCATGCAAGGCGGCGGCTTGGCTGAAAACGCCATCGTGCCTTTGAATCTTTCACAAGCGGGCCCGGTGGATTTTGTGATGACGGGCAGTTGGAGTCAAAAATCTTTCAAAGAAGCGGGGCAATTTTGTCAAGCACGCTTGGCCGCCACATCGGAATCCAGCGGCTTTACCAGCCTGCCCCCGCCTGGGTCTTGGCAGCTTGGATCTGACAGCCGCTACGTGCATGTGTGCACCAACGAGACCATTCACGGCGTGGAATTTCATGCGCTGCCTGACCTCCAAGCCTTGGGCAGCAAAGCCCCGCTGGTGATTGACTTTTCTTCGCACGTGGCCTCGCGGTCGGTGGACTGGTCCAAAGTTGGCCTGGCCTTTGGTGGGGCTCAAAAGAATTTAGGCCCCGCTGGCTTAACTCTCGTTGTGGTGCGTCAAGACTTGCTCGGCCATGCCATGCAGCACTGCCCCAGCGCCTTCAATTACCAACGTGTGGCCGAAAACGGCTCGATGTACAACACACCGCCCACCTACGCGATTTACATTGCCGGCTTGGTCTTCAAATGGATCAAAGCGCAAGAAGAAAATGGCCACACCGGCGTGGCCGCCTTGGAGCAACGCAACAAGCAAAAAGCGCAGTTGTTGTATGACTGCATTGACCGCTCTCAGCTGTATGAAAACCGTGTGGATGTGACCAGCCGCTCGCGCATGAACGTGCCCTTCTTCTTGCGTGATGCGTCGCGCAACGAAGCATTTTTAGCCGGCGCCAACGCACGCGGCCTGCTGCAACTCAAGGGCCACAAATCTGTGGGCGGCATGCGCGCCAGCATTTACAACGCCATGCCACTGCAAGGCGTACAGGCCTTGGTGGCTTACATGCAAGAATTCGAAACCACAAAGGCTTGAACTGCCCATGAGTGATCCGATTCAATCTGATGAGCTGGCCGCCTTGCGCGTGCAAATTGATGCGCTGGACCAGCAGCTGCTGAGCCTACTGAACCAGCGGGCCAACGTGGCAGAAAAAGTGGGCGAAATCAAACGTGCAGAAGGCACGCCATTTTTTCGCCCTGACCGCGTGGCCCAAGTTATTGCGAAAATCGAAAAAGCCAACCAAGGGCCATTGCAAAACGCCCATGTGGCCTCGATCTGGCGTGAAATCATGTCAGCTTGTTTGGCTTTGGAAGCGCCTCAGCGCGTGGCCGTGCTCGGGCCAGAAGGCACTTTTTGCGAGCAAGCCGCGATAGATTTTTTTGGCAGCGCAGCCAACTTGATTTATTGCAACAATTTTGACGAAGTGTTCCACGCCACGGCGGCCGGCACCGCGCAGTTTGGCGTGGTGGGCATGGAAAATTCAACCGAAGGCGTGGTTGCCAGGTCTCTTGATTTGTTCTTGCGCTCGCCCGTGCATGTGATTGGCGAGATCAGCTTGATGGTGCGACACAACTTGCTGCGCCAAAGCAACAGCTTGGACGGCATTGAAGTGGTCTTGGCCCACCCACAAGCCTTGGCCCAATGCCAAGCTTGGTTGTCACAGCACTTGCCCCATGCCGAGCGCCGAGCGGTTTCCAGCAACGCCGAAGGCGCACGTTTGGCCGCTGCCCACCCCAGCTGGGCCGGCCTTGCCAGCGAGCGCGCAGCAGCCCAGTTTGGTCTTCACATCGTGGCCCATGCCATCCAAGATGAGGCCACCAACCGCACGCGGTTTGCCATCATTTGTTTGCCCCAAACGCTGGGCACACCGCCCATGTCTGGCAATGACTGCACCAGCTTGGTGGTCTCGGTGCCCAACCGGCCTGGCGCGGTGCATGACTTGCTTGTGCCACTCAAAAACAATGGCGTCTCGATGACGCGCTTTGAGTCTCGCCCTGCCAAATCAGGGCAATGGGAATACTTTTTCTACATCGATATTCAAGGCCATACCAGTCAAGCGCACGTAGCGGCAGCATTGAAAGAGCTGCAAAGTTTGTGCGCCTTCTACAAGGTCTTAGGCTCTTACCCGGTGAGCCAATGAAGCCTCAGAAATTAGCCCTGATTGGCTGTGGCCTGATGGGCGGCTCGTTTGCGCTGGCTGCCCGCCGGGCGGGTTGGGCCAGTCACATCCACGGCTTCAGCGCCAGCGAGACAACGCGCCACAAAGCGCTGGCATTGGGCGTGATTGATCAGGCCCATGAGAGCATTGAAAAAACCGTTGAAGGCGCAGACTTGGTCTTGCTGGCCGTGCCTTTGAGTGCCACCGCCCAGTGCTTTGAGGCCATTGCCCAAGCCATGCCCTCCAGCGCTTTGCTGATGGACGTGGGCTCGACCAAATCAGATGTGGTGGCGGTGGCCCAAACAACTTTGGCTGGCAAACTCAGTTGCTTTGTGCCGGCCCATCCCATTGCAGGCAAAGAGGTGGCCGGCATTGAGCACGCGGATGCTGATCTGTACCAGAATCGCCAAGTGATTTTGACACCGACTGCCAGCTCGGGCGTGTTGCAAGTGGCCTTGGCCCAAGAAATTTGGCGCAGCTTGGGCGGTCATGTTTTCCAAATGACGCCTGCGCAACACGATGCTACTTTTGCCGCCGTCAGCCACGTGCCGCACTTGCTGGCGTATGCGCTGATCAACGCCATTGCAGCGCAAGCTGATGGCGCCCAGTGGCTGGCCATGGGCGGGCCAGGCTTCAGAGATTTCTCCAGAATTGCCGCCAGCGACCCCGTGATTTGGCGCGATATTTTGATGGCCAATCGACATGAGGTTTTGCGTCAAACTGCCTTACTGCGCCAAGCCTTGGAAGATTTTGAAACCGCACTGCAACAAGGCCAGCCCAAGGTCTTGCAACAACTGATTGCCAAGGCCAGCGCCACACGCGCTGCGTGGCGCTTGAGCGGCAGCAGCGACTCTGATGTTTAAGCTGGCATTCTGTTTGGATTGAAACTTTCATTTAAAGCCATGTTTGCCACGCCATTTCTCGATCTTCCGCACCTCACACAAGCGGGCGGGGCCATCCATCTGCCGGGATCGAAAAGCATTTCCAACCGTGTGTTGTTGCTCTCGGCCTTGTGCCAAGGCCAAACGCTGGTGCACGATTTACTCGACTCGGACGACACCCGCGTGATGCTGGTGGCTTTGAAGCAGTTAGGCTGCGGCGTGGAGCACTTGCATGAAGCCGCCCATCCTGCTGCGGCGAAAGACATTGGCGCTGTTGCATCCCCAGGCTCCAGCGTGCGCATCACAGGCCTTGGCCTTGCCGATGGCAGAGTGCAAAAGCCTGCTGCAGCCATTGAATTTTTCATAGGCAACGCCGGCACGGCCATGCGCCCGTTGACCGCAGCCTTGGCAGTCATGGGCGGCGCCTTCACACTTCAAGGTGTGGCGCGCATGCACGAGCGACCCATCGGTGATTTGGTCGACGCCTTGCGCATGCTAGGTTGCCACGTTGACTACTTGGGCCAAGACGGCTACCCGCCCTTGCAGATCGGCTCGCCCCAACTGAAACTGGACGCGCCGATTCAAGTGCGTGGCGATGTGTCAAGTCAATTCTTAACCGCCCTTCTCATGGCTTTGCCGTTGGCAGCTGAAAAAGACATCCTGATCGAGGTGATGGGTGAGTTGATCTCCAAACCCTACATTGAGATCACCTTGAATTTACTCGCGCGTTTTGGCATTCAAATCGAGCGCCAGGGCTGGGAGCGCTTTGTCATTTCAGCGGGCAGTCGGTATATATCTCCGGGCGAAATTCATGTGGAAGCCGATGCCTCCTCGGCCAGTTATTTCATTGCGCTGGGCGCTTTGGCGGGCACCGAAAAACCAGTGCGCATTCAGGGTGTTGGCGCCGCATCGATTCAAGGTGACATCCGCTTTGTTCAGGCCGCACAGCAAATGGGTGCGGTCATTGAAAGTGGCCCCAATTGGCTAGAGATACAGCGCGGCGTTTGGCCCTTGAAGAGCATCGATTTGGACTGCAACCACATCCCCGATGCCGCCATGACTTTGGCAGTGATGGCTTTGTACGCTGACGGCCCAAGCACCTTGCACAACATCGCCAGTTGGCGCGTGAAAGAAACCGACCGCATTGCGGCCATGGCCCAAGAGTGCCGTAAGCTGGGCGCCACGGTCGAAGAAGGCCCTGACTGGCTGCGCGTGCATCCTTTGGCGCAAGGGCAATGGCAGCAAGCCAGCATTCACACTTACGACGATCACCGCGTGGCCATGTGTTTTTCTTTGGCCGCTTTCAACCCAGATCATTTGCCGGTGCGCATCGAAGACCCTCAATGCGTGGCCAAAACTTTCCCAGATTACTTTGAGGCCTTGTTCAGCCTGAGCCGAACTGACACAGCCTGCATACCGGTGATTTGCATCGACGGGCCCACCGCTTCTGGCAAAGGCAGTTTGGCCAGCCAAGTTGCAGCCCGTTTGGGTTACCACTATTTGGATTCAGGCGCGCTTTACCGCGTGACGGCTTACGCCGCCCTGCAAGCGGGGCTGGCGCTAGAGCCCGACAACGAAATGGCCATTGCAGCCCTGGCGGCGAAGTTGCCGGTCCGCTTTTCTGGCGAACAGGTGCTGCTGGGCAGCCAAGACGTGAGCGACGCCATTCGAAGCGAAGAAGGCGGCATGAACGCCTCCAAAGTGTCTACTTTGCCCGCAGTTCGCACCGCTTTGCTGGCTTTGCAGCACAGTTTTCAGCGTCTGCCCGGGCTGCTGGCCGATGGCCGCGACATGGGCACGGTGATCTTTCCACAGGCCCCTTTGAAGGTATTTTTGACCGCCAGCGCAGATAAACGTGCCCTGCGGCGGTATAAGCAGTTGATTTCTAAAGGTTTTTCGGCTAAACTCGATACTCTTCGCGCCGACCTAGAGGCACGCGATGCTCGGGACCGATCCCGTAGCGTTGCGCCCTTAACCCCAGCGCAAGACGCAATGCAACTAGACAACTCGCATTTGTCCATTGAGCAATCGGTGGCTCAAGTGCTTGACTGGTGGCAACGCAGGCAAGGCTTTTCAACTCTCAATTGAAAGACTTGCAACGGCCCGCTTGGCACCCTTCGCGCAGCTTGCGCACTGGCCAAACGGTTCATTAACTTAACCCGCGTGAAAACGCACACAACAGCCGCAATCAGCCTTGGTAACGACGCAATCTCGCTGTCGTCAGACCTTTTTGTGGATGAGGAAAAATTGAATGTCTGAATCTTTTGCAGCCCTATTTGAAGAATCACTGACGCGCACCGAAATGCGCCCGGGCGAAGTGATCACCGCCGAAGTTGTTCGCATCGAACACAACTTCGTGGTTGTTAACGCCGGCCTCAAATCTGAAGCCTACGTGCCTCTGGAAGAATTCAAAAGCGATCTGGGTGTGATCGAAGTCCAAGTGGGCGACTTTGTGTCTGTGGCCATCGGCTCGATCGAAAACGGCTACGGCGACACCATTTTGAGCCGTGACACGGCCAAGCGTTTGGCCTCTTGGCTGTCGCTTGAAAAAGCTTTGGAGTCTGGCGAATTTGTCACTGGCACCACCAGCGGCAAAGTCAAAGGTGGTTTGACTGTTTTGGTCAACGGCATTCGCGCTTTCTTGCCCGGCTCTTTGGTTGACACACGACCTACCAAAGACCTCTCGCCCTACGAAAACAAGACCATGGAGTTCAAGGTCATCAAGTTGGACCGCAAGCGCAACAACGTCGTCTTGTCACGCCGCGCTGTGGTTGAAGCTTCGATGGGCGAAGAGCGCGCCAAACTGATGGAAACACTGCGCGAAGGCTCAGTGGTTCACGGTGTGGTCAAGAACATCACCGAGTACGGTGCGTTTGTGGACTTGGGCGGCATCGATGGTTTGCTGCACATCACCGACATGGCATGGCGCCGCGTGCGTCACCCCAGCGAAGTGGTGCAAGCCGGCCAGGAAATCACCGCCAAGATTCTCAAGTTTGACACTGAGAAAAATCGCGTGTCCTTGGGCCTCAAACAAATGGGCGACGATCCTTGGATGGGCGTGAACCGCCGCTATCCCCAAAGCACGCGCATGTTTGGCAAGATCACCAACATTGCCGACTACGGCGCGTTTGTGGAACTCGAGCCAGGCATCGAAGGCTTGGTGCACGTGTCTGAAATGGACTGGACCAACAAGAACATTGCACCTTCCAAAATCGTTGCATTGGGCGACGAAGTTGAAGTCATGGTCTTGGAGATCGACGAAGACAAACGCCGCATCAGCTTGGGCATGAAGCAATGCCGCGCCAACCCATGGCAAGAATTTGCACAAAACACCAAGCGCGGTGACCGCGTCAAGGGCCCGATCAAATCGATCACCGACTTTGGCGTGTTCGTGGGCTTGGCCGCTGGCATCGATGGTTTGGTGCACTTGTCTGACTTGTCATGGAACGAGACTGGCGAAGCCGCTGTTCGCAACTACAAGAAGGGTCAAGACGTTGAGGCCATCGTGTTGGCAGTGGACGTTGACCGCGAGCGCATCAGCTTGGGCATCAAGCAACTCGACGGCGACCCCTTCACCACCTTCGTGACGCTCAATGACAAAGGTCAAATCGTCACAGGCAAAGTCAAGACGGTTGACGCTCGCGGCGCTGAGATTGACTTGGGCGAAGACATCATTGGCTACTTACGCGCCAGCGAAATTTCACGCGATCGCGTGGAAGACGCTCGCAGCTTGCTCAAAGAAGGCGACGAAGTCACAGCCGTGGTGGTCAATGTGGACCGCAAGACGCGCAACATCCAGTTGTCGATCAAAGCCAAAGATGCTTCGGACCAACAAGAAGCCATGGCTTCTTTGTCGCAGCAATCTTCGCGTGAAAACGCCGGCACCACCAGCTTAGGCGCTTTGCTTCGCGCCAAGTTGGACAACAACGACGCGGCTTAAATGACCCACTGACTGAACAAAGCCTCTGGCCAAGTCCCTAGACGGGGATTTGGCTGAGGCTTTTTCTATGCGCAAAAGCCTTTTTATTTGATTCCCAGACTTTCCCATGACCCGCTCCGATCTTGTTGAGGCCTTGGCGGCCCGCTTTGAGCAGTTGACCCACCGCGACGCAGAATTTGCCGTCAAAGCGGTGCTTGACGCCATGAGCGATGCCTTGCTCAAAGGCCATCGCATTGAGATTCGCGGATTTGGAAGTTTCACCATCAACCGCCGCCCTCCCCGTGTGGGCCGCAATCCGCGCTCAGGCCAAAGCGTTCAAATCCCCGAAAAACGGGTACCCCATTTCAAGCCTGGCAAAGCATTGCGCGAAGCCGTGGACCAAGGCATCGCCGCCGCGCCCAAAGCCAAGGTGGGCTGAGTTCCAACACGTGTTGGCACTGGCCTATAGAATTACCTCTACTGACCGAGGCAATTCATGAAACAATTTCTCAAGCTGCTTCAGTGGACTGTGAATGCAGTCGTATTTTTCACCCTGTTTGCTTTCGCGCTGAACAATCAGCACGAGGCCAGTGTGTATTTTTTCTTTGGCACCCAATGGCGTGCGCCCATGGTCTTGGTGGTGCTGATGGCTTTTGCCTTGGGCCTCATCGTGGGCGTGCTGGGCATGGTGCCGCGATGGTGGCGTCAACGCCAAGCGGCCAAGACCGCCATGACGGCAGCGGCCCCAGGAGTGGGTGCCGCGGAGCCTTCCAATGGAACTTGACCTGATCTGGATTTTGATTGGCTTGCCCGTGGCCTTTGGCATGGGTTGGCTGGCCTCGCGCCTGGACCTTCGGCAATTGCGCATCGACAACCGGCAAGCTCCGCGGGCTTATTTCAAAGGTTTGAATTTCTTGTTGAACGAACAGCAAGACAAGGCCATTGATGCTTTCATTGAAGCCGTGCAAAGCGATCCCGACACCTCCGAGTTGCATTTTGCTTTGGGTAATTTATTTCGCCGCCGAGGCGAGTACGAGCGCGCTGTGCGCGTGCATGAGCACTTGCTCTCGCGCGGCGACTTGAGCGCTGCTGACCGGCAACGCGCGCAAAACGCCTTGGCCAAAGATTTTTTGAAAGCCGGTTTGCTCGACCGCGCTGAAGACGCGCTGCGAAAACTCGAAGGCACTTCGTTTGAGGGTCAAGCTCGATTGGCCCGATTGGCAATTTACGAACGCTCACGCGAGTGGCCCCAGGCACGCGCTGTGGCTGAACAGTTGGAGCGTTCTGGCGAAGTCAACTTCGCCGCGCGTTTGGCCCATTACCTGTGCGAGCAGGCGCGAGAATTGATTACCCAGGGCGATCAAGCCGGTGCTGCCAAATTGTTGCTTGAGGCCATTTCGCAAGCGCCTGAAGCAGCGCGTGCGCGTTTGTTGCTCGGGCAACTGCAATTGAGCATGGGGCAAGCTGCGCAAGCCTTGGCCACGCTGACGCATTTGTTTGAAGCCCCTGCATTGGCAGCCCCTTTGGCAGCGGCCAGTTTGGCGCGCGCCGCGCTTGCCGCACAGGCCTCTGAGCAGGGCTTGGAAATTTTGCAAGCGCACTACGCGCTCAGTCCTTGCATTGATGTCATGCAAGCCATTGTGAGCTTGCAAACAGAACAAGACTCACCTGAAGGCGCGCAGACAGCGCGCCAGCGCTACATTGAGCACCTGAAACTTCAGCCGTCCTTGATAGCCGCTTCCCGATGGCTGGCAGGCGAAACCTCGCTTTCGCAAGAAGACCACGCAGCCGTGCAAAAGGCCTTGGAGCAAGCGGCCAGGCCGCTGGCGCGCTACCGGTGCGCCGCCTGCGGCTTTGAAGCCATAGAACATTTCTGGCATTGCCCTGGCTGCCAAGCTTGGGACAGTTACCCGGCGCGGCGAATTGAAGAGCTGTGATGCAAGCCGACTCAGCGCCCGAATCGAATTGGCTTGAAACTTTGCATCCGGGCAACTTTGCCATGGTGATGGCCAGCGGCATCATTTCGATTGGCTTTTCTACTTTGCAATTGGATGGGCTGGCCGATGTGCTTTATGCCTTGGCCCTTTTTGCTTGGGCTGTCCTATTGGCCCTCAGCGTTGCGCGCGTCATTCGCCACCTTGCGGCAGTGCGCAGCGACTTGCTCAACCCGCGCATGGTTTTTTCTTACTTCACACTGGTGGCAGCGACCGACATTCTGGGCATGCTCTTGCACGCTCGGGGCCACACCACAGCGGCCATCGCATGCTGGGGATTCGCATTCGTTTCATGGTGCACACTGCTGTACCTCAGCTTCAGCGTGCTGACTTTTTTGACCCATGAGCACAACGTCAACATCGTGCACGGAGGTTGGTTGATTGCCATCGTTGGCACCGAGTCGCTGGTCTTGCTGGGTGCACGCATTGCACCCGATCTGGGAATTTACACCCAATACATGATGGTTGAAATCCACATGCTATGGGGTTTGGGTTTAGCGTTTTATGGCATTTTCGTCACTCTTTTTTGCTACCGCATATTTTTCTTGACGCTCAAACCAGAGCAAATTTCCCCTCTGATGTGGGTGGTCATGGGTGCGGCTGCGATTTGCGCCAATGCCGGCACCAGCCTGATGGTCAGCGAACCACAATTGGCTTTTCTGGTGGCGCAGCGCCCCTTTGTGGATGGCATCACGATGATGATTTGGGCCTGGGCCACATGGTGGCTGCCTTTGCTGCTGCTTTTTTTCATTTGGAAACACGTGGTGCACCGAACGCCACTGCGCTATGAGCCCATCCTGTGGAGCTTTGTGTTTCCGCTGGGCATGTACGCAGTGGCCAGCGCAAGGCTGGGGCTTGCCGCTGAATTTCCACCCTTGATCTGGATTTCAGAGTTGATGGTGTGGATTGCATTTGCCATGTGGTGCCTGGCACTCAAAGGCTTGGTTTTTCAAATTTTTCGCCGTTGATTTTTTCGCGCTGTCGATGTTTCGGCTTTCATGCGCTTTCATCGGGTCCCCCTTCTGGGCCAGGGCTGCGTTGAACAGGGGCAGCCGCGCTGTTTTAGCGCGGCGCACAACCCCAGGAGTTTTTCATGTTAAAAAAATGTGTGTGCCTGTTGGCCATGTTGTTGGCGTTTGCAAGTTTTGCCGCGGTCGATGTGAACAAAGCCAGTGCCGCTGATTTAGATGGCATCAAAGGAATTGGCCCTTCGCTGTCAGGCAAAATTTTGGACGAGCGCAAAAAAAGCAGCTTCAAAGATTGGCCCGACTTGATAAACCGCGTCAGTGGCTTCGGTGAAAAAAGCGCTGTCAAATATTCCGCACAAGGCCTGACTGTCAATGGCAGCAGTTTCAAGGGTGGCAGCGATAAAACAGCAGGAAAGAACGAAAAATCACCCAAGGGCACAAAAGAAAAACCGGCTGGCGCTGACATCATCGCCAAAGTGCCTGCCAAATCCAAGTCAGACAAAACCAGCACAGCTGTCAGCACTCCTGTTGCGGCTTCGCCATCCTGAAGGAGAAGGCAGCACCGCAGGCCTGAGAGCATTGCGGCGCAGAATTTTCAGCCTGGCGATACCGGCCCATAGCCGCCACCGCCTGGCGTGTGGATTTCGAAAATATCGCCCGCAGCCATTTCAACTTGAGCGATGTGGCCGAACATTTCAAAACTGCCGTCTTTGCGCTGCACCCGGTTGATACCGGGTGCGCCCGGCATGCCACCGGCCATGCCAAAGGCAGGGTGGATGCGGCCGTTGGACAAAATGCTGGCCGTCATGGGCTCTAAAAATCGAATGCACCGCACACCGCCTTGGCCACCAGGCCACTGCCCAGCACCGCCCGAGCCTTCGCGCAATGCGTAGCTTTCTAAGCGCACAGGAAAGCGAAACTCCAAAATTTCAGGATCCGTTAAACGCGAATTGGTCATGTGGGTTTGCACCACACTGGTTCCCGCAAAGCCTGATTGAACTTGACCCATGGCGCCTAGCATCACACCCGCGCCACTGCCGCCCGAGATGGTTTCGTAGTACTGGTACTTGGCATTGCCAAAGGTGAAATTGTTCATGGTGGGCTGGCTGCCGGCCATCACCCCCAAGGCGCCAAACAACGCGTTGGTGATGCAAGTCGAAGTTTCCACATTGCCCGCCACCACTGAAGCGGGAAAGTTGGGGTTGAGCATGCAACCAGGTGGAATGATCACCTCCAAAGGCTTCAAGCAACCTGCGTTCAAAGGAATGTCGTCGTTGACCAAGCTTCTGAACACATACAGCACAGCAGCCATGCACACCGCTGTGGGGGCATTGAAATTGTTGCTTTGCTGGGGGCTGGTGCCGGTGAAATCAATCTGCGCACTTCGCTCTTGCGCATTGACACGCACTGCCACTTGAATCTGCGCGCCATTGTCCAGCGGGAAAATAAAGCTGCCGTTTTTCATGCGCGTGATGACGCGGCGAACTGATTCTTCCGCATTGTCTTGCACATGGTGCATGTAGGCCTGCACCACTTCCAAGCCAAACTCACTGACCATCTTGCGCAGCTCTTGCAAGCCTTTTTCATTGGCGGCTAATTGTGCGCGCAGGTCGGCCATGTTTTGCTGCGGATTGCGACTGGGGTAGCGGCCGCTGGCCAGCAAATCGAGCATGGCTTGTTCTTGCAAAACACCTTGCACGACCAATTTCACGTTGTTGATTTGCACGCCTTCCTCTTCGATGCTGGTGGAAAACGGCGGCATGGAGCCCGGCGTTGTGCCGCCAATGTCAGCGTGGTGGCCGCGCGAGCCGACATAAAACTCAGGGCTTGTAGCCGCTCCCAAATACACAGGGGTGATCACGGTCACGTCAGGCAAATGGGTGCCGCCGTGGTAGGGGTCATTCAAGACAAACACATCACCGGGTTGCATAGTGCCCTGATTTTCACGAATGACTGTTTGGATACTCTCACCCATGCTGCCCAAGTGCACAGGCATGTGCGGTGCGTTGGCAATCAAGTTGCCTTGCGCATTGAACAGTGCGCAAGAAAAATCCAAGCGCTCTTTGATGTTGACCGAGTAAGCCGTGTTTTGCAGTTGCAAGCCCATTTGCTCGGCAATGTTCATGAACAAATTGTTAAAAACTTCCAGCAGCACAGGGTCCACGCTGGTGCCCGCGGCGTGCTGCGTTTGCCGTGGCTCTACACGCTGGAGCAGCAAGTGGTCCAAGGCCGTGACTTGGGCTTGCCAGCCGGGCTCGACCACGGTGGTGGCATTTTTTTCTGCAATGATGGCCGGGCCTGGGATCACATCACCGGGCTGCAGATCTTCCCGCACCACCAAGGCCGCCTGCCACCACCGGGACTGCCCCTCGGAGCCAGCACTGAACATGCGAACGAGGGCACGCTGTGGCGCTTGACGCGGCGCTTGCAGAATTTTTTCAATTTCAATGGTGACATCGCCTTGGATCACGGCTTCGACCGACACCGCCTCGACCATCAATGCTTTGCCTTGCATCAAAAAGGCAAAGCGTTGGCGGTATGCATTTTCAAAGCGCTCGGTGATGTCTGCCATGCTGCCCATGCTCACCATCAAAGCAGAATCACTGCCTTCGTAGCGCACGTGCACGCGTTGGTGCACTTGAATATCACCAGACCCGGCTTGCAAAAGAAGTTCAGCTTGCGCGCTTTGGGCCAATTGCAGGAGGGGCCCTGTCAGCAAAGGCATGGCCTCGGGTGTGAGTCGCACTTCCACGGCTTGCTCACGGATCAAACTTTGATCGGCCAAGCCCATGCCATAGGCCGACAACACACCGGCCAAAGGGTGCACAAACACTTGCTGCATGCCCAGCGCATCGGCCACCGAACAAGCGTGTTGGCCTCCGGCACCACCAAAACACTGCAAGGTGTAACGCGTGACGTCGTAGCCGCGCGCGACCGATATTTTCTTGATGGCATTGGCCATTTGCTGCACAGCAATGCGCAAAAAACCATCGGCCACCTCTTCGGGGGTGCGCTGCATTTGGGCTGCCAGCACAGCAAATTTTTCTTGCACCACTTGCGCATCCAAACTTTGTTGACCGTCGGGCCCAAACACTGCAGGAAAAAATTCAGCTTGCACTTTGCCCACCAACACATTCGCGTCGGTCACGCTCAACGGGCCGCCCCTGCGGTAGCTGGCTGGGCCGGGGTGGGCACCGGCGCTTTGCGGGCCCACACGCAAGCGAGCGCCATCGAACTGCAGCAAAGAACCGCCTCCGGCGGCCACAGTGTGAATGCTCATCATGGGCGCGCGCATGCGAATGCCGGCGACTTGGGTTTCAAATTCACGCTCAAAACTGCCCGCAAAATGCGAGACATCGGTGGAAGTGCCGCCCATGTCAAAACCAATGACTTTGTCGTGCCCAGCCGCTTGCGCTGTGCGCGCCATCCCCACGATACCGCCGGCCGGGCCGCTCAAAATGGCATCTTTGCCAGCGAACGCATGGGCATCGGTCAAGCCGCCTGAAGACTGCATGAACATCAACTTGACGCCAGGCATTTGACCGGCCACTTGCTCGACATAGCGGCGCAAGATGGGCGACAAATACGCATCGACCACGGTGGTGTCGCCGCGGCTGACAAACTTCATCAAAGGGCTGGTTTGATGCGAAGTGCTGATTTGAGTGAACCCCATTTCTTGCGCCATGTTGGCGGCGGCTTGTTCATGCGCGGTGTAACGGTAAGCGTGCATGAAAACAATCGCCACGCTGCGAAAGCCCGCATCCCATTGCGTTTGCAGTTGCCCTTTCAAATGGGCCAGGTCCAAGGGCTCGATCACTTGCCCCTGGGCCGACATGCGTTCATGCGCTTCGATCACTTGGCTGTACAGCAACTCGGGCAAGGCAATGTGCCGGTCAAACAATCGAGGTCGATTTTGGTACGCGATGCGCAGTGCATCGCGAAAGCCCCGGGTGGTGACCAGCAAGGTGCGCTCGCCTTTGCGCTCGAGCAGCGCGTTGGTAGCCACTGTGGTGCCCATCTTGACGCAGCTGACCAACTCGGGCGTGACGGCCTGATTTGCCGTCAAACCCAATAAATACCGAATGCCCGCCACGGCGGCGTCTTTGTAATGATCTGGGTTTTCCGACAAGAGCTTGTGCGTGAACAATTGACCCTCTGGGTTTTTTCCCACCACATCGGTGAAAGTGCCGCCTCGGTCAATCCAAAATTGCCACTTCTGGCTTGGCGTCAGGGCTTGGCTGGGACTGTCCGCCATGCGCTTGACGAGGTCTTTGGCAATAGCTGTGCTTTGAATGCTCACGGCTGTATTCCTTCAAAGTGAAGCGGCAGCGCGCGCGGCTTGGTCGTACATGCCGGACAACACGCGCAGCAGCCGAGCCAAGTCGCCAATGTCTTTGTTCAAGCTGTCATCGGCCTGCAAGGCATCAATCAAACAGCTCTCCCGGATTTCTCTGTAGCGCTGCACCGCGGAGCGGCCGCTCTCGGTGGCGGCATAGGTCACTTCTTTGCCACTTTTGTGTGAGGCCACGACGCCCAAACTTTGCAATTTTTTCAAGGCGTAGTTGATCAAGTGGGTGTCCTCAATGTTCATGATGAAACAAATGTCGGCCAAGCGCTTGTCGCGTGCGCGGTGACTGACATGGTGCAGCACCAACACATCCAAAGGCGTCAAATCTTTCAATCCCGCGGCTGACATGCAGTGCACGATCCAGCGGTGAAAGGCGTTGCCTGCCACGATCAAGCCAAACTCAAACTCACTCATCTCAGCGCTCTCGGGCGAGACCAAATGGGCAGATGAAACGATGGGCATGGCAGGATGCTTGTGCGAGGCCCTAGTGGCAGGCGCAGCTGACGAGGCCGGCGCAGCGGGAGTGCTTGATTTACGCGGCATGACCTAACCCCTCTAAAGAAAACAATGCAAGAGAGTCTATCCATTATATTAACAAATTATCAACAATTTATTGACATACAGGGAAAATACCGATCCCAAATGGCATGAATGTGCCTACAGTCATGGCACGGGTTATTTGCACCAACTTGGGCGCAATAAGCTGGTATGCGTCTTGCTGAACCTTTCCCACCTTTCTGACTGGAACCCCTATGAAACGTCGCACCCTATCACTGGCGCTGAGCGCCACACTGCTGAGCAGCTTGGCCATGACGGCCGCGCAAGCTCAAACCAAGTGGGACTTGCCTGCCGCCTACCCCGCCAACAATTTCCACACCGAAAACTTGGTGCAATTTGCCAACGATGTCGACAAAGCCACCGGCGGCAAACTCAAAATCACGGTGCACGCCAATGCCTCCCTGTTCAAAGCCCCCGAGATCAAACGCGCGGTACAAGGCGGTCAAGCTCAGATGGGTGAAATTTTGCTGGCCAATTTCCAAAACGAATGGCAAATTTTTGGCGCAGATGGACTGCCTTTCTTGGCAGACAGTTACGAAGAATCCATGAAGCTGTACAAAGTGCAGCGCCCCTTCCTTGAGAAAAAATTGGGTGAGCAAGGCATGATGCTGTTGTATGCAGTGGCCTGGCCGCCACAGGGCATTTATGTCAAAAAACCGATCACATCAGCGGCTGATCTCAAAGGTGTGAAGTGGCGCGCCTACAGCCCCTCGACCGCGCGCATTGCAGAGTTGGTGGGCGCACAGCCCGTCACGGTGCAAGCGGCTGAATTGTCACAAGCCATGGCCACTGGCGTGATCGAGAGCTACATGTCCTCGGGCTCAACCGGGTACGACACCAAAACCTACGAGCACATCAAGTACTGGTATGACACCCAAGCTTGGTTGCCTAAAAATGCCGTGATCATGAACAAGGCCGCTTTTGATGCGCTGGATGCCAGCACCAAGCAAGCGGTGCTCAAGGCCGGCGCCGAGGCCGATACCCGGGGCTGGAAATTGTCACAAGCCAAAAATGGCGAATACATTGACCTGCTCAAAAAGAATGGCATGAGCATTGTGACCCCATCCGCACAACTCAAAGCCGACATGAAAAAAGTGGGCGACGTCATGCTCAAAGAATGGCTTGAAAAAGCAGGCGCTGAAGGCAAGGCCTTGGTTGACGCCTACAACAAGCCCTAAGCAGCATGCGCGCCTTGCTTAACCGCGTGTATGACAGCGCTGCCGCTTTGGCGGCGCTGTTCATGTGCGCCATGCTGGTCATGGTTTTGCTCTCGATTGCTGGGCGTGAGTTTCACTTTCATCTGCGCGGCACCGACGCCTATGCCGGCTATTGCATGGCGGCCAGTGGCTTTTTGGCATTGGCGCATACCCTGAAAAAAGGTGAACACATTCGCGTGACCGTGCTCATCAGTCGATTCCAAGGCGCTTGGCTCACAGGCATCGAACTTTGGGCTTTGGGCATGGCGAGTTTTTTGGCCTGTTTGATGGCCTACTACAGCGTACGCCTGTCATGGCAGTCTTACACTTTCAACGATATCTCCACCAGCAACGACGCCACCCCTTTGTGGATTCCGCAGCTGGCCATGGCGCTGGGCACTTTGGTTTTGGCCATTGCATTCATTGACGAATTTATTTTGGAGTGGCTCGGCCAGCGCACAGCAGTCAACTCCGAAGAAGCCCTGCACAACGAATAAACCATGAATGATTTGCTCATTACCGGCTTGCTGGTTACAACGCTGTTTCTCATCTTAGGCAGCGGCGTTTGGATCGGCTTGTCGCTCTCGGGCGTGGCTTGGGTGGCCATGCAATTGTTCAGCAGTCGCCCCGCTGGCGACGCCATGGCGGTCACGATTTGGGGCTCGTCCTCCAGCTGGACGCTCACCGCCTTGCCCTTGTTCATTTGGATGGGAGAAATTCTTTTTCGAACGCGCTTGAGCCAAGACATGTTCAAAGGGCTGGCGCCTTGGTTGCAGGCATTGCCAGGCCGCCTGCTGCACACCAATGTGGCGGGTTGCACCATTTTTGCAGCAGTTTCTGGCTCGTCAGCGGCCACCTGTGCCACGATTGGAAAAATGACATTGCCCGAATTGTCCAAGCGCGGCTACCCTGAGGACATGGTCATTGGCACTTTGGCCGGTGCGGGCACTTTAGGCCTTTTGATTCCGCCCTCGATCATCATGATCGTGTATGGCGTGACGGCCGATGTGTCGATTGCCAAACTCTTCATTGCCGGCGTTTTGCCTGGCCTGATGCTGGCTTGTTTGTTCTCTGGCTATATTATTTTTTGGGCTTTGCGCAACCCCGAGTTGGTGCCTGCCATTGACCGCCAATACACCTTCATGGAAAAAGTGCGCGAGTCCGGCAGCTTGATACCCGTGGTGTGTTTGATTGTGGCTGTGTTGGGCTCGATTTACGCCGGCATTGCCACTGCCACCGAAGCTGCGGCCGTGGGGGTTGTTGGCGCCATGGTCTTGTCGGGCTTGCAAGGCTCACTGAACTGGTTCAGCTTCAAAGAGGCTTTGATGGGCGCTACGCGCCTTTATTGCATGATTGCCTTGATCTTGGCAGGCGCCTCGTTTTTAACCCTGTCCATGGGCTACATTGGCTTGCCGCGACACCTGGCTGAATGGATCGCCACCTTGGGCCTGAGCCAATTTGAATTGATTTTGGCCTTGACGGTTTTTTATGTGGTCTTGGGTTGCTTCTTGGATGGCATCTCCATGGTGGTGTTGACCATGGGCGTGATCATGCCCACCGTGCAAAAGGCCGGCATCGACCCACTGTGGTTTGGCATTTTCATTGTGCTGGTGGTCGAGATGGCGCAAATCACACCACCTGTGGGCTTTAACCTGTTTGTGTTGCAAGGAATGACTGGCAAAGATTTGGTCTGGATCGCCAAGGTCACCTTGCCCATGTTTTTCCTCATGGTGGTCGCCGTGTTGCTGATTTATTTTTTCCCCGCGATCGTCACTTGGATGCCCCAGCAGATGCAGCTTTAAGAGCCTGCCAAAAGCTGTGCAGTTGCCACCCGGTGGCCGCCTCGCTGGCGTATGGCGTGATGTATGGCGTGATTGTGATCTACATCCGCATCCACTAAAATCACAGTCCTCTTGGGCGCAATGCACAAGGTCTGTTCAAGGAATTTTGTGTTTAAAAATGTGATGGCCTACCGCATCGGGCCGAACTGGTCTGCCACTGCGACTCAAATTGAAACCGCTTTGGCTCGCGCCAAGTTTGTGGAATGCAGCCCCGGACAAGACAAATCAGTCGGCTGGACCGAACCCCGCGGCCAAGCCCACGGCCCCTTGCTCGAAGCAGTGGCAGGCCAATGGATAGCCAAGCTGCTGATTGAAACCAAGGTGGTTCCCAGCTCTGTGGTCAAGCGCAAAGCCGAGGTTCAGTTGCAAGAAATTCAAACGCAAACTGGGCGCAAACCTGGCAAAAAAGAAACGCGCGACATTCGCGAAGATATTTTGCACAGCCTCATGCCACAAGCCTTCGCCAAACAAAGCGCGGTGATGGTCTGGATCGACCCCAAAGCGCGCTTGTTGGTGATCGACGCCAGCAGCACCGGCAAGGCCGACGAAGTGATCACGCAACTGGTGCGGGCTTTAGATGGGCTGGACCTGAACCTCTTGCAGACTTCGATTTCCCCACAAACTGCCATGGCCGCATGGTTGCTCGCACCCCGCAGTCAAGACCTGCCACCCAGCTTGAGCATTGAGAAAGAGTGTGTTTTGAAGTCCGGCGCAGAAGATCAGCCCATGGTCAAGTACACGCGTCATTTTTTGAACATTGACGAGGTGCGCAAACATGTGCGCGAGGGCAAATTGCCAACACAATTGGCTTTGAGCTGGGAGGGCAAAGCCAGCTTTGTGTTGCACGAGAATTTACAACTCAAAAAAATTGTTTTCCTAGACGGCACGGCACCCGACGCGCTGGGCAGTGATGGTGAAGACAAATTTGATGCCGATGTGCTGCTCTCGACCGGTATGCTGGGCCCACTTTTGAACGACTTAGTTGAAGCCTTGGGCGGCGAGAATATTTTTACCGAGGCCCCCTCGGCGGCTGAAGGCCCACCGTTTTAAATTACCATTGAGAAAATTTAAAGCCAATGGGTTTTCCCACCTCGCCATATTCGCCATGAAAGCGCACCGTTGACATGCTCGCCATGATCGCCATTTGTCTGGGCGCCTGTTTGGGCGCGTTGGGCCGTTGGCAATTGGGCTTGTGGCTCAACCCCAGCACGCTTGCGAGCGGTTTTTTGCCTTTGGGCACTTTGGCTGCCAATTTGATTGGCGCCTATTTGGTTGGCATTGCTGTGGCCATTTTTCAAAGTTGGCCTCAGCTTGACCCTGCATGGCGCCTGGCCTGCATCACCGGATTTTTGGGCGCCTTGACCACTTTTTCCACCTTTTCTGCCGAGGTCGTTGACATGCTGCAGCAGGGGCGATTGTTTTTGGCTTTGAGCAGCGCCGGCCTGCATTTGTTTGGCTCTTTGCTGCTGACTTGGGCGGGGCTCTACACTGTCAGATTTCTTGGTGTTAGTCCTATGCCTTAAATCGCAATTTTGCGGTCTACTGGCAGATTGTCTTCAATCAGTTTTAAATGGAGTTTTTATGAACCTGAAAAAAGTTGCGCGCTCTGCCGCCATCAGTCTTGCTGCAGCATTGCCCTTGGCTTTGGCCATGAGCAGTGGCGCACAAGCCCAGCAATTCTTTCGCATCGGCACAGGCGGCACGGCCGGCACTTACTACCCCGTGGGCGGCATGATCGCCAACGCAGTCTCGCAGCCCGGCAAATTGATTGCCACGGCACAAGCCACCAATGGCTCTGTGGCCAACGTCAACGGCATTGCCAGCGGCGCCATGGAGTCGGGCTTTTCGCAATCTGACGTGGCCACCTGGGCCCAAAAGGGCACCGGCATTTACGAAGGCAAACCCAATATTCCAGATCTGCGTTTGATCGCCAACCTGTACCCTGAGTCCATCCACGTGGTGGTTAAAAAATCTTCAGGCATCAAAAGCATTGCTGAGCTCAAAGGCAAGCGCGTGGCTTTGGACGAGCCAGGCTCTGGTACTTTGGTCAACGCCCGCTTGATCTTGGCCGCCTACAACATCAAAGAATCTGAGATCAAGCCAGAGTACATCAAGCCCAACCAAGCAGCTGACAAAATGAAAGACGGCGCTTTGGATGCGTTCTTCTTCGTCGGCGGCGCACCGGCCGGTGCCATTGCCGAGTTGGCCTCCAGCGGCGGCGGCATTGCCTTGCTGCCCATCGATGGTGCACAAGCGCAAGCCTTGCGCACGACCAGCGGCTTCTTTGCGCAAGACAACATCCCTGCAGCCACTTACAAAGATGTAGACGCTGTCAACACTTTGTCGGTCGGTGCGCAGTGGGTCACCAGTGCCAAAGCGGACAATGAAACCATCTACCAAGTCACCAAAGCCTTGTACAGCGACGCCACCCAAAAAGCTTTGGGAGCGGGCCACGCCAAAGGCAAATTGATCACCTTGAAAAATGCTGTCCTAGGTGCTGGCATTCCTTTTCATCCCGGTGCAGAAAAGTTCTACCGTGAAGCAGGTGTTTTGAAATAATTCAGCCCTGCGCTGAGCTCCCACGGGCGAGTTGATCTCGCCCGTTTTTTCTTTTGAAATGCCATGAACGCTGCCACTGCAATGCCCAATACCAACCAGCTGCCTGACGGCCAAAAACTGCAAGAACTCGAAGAGCAGTTTGACCCTGAAATGCGCTTTCGGCCCACAGTGCCGCCAGCCACGCAGTTGGTCAAATGGTTGCTGATTGCGCTGTCGTGCTTTCACTACTACACCGCCGGCTTTGGTCTGCTGCAAGAGATCACCCACCGCGGCGTGCATTTGGCTTTCGTGCTGGGCATGATTTTTTTGGTGTTTGCCTTTAGCCCAGCGGCGGCCGAAAAAACGCCCAGCAGCAACTGGCGCAGCCCAGGTGGCGTGCCTTGGGTCGATTGGTGCTTGGCTGCTGCTTGCGCCGTGAGTGTGCTCTACATCCCTTATGTGTTTGGCGACCTGATGTTTCGTGTGGGCAACCCCAGCACGATGGATGTGGTGATGGGCAGCATTTTGTTCATCACTTTGCTTGAAGCCACGAGGCGCTCGATGGGTTGGCCGCTGCCCATGATTGCCATCGGCTTTACGCTGTACGCGCTGGCAGGGCCGTATTTCCCCGGTCTCCTCAAACATGCCGGCGCCAACTGGAGCATGATGATCAACCACCAGTATCTGACCAGCCAAGGCATCTATGGCGTGGCAGTGGGCGTGGTGGCCACCTATGTGTTTCACTTTGTGCTGTTTGGCGTGATGGCCACACGCATCGGATTGGGGCAACTGTTTTTGGATGTGGCCTCGAGCATAGCCGGGCGTTACGCCGGCGGCCCGGCCAAGGTCAGCGTATTTGGTTCTGCTTTGTTTGGCATGTTAAGCGGCTCCTCGGTGGCCAACGCGGTGACGGTAGGCTCGCTGACCATTCCCGCGATGATTCGAGTGGGTTATCAAAAGCACTTTGCTGCAGCGGTGGAAGCCGCCTCGTCAACCGGCGGTCAAATCACTCCGCCTGTCTTGGGTGCAGCCGCGTTCTTGATGATTGAATTTTTGAACGTGCCCTACCAAACCATCATTGCCGCTTCTGTGGTGCCGGCCTTCATGCACTTTTTTGGTGTATTCATGCAAGTGCACTTTGAAGCCAAGCGCTACGGACTGCGCGGCCTGACCGAAGAAGAAATGCCGCGTTTGCGAGAGTCGCTGCAAATGCGTTGGCCCACTTTGATTCCTTTGGTCTTACTGATCAGCATTTTGGTTTCCGGCCGCACGCCTTATTTGGCGGCCTTTGTGGGCATCAGTTCTTGCGCCATCGTGGGTGTGTCCACCAAGGTCAGTGGCAACCAGTTGAAAAACTGGGGCTTGTTGATTTTGATGCACGCTATTTTGGTCTTGATCGCTTTTTCTGATTTTGGCAACAGCAACACCGAGATCAAACTGGGTCTTTTTGCACTCGCATTGTCAGTGGGCACCTTGGCCCATGTATGGGCAGGCATTCGTGGACGCATCGCTCCTGAAATTTTGCTAGAAGCACTTGAAACAGGCGCCAAATATGCATTGGCCGTCGGCGCAGCCGCAGCCACCGTGGGCATTGTGATTGGGGTGGTCACCCTGACCGGTGTGGGCTTCAAAATCAGCTACATCATCACCGCGGCGGCGCAAAGCATTTCGGCCGTGGTCGGTGTTTGGATGCCCACCGATTGGATGTCACTGAACACCCTCACGCTGCTGGCCGCCTTGATCATGACGGGCTTGGTTTGCATTTTGATGGGCTGCGGCGTGCCGACCACGGCCACCTACATCATCATGGTCACGGTGGCCGCCCCCACCTTGGTCAATTTGGGGGTGGAGCCTTTGGTGGCCCACTTCTTTGTGTTTTATTACGGGGTGCTGGCGGACATCACCCCACCTGTGGCCTTGGCGGCCTACGCAGCCGCAGGCATGGCCGGCAGTGACCCCTTCAAAACCGGTAACACCGCATTCCGACTGGGTTTGGCCAAAGCCTTGGTGCCTTTTGTCTTTGTGTTCTCGCCTTCTCTTTTGCTGGTCGCCAAAGGCTTTACCTGGGAAAGCTTCATCATCACCTTCACTGGCTGCATCTTGGGCATCACCTTGATGGCGGCTGCCTTGAGCAAATTCATGCTGCTCGAGATGAAACGCTGGGAGCAGTTGTCTTGCTTGTTTGCTGCTTTGCTGATGATTGCGCCCAGCCTGACAGCCACTTTGGTGGGGGTGGCCATGGTGATCCCCATGGTGGTCAACCAATGGCGCAGGTCGAGGCGGCCAACTTAATGCAGTCAGGCTAGGGTAAATCCTAAAAATAAGTTTGAATCGGCATGCTCTACTGGAGGGTGAATTAACCCAAGGAGATTGAACATGCAGGTTCAAATGAAGGTCAACGGCAAATCTGTCACGGTTGACGCAGCCCCCAATACTTTGCTCGTCCAAGCGCTGCGCGAGCATTTGCATTTAACCGGCACCCATGTAGGGTGCGACACTGCCCAATGCGGCGCGTGCACAGTGCATGTCAATGGCCGTGCCGTCAAGTCATGCAACATGCTGACCGCGCAAGCCCAAGGCGCTGAGATCACCACCATAGAAGGCTTGGCCCAACCCGATGGCACGTTGCACCCCATGCAAGCGGCGTTCAAAGAATGTCACGGCCTGCAATGCGGCTTTTGCACCACCGGCATGGTCATGAGTTCGGTTGATTTGTGCAAACGGCACCCCAACGCCAGCGAAACCGAGATACGCGAATTGCTTGAAGGCAACCTGTGCCGCTGCACCGGTTATCAAAACATTGTCAAGTCTGTGCAGCTGGGCGCTGCCGGCATGAAAGCTTAAGGAGCCGATCATGGGTGCATCTGATTTTTCCAAACTGCCACACATCGGCGAATCCGTTCGCCGCAAAGAAGACTATCGCTTTTTGACGGGCGCTGGCAACTACACCGACGACATCAACTTGGCCAACATGACGCACGCCGTGTTTGTGCGCTCACCGCATGCCCATGCCAACATCAAAAGCATCCGCAAAACAGCCGCTTTGGCCGCACCTGGTGTGGTGGCGATTTTGGACGGCCCCGATGTGGTCGACGCCAAAATCAACGGCCTGCCTTGCGGTTGGCTGATCAACGACACCAGCGGCCAACCCATGAAGGAGCCGCCGCACCCGATTTTGGCCAACGGCAAAGTGCGCTATGTGGGCGACCATGTGGCCATGGTTGTTGCTGAAACATTAGAGCAGGCTAAAAACGCCGCCGAGTTGGTTGAAGTTGACTACGAAGTCCTGCCCGCCGTGGTCGACGTGCGCGACGCCCAAAAAGGCAGCGCCTTGCACACCGAAGCGCCTGATAACCATTGCTACAACTGGGCCATTGGCGACAAAGCGGCGGTAGATGCCGCCTTTGCTGGCGCAGCGCACGTGACCAAACTGGACTTGCTCAACAACCGCTTGGTGCCCAACCCCATGGAGCCACGCGCTGCGATCGGCTCTTACAACCGTGCCAGCGACGAGTACACACTGTACGTTTCCAACCAAAACCCGCACGTCGAGCGCTTGCTCATGACGGCCTTTGTATTGGGCTTGCCTGAGCACAAAGTGCGCGTGATTGCACCCGATGTGGGCGGTGGTTTTGGCTCCAAAATTTACCTCTACGCCGAAGATGTGTGCCTCACATGGGCTTCCAAGAAACTCAACCGCAACATCAAATGGAATTGCGACCGAGCTGAAGCGTTCTTGTGCGATGCGCACGGCCGCGACCATTCCAGCCACGCCGAATTGGCGCTGGACAAAGCGGGTAATTTCTTGGCACTGAAGGTGCACACCGACGCCAATTTGGGCGCTTATTTGTCCACCTTTTCCACTGCTGTGCCCACTATTTTGTACGCCACATTGCTGGCCGGGCAATACAACACGCCGCAGGTTTATGTGGAAGTAGACGCTTGGTTCACCAACACCGCCCCCGTCGACGCCTACCGCGGTGCAGGCCGCCCCGAGGCCTCCTACTTGCTCGAGCGCATTGTCACGCGCGCCGCTTTTGAGCTGGGCATGAGCCAAGACGCGATTCGAAGCCAAAACTTCATCACCCAGTTCCCCTACCAAACACCGGTGGCACTGCAATACGACACGGGTGATTTCCACGCCTGCATGAACCAAGCCAAAGAGCTGGGCAATGTGGCGGGGTTTGAAGCCCGCAAAGCGGCCAGTCAAGCCAAGGGCTTGCTGCGCGGCATTGGCTACTCCAGTTACATCGAAGCTTGCGGGATTGCGCCCAGCAATGTGGCGGGAGCCCTGGGCGCGCGCGCAGGCCTGTTTGAATGCGGCGAAGTGCGCGTTCACCCCACCGGCAGCGTGACGGTCTTTACTGGCTCGCACAGCCATGGCCAAGGCCACGAAACCACATTTGCGCAGGTGGTGGCTGCACGCTTGGGCATTCCGGTGGAAAACGTTGACATCGTGCATGGCGATACCGGGCGTGTGCCTTTTGGCATGGGCACTTATGGCTCACGCTCGATCTCGGTGGGCGGCGCTGCCATCATGCGGGCGCTGGACAAAATCGAATCCAAAGCCAAGAAAATTGCGGCTCACTTGATGGAAGCGGGCGATGCCGACATCGATTTTGCCAACGGCGAATTCAGCGTCAAAGGCACCGACAAAAAAATCCCATTTGGACAAGTGGCCCTGACGGCTTATGTGCCGCACAACTACCCCCTCGACAAGCTGGAGCCTGGCCTGAACGAAACTGCTTTCTACGACCCGCTGAATTTCACATTCCCTGCAGGCACCTACATTTGCGAAGTTGAAATTGACCCGCAAACAGGCGTGGTTCGCGTTGACAAATTCACAGCCGTAGACGACTTTGGCACCATCATCAACCCCATGATTGTGGAAGGCCAAGTGCACGGTGGTCTGGTCCAAGGCATTGGCCAAGCCATGATGGAAAACTGCGTCTATGACCGCGAAACAGGCCAGCTCTTGACCGGCTCTTTCATGGACTACACCATGCCGCGCGCGGACGACTTCCCAGAGTTTGCCCTGGGCCATGTCTGCACGCCTTGCACCACCAACCCCTTGGGCACCAAGGGTTGCGGAGAGGCCGGCGCCATTGGCTCACCACCAGCGGTGATCAATGCGGTGCTGAGCGCTTTGGCACCCTTGGGCGTGAAAGACTTCGATATGCCTGCCACACCGCACCGTGTCTGGGCCGCCATCCAATCGGCCAAAGCCTAACTCAGCATTCGATCAAGCAATTCGGAGATTACACATGTACACTTTCAAATACGAACGCCCCGCCTCCTTGGCCGACGCCCAAAAACTAGCGCAAGCTGGCGGACAGGTTTTGGCAGGTGGCCAAACCATGATCGCGGCCATGAAGCAGCGCTTGCAACAGCCCGATACTTTGGTTGATTTGGCTGCCATCAGCGGCTTGGCCGGCATCCAAAAAGACGGCAACAACTTGGTCATTGGCGCCATGACACGCCACCAAGACGTGGCCGACAACGCCGATGTCAAAAAATTGATCCCCGCTTTGGCAGCCTTGGCCGATGGCATTGGCGACCGGCAAGTGCGCGCCATGGGCACCCTAGGGGGCTCAGTGGCCAACAACGACCCTGCAGCCTGCTACCCCAGCGCCTTGTTGGCCTTGGGCGCTACGGTGCACACCGACCGCCGCGCCATCGCAGCCGATGATTTTTTTCAAGGCATGTTCGCCACCGCGCTGCAAGCTGGTGAGTTGATCACATCGGTCAGTTTCCCCATTCCACAGAAAGCGGCTTACGCCAAATTTCGCCAACCTGCATCGCGTTTCGCTTTGGTGGGAGTGTTTGTGGCGCAATCGGGCTCGGGTGCACGCGTGGCCATCACGGGCGCCGGCAACGGTGTGTTCCGCCATGCGGGCCTGGAAGCTGCGCTGAGCAAGAGTTTCACGCCCGAAGCGGCTGCCGGCGTCGCGGTAGACTCTAGCGAACTCAATGCCGACCTGCACGCATCCAAAGCCTACCGGGCTCACATGATCAGCGTGCAAACTCAAAGGGCGGTGAAACAGGCCAACGGATGACAGCAACAGACAGTTTCAATTCAATCAACGATTTGGCCCAAGCCCTCGAGGGTGTGGGCTATTTCGCAGAACGGCGGCTCATCACCGCCGTTTTTTTGAGCCTGCGTTTAGAGCGGCCCTTGCTGCTCGAGGGCGAACCGGGTGTGGGCAAAACCGAACTGGCCAAAGCCTTGGCCAAGGTGCTGGGGCGTCCCCTGATTCGCTTGCAATGCTACGACGGCATGGAGCAACGCGAGGCGCTTTACGAGTGGAACCACGCTGCGCAATTGCTGCACATGCGCGCGGCCCAGCACAACGCCTCGGCACACGATGTGGAGCGCGAGGTCTACCAAGAGCGCTACTTGGTGCGCCGGCCTTTGCTGCAAGCCTTGCAAACCCCAGCGCCCGGTGCGCTTTTGTTGATCGATGAAGTTGACCGTGCAGACGAGCCATTTGAAGCTTTCTTACTCGAATACTTGGGTGAATACCAAGTGAGTATTCCGGAGTTGGGCACACTCAAGGCACAAGCCACACCCGTGACTATTTTGACCAGCAACCGCACCCGTGAGTTGAACGACGCCGTCAAGCGCAGGTGCTTGTACCAATGGATGGACTACCCCGATCGCGAGCGCGAATTGGCGGTGGTGCGCTCGCAAGTGCCTGGCGCCAGCGCGCACCTGACAGAGCAAGTGGCGCAGTTTGTTGGCCGTCTGCGCAGCCAGCCCTTCGTCAACGCATTTCAACGTGCGCCTGGCATTGCAGAAAGCGTTGAATGGGCCAAAGCCTTGGTGGCTTTAGACACCCTGACCCTAGACTCTGAAGTGGTCCAAGACACTGTGGGCATTTTATTCAAGCAGCGCGAAGACGTGGCCGCCTTAGGCCCTTTGATCGACGAGTTGCTGCTGCCGCAAGCCCCGCAAATCTAAAGGTTGGGTTTATTCCTCAAGATTTCACACCATGCTTTTAGGAGATGCCCGCAGCGGCAAATTAAGCGACAACATCACCGGCTTTGGGCGCATGTTGCGCCGTGCCGGACTGCAGGTGGACGCCTCTCGTATCAGCTTGGCCATTGAGTCGGCGCAGTGTGTGGGCTTGTCGCGCAAAGATGATTTTGCTGCCGCACTGCAGTCTGTGCTGGTCAGTCGGCAGCAAGACTTGGAAGTCTTTCAGCAATTGTTTGCGGCCTACTTCAAAGACCCCGAACTGACCAAGCAACTGCTCATGCAGATGCTGCCCAAAGCACCCGCCAAAGCACCCGCCGTGCCGCGCAAAGCACGCGTGCAAGAAGCCTTGGCAGCAGTGTCAAAGTCCAAAGAAAATAAAACGCCCAAAGAAGACGAAGTGAAGTTTGATGCGGCCATGAGCGCCAGTCAAAGGCAAAGTTTGCAGCATGCCGATTTTCAAAGCTTGAGTGCCAGCGAATTCAAATTGGTCGAACATTTGGCGCGCAACACCGCCCTGCCCTTGCCGCGCATTCAAGGCCGGCGCACCCGCTCTGGGGCGCGCGGCCAACGCATCGACTGGCCGCGCACCCTGCGCATGGCGTCTCGCCACGGCGGGGAGGTCCTGAATTTGCTGCGCCTTCAAAGGCGGCCGCAAGCATTGCCTTTGCTGATCTTGGTGGACATCTCGGGCTCGATGGAGCGTTATGCGCGTTTGCTCTTGGCTTTCTTGCATCAAGCCACAAGGCAAACACCGCGGCGCGTTTACGCTTTTGGAACGGGCCTGACAGACTTGAATGCCGCTTTCAAGCTGCGTGACAGCGATCTGATGCTGCAAGCAGCCAATCAGCAAATTGCCGACTTTGCAGGGGGCACACGTTTGGGGTATTCTTTGGCACAATTGCGTCAATCGCACTCGCGTGATTTGATCGGCCGGCGCACCGTCGTGCTGCTGATCAGCGACGGCTTGGACACGGGGGATGCACAAGAGTTGGAATCTGAATTGATCTGGCTCAAACGTCACTCGCGAAGTTTGCTGTGGCTGAACCCATTGCTTCGCTTTGAAGGCTATGCTCCATTGGCAACGGGTGCCAGCGTTTTGCACCGGCACGCCAAGGGCATGTTGGCGATTCACAATTTGTCGCGCCTGGAAGACTTGGCCCAAGCCATGGCAAAACTTTTGAAAACATAATTTTGGAGACCGAACATGGACATGCAAGGCCAACGCATTTTGAACGTCACACAGGCGCAGGCTTGGGCCGCCTTGAACGACCCTGAAATATTAAAAGCCTGCATCCCGGGGTGTGAGAAATTTGAAGTCAGCGCCGAGAACATTTACAACGTGGGCGTGGCCATCAAAATTGGCCCCGTCTCCGCCAAATTTTCAGGCAAAGTCAGTTTGTCTGACATCCAAGCCCCCACTTCGTATGCGTTGCAATTTGAAGCCCAAGGCGGCGTGGCTGGTTTTGGCAAAGGCGAGTCCAAAGTTGCTTTGCAACCCCACGCCGATGGCTGCGAGTTGAATTACAGCGTGCACTCCACCGTGGGCGGCAAATTGGCCCAACTGGGTCAACGCTTGATCGATGGTGCAGCCAAATCTTTGGCTGAAGATTTTTTCAAACGCTTCGAGAAAGCCCTTCAGGATCGTTACCCAGCTGCTCAAAAAGTTGACTCGACCAGCGATACCATCGCCGCATCAGCTCACAAAATTCCAACCTGGACATGGTTGGCCTTGGCGGTGGCCATGGCGGCCGTCTGGACTTTGGCGCGCTGAACTGCACCACTTGGAGTGCGTCATGGAAAACTTAGACATCGTTGTTTTAAGAACCCTTCAGGCGTGGCGCCAAAGCGGGCAACGCGCGCTCTTGACCACTGTGGTGCGCACTTGGGGATCATCGCCCAGGCCCGTGGGCTCGATCATGGCTTTGTGCGAAACAGGCGCCGTGGTCGGATCGGTCTCAGGCGGCTGCATTGAAGACGATTTGATCGCGCAGTACAGCAAAGTCAACGTCATCACTGACAGTCCACCTCAGCTCTTGAAATACGGCATCAGCGCCGACGAGGCGCACCGCTTTGGCTTGCCTTGCGGCGGCACTTTGGAGCTGCTGCTTGAATTCAATCCCGACGCACAGGCCTTGGGCGAATTGATTCGAGCCTTAGAGCAAGGACGCCTGATGCAGCGCTGCACCGACTTGCACACGGGCGCTGTGACACTGGCCCAAAGTGATGCGCCATTGGCTTTGCAAATTGACGAGCACCAATTGGTCAACAGCTTTGGCCCTGAGTACCGCATGCTCTTGATTGGCGCGGGCCAAATGACCGAGTACTTGGCCACCATGGCCTTGTTCAACGGCTTTGCTGTGACGGTGTGCGACCCACGTGAAGAGTATCGCGGTGCATGGTCTGTGGCGGGCGTGAGCGTGAAAAGCGACATGCCAGACGATTTGGTCAAAGCCTTCAAACCCGACCGCAGAAGCTGCGTGATCGCCTTGACGCACGACCCCAAACTTGACGATCTGGCCTTGCTTGAGGCGCTGGAAACGCAAGCGTTCTACATTGGCGCCATTGGTTCGCGGCGCAACAACCAATTGCGTCAACTGCGCATGATCGAGCACTTTGCGCAAACCCCTGAGTCGCTGGCACGCCTGCGAGGCCCCATTGGCATTTACATCGGCAGTAAAACGCCTGCTGAGATTGCGGTGAGCATCATGGCCGAAGTTTTGGCCGTCAAAAATGGCGTTTCCTTGCCACGCGATATGAACGTGGCACACGCCAAAAATGCACAGGCCGGACTTGAGGTTGATCCGTCAGCACCCGTGTGTTTCACTGGGCGCTGAAAAGCCGCATTTGAATTTACTTGTTGGCGTTGGGGAAAAAAACCGATTCACCGCCAATTTTGTAGGCGGCAATGACCGACTGCCCCACGGGCGAGATCACCCAGTCGACAAATTTTTTCGCTTCGGCCAGTTTGACTTGCGGGTGCTTGGCTGGGTTGACCACCATCACTCCATATTGATTGAACAAACGCGCATCACCCTCGACCAAGACTTTCAAATCTGCACGGTTTTTAAAGTTCAGCCAAGTCCCTCTATCGGTCAGCACATATGCGCCAGAGGATGCCGCAATGTTCAATGCGGGGCCCATGCCGCAGCCGCATTCGCGGTATCCACTGCCCTTTTGTGCAGCCAAGCCCGCTTGCTGCCAAAAGCGCAACTCGGCAGCATGTGTGCCGCTTTTGTCACCTCGTGAAATGAACGCGGTATGGTTGGTTGAGATTTTTTTCAACGCCGCCGCAATGTCATTGCCCCGCACACCGGCAGGGTCTGCTTGGGGGCCGACCACCACAAAGTCGTTGTACATCACGGCAAAACGTTGGAGACCAAATCCTTCGGCCAGAAATTTCTCTTCGGCTGCTTGGTCGTGCACAAAGACCACATCCGCGTCACCGCGGCGCGCCATGTCCAAGGCTTGCCCGGTGCCAAGAGCCACCACTTTGATGTCAATGCCGCTGGCCTTTTTGAACTCGGGCAAAAGGTGGGTAAACAAACCCGACTGTTCGGTCGACGTGGTGGACGACATCACGATCGATTGCGCCATGGCCTGCGTGCCCTGAAAGCCTGCGCCCAGACACACTGCCGCGACCAACACACTGCGTAAAAATAATTTCATGAGGTTTCTCCTTGAACAAATAAAAGCGCTTGGGGGCTGTGCTGACGCAAGCATTCCGAATCAAAAAATTGGACCATCGGCAAGTCAGCCAATACTTGGCCTTGCTCCAGGTAAATCACGCGGGTGGCCCAGCGCTTGACCTGGCCCAAGTTGTGGCTGGCAAACACCAGCGTCACAGGTTTGGCGTCCAGCGTCATGCTCTGCACCAAGGCTTCGACTTCGCGCTTGGCAGGCGGGTCTAAGCTCGCAGTGGGCTCGTCCAAAAACAGCAGCTCTGGCTCGCGTGCCCAAGCCCGTGCCAGCGCCAAACGCTGCTGCTGTCCGCCCGACAAAGTCGCTGCATTTTGCTGCTGTACACCCGCCAAACCCACTTGCGACAAAGCCTGTAGCGCGCGGGTTTGTGCTGTGCGCCAACTCAATGCCAATGTACGGTCCAACCACAAGCCAAGCGCCACATTTTGCAAAGCAGTGGCGCGCAACATATGCGGACGTTGGAACAGCATGGCTTGGCGGCAGGGCGTTCTCTCGAAAACGCCACGAGTCGGTGCGCGCAAGCCATGCAAGACCCTGAGCAAACTGCTCTTGCCCGAACCATTGGCACCCACCAATGCCACACGCTCGCCCGCCTCAATGCGCAGCGTGACAGCGCTCAAAGCTGGCACGCCGCCCAAGTTCAAATCGACTTGGTGCAATGACAATAGCGCAGGCTTCATGCCACCCACCCTCGAAGTCCTGCTTGACCGCGCTCCAAGTGATCTTTGCGCCAAGCCCGCAGACCTGCCATGAGCGCATTGAGCAAGCCCACCACCAGCAGCAGCACCAATCCCAAGGCCAGTGCCAAAGGCAAATCACCTTTGCTGGTTTCAAGTGCAATGGCTGTGGTCATGACGCGGGTAAAGCCTTCGATATTTCCGCCCACCACCATCACAGCACCGACTTCTGAAATGGCCCGCCCAAAACAAGCCACCACCACAGTGAGCAAGGCAAAACGTTCGTTGAAAGCCAGCAGCATGGCGCGAAATGCATCTCCGGCGCCCAAGGAAGTCCATTGCTCACCGTGCGCATTTTCAGCGTCCTCCACCACTTGCCGCGTCAAAGCCGCGGCCACCGGCAAGACCAGCACCACTTGGGCTAGAACCATGGCCTTGAAGCTGAAAAGCCAACCCAAAAAGCCCAAAGGCCCCGTTCGAGAAAGCAACAAATAAATCAACAAGCCCACCACCACCGATGGCAGGGCCAGCAAAGTGTTTAAAAGGGTCAACACGGCGCCACGCCCCCTGAAGTGTGCAACCCCCAGCCATGCACCGCACAAAACGCCCATGGCGCAGCCTATCAAGCAGGCCGTGGCGCTGACGGCCAAGGACCGCCCCACGATGCTCCAAAGACCCGGGTTCAGCGTTGTGATGAGTTCCAGCGCAGTGCGCGCGCTGTCAAAGAATGTGTTCATTTGGGCTAGGCAGGATCGGTGATCCTAATCTTTTTAGCAGCAGCACCCCATCAGGGATGTCCAGTTATGAATCGCCTTGCATAGGCCTGCCCCTGCTGCCATCAACCTCAGTCCAATGCCGTGCCATACCACTTGGCCCGCGCGCGCCTTGCCCGCGCGCGCGGTTCAACTTGAGGCACACTCTGAGGGTGCCAAAAATTGATCTTTCCTACAGTTGGAGCCACGACAGCGCCGAGCTGCCCCGAGCCCAAACGCAGCTGCGCAACCCCTTGATGGACTTGCTCCAATCCGTGCACGCCCACGGCTCGATCGCGGCTGCCGCCAAATCCTTGGGGCTGTCGTATCGGCATGTCTGGGGTGAGCTGAAAAAGTGGGAGCTGCGACTGAACCAAGGCCTGATCGTTTGGGACAAAGGCATGCCTGCGCAATTGACCGAATTTGCCAGCAAATTGCTTTGGGCTGAACGCCAAGCCCAAGCCCGTTTAGCCGCACCCATTGAATCTTTGCTCGCCGAGTTGGAGCGCACCTTTGCCGTGGCCTTTGACCCCAGTGCCCATGTGCTCAGCTTGTACGCCAGCCACGACGATGCCCTGGTGCGCCTGCGCGAAACAGCATCGCGAAAAGCGCTGCAATTGGATGTGCGCTTTTGCGGCAGCGTTGACGCCATACGTGCCCTGAACGAAGGGCGCTGCGCCATCGCAGGTTTTCACACGCTGGCAACACCGGCAGTAGGCAGCCTCTCAGCCCAGACCTACAAGCCCTTGCTCGCCCCGGGCCAGCACAAATTGATCGGATTTGCCAAACGCACCCAAGGCCTCTTGGTGGCCCCTGGCAACCCCTTGAAGCTGACATCTTTGGCCGATGTGGCAGCGCACAAAGCCCGCTATGTGAACCGAAGTCTGGGCACCGGCACGCGGCTTTTGTTCGACGAGTTGATGGCCAACCAAGGCCTGCAAGCAGCGCAAATCAAGGGCTACGGACAAATAGAACCCTCGCATGCAGCAGTCGCCACTGCCGTGGCTTCAGGGCAAGCCGACACCGGTTTGGCGATTGAAAGCGCGGCCTTGGCAGCGGGCTTGGGCTTTGTGCCTTTGGCCTCAGAGCGGTATTGGCTAGCGTGCCTCAAAAGTGCGCTGGACAGCCCCGCGGTGCTGGCCCTGCGCCAAATGCTGCAAGACACTGAATGGCAAAAAACGCTGCAAGACATGCCCGGCTACCAGCTCAACGGCACCGGTCAAGTTCAGTCGCTCAGCCAAGAATTGCCTTGGTGGCGCCTTAAGCCCCGAAAAACAAGCGCAGGGAAAACCCCCGCCTAAAGGCCCTTACAGGCTTTCTACAATACCCATTGACTGTCAATAGTCTTTAACGACCCACAAGGCCGTTAAATTCATCAACCTCAACTTGCGGAGTTCAATCCATGGATCGTCGTTCCCTTATCAAAAATACCGGCATTGCCGGCATCTTGGCCGCAGGCGTTGCCCCTGCAGTGCATGCGCAAGCTACGCTGCGCTGGCGCATCGCCTCGAGTTTCCCCAAATCACTGGACACCTTGTTTGGCGTGGCTGATGTGTTTGCCAAAAAGGTCAGCGACATGACGGGTGGCAAGTTTGTCATCACCACCCACGCGGCCGGAGAATTGATGCCCGCTTTTGGTGTTTTGGACGGCGTCTCCAACGGCACCGTTGAAATGGCTGGAACAGCGCCCTACTACTTCTTTGGCAAAGACCCCACATACGCTCTGGACTGCGCCATTCCCTTTGGCCTGAACAGCCGCCAAATGACCGCCTGGATGTACGACGGCAATGGCCTCAAACTCATGCGCGAGTTCTACGCCAAAGTGGGCATCGTGAACTTCCCAATGGGCAACACGGGCGTGCAAATGGGCGGCTGGTTCCGTAAAGAAGTTAAAACTCTGGCCGACATGAAAGGCTTGAAGTTCCGAATCGGCGGCTTTGGTGGCAAGGTGCTGGAGCCTTTGGGCGTAGTGCCCCAAAACATTCCCGGCGGCGAGATTTACCAAGCGCTGGAAAAGGGCACGATTGACGCGGCCGAATGGGTGGGCCCGTATGACGACCTGAAGCTGGGCCTGAACAAAGTAGCCCCTCACTACTATTTCCCCGGCTTTTGGGAAGTGGGCCCACAACTGGCGCTGTACGTCAACCAAAAGGCATTTGAAGGCCTGTCTGGCGAGTACAAGGCCATCATTGAAGGCGCCGCAGCCTACGCCCACACCGACATGCAAGCCCGGTATGACTACCGCAACCATGATGCGCTCAAAACCTTGCTCAGCCAAGGCGCCAAGATGCACCAATTCCCCAGAGAGATCATGGCTGCAGCGTTCAAATCGTCACAACAGGTCTACAGTGATTTGAGCGACACCAACCCCGCATGGAAAAAAATCTATGCGGACTACTCCAAGTACCGCAGAGAAGCCAACACTTGGTTCAGTTTCGCAGAAAACACCATGGACTCGTTCATGCAAAAGCAAAAGCTGTGATCGCCAACTGATCAGCTTCTTAGCTCATGAAAAAACCCCGCCAAGGCGGGGTTTTTTCATGACTGTTAATTTAGAGATTACATCCAGTACACCAAGATGTACAAGCCCAACCAGACCACGTCCACAAAGTGCCAGTACCACGCAGCACCTTCAAACCCGAAGTGGCGATCCGCTGTGAAGTGACCTTTTTGCAAACGCAAAGTGATGAAGAACAGCATCAACATGCCGATGAAAACGTGAAAGCCGTGAAAGCCCGTCAGCATGTAGAAGGTGGAGCCGTAAACGCCCGAGCTGAGCTTGAGGTTCATGTCGGACCAAGCGTGCGCGTATTCATAGCCCTGCACCAACAAGAAGGTCAGGCCCAACAGCACGGTGACCCACATGAAGCGAATGGTCTTGCTGCGATCACCGTGCTGCAAAGCATGGTGGGCAATGGTCAAAGTCACACCCGAAGACAACAGCAAGGCGGTGTTGATCGTGGGCAACCAAAAGGGCGTCATGGTTTGGAAGGGCTCGACAATGCCTGCAGGCGAAGCGGTTACCCCAGCAGCCAAGGTGGGCCAAACGGCTTTGAAGTCTGGCCACAACAAGGCGTTGTCCAAACTGCCGAGCATGGGCACTGAGTGCGCACGAGCCCACCACAGAGCTGAAAAGAAGGCACCAAAGAACATGACTTCCGAGAAGATGAACCAAGTCATGCTCCAGCGAAATGACAAATCAATTTTGCGACCATACATGCCGCCTTCGCTCTCACTGATGGCCTGACTGAACCACTGGAACAGCACCACCAAAAGCCACGCCAAGCCAGCGAACAAGGAGTACCTGCCCCAGTCCGCGCCGTTGATCCATTGGCCTGCACCCAAGATCACAAAAAACAAACCCAGCGAGGCCATGGCCGGGTGACGTGATGGGTGGGGAACGAAGTAATAAGGCGTGCTGCCGTGCGATGTTGAACTCATACCTGCTCCTGCTCTGTCTAAAATTAAATTGAGTTAAAAAAGTATTGCTTAAAAAGTGTTGGGCTGCGCCACCACCCAATTGACCAGGGCCATCAGGCCCACAACAAAAATCAAAACCACCACGATGGCCACCACGATCACATGGAATGGGTTCAAGCGAGCCATGTCTTCTTGGCCTGAGCTGCTCTTGCGCATGCCCACAAAGGACCACAAGACCGCTTGCACGGTTCGCAAAAATGACAAGGCAGCTGAATTGCTCATGAGCCCACCTTGGGCGGAGCCCACAAATTGGGGACCATGGCCACTGGCGTTGAGGCCGGTGCTGCTGGAGTTTTGCCGCCCACCTCAAAGAAGGTGTATGACAAAGTGATGGTGTTGACATCTTTGGACAGCTTCGGGTCAATCACAAAAACCACGGGCCATTGTTTTTTCTCGCCCGCTTCCAGTGTGTATTGGTTAAAGCAAAAACACTCCAACTTATTGAAGTGTGGCGCGGCTTGATGAGGCGCATAACTGGGAATGGCTTGCGCAGCCATGCGCCTGTTTTGCACATTTTGAAATTCATACATGACCGTGGCCAACTCACCTGGGTGAACTTGCAAGGAGCGCTGCGCAGGTTTGAACTCCCAAGGGCCGCGCACGTTGGCATCAAACTCCACGGTGATGGTTCGGCTCAAGTCGACCTGACTGTTGGCTGGCAACCCTGCTTGCTTACCTGCAGCGCCATTGCCCGGCACTTGTCTCTCGGACAAGGACAAAATGTTGATGCCCGTCATCTCGCAGATGTGCTTGTAAATCGGAATGAGCGCGTAACCAAAGGCAAACATGCCAGCCGCAACCACAACCAGTTTGCTCACCATTTTCAAGTTTTCGCGGTACAGGCGGCTCATGGCTTGTTTTTCAATGTGCTGGCGCCGTGCTCAACGGGCTGTCAAGACGATCATTTTGGCCATGAAGCCAAGGAAAAAAACCAGCGCCACCGAGGCCAAGATCAGGCCCAGGCGCAGATTGCTTTTCTTTTGTTCAGGTGTCATGCCCATGCTGCTCTGTTCATGCGCTTGCTTCAACCCACGATGCGCGTTGCCGTCGCATCCAGTTTGGGTGGAGTTTCAAATGTATGAAAAGGTGCAGGCGAGGCGACTTCCCACTCCAAGCCTTCAGCTGCTTCCCAAGGTTTTTGAGCTGCTTTTTCACCTTGACCGCGCATGCAAGGCAAGACCACGAAGAAGAAGAAATAAACCTGCGCAAAGCCAAAGAAAAAACCACCAACGGAAGCCAGTGCATTGAAGTCGGCGAATTGCATGGGGTAGTCGGCATAGCGACGCGGCATGCCAGCCAAGCCCAAAAAGTGCATCGGGAAGAAAGTGACGTTAAAGGAGATCAAAGACCACCAAAAATGCAACTTGCCGCGACCTTCTTTGTACATCACACCGGTCCACTTAGGAAGCCAGTAATACACGCCAGCAAACATGGCAAACAAGGAGCCCGCCACCAGCACATAGTGAAAGTGCGCCACAACGTAATAAGTGTCTTGCAGTTGCGTGTCAATCGGGGCCACGGCCAAAATCAAACCTGTAAAGCCGCCCATGGTGAACACGAAAATGAAGCCAATGGCAAACAGCATGGGTGACTCAAAGGTCATGGAGCCGCGCCACATGGTGGCAATCCAATTGAAAATTTTCACAGCTGTGGGCACCGCGATCAGCATGGTGGCGTACATGAAAAACAGCTGGCCTGTGACGGGCATGCCCGTGGTGAACATGTGGTGTGCCCACACAATGAAGGACAAAATTGCGATGGAAGAAGTGGCATACACCATGGAGGCATAGCCGAATAATTTTTTGCGCGAAAACGCTGGCACGATCTGGCTGATGATGCCAAAAGCGGGCAAGATCATGATGTACACCTCGGGGTGACCGAAGAACCAGAAAATATGCTGGTACATCACGGGATCACCCCCGCCAGCGGGGTTGAAAAAGCTGGTGCCAAAGTGACGGTCGGTCAAGGTCATGGTGATCGCGCCAGCCAACACGGGCATCACGGCAATCAATAAATAAGCTGTGATCAACCATGTCCAAGCGAACATGGGCATTTTCATCAGCGTCATGCCAGGCGCGCGCATGTTCAAAATGGTCACAATGATGTTGATCGAGCCCATGATGGAGGAGGCCCCCAAAATGTGCAAAGCAAAAATGCCGGCGTCCATGGACGGGCCCATTTGCAATGTCAACGGTGCATAGAGCGTCCAGCCTGCAGCAGGCGCGCCGCCAGGCATGAAGAACGAACCGGCCAGCATGACAGCAGCGGGAATCAGCAGCCAAAAGCTGAAATTGTTCATGCGAGCAAAAGCCATGTCAGCCGCCCCAATTTGCAGCGGGATCATCCAATTGGCAAAGCCCACAAAGGCCGGCATGATGGCGCCAAACACCATGATCAAACCGTGCATGGTGGTCAATTGGTTGAACAACTCAGGGTTCACAATTTGCAAACCGGGTTGGTACAGCTCAGCGCGAATCAGCAAGGCCAGTACACCACCGATCATCAGCATCACAAAGCTGAACATGAGGTACATGGTGCCAATGTCTTTGTGGTTGGTGGCGAACACCCAACGGCGCCAGCCTTCAGGCGCGCCGTGGTGGTCGTGGTCGTCATGGTCGTGGGCATGACCGTGGGTGTGATGGTCGAGAACGGCACTCATCTTGAATTCCTTTTAAATACTTTTGCGCGGCGCAATTTACTTGCGCGCAGCCAGCACGTCGGCTGGTTGAACGATCTGCCCAGTCTTGTTAGACCAGTTGTTCTTGGTGTAGGTGATGACGGCGGCAATTTCCGTGTCAGACAACTGCTTCCAAGACGGCATGGTCAAGTTGTTTTGACCATTGAGCAAGACCGTGATTTGTTTGACTTTGTCGGCGTCTAAGACCACCGCAGCGCCGTCCAAAGGCTTGATCGGGCCAGCACCTTTGCCGGTGGGTTGGTGGCAAGCCACGCAGTTGGCTGCATAAACTTTTTCGCCCCGCTTGAGCGAGTCTTCTAAAGTCCAGACTTTGCTGGGATCATCGGCTTTGGCGGCCAGTTTTTTCTTCTCTACTTCGACCCATTTGCTGTAGTCTTCAGCCGAAACCACTTTGACATGGATGGGCATGTAAGCATGCTCTTTGCCGCACAACTCTTGGCACTGACCATGGAAATCACCTGTGCGCTCTGCACGGAACCATGTGTCGCGCACAAAGCCAGGAATGGCATCTTGTTTGATGCCAAAGGCTGGCACAGCAAAAGCGTGAATCACGTCGTTGGCGGTGGTAATGATGCGCACTTTTTTGCCCACAGGCACCACCAAGGGGTTGTCCACTTTGAGCAAGTAGTCGTCGCCCTCAGGCTTGCCTGCGTTGGACATGGCTCGGTGCGTATTGTCCAGCGTTGAAATAAAGCCGATGCCTTCGCCCTCGCCTTTGATGTAGTCGTAACCCCATTTCCACTGGTAGCCCGTGACTTTGACGGTCAAGTCTGCGTTGGTGGTGTCTTTTTGTGCAACCAACACTTTGGTGGCCGGCAGGACCATCAAAATAACGATGATGAAAGGCACGATGGTCCAGATAATTTCAACCGTGACCGACTCGTGAAAATTCGCTGGTTTGTGCCCTACCGATTTGCGATGTTTCCAAATGGAGTAGAACATCACAGAGAAGACCGCAACAAAAATCACGGTGCACAAAATCATCATCATGGAGTGCAACCAATTTTGCTCCTCGGCAATTTTGGTGGCCGCCAAAGGCAAGTTCAGCTGATTGACAGCAGGCCCTCCGGGCAAATCGTTGACTGCGTAGGCGGCAGTGGCCACCCAAGCAGTTGTCCAGATACCTGCTTTTCTCAGCAAGAAAGCCAATTGATTGGAAATGCTCTTCATAGTTTTCACTAACTTCCAAGTTTCTGATGAAACCACTACAGTTGATAACAAATGGAGGACCTTTCACAGACCGCTCCGTGGCCCTGGTGGCCAAGCTTAACGGGCGTAATTTTAACTGAGTTGGGGCGCTTCTTTGAGATTTATCAAACTTGATTTGGTTTCTTTTGCGAATTTCGAAGCATTTGACGCATATCAGATAAATTAATTTGACTTTCTGCCGAGACTTTCATGCGCGGTTGCGGCTTCATGGCATGGCCGTAAACCACTTCGAAACTCAATGACAATGGGCCGCCGTTCGCAGGCTGCGCTAATTTCAACAAGGCTTGGTGCCAATGGGCCAACCAAGATTTCCCCCGCAAGCCCTGAAAGCGCTGCCGATGCAAATTGCGACCCAAAGCGCGTAAATCTGCCAACAATTTATCAGAATTGATATAAGTCAAGGTGATGCGCTCCATGTCCATGACAGGCTCTGCAAAACCTGCTTGCACCAGCATGTCACCCCAGTCGTGCATGTCAGTGAACTCGTGCGCAGGCTCTGGCCAACCGCATTGCCGATGAACCTCGCGCAACTCACGCAAAGTGTCTGGGCCCAAGCAGGAGAACATCAAAAAACCATCGGGTGCCAGGCTTTGATGCCACTGGGCCAGCATGTCTTGCGGTTGCACTTCTTGATGCAGCAGCATATTGGCCCACAGCATGTCCACGGCCGCAGTCTCTGGCAAAGTCGCATGCACTTTGCCCTGCGTCCAGCGCCGTGGTTGCCACCATTTGGACTGAATGAAATTTTTCACCCGCTGCGCTTCATGCACGCGCGCCGCGTGCAAATGCAGCGCCGCCTGGGGGTAGCGCGCTTGAATCAAGGGCAAAGCGGCCAAGCCCGATCGCAGTGGCTCCCACATGGCCCAAGAAGCGGGGTTCAGCCGAATGAAATCCAAACGCT
>CAIQBO010000016.1 GCA_903870145.1 uncultured Burkholderiales bacterium | reverse complement strand
GGTTTGGCCGCAACTTTCACAGCGGGTTTAACCGCTATTGGGGTGGTAGCTTTGACAGGCGCTTTGGGCGCAGATTTTTTCGATACGGGCACTGAAGAAGCTTTCTGAACCGGCTTAGAAGCTGGTTGAACAACGGGTTTGGCGCTTGATTTGGCAGCAGCTTTGACTGCAGGTTTAACCGCAGTTTTAGCCACAGCTTTCACGGGCAGTTTGGCTTTGACCACAGTCTTGACAACAGCTTTGACCGGGGCTTTGACAGGACTGGCCTTGGCTATGGCTTTCACGGGCTTCTTGGACTTTTGAGCGGGCATGATGGGACCTCTAAACTCTAAAACAGAATCGGAAAAAAACGCTGCGCCAAAACTACCGGCGCGAGGGGGCTAGGCAAACTAGTACCTGAGGGCAGGTGGCCTGATTTGCAATAGCACTGCTTATTGGCAAGATGTTTGGGCGAACATTTGGAGTGCAGTCCTTGCGGTTAGGTGGCCTTCCCAGTGAGGGAATTGCGCTGATGGCGGTGGCCGGGCCCGGAGGTGCTGCTGTCGCTCTTGCCTGAGCCTAGCATTATAGCAAATTCAAGAAAGCCCGCCCACCATCAATGCGCGCCGCCTTTGGTGCAACTCGCGCCAGCGCTGCAAGGCCGCTGGGTCTTGCGTGGTTTGCGCATCTTGCAAGGCCAGAGTCTCCAAGGCTTTGAGCTGGTCGATCAGCATCAAATTGAGCAAAAGGCGCAACTCGTGCTGAGCTTCGCCCGTATCAGGCGATGGCAGGGCTTGCACTTTGCTGGGTACATGCGAGCCCATGAGTTTCTCGGCCAGAACAGCAAAAGGCAGGGCGTTTAGCTCTGATTGCAAGCTTCCCCAAGCCAAGGCGCCGTGGTCATGAAATTGACTCTCCAGCCAAGTCATCAACTCTCCATGCATGGCCGGCAATCCGCACAGCATGGCGTGGTCATCGCTGGACAGGCCGTCCCACAAGGCCATGTTGCCAAGCAGCAAGCGCACGGCATGGTCAGCTCGGCTGGCTGGCAGCGTGCGCAGCCCCAGGGGCGCCATGGCGCTTGCAGCGCCTGCGGATTCGAGTCGCCATTTGCCGTTCGGCCCTTTTTTCCATGTTTTGCCATCAGGCCTGGTGCGTGCCGTTCTGCGCGCAAAGGCCTGTGAATTTTCATCGAAAGGCGAGGGCGCGGCCCAGTCTGCGCTGCCTTGCCCGCCTGCTGGGTCATAGACGGCATCTGCAACTGCGGCCTTGCTCGTGGACGATGCCCCGCCGGCCACTCTGGGCGCGCCGCGGCTTGCCGCTGCTTGGGCTTGTTGCAGCCAAAGCCCTGCCAGCTCGGCCGGGTCGAGTTGAATCAATTGCCCCAACTCACTCAAAAGCTGACGCTTTAAGGCGCCGTCGGGCAGGGCGCGCCACATGGGGCTGGCGTTGCTGGACAGGTGGGCTCGGCCTTCCGCGCTTTCAAGGTCACAGCCTTCGCTGGCCACTTCGATCAAAAAGCGCGACAAGGGGGTGGCATGGGTGACACATTCAGAGAAAGCTTCAGAGCCTTTTTCGCGGATATAGCTGTCGGGGTCGTGCTCAGCGGGCAAGAACAAAAATTTGATGCTGCGTACATCTGTGGCATAACTTAAAGCGCCGTCTAAAGCTTTGCGTGCGGCCCTGCGCCCAGCGTTGTCACCGTCAAAACTGAACACCACAGCGTCGGTGAAGCGAAACAGTTTTTGCACATGGTCGGGTGTGCACGCTGTTCCCAAAGTGGCCACTGCATTGGGAAAACCCCATTGCGCCAGTGCCACCACGTCCATGTAGCCTTCTGTCACCAGAACATAACCCGCAGTTTGAATGCTATCTCGGGCTTCAAACAAACCATAAAGTTCGCGGCCTTTGTGAAACACAGGGGTCTCAGGCGAATTGAGGTATTTGGGCGAACCCTCCCCCATCACACGGCCGCCAAATCCGATGCACTCACCTTTGATATTGCGAATTGGGAACATCACCCGATCGCGAAAGCGGTCGTAACGTTTTTGGTCTTCTTCATTGACGATCACCAGGCCACTCTCGGCCAACAAAGGCTCATCGTAGTTGGGAAACACGCTGGCCAAACTGCGCCAACCCTCGGGCGCGTAGCCCAGACCAAATCGTTTAGCAATTTGACCCGACAGGCCTCGGCCTTTGAGGTAAGCCACGGCTTGGGGCGCAGATTTCAAGTGGTGTCGATACGATTCACCGGCTTTTTCCAGGACATCGCTTAAGTTGGCTTGTTTTTGTTTTTGTTCAGCCGCGCGTGCTCGGTCTTCGGGCGACTGGTCTTCTTCGGGCACGGTCATGCCCGTTTGCTGGGCCAAGTCCTTGACCGCCTCAATGAAACTCATGCCGGCGTGTTCCATCAAAAAACCAATGGCGTTGCCGTTTTTACCGCAACCAAAGCAGTGGAAAAACTGCTTGCTTGGGCTGACCGTGAAGCTGGGAGATTTCTCACCATGAAAAGGGCACAAGCCCATGAAGTTGGCGCCACCTTTTTTGAGCTGAACATAGCGGCCCACCACCTCCACCACGTCAACACGCGAGATCAGTTCTTGGATAAAAGATTGGGGGATGGCCACAGCTGTATTTTGACCCATTCGGGGTCAAAAAAAAGCCCTGCACAGCAGGGCTTTTGCGAGATGCCTGAAAAATCAAGCCGCTTTCTTTTTGGCTTTGGACTTTTTCTTTTTGTCCTTGCTAGCTTTCTTGGCTGCTTTGGGGGCCTCAGCGGCAGCCGCAGGCTTTCCTGCAGCGGGTGCCGCAGCAGGGGCTGCTGCTGGCGCTGAGGGGGTTGCAGACGGTGCTGCTGGGACCACAGGGGCGACGGGCGCAACGGTTTGGGCCGAAGAAGCCAAGGCAAAGCTGCTCAAAACGGCAGCAAGAATGAATTTATACATGACACTTCCTTGAAAAACTAAACCACCAGAGCATACAACGATTCAAGGCCGGCAAGCGTTGACATCAGTCGACATTCAAAACATGCACCCCAAAATGCCCAGCGCGCCTGTCTTTGAAAAAACACGCCAGGGTTTCTCGCACCGTTTTGAAAGACAGTTCATCCCAGGGAATCTCTTCTTCCAAAAATAAGCGCGCCTCTTGGGTCTCATGCCCAGGATCGAACTGCTCGCTCAGAAGCCGTGCCCGAAAATACATGTGCACTTGCCCCACCCGGGGCACGCTCAGAATGCTGAACAATTCTTGCATTTCAAATTGCGCGCCGGCCTCTTCTGTGGTTTCGCGGGCTGCACCCTCGGCCACGCTTTCGCTCAATTCCATGAAGCCTGCAGGCAGCGTCCATTTGCCTTTGCGCGGTTCGATGTTGCGTTTGCAAAGCAGCACACGGTCACCCCACACGGGCAGGGTGCCCACCACATTCAGGGGGTTTTCGTAATGCACCAAATGGCAGACTGTGCAAACAGCCCGCAGTTTGGTGTCGCCATCGTCAGGCACGCGGTACTTCACCGCCGAGCCACAAGCTCGGCAAAATGAAATGGGTCGGTGCAGTTGGCTCAAGCTTTTTTGCCAGCACCAGCCTTGGTGTGTTTTTCGATCAAGGCGCGCGCGGTCTCTAGCAACTTCTTGCCGTCAAAGCCGCGCTTGTTCATGTCTTCTGCCCATTCGACTTCCAGAGCGCGGGATTTGCTGCGGAACTCTTGCGCGTCGGCGGCGCTGACAGTGAAGATGGTGTTGTTGTGGTCGATGGCAGATTTGCGGCCAGCGGCATCGCCTTCTTGCTGCACTTTGCCCAGCCAGCCCGAGGTCTCAATGCCGCTGTTGTTGTCAATGACTTTTTTCAGATCAGCGGGCAAAGAGTCGTACTTGGCCTTGTTCATCGACATCACAAAGGTGGTGGTGTACAAGCAGCCGCCAGCGGGGTCAAACTCGGCGTGGAACTTGGTCAGCTCGTTGACCTTGACAGCTGGCACCACTTCCCAAGGAATCACAGCGCCAGAGATGGTGCCCTTGGACAGCGCATCTGGAATACCTGGCAGTGGCATGCCCACTGGAATAGCGCCCAAAGCGGCCATCAATTTAGTCACTTGCCGCGTAGGCGCGCGCATTTTCAGGCCCTTCATGTCGGCCACGCTTTTGACTGGTTTTTCGGCCGTGTGAATGACGCCTGGGCCGTGCACTTGCAAGGCGATCAGTTGCGTTTCTTTGAACTCATCTGGCGCCATGGTTTGCACATATTCCCAATACGCTTTGGATGTGGCCTCTGCGTTGGTCATCATGAATGGCAGCTCAAACACTTCCACGCGCGGAAAGCGCCCCGCAGTGTTGCCAGGCAGAGTCCAGATGATGTCGACCACACCGTCGCGGGCTTGGTCATACAGCTGAACCGGTGTGCCGCCCAACTGCATGGCGGGGTAGGCTTCAAATTTGATGCGCCCGCCCGAGTCTTTCTCGACCTTGTTCATCCACGCCTTGTGCATGTTCAGCCAAACATTGGACTGAGGGGCCATGAAGGTGTGGAATTTCAGGGTCACGGTTTGCTGGGCAAATCCGGTGATGGCGGGTGCGGCAAGGGCCACAGCGGCGCTTGATTTCAACAGTGAGCGACGTTTGATCATGTAGGTGTCTCCAAATAAGGTGCTGAGATGTTAACGGATTGAGGGCTCAAAAAACGCGATGAAGCTCAAGCAACGTACTGAATCAACCATAGGGAAATCCCGGGGAAGAAGAGCAAGAGCGTGGTCCGAATGGTGTCGCTGATCAAGAAGGGCATCACCCCTTTGTAGCTCTCAGAGATGGGCACGTCTTTGGCCATGCTGTTGACCACATAGACATTCAGCCCCACGGGGGGTGCCAACATGCCAAAGCCCACGGTCATCAGCACCATGATGCCAAACCAGATGGCGGTGTACTCTTTACTCATGCCAAAATCCAGGCCCATGATCATCGGAAAGAAGATCGGGATGGTCAACAAGATCATGCTCAGCTCGTCCATCACGGCGCCCAAAACCACATAAAACAGCAAAATGGCGGAGACCACCATCAAGGGAGCCAGGCCCCAACTGCTAACCACTGCTGCCAATTGGTTGGGCACTTGCGTCAAGGCCAAGGAAGAGTTCATCACATCAGCGCCAATGAAGATCATGAAAATCATGGCTGAACTCTCGGCTGTGGCATAAAAACATTCTTTGAACTTGGCCAAAGTAATTTCGCGCTTGAGCAGGGCCGCCACGAAGGTGGAAGCAGCTCCCACACCAGCGCCTTCGGTGGGCGTGAAATAGCCCCCATAAATTCCGCCAAACACAATCACAAAAATGGTCGCAATGGGTGCAATGCCCATGAACGAAGCCCACGTGAACTTTTCAATTTGGTCGTCAACTTCAGGTGCATGGCCTGGCACCACGCGCACATAGATGGCAATGGCCACCATGTAACCGAACATCGCAATGATGCCGGGCACCATGGCCGCTGCAAACAATTTGGCAATGTTTTGTTCGGTCAAAATGGCATAGATCACCAAGGGCACAGAAGGGGGGATCAAAATGCCCAGCGTGCCGCCAGCGGCCAATGTGCCAGTAGACAGACGACCGGAGTAGCCATGGCGTTTCAACTCTGGCAAAGCCACGCCGGTGATGGTGGCAGCAGTAGCCACCGAGGAGCCGCAGATCGAGCCAAACGCCGCGCTGGCCAAGACTGCGGCCATGGCCAAGCCACCTTTGAAGCGGCCCATGACGCTTGCAGCAAATTGAAACAAGGCCTTGCTGATACCCCCTTGCGTGGCAAAGTGCCCCATCAAAATGAACAAAGGAATGACCGACAAGTCATAGTTGGCAAAGCGTGCAAAGGCAATGCTGTTGAGGAAGCTGGAATAAGGCCCCCAACCTGTTTGCATCAAGTAGCCCAAGGTGCCAGCTGCAAACATGGCCACTGAAATCGGCACGCGAATGGCCATCAAGACCAGCATGGCGCCAAAAATAATCAAGCACAAAGTCAGTGCGCTCATGCAGATGCTCCATCAGAAGAGGCAAAGTCTTCGCCATGCACAGCTTGGGCCAAGGCGATCACAGCACTCAAAATAAATGGCGGCACCATGGCCACATAAACGATCCATTCTGGAAAGCCCAGCATCATGGTGCCTGAGTGCGTTGCCAGTGCGTTCATGCCACCCAAAGTGCTGCGCCATGCCAACAAGCCAAAGGTCAAAGCCATGAACAGGGCCCCTAAACGGTCCAACTGCGAGACGGTGGCGGCACTGGCCTTGGCTGTGAAAAAGTCTACAATGATGTGCGCTCTTTTGAACTGACACAGTGGCATGAACAATGCAATGGCGGCGCCCGTGGCCACGCCTGTCAGCTCAAAATCGCCGGCAATGGTGTCGCCCGTGGTGTTGCGTCCGATCAAGCTGTAGCAGGTCATCAAGGTGATGCCCGTCAGCAGCAATCCCGACAAAATGCTGCTCAGCTTGGCCAGCGATTCAAGAATTTTCAAAGCAATCTCCTTCGCCTTCTCAAGGGCCAATGCCTTAGGTTATTGGCACTTCCCTTCAGTCGCGCCTGTGCTGTGCATTGTCGCCGCAGATTCAGGCTGCAACAACTTGGATTTTCAAAGTGCTCAGCCCGGCTACATGGCCGACCAACGTGTCACCGGCGACCACAGCCGCAACGCCTTCAGGCGTGCCTGTGTAGATCAAATCGCCAGGTTGCAGCTCCCATGCGGCTGACAGGTGTTCGATGGTTTCAGCCACGTTCCAAATCAGTTTACCCACGGTGCTGCGTTGGCGGTCTGCGCCGTTGACTTGCAGGTCGATCGAGGCATGGTTGACATCGCCGGCGCTGGCCTTGGGGGTGATCGGACCAATCGGGGCCGAGTGGTCAAAAGCCTTGCCGATGCACCAAGGGCGGCCTTGCTTTTTCATGTCGTTTTGCAAGTCTCTGCGCGTCATGTCCAAGCCCACAGCGTAGCCATAAATGTGCTTTTCAGCATCCGCTGCTTGGATGTTTTTGCCGCCCGTGCCAATGGCTACGACCAGCTCAATCTCGTGGTGAAAATTCTGTGTCAAGCTGGGGTAAGGCATTTTGCCTGTTGTGCCTTCATCCACCACCACCAATGCATCGGCTGGTTTCATGAAAAAGAAAGGTGGCTCACGGCCGGTGAAACCCATTTCTTTGGCGTGCTCTTCGTAGTTGCGGCCTACACAGTAAATGCGGCGAACGGGAAAGCGCGCCGTCTGGCCAACGACAGGCACAGAAACCGCGGCGGGTGGGGTGATGACAAAACTCATGGGAACCTTTCAGTGAATGCGTTCGAAGAAATGTTGTTTGAAGGGCAAGGTAGGAATGCTTGTGCCCAGAGTACTTAATAAGTATACTTACTAATAAAACCTAAGTCAAGAACAGCTATTAAACCAATTTTCACTGCAACCATGCCTCAAAGCTTCGATTTTGCACATGCCCCAGGCCATTTGGTGCGACGCGCGCAGCAAATAGCTGTGGCCCTGTTCATGGTGGAGTTGGCCAATGAAGATGTCACGCCTGTTCAGTTTGCCATTTTGAATGCCGTCATGGACACTCCCGGCATTGACCAAGTCAGCTTGGCCAGCAGGGTGGCCTTTGATGCAGCCACTTCCGGCTCGGTCATTGGCAGGCTGGAGGCTAAGACCTGGATACGGCGAGAGCCGGACAGCGTTGACCGAAGGCGCAAATTGCTTTGGCTCACGCCGCAAGGGGCGCAAGCTACATTGCAAATGAAAGCTGCTGTGCACCGTGTGCAAGAAAAAATTTTGCAACCCTTAAGCCTGGAGGAAGGCAAGCAATTGGTCCACTTGCTGGACAAGTTGGTCGCTGGGCATATTGCAAACCAAGACCCTTGATGGGTTGCATCCTGTCCTTTGAGTTGTCACCAAAATTTCATTAATTTGTAGTCTTTCTGAAACGCATTTTGACCATCATCCAATGAGTTAAATAAAACCCTTGGAGTGCGACATGAAAGAATTGCCTAACCCCACTTTTGACCTTTCACCCATAGCCTTACCTCGGGGGTTACTTCATCGAAGCTTTACGCAACCAAATAGCTTCACAAATGAAACGACCAAGCGCAATGTCATTGAGGTTTCTTGGGCAAAGCATCAAGACGAAATTCGCGAAGCACAACAATTAAGGTATCAGGTATTTGGTCAAGAAATGGGCGCCAGGTTGCCCGAAACAGTGCCAGGCCATGACATCGATGTGTTTGACGATTACTGCGAACATTTACTGGTGCGTGATGCCGCAAGTCAATTGGTGATTGGCACTTACCGAGTTTTGACGCCAGCCCAAGCCAAGCGAATTGGCGGCACCTACTCAGACACAGAATTTGATTTAACCCGGCTGCGTGATTTGCGCACACGCATGGTCGAGTTGGGCCGCAGCTGCGTTCACCCTGACCATCGCCATGGTGGTGTGATTCTGGCGCTTTGGGGAGCGCTGTTTGAATTCATGGCCCGCAATCAGCTGGACATCATGATTGGCTGCGCCAGCATTCCCATGCTGCATAACGGCATGGTCAGCGGAGATGCCGCGGCCAGTTTGTGGCGACATCTGCAAATGCAAGACCGAAATATGGCGTCGATAGAATTTCATGTTCGCCCCCGCTTGCCGTTGCCGATTGAAGAATTGGACGCGACACTGGATGTCGAAGCGCCGGCCCTCATCAAGGGTTACTTGCGCTTGGGCGCCAAAATTTTAGGCGCACCTGCTTGGGATCCAGATTTCAATACCGCAGATTTGCCAATGATGATGCGGGTGAAAGACTTGCCTCATCGTTACAGCAAGCATTTTTTGGGGGCTTGATGTTTGACCCGCAGGTTGATGTGCAGGTTGATGCGCACGTTGATGCGCAGGTTGAAGAAATAAATTCCAAAAAACATTTTCGCGCAATTTTCATTTCAGATTTGCATTTAGGGACCCCAGGTTGTCAGGCAGAAGCGCTGTTAAATTTTCTGAAAACTCATACCTGCGACACCTTGTATTTGGTAGGCGACATCATTGACGGGTGGCAACTAAGGCGTAAATGGTATTGGCCGCAAGCCCACAACGATGTTGTACAAAAACTTTTACGCAAAGCGCGTAAAGGCTGTCGTGTGGTTTATGTGCCCGGCAATCACGATGAATTTGCACGCCAATTTTTGGATCACTCATTTGGTGGCATTGAAGTCATTGAGGAGGCTGTTCACATTACAAAAGATGGCCGTAAGCTTTGGGTTGTCCATGGCGACTACTTTGATGGGGTGATTCAGTTTGCGAAATGGCTCGCCTACGTGGGCGACACGCTGTACGAATTGGCATTGAAATTAAATCGTTACCTCAACCACTTGCGAGCACGCATGGGCTTGCCCTATTGGTCTCTTTCTGCCTACTTGAAGTTGAAAGTGAAAAAGGCTGTCAGCTTTATTTCGGATTTCGAAGTGGCGGTTGCACATGAGGCCCAAAAAATGGGCTACAACGGTGTGGTTTGTGGGCATATTCACCATGCGGAAATTCGAAACATCAACGGAATTTTGTATTGCAATGATGGCGATTGGGTCGAGAGCCTCACGGCACTTGTAGAGCATCCCGATGGGAAATTGGAAATACTCTACTTCGATCCATTCGCACAGGTTCCCAGCGCAAAGCCTGAAGTGCTGGCCTTAGCGACATGAGGCTTTTGTTGGTCACCGATGCGTGGGAGCCACAAGTCAACGGAGTAGTCACCACATTGGTTGAGTTGGTCAGAGAAATGCGGACCGCTGGTCACATTGTTGAAGTTGTTCACCCGGGTTATTTCAAGACACGCCCTTGCCCAGGTTACGCAGGAATCGATTTGGCTGTGCGGCCCAAAAAAGAGCTCAAACGCCTCATGCGTTTGTCGCAACCAGACTCGGTTCACATCGCCACGGAAGGCCCTTTGGGCTGGGCAGCAAGATCCATTTGCATAGAGCAAGGTTGGCAATTCACGACAGCGTATCACACCCGGTTTCCTGAAATATTGAAGGCCGCATTGAAGCTGCCTTTGTCCTTGGGTTATGCCTTGTTCAAGCACTTTCACAAACATTCATCGGGCGTCATGGTGCCTACTTTGGGTGTTCAGGCCTTGCTTGAAGAAAAAGGGTTTAAAAATTTAAAATCTTGGACGCATGGAGTCGATGTCGACCTGTTTCAATATGCGGAAAAAGCCGGAACCCATAGCGCGCTGGCGCATTTGCCCAAGCCTGTCGGTATATTTGTGGGCCGAGTTTCCTATGAAAAAAACATCGAAACTTTTTTGCAAATGCCATTCCATGGCAGCAAGGTAGTTTGCGGGGTAGGGCCCTTGGCCAATGACCTGCAGGCGCGTTATCCAGGTGTGACTTGGTTGGGCTTGTTGTCACGCCCCGACTTGGCCAAAATTTATGCTGCAGCCGATGTATTTGTTTTCCCAAGTCGAAATGAAACCTTTGGTCTGGTCATGCTTGAGGCCATGGCCTGCGGAACCCCGGTTGCGGCCTTTCCCGTAGACGGCCCCACGGAAGTTCTGACCCAACGGTCTGGGGAAGTTTTGGGCGGCGTCTTACAGCACGATCTGGCTCAAGCCTCGAAATTGGCGTTGCTGATACCTCGCGCACAAGCCAGAGCAAGGGCCATGGACTTCAGTTGGAAACAAGCCTGTCAACTGTTTTTGTCAAACTTGGTGCCAGCAAGAGTTTTCGGCAAAAAATAAAAATTTGAGGTTGGAGCAATTCAATGCAGCCCTAAAGGCTGTTGACTGAGTCATTTGCCCATCAAACAAACTTCAAAATCCTGAGGCAAAGAAATTTGGCACTGCTTTAACCAAAAAGGGAAAGCATGAAAGTGTCATAGAGCCAAGGAATATGGCAATCACTGCAGGAACAACCGAAGAGGCAACTTGTCCCAATGGTTTGTTGAAAACAGCGCTGGAAAAATAAAGATTCATGCCTGCAGGAGGGCATAGAAATCCAATTTCCAAAATGGCGATAAAAATAATTCCAAAGTGAACCGGGTCGATGCCGTAGCTCAGTGCTAATGGCAAAAGGAGCGGCACCAAGACGATGATGGCCGCATAAATTTCCATCAGTGCACCAGCAGCTAACAGGAAAATATTCAATGCCAAAAGGAAAACATATTTATTGCGCGTGAATGACTGCACCCAATCAATTGCCAAATCAGGAATGCCGGCATCGATGAGGAAATTAGTAAGGCCCAAGGCCATGCCCATGATCAACAAAATTCCACCAATGATTTGAGCGGTTTGTGTCAGGCAATGAAAAAGTTTTTGCAAATTTAATTCTTTCAAAAAAACGCCTTGAGTCACGACTGCGTAGGCAGTGGTGAGCGCGGCTCCTTCGGTCGGGGTCGCTAATCCGCTTACCAAAGACCCAATCGCTACAACCGGCGCCAGCAATTCCCATTTGGCCTGCCAAAAAGCATTTTTAAGCTGTTCAGTTCGTACAAGGGGCGGCATTGGCTCTGGATTGTTCCCGCCAAAAGTAGGGCGCAAAAAACCACCAAAAATAACCAAGAAAAAAATCATCACAAATGCCGGTATCAACCCTGCTAAAAACATGGTGTTGATGGGAACTCTGGCAATGACGGCATACATGATCAATGGAACTGAAGGCGCAAGCAAGACGCCCAGTGCACTGGCACTGGTGATTAATCCAATGCCGGTTTTCTCTGGGTAATTAGACTTGGACAGCAAGGGAAGCAAAAGGCCCCCCATCGCCAAGATCGTGACACCACTGCCACCGGTCAGTGCAGTAAAACAAGTGCACAAGAACGCTACGGCCAAGACTGTACCCCGCTGCCCTGAACCAAAAATGGCGGTAAATAGATGGCTTAACCTTTGGGCCGCTTGGGTTGTGGCGAAAATTAAGCCGGCCAAGGTAAATAAAGGCAAAGCAGGCAAAGAAGGATTGACCGTGATTTGGTAATGCGACAGCGCCAAAGACGCCAGAGGTAGATCTTCTTTGCTCAACAAAAGCAAACCTAAGCCACCTAAGACAACAAAAATTGGTGCCCCTAATGAAAGCAATAACAATAAGAAAAAAAGGCAGGGTAAAAAATAAACAAATATAGAATTCAGGTTGGCACCTATGGCGGCTCCCAATAAAGTGGCAATCACTGAAATAACAACTTTGACAAGCGCGTGGTCATGACTGCGCATTCCCAAATGAATCCCCAAAAACAAGAAACCTATGGGTAAAAAGAGCTGGAAAAACCAAACCGGCACACTATAGGCAATGACCTTGGCCGATTCAATTTCAGTCAGCAACAGGCCCCAACTGGAAGCCATCAAAAGACCGCAAATGAAGGACGAGCCCGCGTAAGTCAATCCACGCATCAAAGGCCGAGTCCAAGGGTTTTTGAAATGCTTCCATGCGCAGCCCAGAGCTGACAAGTGACCGTTCCGCTCTGCAACGATGGCCCCCATCATTGAAAACACCAAACCCAGGTGTTGCACCAAAACAGGCGCGTTTTCAATGCCTTTGCCTTGAAAAGGCCGAATTAAAACCTCCAGCACCGGGATCAAGGCCATCGCTACAAGGGCAAGGCATGCCATCCTTGCATCAGCATTGCGAAATTGAGTCCAAACAAATTTCATTTGGAAGAATGGGTGTTGAGATGGCGAAACGCTTTGAGGTGCTTGAACACCTCATCGAATGTTTCTGCTTGGACCATTTTTCCTCGAATTTTGGGATATAAATTTTCTGCCAATTCATTCCACTCACGCAGTTGTTCTTCAGAAGGCTTGTTGATTTGCAAGCCTCTTTTGCGCATGGCCTCCACGGCTTGTTCAACTTCAAGTCTGGCTTGGACGCGGATCATGCTGCCGGCGGAATCGCTGGCGCTTTTCACTGAATTTTGTAATTCAAGCGGCATTTCATCCCACGTTTTTTTGTTCATGACCAGTGCGCCCACAATGGGGGCCCAGTTGATTTCCAGCATGTGAGGTGCCGTGTTGTAGATCTGACTGGCCAACGCAAAATAGGGTGTAGACGGAACAACATTGATCATGCCGGTTTGAATCGAAGGCAGAATGTCCGCTGGCTCCAAAGGGACAGGTGTGTAGCCTAAATTTTTCATAATTTCTTGTTGTTCCAATTCAGATCCCCAAGCAAAAAATTTCATTTTTTTGTAGTCATTCGGGCGAAAAGCTGCTTGTTTTGAAAAAAATCTGACCCACCCCGCATCACCCCAGGCAAGGACAATAAATCCTTTTTCAAGGAATTTTTTCTCCATGGCGGGGCGCATTTTTTCACGAACGTAGTCAACTTCTTCCCAGGATTTGAATGCCAATGGCAAGGACTGAAGTGCGGAAATCGAGGGCTCAATTTCGCGCAATCCAACAACAGATAAAAGAGCAGCTTGCAATTGACCGATCCGCATGCGTCGCACCATCTCTGCCTCCCCGCCCTGACTGCCATCGGTAAATACCAAGAATCGTGGTGAACCTGATTGACCTTTTTTCCAAACATCCCCAATTTCCATCAATTGACGATGGTAAAGAGAGTTTTTAGGAATCAAAGACCCAATTTTGAGCTGCGCCTCTGCAGCAAATCCAGTCTTCGTAATGAAGGCGAAGAAAAATAAAACAATTATTTTTAAAAAGGAGTTGTGCATTTTTACTTTGCTAATTCAAATCAGTTAAAAAAATCATCGACACAGCTTAAGAGCCATTCAGCGCGCCGCAACATGATGCTGCTGGTCAGATTGGTGTTTTTGCGGCCGTTTTCAATGGCTTTTTTTAATAATTCGACAAAGGCATCTCTGTTGCCAACGGTGACGGCCCAATTTTCAGCCTTGGCCAGGTAGGCAGAAGGCATCGCGGGTGACAAGGCAATGGCCGAATCAAAATAAGCCAATGCTTTTTGTGATGAACCTCCGGGTCTGGACAATTCAAGAGTGCCCATTAAGCTTGCCAAAGCGCCATCGCCATAGCCAGGCTGAATTTGCCAAGCCTGGTCGGCCAGTTTGAGCAGCACAGGAAAATCAGCGACAAGCTCAGGCTGGTCTTTTGAAAGTGAGATGGCACCAGCCCAAGACGCAACTGTCCAATAAGTGATGCCCGTTAAGGAATTGTTCAATAGCGGAGGAAGCATGGAGTCATTTTGATGCAAGGCATTTTTGAATCCGGGTACAGCCATCTCCAATGCTCTTAAACCATGGTCCTTGGCCCGTGTGAACATTTTGGCAGCCCGAATCCGTAGCACGTTTGCGCGTTTGCTGTCTGTAGCCTGCGTCCGATCAGCTTCGTCCAACATGAAAGCGTAAGCATATTGCGCGAATCCTCGCGTCACAGATTCAGCCAAAGGCAGATGGTCTGGAATTTTTTCCAAAACGGACTCTGATAGCTTGAGGTGATATGCGCTGGCATGCTGCGTGAACTCAAGATCTTCTTCTTGAGCCTGAGTTTCGCTTGCCAATGCATTACCTGCTTGGCGCAGTAGTTGATTTTGAATCGAGCAAGAACAAAGGCTCAGCATGCTGAGCATGAGCAAGGACGTGTTTGCCAGTTGCTTCAGCATGGGCTTCATTTGGGAGCGCTTCCTTGGATTTTTGACCTCATTGGAAAACTGCATCAATGCCGTGCATTGATTGGCTGACAAGATCATTCAACTAACTCAAACTCAAGCGGCTTGATTTGACATTTCTAGCAACGCCAACTTGGTTTCATCTCCTAATTTTTCCACCCAGGCCATGAACCCGTTGTAGATCACGAGGCAAATTAGCGCAGTTCCAATTCCAATGGCTGTGGCGAGCAAGGCGGTTCCGATGCCAGCGCTGACACCTTGAGGGTCTGAAATGCCTGATTTTGCTAAAGCAGTGAAGGTGTCAAAAATGCCCAAAATTGTTCCAAGCAAGCCAAGCAAGGGTGCTGCAGTGACAATGGTATCGAGCACCCAAAGGTGTTGGTTGAGTTTGTGCTGAACGCGAATGAAAGCTTGCTCAGCCACGTCTTCGGCCATCTTTTGAGAAGCTGATGGTCGAAGTCCATTGGCAAATGCTGTTGCTACCACGGCGCCTACACCCCCTGATTTGAATTCGGGCAACGCCGTCTTGGTGTGAAGTGACTGCAAAAGATTTTGAATTTGGCCATGAGCGTGGTTATAAAAAATAACCCGCTCAATGGTCAAAAAGACAGCCACAGCCAATGCGAAGTACAGCAAGTACAAAGACGCATCGTGCAATAAAAGCATCATGTTAGAGCCTTTAGAAGTCAGAGCGTAAGGTCACACTTGAAAACCGCGGCGCACCGATGTTGTAGCTGGGGTTGGACCCAGACAGAGTGCCAAGGGCCAATGAGCGTGTCGTGAAACTCGAGCCACTTGGCGAGCTGATGCGTTTGTAATCAACATTGGACAAGTTGTCTATGTTGAAGCGAATTTCAGGAGATTTGAAAAACGCGGTACTTGGCAACTTATAACCTGCTGATAAATTAAGCAAGGTATAGGGGTCCATGAATTGGTCGTTCACCAATGTGGAGTAGGCCTTGCCCGTGTGCTTGAGAGTCAAATGACCAAACCATGGGCCTTCTTTGTAGCTCAACGCAATCGCACCGAGAAGTTTCGGTGTGTCTGGCAGTTCTTTGCCAGCAGTTGCTTCTGTCAACGAGGCTGATACCTTCAGGTCATTTTTTATCAAACTTTCTGTGTATGTCAAAGATGCGTACACCGAAAAGTTGTTGTTAATTTTTTGACCTGCCTCCACTTCAATACCCTTGAGCGTCACATTGCCTACGTTGTAGTCCAGGGAAGAAAGGGAGATGGGGTCCCAAGCTGCAGCAATACGGTCTTTGAAGTTAACCATGAACACCGAGCCAGAAAAGCTCGTGTCCTTGGTTTGCATGCGATAACCCAAATCCATGTTGGTGGATGATTCAATGCCAACAGTTGGATTTCGCAGGGTTGAACCAGTCAAAACACCGTTGGCCACAGTGCCTCCGGTTAAGAGATTTGAAAGAACAAAGTTTGAAGGTGCTCTGAAGTTTTCTGCAACGTTGAAGAACATTGATTTTTGAGCGTCTATGTTGTATTTGATGCCTGCGCTGGGCAAAACTTTGCTGTAAGTGCGCTTGATTTCGTAATCCAAATCTGCACGACCCACGCCATAGGTGCCGGAGTTTGCATAGTTGATGAAGTCACGCTCGATGCTTGAATTTCGCAAACCGATTTGCACGAATAATTTATCTTGCATTAAGGAGATACTGTCTTGCACGTACGCAGAAGATCCGCTGCTGATGGTCTTCCAATCACGTGCTTGGTAGGCTTTTCCGTCAGGGCGAAGTATGTATGCTGCAGAATTGTCCAGCCATGTGTTGGAAGAATTTCCGGCATTGTCAAAAGTGACACGCGGGCCAGTTTGGCGGTGAACTGCGCGTTCCATCCAATAGCCTGCATTGATATTGTGATTGTCAATGCGGTAGTTGGCCTTGAATGTCACGCCGGGTCGACTTGTCTCGGTCACGCTGCTGCCGTAGGTCAATACTTTGTCCAGTGTGTCGCCATCGCCGTTGATGTCTCTGACGCGCGTGGCCATGGTGCCAGTTCCACCCTCGGTTAGCAATTGAAGTTGGCCGCCACCGGTGCCGTATCCAGACCAATAGTAGGGTTCTGCACTGACAGTCAAATCTTTATTGACTTTGAACTCAGCTTTGCTGGTGAACAGGTAATTCCGAAATGGATTGATGTTGAATTTGTAATACCCATCAGCTGGCGATGCTTCAAGTTGAGCAGTTCCTGCAACCGGTGTGAGGTGAACTGGGGCGATACTGCTGAAATCAAAGCTTCGACCGTACTGCGCAATATTTGCATTGGTCATGCTGCGGATGTTGTTGTTCAGTGCATTGTTGTACAACACACTGGCGCTTAAAAAGACATCTGCATTGGGCCGAACTTCAGCAGCCATGTCGATGTGTTCACGATCAGCTCCGCCCGGACCTTTGAATTTGTTGGCGGTCGCTTTAGAGTAGGACACGAAAGCTTTTAAATCACTGGGGCCAATTTTGCCTGTGTCAACGCGAAGAAATGTTCGGTTGAAGTTCAATTGACCGGCTGACTGTGCTGCACGAAACCCAAATTTATCTTTAGGAGCACATGTGACCATGCCCAAGTTGCCACCAGAAGCCCCCACGTGAGGTGCATCGGTATCGGTTGAGCCCTGAGTGACAAAGACCTCACATAAATTCTCTGTGTCTGTGTATTCCTGAGGATATACAGCAAAGTTCCCTGAGTCATTGACAGGAGCGCCATTGATCGTCATGCCAATTTGATCACCAGCAAAACCGCGCACGCGTATACCGCCGCCAAACAAACCAGTCGCATCTGAACTGAAAGTGTTCACGCCTGGCAGCAACTCAATGGCTTGAAACGAATTGGCAGTTGGATTGAGTTTGTCCAAGAATTGCCGATTGACTGAGCTGCGCGCTTTAGGTGTTTCTTCTTGAATGATCAAGCCTGAATCGCTGCCGCCTGGCAAGCTCTCAACGCTGATGCGGCCCACATCGGTGACTTGCTGGGCTAGCAAATGAGGTGATGTGACAGCCAGACTCACAAGGAGTGCGAGAGGTGTAAGTTTAAAATTCTTCATGAAAAATCCTAATGGTGAAGTAATAAAATTAACTGACGGGTGTAAAGTCAAGCGTGACAGTGAATCGGTGCTGCATTTGTCCAGGCCAACTGCCTTCAGGCCAGCCAGAAAACTGTGTTCTACGAACAGTTGCCAAAGCAGCAGAATCTAAAATAATTGAATGGCTGGAATCTTCGATGCCAGCCTCTTGCAAACTGCCACTTCGAGTTAAAACAAACCAAACTTTGGCCTTCCCACTGGGCCTTTGCAAACTGGCCTCACGTCCTGTTGGGTAGCGTTTGTTTTCATTCAACAATGCCCTGAGCGTGACCACAAAGGATGCTTCGATGTTGGCGGATGAAACTGGCGCAGGCGCAGGCGTTGTAGTTTTGATGGGTTCAGGCATGGGCGCTTGAGCAACCACAGTTGTGACTGTGGTGGGCGGCGAGGGTTTAACAAGTTCGCTGCTGCTGGGCGCTGGGGGGGCGCTGTCGTGCTTGTCAAAAATTGAATGGTTGCTAGGGGGCAAACTGGCAACATTTGAAATTATTTTCTGTAGTGATTTTTCAATTGCAACAGGCCGAATATTCACCAATGTTTTCGGTGCGGGTTCAAGCTGGGTGGTTGTCAGCTCAATGGCGTCAAACACTGCAGATGAACTCACTGTTGAAATACTCTGACCGAAAGACCAAACCATGCCGACCATCAAGAGTGAGCCCAGGCTGGAAAGCTTGTGGCGTTGGTCATTCAAGCGGTCGTTCCACATGGCTTATTGGCGTTGTCGTGTGGCCAAAGAAACTTTGCCCAAACCACTGGCTTTGATCTCGTCCATCACATCGACCAAAGTTTGTACCTCAGCCCCCTTGTCGCTGTTGACTATCACTGCTGCTGTTGCACTGCTGCCAGTCTTGGCCCTGATGGCTGAGACCATTTGCTGCAGGCTTACATTTTTCCCGTCAATTTGAATCTCACCATCTTTTCCTAAAGTCACAATGACTTGAATATCCGGCGTTTTAAGAGACTGGGTTTGAGAGGAGTTTGGTTGTTGAGTTTTGATGCCCAATGCTGGGATCACATTGACGCTGATGAGGACGAAAAAGACAAGCAAAAACATCATCACATCAATCATTGGAATGATTTCAATGCGAGCTTTTTTCTGAGTAATTTTTTGCCACTGACGCATGAAGCTGAAACGATAGTTGCTTGAAAACACTAGCGTATCCAGTTTGTGTGACGGCGATGTTACAAATTGAACGCAATTTATTTTGCTGTGTCCATTTGAGGTTTTTACAACTAAAAACCTATTTGTTACATGCGCGTAATTCGATCGGTTGAAGGGGGAGGGATGCCGGGATGTTGCACAAGGTAGTCGACCAATGCGTCGACGTCCAGACCGCCACTGAAAACAAGCACGCCTGCCTTGAAAATACCAAAGCCATCGCCGCCTGATCCTAAGAAATTATTCATCGTGATGCGGTAAATTTGGGTAGGCTCAAGACGCAAGCCTTTGATGCTTATCTGTGAAACTCGGTGGCCTGCTGCGTTTTCCATATTAACTTGATAGCGCAAATTGGAAGAAGGCAACAAAATTCGAAGCCGTTGTGGGTTGCTGTATTGCTGCTCCAACATTTCTTGGATCTGAAGCCCCGTGAAACTTTTGACTACCAAATAATTAGAAAAAGGCTGAATTTTGAAAAGCTGCCCGTAGTTGACAGTGCCCCCGCCAACTTGAATCAGCAAATCAGCTCGTACCCCTCCTTGGTTCATCAACGCAAAATCAGAATTTCCATTTTCAGGCGCAGCAGTGGCAGCCCATTGCGCATCGGCAATCAAGTTGCCAAGGGGGGTTTCGCGGGACGCAGAGGCCTGGCGTGTGATTGACTGCGGCAAATGGCTGACAGGTCTTTGGGTCTCCAATGCGGAGGCTTCTTGGTAAACTGAAACTATGCGTTGAACTTCTTGATTTTTTATGAATTGAGGCAAGGCCCGCGTATTCTTGATTTGTACACCTGCGCTGTTGGTAAATGACTCGCTCTGGATGATCACATTGTGGGCTGATTTGGAAACCACTTGTTGGCGTATTGGGTCGATTTTCAAATCAATGTGTGTGAGCAAACTTCCGTATTGACCCGCACTTGAAAGTAAAAATGATTTTGAAGGATTGAATTTTTTGAAGTCACAGGTGTAAGCACGGTGCGTGTGCCCTGAAACCACAACATCGTAGGCAGGATCGAGTCGATGCAAAATAGGAACGATGTCACCAGTCAATCCTGGGCAGTTGCTGTCGTTAGGGCCACCTTGAACTGTGCCTCCTTCATGAATCACCAAGACCAAAGCTGAAACGCCTTGTGCTTTGAGAACCGGTACCAGCTCATTGGCGGTAGAAGCCTCGTCTTCAAACACCAAACCTTTGACGCCTTCCGGCGTGACAATGTTCGGCGTGCCTTTCAAAGTCATTCCAACAAATCCAACCTTCACCTGGTGTTTGCCTTGCTTGAATATCTTGATGCCATAGGCTGGAAAAATTGTTTGACCATTGTCATTTTTAACATTGGCTGCCAAAAATTCGAAAGTAGCGCCCGCAAAATCTTTATTGACTTTGCATGGCTGCATGCGGGTGTGCTGGCTGCACCCACCTTCGCGCATTCGCTTCAACTCAGCAAAGCCTTTGTCAAACTCATGATTTCCTATCGCGTTGTAGTCGATTCTCATGGCATTGACAGCTTCAATGGTAGGTTCATCTAAAAACATAGCGGAAATCAGCGGAGAAGCTCCTATCATGTCGCCTGCAGATACCACCGCGTTCAATGGGTGTTGCTTTTTGAGTTGATCAATCGCATTGGCCAAATAAGCAATTCCACCTGCAGGAACTTCAATTATTTTTCCTTCGACAGTTTCATGAACACTCAAGTGAGGCGGTTCTAAGTTGCCGTGTAAATCATTGAAGGCAAGAATGCTTATCTGTAGGGGTAAATTGGAATCTGCATATTTTTCGGTATAAGGCGCACACCCGCCAAGAAAAAATATGCAGAACACTGCCAGCCGATATGGAAATGCTAAATGCGTCATTGAATTTTTTCCAGAAGAGCATTGCCCATTTGAATGCGTGTACCCGTCTCAATGCCATTGGCAAGTCGGTAGCCAGGAGGTACAAATACCAAAATGGTTGAGCCATGCTGAAACCAGCCCATTTCTTCGCCTTTGCTGACATGAACGGCACATGGAATTTCGTGGGGCCCGTTGTATCCGATGTGCAGTAACAAATTAATGGCATGCAAACGCAAACTGGCGACCAAAATTGCTGCAACAGGAACAATGATCAAAGGAGTGCCATCAGAAAGTCGAAGACTTAATATGGCGCGTTCGTTTTTGCAAAACAAGCGCTCAACCCGTTTCAGCGCAATGGGGTTGACATTCCAGGTGTCTCCCGAGATGTGCGTGACGTGCTCTAGCTTGGCGTTGGCGGGTGCGTGAAAGCGGTGGTACATGCTGGCGGTTAAGCGCAAAGTCACATAAGTTCCGTTTTTCACGGATTCCACCAACTCACCGGTTCTGGCGCTGAAACCCATCAAACTGCTCAGCGTGTAAGGAAATCCTTTGGCTTGAAATACTTGGGTGGTATCAATCTGCCCGCATTCACCCACAATGGCATCACAGGGGCTGCATAAAATTTGATCGCGACTGTCAATGGTGCGTGCACCCGGTTTGAGCGCTCGGGTAAAGCAGTCATGCATGCTGTCAAAGTGTGTTTTTTCAGCATCGCTTAAATCTAAATCTGAAAATAATTTCCAAACGCCAATGGAGGCATCCCGAATCCAAGGGTTTTTGATTTGACTCCACCACCCCATGAATCGCGTCAGTGTCATTCTTGGAATGCGATTGGCCAGCAAAAAATTCAAATCCTCTTGGGATACCAATCTGTGAATGATATTTTTCATTTCATTTGTTTGTCACGAAAATTAAATAAAACAATGACTTGATTCACTTCCATAAGACTGTCCAGTGACCGCTCAACTTTTAATTACTTTGGGAGTATTGGCGCTTGTATTGCCAATCGCTAAAAAACGCCTAGACCTCTCTCGTGCGAAACATCCTTCTTTAACGGGGCATTCACGCATGGCCAAACGTGTGGCTTCGTGGTTGCCGGGTTATGAATTCAATCAAGAAAAATTCTTTGCCTGTGACGATGCGCCTAAATTGATTGCTCAGCAGAGAGAAAATTCGTTTTATTCTTTAGCTCAAACATTGCAATCTAAACATCCCCTGAGCATTGCCATGACAGGGCAGGCACGTGAAATAATTTCTGATCTTCAATTCACAGGTGCTTACAGAGTTCCCTTTCAGTTCAGTCCCATCGTGCGAGAGAATTTGAAAGTTGGGGCATTTATACAGTCCGCAGATGGCATCTATGTGACAGATCTGGATGGTCAACGCTTTTTTGATTTAACAGGGTCCTATGGTGTGAATGTATTTGGCGCAGACTTTTACAAAGCGTGCATGCATGAAGGCTCTGAAAAGGTCAAAAACCTCGGGGCAACTTTAGGGGCGTATCACCCCTGTGTTCTGGACAATGTTTCAAAACTCAAATCAATTTCTGGTCTTGATGAGGTGTCGTTTCACATGTCGGGTACAGAAGCCGTCATGCAAGCTGTTCGTTTGGCACGCTACCACACCCAGCGCAAGAATTTGGTTCGCTTTTGTGGTGCCTACCACGGATGGTGGGAAGATGTACAGCCTGGGCCAGGCAACCCCATGCCTCCGCGAGAAACCTATACCCTGCGCGACATGCATGCAAACAGTTTGCATGTGTTGAGAACTCGAAACGACATTGCTTGCGTTTTGATCAACCCCTTGCAGGCATTGCATTTGAATCAAGGTGCGCCTGCTGACTCTTCCTTGGTGGACAGTAGTCGTAAAGCCAGTTACGAACGCCAAACCTATACAGCTTGGCTGAAAGATGTGAGGCGTGTGTGCACAGAAAAAGGCATTGTTCTCATATTTGACGAAGTCTTTATGGGTTTTCGGTTGGCCAAAGGCGGTGCGCAAGAATATTTTGGCGTTAAAGCCGACATGGTGACTTACGGCAAGACTCTGGGAGGGGGTTTGCCAGTTGGCGTTGTTTGTGGACGTTCAGATTTGATGAAAAGGTTCAGGCCTTCTCGTCCCGCAGACGTATGCTTTGCTCGGGGCACTTTCAATGCGCACCCTCATGTGATGGGGTCAATGTCGGTTTTCTTGGAAAAACTAGAAACTCAAGAATGCTTATCGGTGTACGAAGGGCTTGATGAAAGATGGAATGAAAGGCGAATCAAATTCAACGAGTCGATGGCGCAAAATGGATTTCCATTGCGAGCTGCCAATATGTCCAGTGTCTGGAGTCTTTATTACACAGAACCTTGTCGTTACAACTGGATGCTTCAATACTTTCTGCGCTCGCATGGTCTGGCGCTAAGTTGGGTGGGAACAGGTCGGCTAATTTTCAGTTTGAACTACTCGGATGCTGACTTTCAGGCAGTCTTATCCCGATTTGTCAGTGCGTGTCATGAAATGGAAGAGGGGGGGTGGTTTTGGCACCCTCCCCAGATGACTAACAAGCTGATTAAGCGTCAAATATTTAAAGAGATGTTTTTTCAATAACAACTATTTGATCATCTTAGGGCTGGCATCGATCATTTCTCCACGCAGCAAATATAAAGGTGCTTTGTGGTAGAGATAGATGTCATGAAAAGGGTCGGTCAAGATTTTGCACATCCAGACCAAGCCAGTTTGAATGTCTTTGATAAAGAACAGATGCACAGTACGGAATACCAAGCCTGCTACACCCAAAATTAACCAGGAGGCACCAATTTGGCGGATCAAATCTGTCCAAGTGTTCCATGTTTCAACAAGGCCAAATAGTCCAGGCTGGGTGTACAAAGCCATGGGCAGCATGGCCCAGATGCTCAAGAGCACAATTTTTCGATTCAGGTTGTAGCCGACTTTAATTTCTTCCTTGTGCTCCTGCGTGGCTTGGTTGACTTCGTCGTATCCCAAGGGTTCAAAAAAGAAGTGTCCAGATTGACGGGTTGTCATGGAAACCAACCATGCAATGAGTGCAGACCAAACAGGATCGATGAAGAGCATCACATAAGCCACCAAAAAGCTGATGGCACTGATGAAGTGCAAAGACTGATTGATGCGACTGTGATGGTAGTACCGGTGGTCATCAAACCGCTGAATTTGTAAGGCTTCAAAAAAATTGTTCACTTGATCTCCTGAGTTGAAGGACAAAAGCTCGCAAGCCGCTTTGATGAAATCATTGCTTAAATTGATGAAATTTCAATGACAGATACTGCTTGTCACTGAATCGCCATCCAATTTTTGCTTCAAATTGTCATCAATTTGTTATTTGATTAACCCATGATAGGCGCATGGACAATACTCATCAGCTGCCACTCATTGTCGAAGACTATCCAGCATCACGCCCATCGTTGCGGATAGCGGTGGTGACCGAGACGTGGCCACCTGAAGTCAATGGTGTTGCCGTGACCTTGGCAAAATTGGTTCAAGGATTGTGTTTAAAAAATCATGACTTGCAATTAATCCGGCCTCGTCAAGATAAATTTGATTCTGCTATACGTGATTCAAGTTTAGAAGAGGTTTTGATGCGTGGCATGCCCATTCCTCATTATCCGGATTTGAAGTTGGGTTTTCCCAGTAAAAAAACCTTGGTGAAGGCTTGGTCAGTGCGTCGACCCGATATCGTGCACATTGCAACCGAAGGGCCTCTTGGCTGGTCAGCATTGCAGGCCGCAAAAGTTTTGAAACTGCCAGTCACCTCAGATTTTCGGACTAACTTTCAAAGTTACAGCAAGCATTACGGACTGTCCTGGATGCGAAAGCCTATTGTTGCGTATTTGAGAAAATTTCACAATGCGACAGCTTGTACAATGGTTCCAACCAAGGATTTAAAATTCACATTAGAGAGCAATGGCTTTCAAAATTTAAAAGTTGTCTCGCGCGGTGTTGACACTCAATTGTTCAATGCCAAAAAAAGAGATGAGGCATTGCGAGCAACCTGGCAAGTTACTCCCAATACGGTTATTTTGATATCTGTGGGCCGTATGGCGCCTGAGAAAAATTTAGAACAAGTGTTGGCGACCTATGAAGTACTTGTGGCTTCAGGGGCTGACGTCAAACTGGTCTTGGTGGGGGATGGGCCGATGCGAGAGCAATGCAAACGACGTTGCCCTGATGCCATATTTCCAGGCATGCTCACCCAGGACAAATTGGCCGTTTACTATGCAAGTTCTGATTTGTTTGTTTTTCCTAGTCAATCAGAAACATTTGGCAACGTAACTTTAGAGGCCTTGGCCAGTGGCTTGCCCGTGTTGGCATTTGATTGCGCTGCGGCGATGGACTGGGTCAAACCAGGTGTCAATGGATGGTTGATACCGGAATCAAATCCTGAGGCTTTTGCCGCCAAAGCCAGAGAGGTCATTCTCACAAAGGGCTTGCTGGCGCAAGTCAGCGCCAGCACCCGCAACCAGTTGGTCCAATTGGATTGGTGCCAAATTTCTGATCAAGTCGAAGAAGTCATGCTCGATGCCATCAAGCATCACAGATATTAAACAGAGATTTTCCATTAGGCCGGATGCGGTTGAGAATAATCAAGAATGTGTCTATTTTTTTACCGTTGAAAATACAAGATACCTATTTGACCTGTGACAACTTCTCGTGAGCCTTGAATTTTTCGCAGTTCAGCAATGTCACGTGAAACGCCAAAAGACGAATACCAAGCCCAATGGCGTGAAATGGATTGCTTAAAGGTCAAGCCTGAATTGAGTTTGCCAAATCCCGTTCTGGCAGGGGCGTTGTCTGTTGAAGATGCCCCCAGCATTTCGGAGTTTCTCCAGTGTTCTGCAGTGGCCCATGTACTGCCAAGATTAAGGATCAATTCACTTTGTGAGAAAACGGGCCATGCATACGACAAGCCTGCATTGATCGTGCTGCTGTCACCTTTGTTCAGAACATCCTGTGTCCAATCGAGCCCCAGACTCCAGCGGCGATTGATTTTGTGGTTGGCCATGACCCGGGTGCGAAGCGTTTTTTTGCCGTTTTCAAACACATCATAAGCTTCGCCAGTGTTGACGTTATGAATGCGCATGGAAAGCCCCAAAGTCAGATTGCTTTTTTCAAGCAATTGATAGCTAAGAGAGGGCTCTTTTCCAAACTGACTAAATCCTAACCAATCCTGACCGTCTCCTATACCCAATCGCCATTTGCCGTAGCTAAGTCCAAGGACAGGTCTTAAGCGAGCCGTTTCTTTCAAAAGGGCCATGTCCGTTGTTTTGAGTCGAATTCCAAAGGTGTAGTTGAGTTTTTCTGAACCCTCCGTCTGCGCACTGATCTTGGTGCTGCTTTCCTGGGCAGACACTGGCTTTGGTAGTCCAAAAATTCCGAAAATAACACAGGAAAACAGCAGCGCATGCAGGTCTTTTGAAAATGCGGATTCAGTTTGCAATTGGCGCATGTTGGGCACGTTTAAAAGTGGGAATGAACCTTCGCCAGTGCAAATTAAATTCGGTATGCAAATACCAAATTAAAATAATCAAGCTTGCTGTGCCATGCAGCAAAAGCATCATGACACCGAATGAAATCATGCCATCGGCAATGAGACGCTTGCCTATGGTGATCATGTTGTAATAACCTACAAAGCACAGCAAGGCCAGTGCAAGGGAGTAACTTCGTCCAACCCTTGGGTTGATACTCGCAAGTTGAACCGCTAGCATGGACAGATTGATGGCAGCTAAGAATAAACCTAACCGCCAAAATAATTCTCCGCGGTTTATGTTCTCCGAACTCATGACCAATTCAATCGTACTTAACATTTGACTTTGCAAGCCAGTCAATAATGTTCGACCCACAGGATCTAGCCAAAACTTGAAGGTCTCAAATTCTGTCACCCGCACTTCGCCAGTCTCATGATTGATGATGGTTTGTTGGCCATGATTCAGAGATAAAAATTTGTCGGAATGAATCCACTCCATGACACCTGTTTTGGCGGTAGTTATCGTTTCAACATGCTTTTCAATTTTTGAAATGTATACGCTGTTGGCAACCTCATCGGTTTTCTTTTTCTCAACAAAAAACACCATTTGATTCGATGCAGACTCTTGAAATTGACCTGGAGATACGCGTTCAATGTTACTTCTGCTCTCAAATTTGTCTTTTAAATATTGTGTTTGAATATTACTCCAAGGCCATGCCCAGATGGCAAGAAGTGAGATGAGGAGAATAACGGGCCAACAAAATTTCCAGAGTGGTTTGAGAAAATGGGACAAACTCATACCGCTGCAAAACCAAATCACCATCTCACTGTCGAGATACATTCTGGAAAAGGTATAGACGATCGAGACAAACAAACTCAATGTCAATATGGGCCCAGAATTTCCAATCCCATTCAAGCCAATCAACAAAATAATTTCTGCAGGGTCTGCTTGCCCCTTTGAAGCTTGACCCATAATTCGGACGAGCATGATCGTCATCACGATGGTGAAGAGAACAACTGTGGACCCCCCAAAATTTCGTGTGAGTTCTTGCTTGATGCTTTTTTGAAATAAAGTCATTTTGTTTTAAAAATAAAACAGTAGACGTTTCTAAGGCTGATGCCAAGTGCTGAGCCACTGTGTCATCTCAGTCAGACCAGCTTTCAAGGGTGTGTGGGGCCACTCACCGATTAAAGCTGTGAGTTTTTGATCACTTGCATAGGTCAAAGGCACATCGGAAATTTGCATGGGTGCAAGTTCAATAATGGGTTCTACGCCCAAACAATCTGCCAGTGTATTGACAAATTTTGTCACTTCGATGGGGTTTGAATGACCGATATTCACGATGTCCACATTTTTTTTGCAAATCCCCAACTCTATTAAGCGTCCCACAGCATGGACCGTGTCGCCAACGTATGTGAAGTCTCTTTGAAGCAAGCCACTTCCATACAGTTGAATCGGTTGCTTTGCAAGCATTTGTTGTGCAAATAGCAATGGGGCCATGTCAAGCCTGCCCCAAGGGCCATACACCGTGAAAAACCTTAAGCCCAATGATGGCGTTTTGTATTGAGAGAAATACGAGTAAGCCATCAATTCATTGGCCATTTTGGTAGCCGCATAGAAAGACTCTGGTTTATCGACTCGATCTGTCTCACAAAATGGGACCTCTGTGCGCGCGCCATATACGCTCGAAGAGCTGGCGTATAAAAATTCTTCAATGTTGAACTCCCTGCAGGCGTCCAGCACATGCGCAAATCCTAGCAAATTGGATCTGACAAAGTCCATGGGTGCCTTTACGGAGTGCCTCACCCCCGCTTGAGCGGCTAAATGAACAACCACATCAGGCTTTGTTTGTTTGAACAAATTGATGAGAGCTTCGAAATTGGCAATATCACAGGAATGGTATTCAATCTGCTGGCGATGCAAAAAATGAATAACTCGATCGTGACGCAGATTCAGTAGATCAAGGTGATGGGGATCACCAGCATTGCAAGATTGAATCTCAAAGTCAAAGATGTCGCACGTTGCGACGTTGAATCCAGAGGTCTGCAGGTGATGGGCCAAACGGGATCCAATAAATCCTGCTGCACCAGTGATAAGAACTTTACGTTGCATTGCGTAAATTTATAAAACTTTCATGACACTGTCATGAAACTTGGCTGAAATAAATATGTCGCAAATGTATGGGTACGTTGACGGCAAATATATGAGATCCAGAACTTCCAATCGAATTCGAACAATTGAATTGAACAAACCCCTGCTTGGGGCCGCGGCATTGATGGTTGCGTGCCTGTTGTTTAGTTTTTGGTTGATGATCTCTGAGATGAATCGAGAGTGGATGCTCCACATTCATTCAACACCCTTCATGCCCGCTTGGTTTTGGTCTATCTTGAATTTGGGTGGAGATGCGTGGGTTGTCTTGTTGTTTTTGCTTTTGGCTGAGCGTCGACCAGGAGAAGTTACATCATGGGTTCTTAAAACATGGATCCTGGGTGCCTTAGTGGCCCAACTCTTAAAGCAAATTTTCCCAGTTGCCAGGCCTGCGAGTGTCTTGAGTCCTGACAATTTAGTCCTGATCGATCACCCCCCTTTGATCAGTGGCTCAATGCCATCAGGGCATGCTTTGGCTGCCATCTCGTGTTGCTTGATTGTTTGTGCCCTGCTTCATTCTCGCGGTGTGAGGCACTGGCAATTGGCAGTTATTGCACTGATTGCGCTCTTGGTTGCCTGGGCGCGCGTGAGTGTTGGCGCACACTGGCCTGCCGATGTTTTTGCAGGTGCTGGATTGGCCATTGCCGTTGTTGCGGCAACACATTATTGGGAAAAGCATTCATCTTGGAATGAATGGTTCACAAAGCAATCAGGTGTTGTTTTTCTTATCTTTCTTCATATTTTGATTGCACTGCACCTCACAAGTGCGCAATCACAGTTGTTTGCTGTTCAATTTGTCCAATTTTCTCTGTCTTGTCTCTCTTTGCTCAAAGCGCTATCGCTCATCAAAGAGAATTTTTTCAGACGCCTCATTTGAGTCAAAGACCACTTATGAAGTACCAACTCAATGAAAGCCATTATGAACCGCATGTTCGCATGCGAAAGTGGTTATTTCGCCTCGCATTCTGGGCGCTTGCTGTGGTGCTTTTGGTTGCCCTTGTTAGAAAATCCGATTGGTCCTTGACGTGGACACGTTTATTGAATATTCCACTTGATGTAATTTTTTTCTGCATTTGGGGTTGGCTCTGCAGTTTTGCCTTCAGGGCTTTGCGCTTTCAGTCCGAATGGAAAGCCTATGGGCACATTGGAATGATGGAGGCCTTGAACCTGACGTTTCTTCACAATGCTGCAGTCGTTGTCGTTCCCTTCAGGGTAGGTGAATTAGGCTACCCCGTATTGATTCGAAAATTGCTCAATGTTTCATGGCAACAATGCTTGAGAAGCCTGCTTTGGTTGCGATTTCAAGATGGTGTAGTGCTGTTAGCAATTGCTTTTTTGTTGTTGCCTTTTTTGCAATTGGAGTCAAGGCTTGCCTGTGTACTGATTTTTATTTTAGTTGTACTATTCTCAAAAAAATGGTGGCTGAATTTATTGCGTTCACGTCATTTTTTAATCCGGCATGTACGAACTTTCTTGCACCAGCGTTCTGACGCTTGGGGTTGGGTTTGGTCATTTTCGAATTGGGCGTGCAAATTAACAGTTGTTGCAGTGATGCTTCAATATTTGACTGGTTTGACGCACACTCAATCTCTGCGTGGGGCGCTGACAGGTGAGCTTTCTGCTTTGTTGCCCTTGACCGGGCCAGCAGGGTTGGGCACCTATGAGGCAGGGGTTTGGAGTGGTCTAGGTCTGACTTGGATTGAGATGAAAAATCTAATGTCCAGCGTTCTTTTGACCCACCTATTCTTCTTAAGCATTTCATTGTCGGGCGCAGTCTTGGCATTGATCTGGAGTGCCATCAAATTGAAGAAATTGAATTCTTAAGTGGACATGAACCATGTCTAAGCCAATTCTCCAAGTCAATGCGTCTTCATCTGGAATGGCCGTACACACGCTGTCTGTGGTTGTGCCTATGTACAACGAAGAGGAGTTGGCAGGAGACTTAATCCTGGCTGTTCATCATGCATTGATGAGCTACCCATTCGCCTGGGAACTCATCGTTGTGGATGACGGAAGCAGTGATGCAACCTGGGCTAATCTAAGCTTGAGTGCTCATAGCGTAGGTCCACACATTCGCTTGATTCGCTTGCTTCGTAATTTCAAACAGACCGCTGCTATGCAAGCGGGTATTGACGCGGCGCGTGGTGATGTGATCGTGACAATGGATGGTGATTTACAAAATGATCCATGTGACATACCTGCCTTAGTTCACAAACTGCTGGCAGAAGATTTGGACATGGTTGCAGGTTGGCGACAAAACCGACAAGATGGATTTTGGCTTCGCAAGCTGCCATCAAAACTTGCAAATCGTTTGATTAGAAATGTCAGTGGTTTGAATTTCCAAGACTTGGGCTGCAGTTTGAAAGCGTTCAGAGCTTGTGTGCTTAAAAAAGTTCGTTTGTACGGTGAGATGCATCGCTTCATACCTGCCTGGCTTGCCACAGTGACATCTCCAGACAGAATGGCTGAGCTGCCAGTTGCCCATTTTCCGCGCACCAAAGGGCAGTCGAAATACGGTCTCTCACGAACATTCAGGGTTCTTCTTGATTTGTTGTCAATCCACTATTTTTTAAGATTTGGATCTCGTCCAGGACATTTCTTCGGCGGGCTTGGAAGCGTTGTGACAGGTCTGGGTTTATTGATATTGACCTACCTGGGTGTTCTTAAATTGATGGGTGAGTCCATTGGAAATCGTCCCTTGATGTTCTTGGGGTTCTTTGCAGTTGTAAGCGGACTGCAATTGTTGACGACAGGTGTGATTGCTGAAATTTTGATGCGCACGTATTACGACGCTGGCAAATTTAATTCTTATCACACATTGAAACACTCATGCATTGATGCAAATGACGGCTGGTATGAACCGGTCTAACTGCACTCAAACTTCACCGTACTATTGGACAGTGGGTGCGCTGGTGTTGCTGGCGCTGTTGCTCAGCGGCCTGAATCAATCATTGCTGTTTGATGTAGATGAAGGTGCTTTCACTGAGGCAACCCGCGAAATGTTGCTCTCCCACGATTGGGGTCACACCACCTTGAATGGGTTGGACAGGTTTGACAAACCCATCGGCGTGTATTGGTTGCAGGCGCTGAGTTCAACTGTCTTTGGCATCAATGAATTTGCATTTCGGCTTCCCTCTGCTCTTGCTGCTTGGATTGCAAGTTTGGCGCTTGCCAGATTCGCATGGGAACAATGGGGAAATCGGGCTGCAGTGGTGGTTGCTGTTGTTTCTGTCACCAGCCTTGGCCATTGGGCAATGGCCAGAACTGCAACAGCAGATGCACTCTTAAGCTTATTTTTTGTCCTAATTTTTTTAGATCTTTGGCGGGCACTTTCACGCCAACACGCTCAGTTTGGTCGAAGAGTTGCGCTTTGGATTGCATTGGGGCTTTTGGTCAAGGGGCCTGTAGCACTGTTACTCCCGATTTGTACTCTGGCAATTTATGGGATGGTTGACCCCGCATGCAGGTTCCGTATTCAAAAAATGATATTCGAACCCTGGTCTTGGTTGATCTTGTTGACTGTTTCTGTGCCATGGTACTTGTATGCGTACTGGAGGCATGGGCAAAATTTCATCCAAGGATTTTTCTTAAAGCATAACGTTGAGCGTTTTACAGGGAGCATGGAGGGGCACTCTGGAAATTGGTCTTACTTTTTGATTGCGCTACCCCTACTTTGGCTCCCTTGGTCAACCTTGTTCTTCAGAGCACTTTTCCATGTGCGTACCCAATGTCGTGATCCACTGTTGAAATATTGTTGGATATGGTTTGCTTTTGTTTTTTGTTTTTTTTCCATAGCCAGTACCAAACTTCCACACTATTTGCTATATGCCGGGCCTGCTGTCTGTTTGTTGATAGCGCATGCAGCCTTGGATGCCAGTTTTTGCAGCTGGATTTGGGCCTGGTTGATGGCCATCCTTGGCTTGACGTTCGTGTTGTTTGCGCCTGCTTATCTGCAACAAAACCCTGAAGTCGTCGCTGATGAGTTTTATAAACAATTACTCATGAGTTCTCCTGACATCGACATGAAGATTTGGTTGGTGGCTTTTTCATTGCCGATTTGCAGTGGACTTTTGACTAAATACATTTGGCGAATATGGGCAACTGCCTCAATAGAGTTTCCTGCGGCAATCAGTTTCATTGCATTTGCGGTTTTTCAATCGATTGTTTTCTCAATTCTGGTACTGCCATGGTGGTCTTACACCTTGCAGGCACCCGTGCAGCAATTGGCTTTGAAATTCAAAGACAAGCCTGAGACGATCGTGCAATGGGGTGTGCACATGCCATCATTTGCAACATATCGGCAACAGGAAGCACCCAGGCGTGCGCCAATGCCGGGGGAGATGGCATTGGTGCGAAATGTCAGGCCCTTTGAGGCAGGTGATTGGGATGTGATGGAAGTTCTTGGCCCTCTCGCAGTGGTGAGGTCGCCGGTGCAGCCTCTGGTTCTAAATAATGCAAATACAAAGTTTGAATAACCATGAAATTTTTTTCCTTGGACCATCGATATTTCTTAGTCTTGTTGCTATTTGCTGTGTTTATTTTCACTGTCTGGCCTGAGATTGATCTTTGGTTTTCGCTTCTCTTCTATTCCGGCTCAGGTTTTTTCCCTGCCAATGAAGTTGGGTTTGTTAAATCTGTTTATTACGGTACCCCCTGGGCTGGAAGGGCTCTTTTTGGTACTGCCATGATCATTGTCTTGATTGCTTTGGCCGCACCCCATCAAATATCCAGACGCGTATGGCGAAGGTCAGCTGCAGTTGTGACCGTTGTTGTTTTGGGAATAGGATTGCTCGTTCACACTGTCTTAAAGGACGGAATGGGACGCCCAAGGCCCCGTGACGTTTCTGTGTTCGCTGGCCCCACCTCATTTGTGCCAACCTTCATGCCAAGCAACTTTTGCAATACCAATTGTTCATTTGTCAGTGGACACGCTTGCGTTGGGTTTGCTTTGATGTCAATTGGCATGTTGGGGGTGCGAAGGCGCCGTATTTTTTGGTTTCAAACAGGAATAATCTTTGGAAGCCTGATCGGTCTTGTCCGCATTGCACAAGGCGGCCATTTTTTAAGTGACATTATTTTTGCCTTTTTTGCCATCTGGGGGAGTCACCTTCTGATCAGAGCGGTGTGGCTGAGATTTCGTGCGTGGCAGTTGGAGCGTCTATTTTCTCGTGCACAGCAGCTGAGCGCTTGAGCCATTGGTTTGAATTTGCATATTTTCATCACACAACTGTCATGTCTGTTTTCTATAGTGGTGGTTTTTCAATTGGAAGACTAGCATGACCACAAATTTGAATCCCCGTGCCCGGCGCGATTTCATCATTAAATTCGCCTCCGTTTCAGGATCTCTGGCAGGTGTTTCTTTGCTGTCCGCGTGTGGCGGCAGTACTGACAATGCGATGCTTCAATTCAACTATGGGGTGGCCAGTGGTGATCCCTTGGCAGATCGCGTGATCTTGTGGACGCATGCTAAATATGAAGGTTTGAAAGATTCGGTTGTTCTGACGTACCAGGTTGCGACCGATGCAAGTTTTGCCACTATCGTCAGTACTGGCACTGCCACGGCCAGCGAGAGCGCAGGCTTTACCGCAAAAGCCGATGCCACCGGCTTGACGGCTGGCCGAGACTACTATTACCGCTTTATTTGCAACGGCTGGATTTCTCCAGTAGGCTTTACACGGACGCTTCCCGCAACCAGCGTTACCAGTGTGAAGTTTGCTGTTTTCTCCTGCACACTTTACTCGGCGGGTTACTTCAACGCCTATGATTCGGCCGTCAAATCTGGTGCGCAATATGCCGTCCATCTAGGCGATTACATCTACGAATATGGTTCTGATCCAACCACATTTGGAAACGGTGACGCTGCCACCTTGGGCCGCGTCACTGCACCGGCCACCGACATCGTCAGCTTGGAAGACTATCGCACGCGCTATGCGCTCTACCGAACTGACCCGAGCTTGAAGGCTCTGCATGCCATCATGCCCTGGATCACGGTTTGGGACGATCATGAGTTTGCCAATAACGCTTGGCTCGATGGGGCAGATAACCACAACAGTGCCACTCAGGGCGCCTGGAGTGCACGCAAGGCGATTGCTGCTCGCGTGTACCATGAGTGGATGCCGATTCGGGTTCAAGATCCTGCCAATCTCTTGAAAATCTACCGCCGTTTTGACTTTGGCAACATCTTCACCTTGCACATGGTGGACACCCGCAATGAAGGGCGCGATAAGCAGTACGACGCATACAATGACGCCGATGGCGGTCTGACTCGCTATGCCACTGCCTTGACCAGTGGCACCGATGCAACGCATCGCATGATGAGCGTCACCCAACAAAATTGGCTGACAAGTGGCATGGCTGCCTCAACAGCAACTTGGCAAATCATGGGGAACCAAGACATCATGGCACGCATGTGGTTCCCAGCCAGCGTGCTTCAAGCACAAGCAGTTGCATCAGCAAGCCCGACAACGGCCAATCAGCAAGCGCTTCTGACCTCGGTTTCCAGCTACCTGTTGGCCAAGGCAACCCCTGCGGCTGCTCGCACGCCCACGCAAGCTGCGCTGATCAGCACCACCACCAACCCGAGGCTGCCCTACAACCTCGATGCCTGGGATGGCTACCCCATCCAGCGCGAAACAATTCTACAAACCGTCAAGGCGCAGGGAAATAAGTTGATCACAATTTCGGGCGATTCACACAATGCATGGTTTACCAATGTCTCAACGCTGGCAGGTGTCAAAGTAGGCGTGGAGTTTGCTGGATCGTCGGTCACATCACCTGGTTTCGAAAGCGCCGGCCTGGGCGGTTTTGCGGGTTCATTGGATGGCACGGTGGTTGTGCCTGGGGGCTACGGCTTGGGCATGGGGCTGGTAGACGACCTCAACTATGCAGAAACCTTGCGTCGCGGTTATTTGCTGATGACGGCAACGGCAGCATCGGTCAAAGGCGAATATGTGTATGTGGACACCATCAAGTCCACCACCTATGCGGCCAGCACCGGCAAAACCATCACCGTTAGCGCTGTGGACATGTCAGTGTCCTACGCATAGTTCAGTTAAACATTTGATTCTTCATGAAGGGTTCCAAGTATGCCTGATCAACAAAATATTGATGCAGAACAATTGCGCAAAATTCGCGAAGACATCTTGGACTCTATCGATGAAGAGTTGGAGATGGCAATTGAAGATGGTGTCAATGAAAATGACTCATTGGCTACCCAAGAAGACAAAGTGGCGCGTGCACATTACTTTCGTGAACTTCTTCGTTTACAGGGTGAACTCGTTAAGCTCCAAGACTGGATTGTCGCGTCTAAACAAAAAGTAGTCATACTTTTTGAAGGACGTGATGCAGCTGGCAAAGGTGGGGTAATCAAGCGCATAACCCAGAGGCTAAACCCTCGCGTTTGCCGTGTAGCGGCACTTCCCGCACCCAATGATCGTGAGCGCACACAGTGGTACTTCCAGCGGTACGTCACACACCTGCCTGCTGCGGGTGAAATAGTGTTATTTGACCGCAGTTGGTACAACCGCGCAGGTGTCGAAAGGGTCATGGGTTTTTGTACCGATGAAGAATATGAAGAATTCTTCAGAACTGTCCCGGAATTTGAAAAAATGCTAGGGCGCAGCGGCATTACTTTAATAAAGTACTGGTTCTCCATCACGGACGATGAACAACATGCACGCTTCTTAGGGCGGATTCACGACCCTCTGAAGCAATGGAAGTTGAGCCCCATGGATTTAGAGAGCCGTCGACGTTGGGAAGAGTACACACGTGCCAAAGAAACCATGATCGAGCGCACACACATTTCAGAAGCGCCGTGGTGGATTGTTCAGGCCGTTGATAAAAAGCGCGCACGACTGAATTGCATCGATCATTTGCTCAGCCAATTTGATTATCATGAAATTGAGCACGCAGGAATTGAACTCCCAGGGCGTGAGCGAAATCCAGATTACATTCGCAACCCTGTCTCTACAGACATGATTGTTCCTGAAAAGTATTAGGACCGCACCAGCGACTTGTACTCATGGCGAATTGTCCACGTTAGTACCAACATGGAGATCGCCATGGCCCCCCCCAGCACGGTCATGATGAACTTAAGGGGCACAGCCACCGCCAGCAATCCGCTGTAGATGCCAAGCATGAGCAGAACACTTGCATTCTCATTGAAGCCTTGCACTGCGATAGACCGCCCGGCTGTTAGCAGTTCATAGCCACGGTGTTGCAACAAGGCGTTCATGGGAACCATGAGCAAGCCACCAGCAGCTCCTGTCAGCAGCATCAATGGAATAGCGCTGGTCAGACTGCTGGAGTAGGCAATCGCAGGAAGTGACAAGCCTAAAATAACGCCCAAAGGTAATGCAAAAAGTGCAAACCGCAAGTTGATCCATCGCCCAGCGATGGCAGCTCCAGCAATCACACCCACGGCAACAATCGCTTGCAAAAATGTTCCTTGCTCTAATGGAATATTGATAACTTGTTGCGCCCAAAGTAAAACGGCAAATTGAACAACTGCACCTATCCCCCAAAACAAGGTCGTCACAGAAAGTGAAATCCTCGCAATGGGGTCAAGCCAAAGTTTCAAATTGCTGGCAATGAAATCTTGCAGCATGGATACTGGGTGGAAACTTTTTTGCGTGTAAACCGCATGGCTTGGAGGTATCCCAAAGTTCAAAAAAGCAGCAATGCCATAAATCACAATCAGGCAAAGCAAGGGGCTGACCAGTTGCGTTTTCAGTGCCAGGCCTAATTGATCTGTAACCCAATGATTCAAACTCAACATCCAATGCAAATCACGCGCTAGCAGCAATAGCCCGCCACAGGCTGTACCGAAGATAACAGTTAAAACAACTGTCACTTCAAGCCATCCATTGGCGTTGACCAGGCGATGAGATGGGACAGTTTCAGTGATCAAACCGTATTTGGCTGGCGCGTAGGCAGATGCTGCCATGCCAACGATGGCATAAGACACAACTGGGTGAATACCTGTGAAAAATGTTGCAACGCCAATGACCTTCAGTGCGTTCATGGCAGCCATTAACTTGGATTTAGAGACCGCGTCAGCCAAAGGTCCGAGCAGGGGGGCTAGGAACACATAAGAAAGTGTGAAAGAAAATTTCAGCAGCGGCGCCCACCATCCCGGATAACCTTGCTCGCTTAAAAACGCAATGCCTAAAATAAGAAGAGCATTGTCTGCAAGACCAGAAGCAAATTGTGCACTGATTAAGTAAAAAAAACCTTTTGGCATCAATCCAGCTCAGGTCGTCTCTAGCATATCTTGTGGTGTATTTTTTGTATTTGAAAAACTCAAAGCAAGTGAATTTCTTCTTCCAAAACCTTGGTAAGCAATTCCCATCTCTTCAAGCATTTTGGGGTCGTATAAATTTCGTCCGTCTAAAATCAGCGGGCGTTTGAGCAGAGACTTGATCAAAGCAAAATCCGGATGGTGAAAGGTTTTCCATTCGGTCACAAGCAGCAGGGCATCTGCATCTTCTATGGCCTCGGATGCGCAATCAGCCAGCTCAAAATTGGCCAGTGCTTCGGGTGAGTCGATTAATTCGCAGGACAAAGCATCCAGCGCCTCATTGCCAGCCAGTGGGTCAAATGCGCAAACTTGTGCACCCAGCAAGAGCAGGGCTTGAATGATCACCAGGCTAGGTGCTTCGCGCATGTCGTCGGTATTGGGTTTGAATGCAAGTCCCCACACGCCAAATTTCAAACCTGTCAAATCGTTGCCGAAATAGTCCAAAATTCGATCGACCATGATTTTTTTTTGCAAGTCGTTGACTTGTTCAACAGCAGAAACCACTTTCAATTGACTTCCGCAATCCAGCGCAGTTTGAATCAATGCTCGGGTATCTTTGGGGAAACAACTCCCGCCGTAGCCTGTACCGGCGTATAAAAAGTCATGTCCAATTCTTTTGTCAGCGCCAATGCCTCGCCGAACGCAGTCGATGTCGGCACCCAATAAGTCCGATAAATTTGCGATTTCATTCATGAATGAAATTCGCGTGGCAAGCATGGCATTGGCTGCGTATTTGGTGAGTTCAGCGCTTCGCACATCCATCCAAATGGTGCGTGCATGATGCCTGTTGAAGCTTGAATAAAGCTGCTCGATGAGTTGGTGTGTTGCGGCGTAATTGTTCCCTTGATCAACTCCGATCACAATGCGATCAGGATGCATGAAGTCCTCAATTGCAGCGCCTTCTTTCAAGAACTCGGGGTTGGAGATGACCTCGAATAAGGGCTCCGATATGCCTCGTTTGCTCAATTCTGTTGCTATCGCGGCTTGAACTCTGTAGGCGGTACCAACGGGCACGGTCGATTTGTTAACCACGACCTTGAAACTTTTGATGTTTCTGCCTATTTGTCTGGCAACCGCTAAAACATATTGCAAATCAGCAGAACCGTCTTCTTGCGAGGGGGTGCCAACTGCAATAAAGATAACTTCCCCGTGTTCAACGCCATCTGCCATGCCTGTGGTGAACTGTATGCGTCCAGCTGCGCGGTTGCGGGACATCAGTTCTTGCAATCCAGGCTCGTATATTGGCAATTGTGCAGCGTTGAGAAGGCTGATTTTTTTGGCGTCGTTGTCGACGCACATCACTTGGTTGCCAAGTTCAGCCAAGCATCCTGCCGTGACCAAGCCAACATATCCTGCGCCCACAATCGTAATTTTCATAAATCACCTTTTTAATGAGGTAATTCTGCAAAGTTAAAATTTCCAAATGATGACGGAGGGATGTATTTATTGTGACGACCTTTTTCTAATTTTGTTCCATTGCGCTGATTGTGTAATTTTAATTGTCATCAAAAATTCATACTGTTAGGTTAAAAAATAAAAATGAAAAAATATTTTATTTCGGCTTTGCTGTTTCTTTGCGGCACATTGCAAAGTTTTCAAGTTCTGAGTCAAGACTTGAGTTTGAAAACCAATGCCGTTGCGGTTGCACGTGAGTTGCCGTTTCAAGCATTTTTCAAAACCCCTGTTGGCCCCAAAGGCCTTGAGTTGAGTCAAACTTTATTGCAAGCTCATGGACAACGTGTGCGCTTGGTTGGATACATGGTGGACAGTGAAAACCCATCGGTAGGTCATTTTCTTTTGACGCCGCGAGCCATCCAAACAAGTGAGCATGCAGACGGTGACGCAACTGATTTGCCCGCATCGACGTGTGTCGTCTTGTTGGATGCGCAGCAACAAAATTGGACAGTTGCCCATGCACCTGGTCCTGTGGCGGTGGAAGGGGTCTTTCGCGTCGAGCGGGTGGAATACCCGGACGGCAAAGTGTCATGGTTCCATTTGCAACTTGACGCTGATGCAACGCGTGCCATGAGCAGTCAAGAAATCCAAAAAACTTTGACCACCACTCACACCCATTGATTTTATTTTTAATACTTATGAAAAATACTGTTTTGAAATTAACACAATTATTCTCTGGCGTTATGGTGATTTTTTGCGGAATGGGCCTGGCCCATGCGCAGCCCAAAGTCACCAGACTCACTCCACCCAGTGAGTTATTCAAGAGCGGGAAAAGCGATCCGCTGATTGCCCGTTTTCTGCCAAATCAAAGGTTTGATTTGCAGGCAACCATTCAGCCAGACGAGAGTTCAAAAACAATTGCAAGTGCAATTTTCAAAGTCAACGGACAAGAAATTAAATTGCCGGTTGCCTTGAAGTCGTGCGCTTCAGGTTGCTTGTCTGCCGTGCCTAAAAACTCCACAGTGGCAACGATAAGAGCTTTTTCTGTGCAGCAGGCAGGCGTTCACACCTTCTCTTTGGAGGCCATTCAAAGTGATGGGCAAAGCATCAAAGCAAATGGAAACTTCGAAATTGTTCCTTTGATTGCGGGCGGTCAAAAGGTCAAAAATATCATCATCATGCTGGGTGATGGCATGGGCGCAGCTCAGCGCACAGCCGCCCGCATCGTTGCCGGTGGGTATTCTCAAGGAAAGTCAATTTCAACATTGGCCATGGATAAATTCCCGGTTTCTGGGCAAATCAAAACCGCTTCACTCAACTCGCTCATCACAGATTCAGCGCCAGGAATGTCAGCCTATGTGTTGGGCAATAAAAACAACAACAACGAAGAAGGCGTTTTTCCCGACGACACCACTGACCCGTTTGACAACCCCCGCATTGAATATTTGAGTGAATACCTCAGCCGCACACAAGGTAAAGCATTGGGCCTGGTGACCACTGCAGATGTGTTTGATGCGACACCCGCTGCCAATGCCGTGCACACCAGCAGCAGAGGTGCAGGCACAGGCATTGTGGATCAGTATTTTGATGACCGAAAACTCACGGGCTTGTCTGTCTTGATGGGCGGTGGCCGCAAGTGGTTCCTGCCTTCAACAGTGCCGGGATCAGCGCGCAGCAACCTCAATGACTATGCGTTTTCAAACGTTGACCCGCACACCGCCGAGATCGTTAAACGCTGGGGTGCTTCTGAAGGAAAACTTGACAAAGATCGCGACTTGATTGCCGATTTTCAAACTGCTGGCTTTAAATACGCTGCTGATAAAACAGCACTGGATGCGTTGGACATTTCTAAAACTGATCGATTGCTCGGATTGTTTTCACATTCAAATATGAATGTCGCTTTGGACAAGATGGATGGTCGCCGCAATATTGAAAAGGGCATAAAAGGCCGTGTTGTGGATGATTTTGGGTTCCCTGACCAGCCCATGCTCGAGGAAATGACTGAAAAAGCATTGGCTGTTTTGGATAAAAATAAAAAAGGTTTTGTCTTGATGGTTGAAGGCGCATCCATTGACAAGCAAGCCCACAGCATGGACACAGAACGCTGGATATTGGACACCATTGAATTTGACCGTGCCATTAAAGTGGTTCAAGATTACGCCCTGAAAAGAGGTGATACGTTGGTGATCGTCACAGCTGATCATGAATGCTCGGGCGTAGCGCTGATCGGAGGCTCTACTGTGACCGATGCGCGCTTGCAAGAACTGGTCAAAGAAGGCGGCAGTGCCAATATCCGCGACAAAGTTGTCGGTGTTTACGAAAAAGCTGGGTTTCCTAAATATGTGATTGCCCCTGATGGCTACCCCAAAACGACAGACATTGACTACCGACTGCTGGTGGGATACGGCGCCAACTCTGATCGGCACGAGGACTGGCGAACCAATGCACTGCCTTTGCAAGATGGCCAGCAACCTTTTGTTAAATCTGCACCGTTGTCGGCCTATCCGGCCGATCCGGTCGCCCGAGATGCTGAGGGCAAGTTCATGATTACAGGGCAAGTTCCAGGCACCAGCGGCGTGCACACGGGTACAGATATTCCCATCTCTGCCATGGGGCCTGGTGCGTGGTCTTTCACCGGTGTGCTTGACAATACCGATGTTTTCTTCTTGTTGGCACAAGCATCCATCAAGGGCGTTGTACCGCCTCGAGGGTTCTTACCTGCAAAATAAGTTGACAACTTTTGCGTTTTGATGCGACTTGGTTTCAAGTCAATGGTCAAGGCCGGCAAAGTTGCCGCCTTGGTCCTTCAACTTTATTTGGTTTGTATTTTCAGCTTGCATCGTCGCCCGTTGAAGGAGCGACTTGACTACACGCATGCTTGGTCTAGCTTGATTTTAAAAGCGTTTGGCATAGCGCTGGTGATCGATCCTCAGATCGATCAAGCAACTTCTCAGCCGAGCAGTTTTTTATATGTTTCAAACCACTTGTCATGGGTCGACATTGTGGTGATTCAAGCCCATACCCCTTGCTTGTTTGTTTCTAAAAAAGAAGTTGGTTCGTGGCCTATTTTGGGGAAAATTGCCAAATCTTGCGGCGTTATTTTTGTTGAACGTGAGTCCAAAAAATCAATGCTTGACTGCATTCAAGCTGTTGCGGATCATTTGAAAAGCGGCATCAGCGTGGTTGTTTTTCCTGAAGGCACCAGCAGCCCTGGTTTTGATCGCCATGTCTTTCAGTCAAATTTTTTTGAATCGGCCATTAGAGCTCAATCGCATGTCATGCCCGTTTCTCTGAGCTATCGAGATGCCACAAGTGGTGATAACTGCGCCTCGATTCCATACTACGGGAACATGAGTTTTGCTGATTCCATGCTGCGCGTGATACAAACCAAGCCCACGCAAGCTCACTTGCGGGTATTTGATTCTGTCTCGCATCAAGGACATTCTAGAAAATCCTTAACACGAGTTTCAGAAAATTGTATAAACGATTTCAGACATCCGATCGAATTCTTAGAAAACGTTCAGCGACCGGGTGCATGCTGATCTTTTTCAATGAGCTCTAGGCGCTGTCCTTTCAAAAGGGCAATTGGCGCATCCCAGTAGGTCGTCAGGTTGTGAAATGGGTCAGTTAAGATTTTGACTGCCCAAGCCATTCCCCAACCGACGCCCCTCAAAAAGAAGATATGCACGGTCCTAAATGCAATGGCTGCGATGCCCAGGGACAGCCAAATCAAGCCCACATCGTGAAAGTATTCTTGGGCATTTGTGCTTGGTTGAATCCATCCGAATAGGCTGGGACTGGCGTACAAAAGGACTGGCAGTGATAGCCAAACTCCGATCAGGATCCCTTTGCGTCGCATGTTGTAGCCAGCTTTGATGGTCTCCTTGAATTCATATGTCGCTTGGTTGGCGTGGTCATAGCCTCTTGGCTCGAAAAAAATATGACCAGATTGCCTTGTCACCATTCCTACCAGCCAACCAATCAATCCGGCGCTGGCTGGGTCAGTCCACAGCATGCCGTAGGCAATCAAAAAACTGATGGCACTGATCCAGTGCAGAGTCTGATTGATTCGGCATTGGTGGTAATAGCGGTGATCGTCCCAGCGCAAGGTATGAACTTTGCCCCAAAAATCTTTCATGGTTTTCCTCCTGTCAACTGAACTCGCCGATGGAAAATCCAAAAGCGCATGTGACTTTCCCAATCTAAAAAATTGGAGTGACATTGATGTTACGGTGATTGTTAAATTACCAAGACATTTGCGTTAGATCAAAGTATAAATTCATGAAGTTTTTATTCGCCCCAGAGCCTTCATTTGTTTGTCATAAATTTGACATATATATCGTAAAGAATCGCGCGTAAGATCCGCAGCCCGTGCTACAAAGCCTAATTGTCGAGTCAGTTTCAAAGGACGTACCAGTGAGCATCACTTCCAATTTGCCAAATTCAGCACTGCCGCAAGCTGACATGCCATTGCTAGACCGTGATCACAGTCTATTGGCTTTCAACGAGCGCGTGTTGGACTGGGCCAAGCGAGCAGAAGTGCCTTTGCTTGAGCGTTTGCGTTACTTGTGCATTGTCTCTTCAAATTTGGATGAATTGTTTGAAGTCAGAGCGGACATGCATTTGGCCGCTTACAAAAACAAGGATCAAAAGGGTTTGTACACCACGCAATCTTTTGAAGACCTTTACACCAATACAGGTAAATTGGTGGCTGAGCAATATGCGCTGTACAACGATGTGCTCTTGCCATCTTTGAGAAAACAAGGCATTCGCATCTTGTCGCATGGCGACCGCAACGAAGCGCAGCGCAAATGGGTTCAACAGTACTTTGAGCGAGAAGTACGGCCACTGTTGGTGCCTGTGGGCCTTGACCCCGCACATCCTTTTCCGCAAGTGGCTAACAAATCATTGAACTTCATTGTTCAATTGAGCGGAAAAGATGCCTTTGGCCGTGCCAATGACATCGCCATTGTCAAAGTGCCCAGAGTCTTGCCAAGGGTCATCCGCTTGCCGGAAAAAGTGACAGAGAAGGGCGTTTCGCTGGTGCTTTTGTCCAGCGTCATCCGTGCTCATTTGGCGCAATTGTTTCCGGGCCGAGAAGTGGGCCAGTTTTCACAGTTTCGTGTCACACGCAATTCTGATTTGTCGGTGGATGAAGAGGAAGTGGAGAACCTTCGAACAGCGTTGCGCCGGGGTCTTCAGCACCGTCAATATGGACAAGCACTGCGCTTAGAGGTCTCTGACAGTTGCTCCGAACATTTGTATCAATTTTTATTGAGGCAATTCAAACTTCCTGAAGTAGCGTTGTTTCGAGTCGCAGGCCCCGTCAATTTGGTCAGATTGAGTCAGCTGATTGATTTGGTTGATAAACCAGAATTGTTATTCAAGCCGTACCAGGCCTCTTTCCCCCTGCAGATGCATCAAGGTGCTTCTGTTTTCACGCGCATGCAAGAGGGTGATATTCTGATTCACCAGCCCTTTGAGAGTTTTGACGGTGTGTTGGCCTTGTTGCGTGAAGCGGTGCAAGACCCGAGCGTCTTGGCAATCAAGCAAACCATATACCGCACTGGCAGTGACGTTGTCATGATGAACTTGCTGCGTGAGGCAGTACGCCAAGGCAAAGAGGTCACGGTGGTGGTGGAGCTCAAAGCGCGATTCGACGAAGAGGCCAACATCAATTGGGCTGAGCAACTTGAATCAGTCGGAGCGCAAGTGGTCTACGGCGTTGTTGGCCTCAAAACGCATGCCAAAATGCTTCTGGTGACGCGCCGCGATGGCAAGGTCTTACGCCGCTATGGTCACTTGTCAACTGGCAATTACAACCCACGCACTGCGCGCTTGTACACGGACCTGAGTTACCTCACATGTGATGCACGCATCACGGCAGACATGGACCATTTGTTCTCTCATTTGGCCAGTCACAGCCGTTTGCACAGAATGAACAAACTGTGGATTGCGCCATTCCATTTGCAGCGCAAGATGGCAGACAAAATTCATGCAGTCGGTATGGCCGCTGCCAATGGCCTACCCGCGCGCGTGGTGGCCAAAATGAACTCACTCACCGACCCTGTGCTGATTCAAGCATTGATTCGTGCCGGCCAGCAAGGTGCGCAAATTGATTTGATTGTTCGGGGTGCTTGCATGCTGCCTGCAGGTGTTCCAGGCCAAACAGATAATATTCGTGTTCGGTCCATCATTGGCCGGTTTTTAGAACACTCACGGGTGTTTTATTTTGAAGCCGGCCAGGTGCAAGACCTCTACCTCTCCAGCGCCGACTGGATGAGCCGAAACATGACGCGGCGCATTGAGTTGTCATGGCCCGTGACAGACCCTGTTTTGAAGCGGCGCATCGTGGACGAGTGCTTGTTGGCTTACCTGCACGACACGCGCAATGCTTGGACTTTGGGGCCCGATGGGAAGTACCACCGCGTTGAAAAATTGGGACGAAAAGTCCAAAGCGCTCAAGCCCTGTTGATGGCGCGCTATGTGGACAGCTCCAACCCAGTGCGTTGACCTGCTCTTTCAATAGACTAACTCAAAGTTTTCACATGGACCTCATTTTTTGGCGACATTCAGAGGCCTTTGAAGCCTTAGAGGGGCAGGATGACATGTCTCGCGCCTTGACCCCGCGCGGTGAGAAGCAAGCCGCACGCATGGGCCAGTGGTTAGACCGTCAACTCCCTGAAGGTGTGCGCGTGATGGCCAGTCCTTCCTTGCGCACCGAAGAGACCGCCAAGGCTTTAGGTCGGAAATACAAATTAAAAACCGAGTTATTGCCGCAAGCGCAGCACCATGATTTGCTGCTCGCTGCGGGTTGGCCTGACGCCAAAATGTCGGTTGTACTGATCGGCCACCAGCCTGTGCTGGGCCAAACCATCGCCTATTTACTCGGGCTGCCAGCAGGGGAGTGCGCGGTGCGCAAAGGCGCGGTTTGGTGGCTTCGAAGCAGGGTTAGAGAAGCTGTGACGCAGACCGTGGTCGTCACAGTTCAAACCCCTGAATTGCTTTGAAGCTTCACGCTTTAACTGTCATTTTCTTCAAAACTCAAATTCCAAGTTGATTTTTGCCACGCAATGCATTCCTCCCGCAACAAATGTGCGGATTGAGGCCATTGTTGAACCCATGTTTTTTTACAAAGGATGACAAAGCTGTTTTTGTTTTTAATGTCTTGGCGCAATGTAAAACCTCTCAGGTCAGGGTCACGCCGAGCATGGCACAAAATGGCCGCTAAGCGCAAAGCCATGAGTTGCTGCACAAAGGCAGCATCGCGCATGTCGCTGTCTAGTTTTTTCAATTTTCCGCGGTGGCCTAAGATCAATTGGCTCAGGCGGTGCAACTCGGCCATTGAAAATCCTGGCAAATCCGAATTGTCCAGAATGTAAGCGCCATGCTTGTGAAAGTCACTGTGCGAAATTTGTGTGCCTATCTCCAGCAAATTGGCGGCCCAAGATAATTTTTTTTCTAATCGTGCAAGCGAATACGGCAACTTGGATGGCAAAGACTCATGCATGGCTCTGAACAGTTGCACGGCAGTGCGTTGGACCCGATCACCTTGAGCGGCGTCCACACCAAAGCGCTGCGCCAATGTATCGATCATGCTGCTGCGCAAATCGGTGCTGTCTTCACGCTCGAGCATGTCATACAACACGCCTTGACGCAAAGCACCTTGTGCCGCATGCATTTGATCAATTTTCAACAAATCAAAGAGAGCGAACAGAACCGCCAACCCGCCCCCAATCACAGACCGTCGGTCTTCTTTGATGCCTTCTAATTCCAAACTGTCGCAATTGCCTACTTTGATCAATTTGGCTTTGAGCCAATCCAAGCCTTCGCGCGTGATCTGCCCTTGCGACCAACCCGCAGCGCTCATGACATCGGCAACACAGCCTATCGTGCCGGAAGATCCGTAGGCCACCTCCCAAGCTTCGCGAGGGTACAAGCCTTGGGCCTCGTCCAACACCGCTTTGGCGGCCACTTGCGCACGCTCAAAAGCCACGGGTGTGAACTGGCCTTCAGGAAAGTACTTCATCGACCATTTGACACTGCCCACGCGGTATGACTCAAATGTTTGAGATTTAAAGCCAGTGCCCAAAATCATTTCAGTTGAGCGCCCTCCAATGTCCACGACCAGTCTTTTTTCATCCGACTGAGGCAGCAAGTTGGCCACGCCCAGGTAAATCAAACGGGCTTCTTCGCGGCCAGAAATCACCTCAATGGGGAAGCCCAAAATTTTTTGAGCAGGTACTAAAAACTCGTCTCTGTTTTTGGCTTCACGCAAGGTTTGCGTGGCCACGGCCCGCACTTGGGTTGCGCCAAATCCGGCCAAACGCTCGGAAAATCGGGCCAAGCAATCCCATCCCCTTTGCATGGCTTCAGTGGAGAGTTGCCGCTCTGCATCCAAGCCGTTGCCTTGCCGAACAGTTTCCTTCAGGTACGCCACACGCCTAATGTGGGCGTGCTCAAGCACGCCTATTTCAAGGCGAAAGCTGTTGGAGCCTAGGTCGATGGCGGCTAAAAGTTGTCCGTTTTGCATGTGGGTTTCAATGGCTGAAGAGGGAAATATCCGTAGCCGTCGATTTTGTGTCTTTTTTTTGTCATTTTGATGACAACATTGGAATCGCTCAAAAAATGGTCATTTAAGAGGCGGGAATCACAAAATATTTGGCATGAACATGGTCTTAATAAAGATGATTTGACATCAATTTGTCACAATAGGCCACTAAAGTTGACCCGTGCAGAAGATTTGGTAAAGCTTGAAAGCTACTTTTCTTCGCATCACATCAGACCGAGTCTCAACTTCTGAATCAAGGATTCAACATGCTAAAGATCAAAAATTGGGTTGCTGCGCTGGGCTTGTCCGCCTTGGCAACAGCTGCCATGGCCGCCGACATCACGGGTGCCGGCGCTACCTTCCCTTACCCCATTTACGCCAAGTGGGCCGAGGCCTACAAGGCCAAAACCGGTGCCAGCATGAACTATCAGTCGATAGGTTCGTCAGGTGGTATCAAGCAAATCAAGGCTAAAACCGTTGACTTCGGTGCCACCGACGCCCCCATGAGCTTTGAAGAATTGGAAAAAGAAGGCATGGTCCAATTCCCAGCCGTCATTGGCGGTGTTGTGCCCGTGGTCAACATTGAAGGCATCAAGCCCGGTCAATTGAAACTTTCAGGCGACTTGTTGGCCGATGTTTTCTCTGGTGCCATTGCCAAATGGAATGACAAGCGCATTTCCGACTTCAACCCTGGCGTGGCATTGCCAGACGCTGCCATCACCGTGGTTCACCGTGCTGATGGTTCAGGCACGACCGCTGTGTTCACCGACTATTTGGCCAAGGTCAGCCCCAAATGGAAAGAAACTGTGGGCGCTGGTGCAGCTGTGAAGTGGCCTGCTGCATCTTCAGTCGGCGGCAAGGGCAACGAGGGTGTGGCTGCCAATGTCAGCCGCATCAAAAATGCAGTTGGCTATGTGGAGTACGCATATGCCAAGAAAAACAACATGCCACACATCAACTTGCGCAACCAGGCGGGTCAAGTCGTAGCGCCTGACGATGAAACCTTTGCGGCTGCTTCGGCCAGCACAGACTGGTCCAAAGTTCCAGGCATGGCCATCTATTTGACCAATGCTCCAGGCGCTAAATCATGGCCTATCACGGGCGCATCGTTCATCGTGATGTACAAAGAGCCGGCCAACAAAGCCAATGCAGCAGAAGCCATGAAATTCTTTGACTTTGCTTTCAAAGAAGGCAAGAAAATGGCCGCAGATTTGGAATATGTGCCCATGCCTGATGCCACCACCGAATTCATTCGCAAAAGCGTTTGGAACCGCGTGAACGTTAAATAATTGAGACTTGTATGAACCAAGCAGACGAGTTGATGACCTCGCACCGACAAAGCGTTTTGCGCTGGCAGAGAGTGCAAGACTTTTTCTTTGAAAAAACCACTCTGGTCTTTGCCATGTCCACCTTGGTGGCATTGACCGGCATCATCGTCTCTTTGTTCATCAGCTCTTGGCCGGTTTTGCAAACCTTTGGTTTGCCATTTTTCTATACCGTCGAATGGGACATCATCAATTCCAAGTTCGGCGGATTGATCGCCATTTTTGGCACAGTGGCCACGGCCACCATTGCCATTGTGATTGCTTTGCCTTTGAGCTTTGGCATTGCCGTATTTTTGACAGAAACCTGCCCATTGAGTCTGCGCCGGCCCTTGGGCACTGCCATTGAGTTGTTGGCTGCTGTGCCCTCCATCATCTATGGCATGTTTGGCTTGTTTGTGTTTGCCCCTTTGTTTGCTGAATATGTACAGCCTGCGTTGGCAGGAACTGTGGGTCAAATTCCAGGGCTGGGTATTTTGTTCACGGGTGCCTTCAACGGCATTGGCATCTTGGCCGCTGGCCTGATTTTGGCCATGATGATTTTGCCCTTCATTGCCTCCGTCATGCGCGATGTGTTTGAGATTGTTCCGTCCATTTTGAAAGAATCAGCCTACGGCATTGGCTGCACCACTTGGGAAGTGGTCACCAAAATTGTGTTGCCTTACACCAAGACCGGTGTGGTGGGCGGCGTCATGCTCGGCTTGGGCCGGGCCTTGGGTGAAACCATGGCCGTGACGTTTGTGATTGGCAATGCCCACAAACTTTCGCCTTCTTTGTTTTCTCCAGGCAATTCGATTGCCTCCACCTTGGCCAACGAATTTGGCGAAGCCGAGCCTGGCTTGCACTACGCTTCCTTGTTTGCGCTGGGCCTGGCATTGTTCCTCATCACCCTGGTGGTTTTGTCTCTGGCCAAATGGATGCTCATGCGGGCTGAAGCCAAAAAAGGAATGAAAACATGAGAGAGCTCAGCAACATGGATCCGGCGATCTACGCACGGCGCAAACGCGCCAACTTGTTTGGCTTGGCTTTGTCCATGACTGCCATGGTGTTGGGCTTGGTGTTCTTGCTTTGGATATTGAGCATCTTGATGTTCAAGGGGTTTTCAGCCTTGAGCTTTTCTTTGCTCACACAAAGCACACCAGCACCTGGCTCTGAAGGCGGCGGTTTGGCCAATGCCATCGTGGGCAGTTTGATGATCGTGATCTCATGCTCATTGATCAGTACACCTATTGGTGTTTTAGCAGGTGTCTATCTCTCGGAGTTCAGTGAACGCAGCAAACTCGCCAGCGTCACCCGCTTTGTCAATGACATCATGTTGTCAGCCCCTTCTATTGTGATTGGCTTGTTTGTCTACGCGCTGGTGGTGGTGCCGGCCAAACATTTCTCAGGCTGGGCAGGAACGGCTGCGCTGGCCTTGATCGCCATTCCGGTGGTAGTGCGCACCACGGAAAATATGCTTCGCTTGGTGCCTGTGAGCTTGCGTGAAGCAGCTTTTGCCTTGGGCGCGCCCAAGTGGAAAGTCTCTACCGCTGTGGTGCTCAAGGCGGCTCGCAGCGGCGTCATGACGGGCTTGCTTTTGGCTTTGGCCCGTGTCAGTGGTGAAACTGCACCCCTGTTGTTCACGGCCCTGAACAACCAATTCTTTTCTTTGGACATGAACAAACCTATGGCCAATTTGCCGGTGGTCATTTTCCAATTTGCCATGAGCCCGTACGACAACTGGGTGAACTTGGCATGGGGTGGCGCACTCTTGATCACGTTGACTGTGCTGGCACTGAACATTGTGGCGCGCGTGGTCTTTCGCGAAAAAGTAGCTGTCTAACTATTACCTGTGAATACTTCTATGAATGCACTGCCAGAAACCAAAAAAACCATTATGGAAGTTCGCAACTTGAACTTTTATTACGGTTCATTTCAAGGCTTGAAAAACATCAACTTGGACATTGAGCAAAACAGTGTGACGGCATTCATCGGGCCCTCGGGCTGCGGAAAGTCGACCTTGCTCAGAACCATGAACCGCATGTACGAGTTGTACCCTGGCCAGCGCGCTGAGGGCGAAATCAATTTTTCGGGTGAAAATATTTTGAACCCCAAGCAAGACTTGAACTTGCTGCGCTCACGCATTGGCATGGTCTTTCAAAAGCCCACGCCATTTCCCATGTCCATTTATGACAACATTGCTTTTGGCGTTCGGCTTTATGAGAACTTATCGCGCAGCGACATGGACGACCGCGTGGAGTGGGCGCTGCAAAAAGCTGCCATTTGGGATGAAGTTAAAAATAAATTGAGCCAAAGTGGCTTGTCTTTGTCGGGCGGACAACAGCAGCGTTTGTGCATAGCGCGAGGCATTGCGGTCAAGCCTTCGGTCTTGTTGCTAGATGAGCCGACTTCTGCCTTGGATCCAATTTCAACTGGCAAAGTCGAAGAACTGATGCACACTTTGAAGAGCGAATACACGGTGGTGATCGTGACGCACAACATGCAACAAGCTGCCCGCGTCTCGGATTACACCGCATACATGTACTTGGGCGAGTTGATGGAGTTTGGTGAAACCAATCAAATTTTCATGAAGCCAGCACGCCAAGAAACTGAAGACTACATCACCGGCCGCTTTGGCTGAACAGGAGCTAGCACTTATGGAAAAACATATCTCCAGCCAATTCGACGCCGAACTGGGTAGCGTCTCCAGCCGTGTGTTGGAGTTGGGCGGTTTGGTCGAGTCGCAAATTCGCCATGCGGTTTACTCATTGTCGCAATTCAACAATGAAGTGGCTGATCAAGTCATCGCCACCGAGATCCAAGTCAACGCCATGGAAGTGGAAATAGACCGAGATCTCTCGACCATCATTGCGCGCAGGCAACCCACGGCACGCGATTTGCGCTTGCTGATCGCCATCTCCAAAATCACAGCCAACTTGGAGCGCGCGGGGGACGAATCAGAAAAAATTGCGCGCATGGTCAAGTCCATTGGCGCCAGTGGCAACGCACGCCTTTTGCCGGCTTCGGAATTGCGAATCGCCTCTGATTTGGCTTCCGGCTTATTGCGAAAAGCCTTGGACGCATTTGCACGGCTGGATGTCACTGAAGCTGTTGCAATTTTGAAGGAAGACGATTTGATCGACGCCGAGTTTGACGGCTTCGTGCGCAAACTGGTCACCTACATGATGGAAGATCCGCGCACCATTTCCGCCAGCCTCGATTTATTGTTCATTGCCAAGGCCATTGAGCGCATTGGTGACCATTCCAAAAACATTGCTGAATTCATCATTTATGTGGTCAAGGGTGCCGATGTGCGTCACATCGCCATGGTGGATGTGGAGTCTGCAGTTAAATGAAAACTTTGCCCCGTATTTTGATCGTCGAAGATGAGCCGGCCATCGCCGAGTTGATAGCGGTTAATTTGCGTCACAATGGTTTTCAGCCTATTTGGGCCATGGACGCTGCTACAGCGCAAAAAGAACTCGACGATGTATTGCCCGATGTGATTTTGCTGGACTGGATGCTGCCGGGTGAGAGTGGTTTAACCTTGGCCAAAAAATGGCGGTCTGGGGCGCGTACGCAGGCCGTTCCTATATTGATGCTCACCGCAAGGGGTGACGAGGTGGACCGAGTTGCGGGCCTGGATGCTGGCGCAGATGACTACATCGTCAAGCCCTTTTCGACCAAAGAGCTGTTGGCGCGAATCCGGGCCGTGCTGCGCCGGCGCACCCCAGAGCAGGCAGGCGGACAAATTCAAATGGGCGATCTGATCTTGGATGCGGACACACACCGAGTCAATTTCAAAGATCAACCCTTGAAATTGGGCCCTACAGAATTCAAGCTTTTGCAGTATTTCATGAGCCACACCGAGAGGGTGCACAGCCGAGGGCAATTGTTGGACCGCGTTTGGGGTGATCATGTGTTCATTGAAGAGCGTACAGTTGATGTGCATGTCAAGCGCCTGCGTGAGGCGCTTGGGGATGCAGGCGCCATGGTTGAAACGGTCAGGGGCGCAGGCTACAGATTCACAGTTCAAAGTGTTGTGGTCAGAACCGCCCTGAGCGGCCTTTAATCGCTTAAGCTAGGGCATGTTCTCGCGCTCACTGGGTTTGTTGTTTCTGGTCTTGGTGGCCGCAGTTGCCGGGGCTTGGCTGGCTGGCCTTGTCGGCGCCTTGGTGGGTGCTTTGTTGGTCATGTTGGCTGTCATTGCTGCAGACCTTTGGCGCGCACAAAAAGTTGACAATTGGCTGCGCCATAACAATGTGCAAGACCCGCCCATTTTGAGCGGTTTATGGGGTGACTTGGTTGACCGATTGCGCCGCATTGTGACTGAGCAGCGCAAGCAGACACAAACGCATGAACAGCGCTTGCAAGATTTCCTCTCGGCCATTCAGGCCTCTCCCAATGGCGTGGTTTTATTAGACCCCCAAGGGCGCATTGAGTGGTGCAATCAGACTGCTGCGCAGCATCTGGGGCTGGACGCCAAGCGTGATCTGTTGCAACACGTGGTGCATTTGCTGCGCGATCCGATTTTTACCAAGTATTTTGCGCAAGCGGAACATGACAACGAAGTGCTCATCGATGGGCGTTCAGACTCTTTGCAAAAACCCTTCAAATTGTCATTGCAGCTGCATGCGTATGGAGAAAACAGACAGTTGCTGCTGACCCGAGATGTGACGGCAGTTGAGCAAGCCGATGCCATGCGCCGAGATTTCGTGGCCAATGTGTCGCATGAAATCAGAACGCCTTTGACTGTGCTCAGTGGTTTTGTTGAAACACTCCAAACCTTGCACTTGAGTGACTCCGAACGCAGCACCTATTTGAACCTCATGGCCAACCAAGCCCAGCGCATGGAAAATTTGGTGAACGACCTGCTCATGCTCTCCAAACTAGAGGGCAGTCCATTGCCGGCCATAACTCAGTCGGTTTCAATTCAAGCCTTGACAAACGCCGTGCAGCAAGAAGCTCAGGCTTTGCTGTCAATGAATCTCATTGATTCACAAGCCTCGCAAAAACTGCATTTTCAAGCAGTGCCAGAAATGGATTTGCTTGGCTCGCAAACCGAATTGCAAAGTGCAGCATCGAACTTGGTCAGCAATGCCATTCGCTACACCCCAGGGGGTGGCAGCATCGACGTTCGCTGGGATGCATTGCCTGATGGGCGCTTGCAGTTCAGCGTGGCAGACACAGGGCCAGGCATTGCGCCTGAACATCTGCCACGTTTGTCTGAGCGCTTTTACCGCGTAGACCGCAGTCGATCGCGCGATTCTGGTGGAACGGGCCTTGGCCTGGCCATCACCAAGCACGTCATGCAGCGCCACGGCGGCGAGCTCAAAATCGAAAGCAAGTTGGGGCAAGGCTCACGCTTCAGTTTGATTTTTCCAGGCGCCAGAGTTGGCATCCAAAAAATTCATCAGTCATAGTTATTTCACACGAAAGTCACAGAGCTTTCATCACTTCAAGGCAAAGTCAGATACGTTCTTGATGCCAGCAAGACCGCCATCAGACCTCTTACTTTAAGGACCTAGAAAGCTATGACACAACCCACCCAACTCCACCGCCGACAACTCTTGCAATATCTCGCAGGAGTCCCCATGCTGCCTTTGGCCGCATCTTTAAGCAGCGCGAGCTTAATGCTCAGTGCCTGTGGCGCAACCACATCTTCGGCACTTTTCACGGCCGCTAGTTTTTCTTCAACTCCTGCCCCCAATTTGAGCACGCCAGCCGCCATGGCAACCACCACCGTGAGTTCGACTCTCACGATGTCCTTCAGTGACGGCAGCAAGCAAGACTATAAATTGGCATACCAACCATTCTTTGTGACGGGCGACTTGGTATCTGACGGCAATGGCGCAAAAGTGTTGGCAGGTGGTTACTACGACATCAACAACAAGCCCATCATGGACAACACTGTGGCGGGCAAAGAGCGGCAATATTTTTCTGATTCCCCAGACGGCACTTCCTTGCTCACTGTGGCGAATGCCAAAGTCACCGGCGTTCAAGGAAACACAGTCTTTGCCGTGGTGCAATTTGAATACGCCACTTGGGCTCAAGATGGCGTGACGGCCATGTATGGCAAGTTGCCTTCCCCCATTGCCGTGTTGACATTGGACCAAAGCCCTACCACGGGAAAGCTCAGCTTGGTCAAATACCACAACGTCAACACGGCAGGCGTGAATGGCTTGTGGATCACTTGCGGCGCCAGCCTTTCGCCGTGGGGCACGCATTTGTCCAGTGAAGAGTATGAGCCCAATGCCTTCGCAGCCAGTACCGATGCGCAGTTCAAGGCGTTCAGTAAAAATTTATACGGCAGCGAAACAGCAGCCAATCCGTATCACTACGGCCACATGCCTGAAGTGACAGTCAACGCGGATGGCACAGGAACGATCAAAAAACATTACAACTTGGGCCGCATTTCTCACGAGTTGGTGCAAGTCATGCCAGACAATCGCACCGTGTTCATGGGCGACGACGCCACCAACAGCGGGTACTTTGTGTTTGTGGCTGACAAAGAAAAAGATTTGAGTTCAGGCTCCTTGTATGTGGCCAAAGTGGGGGCTGGATTTTCAATTGACCCTGCTGCAACCACGGCTGCACCTCTGACTTGGATCAAATTGGGTTCGGCCACCAGTGCGGAAATTAAAACTTTGGCCGATACGTTAAAGCCCACAGACATCATGCTGGTCTCTGCAGTCGATCCCCTAGACGCCAGTTACACCAAGATCAATGCTAACGGAAAGGCTGAATGGGTCAAGCTCAACACGGGCATGGAAAAGGCCGCGGCTTTCTTGGAAACTCACCGGTATGCATCTTTGGTCGGCGCCTCGATGGGCTTTAGCAAGATGGAAGGCACCACCGTCAACATCAAAGACAAAGTGGCCTATTCGGCTTTGCAAAATTGCGTCACTTCAATGGTCGCGGGCAATGCCTATAACACGCCTGGCAACGGTATCTCGATCCCCAAAGCCTTGAATGCTGGCGCTGTCATGGCCTTGAACTTAAAGGCAGGCGCAAAAGACGACAAAGGTGCAAGCATTGTCAGTGACTGGATGCCTGTGGACACCAAGGCCTTGATTGCGGGTGAAGACATCACTGCAGATGCATTGGGCAACACCGCCAACCCGGAGAAAATTGCGAACCCCGATAATTTGAAATTCTCAGAAGCCATGCGCACCTTGTTCATTGGTGAGGACAGCGGCCAACACGTGAACAACTTCTTATGGGCCTACAACATCGACACCAAACTGCTCTCGCGCATCATGTCCATGCCATCGGGTGGTGAGGCCACGGGTTTGCACGTGGCGGACGAACTCAATGGCTGGACTTATATCCTGAGTAATTTCCAGCACCCAGGTGACTGGGGCGGTATTCACAGCGGTGTCAAAACCACGTTGGACCCTTTGCTCAAAGCCAATTACAAAGATAAATTTGGTGCTGCGGTTGGTTATTTGACGGGTGAATTAACTCAAATGCGATTGACCAAGGCTTGATTTAATTAGCAAATGCCATGGGTTTGGCCCGCCACCATGAAAGGTGTGCGGGCTTTTTATTGGGGCTCAGTTGACTGAAGAACTTCTGCGGTACAAAACGATGTCTTCGTTTTTGTCCGAAGGACGGCGCACCGTGGCGTGTTGCGTCCACTGCTTGAAGTCAACGGCTTGCGGCAAAGTGCTCACGGCCTGTGTGTCCACAATCAGCCATGCACAGCCCGCCTCATGAGCAGGTTTCAAACGCAACTGACCGTGGTATTCGAAAGCAGCGCCTTGCGCTTTGGTCAGGCCGTGAAAATGCACACAATCGGTTGGCCCCATCATGCTGCGAACTTTGACAACCAAGGGTGCATAACTGCGGCCAAAGTCAAGCAGCGGTAACCACAGCGTCATCATCAAGAGCCAACACAAAGCGGCGCCACTGGCGGGCAGCACCAAACTCATCCACAGGGCTGCGCGGTGTCTTCTTCCGGCGCGCCACTTGACCAGGCCTGCCCACGCCAGACTGGCGCACAAGGCAATTGCGAAAGTGATGCCAGAAAATTCAGACGCAAAACCAGGCGCCAACCGTGCAACATTGATGGCCGGTTGAGCCGGAACACCAGTTTGCATAGAAACCCAAACCACCCAAATAACCAAGGCCCCAACGCTGAAAAAAAGCAAAGTGAACCAGTCAATGAAGGCGCTCACACTGCGCTCCAGTGTGGGCAGCGCGAATGCGGCCAAGGTGGCCATGGCAGGTAGCGCCAAGAGCAGCGCGCGGTCACTCAAGCCCGACAGCCAAGTGCTGGTGATGGCCACCCCAATAAACCACAAAGGCAGGGACAAATGCGGATTGGCCCACCACTGGCGCAGTTGCAGGCGCCAGCGCCACAAAGTCCAAAGCAGCAATGGCCAAGCCGGCCATGTAAACCACAGCAGCAGGCGCGCCATGGACTTGACATCCAGCAGCTGGGACCACACCACGCGCCAGCGCCAAAGGTCCAGCGCGCTGGCCACGGCTGCAGTGGCCAAGCAAATCAGCAGGACGCCAGCCACGTCCGTCATGCGCACGCGAAAGGCTTGAGGCGTTTGGCGGTTCAAGGCTACAACCAACGCGCCGCCTACGCCCAGCCACATGGCCAAGGCGGGCGCGCCTGACAAAGCCAAGCCCATGCAAGCGCAAGCGGCAGCTGTCAAGGCCAGCCAGCGTTTGCGGGGCAAGGTGGCCAAAGCAAAAAATAGCAAAGCACTGAAAGCCAATTGAGCCAAGGCCGGCGTGGCTTCGTGTGACAAACGGGCCAAGCCCAAACAGGCAATCAGGGCCAATAAGGCGCCGTCAGCCAAGGCCCGGGCGTAATCCGCAGGCTTGGCTTCGCCGCCAAAGGCAAAGGTCACGGGTTGCGCTGAAGGGGTGCGCGCCAAGGCATAGGCGCCAAACCAAGTGGCCGCCAAGGTCAGTGCCAGCAGCAGCACAAAGGGCAGGTGAGTGGCTGCCTCTGGGGGGAAGCCTGCAGGGGCCATTTGCAAAGCCCAGGCGCCCAGCCAATAGGGCAGCAGTGCAGCGCCCGCATCAAGCTGGCCCAGCAAGGTGGGCTTGAGCCAATGGACCGCTTCAGGCCCCATGGCTTGTGCCAAATGACGCATGAAGCCAAAAGCCTCCATGTCATCCGCTTTCCAAGGTGTGCGCCCCACAAACCCTGGCAACACATAAGCCAAGCACAGCAATGCCAAGCCCCAGCGCGGCAATCGACGCACGGCGCTTTGGGCCACGATGGCGGGGCTGGCTTGAGAGTTGGACATCACAGGCTCAAAGATAGCAGAGGACAGGGCAGCGCGCTGACACTTCAATCAAAAGGTGGGGTGTGAGACAAAAAATAAGGGCAGGCCGGTTGCCCGGACTGCCCTGCGCTGAAAACAGCCGCGGCTTATTTGACGACGGGTGTTTTGCCGAAACGATTGCGGAACTTCTCGACGCGCCCGCCCATGTTGTCGACCGACTTTTGTGTGCCGGTGTAGAAGGGGTGCGATTCGCTGGAGGTATCGAGTTTGAACAAGGGCAGCTCACGGCCGTCGTCCATCTTCACGGTTTCTTTGGCGTTGACGCACGAACGCGTGACGAATTTGAAGCCGTTGGACAGGTCCACGAAGCACACGTCGCGGTAGTTGGGGTGAATGCCTTCTTTCATGCTCTTATCCTTGTTCAGTTGCGACAGCCGCGCCAGACCATCCGGCGTACTTTTCGCTTTAGCCTTCTATTATCGCACGAAAAATCAGCCGCCGCGGCGCATCATGTCGAAGAACTCGACATTGCTCTTGGTCGCTTTCATGCTCTTGAGGACCATCTCCATGGCTTCGATTTCGTCCATGTTGTACATGAATTGACGAAGAATGCGGGTTTTTTGCAACACTTCAGGCTGCAAAAGGAGTTCTTCGCGGCGTGTGCCGCTGCGGTTAAGGTTGATGGCTGGGAATACGCGTTTTTCATACAAACGGCGCTCCAAATGAACTTCGCAGTTGCCAGTGCCTTTGAATTCTTCAAAAATCACCTCGTCCATGCGGCTGCCGGTGTCGACCAAAGCTGTGGCGATGATGGTCAGGCTGCCGCCTTCTTCCACGTTGCGCGCTGCGCCAAAGAAACGCTTGGGGCGTTGCAAGGCATTGGCATCCACACCACCGGTCAGAACCTTGCCGGAGCTGGGCACCACGTTGTTGTAGGCGCGTGCCAAGCGGGTGATCGAGTCGAGCAAAATCACCACGTCTTTTTTCAATTCAACCAAGCGTTTGGCGCGCTCAATGACCATTTCAGCCACGTGCACGTGGCGGGCCGCAGGTTCGTCAAAGGTCGAGGCGATCACTTCGCCGCGCACCGTGCGCTGCATTTCGGTCACCTCTTCAGGACGCTCGTCCACCAACAGCACCATCAGGTGCACGTCGGGGTAGTTGGCGGTGATGGCATGCGCGATGTGCTGCATCATCACGGTCTTGCCGGACTTGGGCTGCGCCACGATCAAGGCGCGCTGGCCTTTGCCGATCGGGGCAATGATGTCGATCACGCGGCTGGTGATATTTTCTTCCGCCTTGATGTCACGCTCCAAGCGCATTTGGATCGTGGGAAACAGCGGCGTCAAGTTCTCGAACATGACTTTGTGTTTGTTGTTTTCGGGCAAGTCGCCGTTGACCTTGTCGAGTTTGGTCAGCGCAAAGTAACGCTCGCCGTCTTTGGGAATGCGCACTTCGCCTTCGATCATGTCGCCGGTGTGCAGGTTAAAGCGGCGCACCTGGCTGGGGCTGATGTAGATGTCGTCGGTGCTGGCGGTGTAACTGGTGTCGGGGCTGCGCAAGAAGCCAAAACCGTCGGGCAAAATTTCAAGCACACCATCAGCGAAAACTTGCTCGCCTGCGCGCGCGCGTTTTTTGATGATGGCAAACATCAGCTCTTGCTTGCGCATGCGGCCAGTGTTTTCAATCTCAAGCTCATCGGCTTGCTTGAGGACTTCAGACACGTGCAGTGCCTTGAGTTCGTTTAAGTGCATGGATTTACCTGCGTGAAGCAACCCGAAGTGGGTTGAAGTGAAAAACTCAGGGGGAGGAATAAAAAGTCGGGAAATCAAAGGCCGGCAAACCAAAGGCACAGAGAAAATCGATAAGGGGCCAATAGGGGGTGCAGGCGGTTCAAGTTTCGCGGCTGAAACTGCTGTGGGGCTTTTCTTCAGCCTCACCGAGCGCGATTATGACAGGAAATAAAGGCGAGAAAACAAGATGGCCCGCTGCCTGTTTCAGGCTGACGGGCTAAAACCACAAAAATCAGGCCAATTGTTGGTCAATGAAGGCGGTCAATTGGGCTTTGCTCATGGCGCCCACCTTGGTGGCGGCCAGTTGCCCGCCTTTGAAGACCATCAAGGTTGGAATGCCGCGAATGCCGAATTTGGCTGGAATATCGCGGTTTTCATCGACATTCATTTTGGTGATTTGCAATTTGCCTTCGTATCCGGTGGCCACTTCGTCCAAAATAGGGGCAATCATTTTGCAAGGACCACACCATTCGGCCCAAAAGTCGACCACCACGGGCTTGTCGGCCTGGAGCACGTCGGCCTCGAAAGTGGCGTCGGTAATATGTTTGATCAGATCGCTGGCCATGGCCTGTTCCTTGTAATGATTGAAGTTGCAGCTAAAGTGGCCCTATTTTGACAGAAACCTCCAAGGCCGGTGGCCGGTGGGGGCTTGTTTGACGCTCATGAACCCGACCCCCACTCCCAATACGCGCTCATCCGAACTGCCGCTGGCATCAGGCTCCGTTGTACAAGACTTGCATGTGCAGGTGGCTGTGATCGGGGGCGGGCCGGCCGGCTTGATGGCGGCGCAAACCCTGTCGCAGCAAGGCCGTTCGGTGCATCTCTTTGACGGCATGCCCTCGGTGGGGCGCAAATTTTTATTGGCGGGGCGGGGCGGTTTGAACCTGACGCATTCAGAGCCTCTGGCCACTTTTGTCACCCGCTTTGGTGCACACCAAGCGCAAATGCAAAGCCTGCTCACGCAGTGGGGGCCCCAGGACTTGCGCGCGTGGGCAGCTGATTTGGGCATTGAAACCTTTGTGGGCAGTTCGGGCCGCGTTTTCCCCCAAGAGATGAAGGCTGCACCTTTGCTGCGAGCCTGGCTGCACCGTTTGCGCCACCCTGTGCAAGGTCTGCCTGTTCAATTTCACATGCGGCATCGTTTGCAGGCATGTGTTGATTCAAGCAGCAGGGCCTTGACGCAGCGCAGCGAAGGCATCGGTTTGCTTTTTCAAGCGCCAGGCCGATCATCAGGCGATGGGCCTTTGCAAGTGCATGCCCAAGCCGTGGTGCTGGCTTTGGGCGGGGCCAGTTGGTCACGTTTGGGCTCGGACGGCGAGTGGCTGCCCTGGTTGTCTGCGGCCGGTGTGCCGGTGGCGCCTTTGCAAGCTTCCAATTGCGGCTTTCACGTGGCCGCTCGTCAAGGACAGGGCTGGACAACATATTTCTCTGAGCGCTTTGCTGGCCAAGCTTTCAAATCGGTGGCGATCCAGTGGCAGGCGCAAAACGGCCAACCGCAATACCGCAAGGGCGAGTTTGTGCTCACCACTTACGGGGTTGAAGGCAGTTTGATTTACGCAGCATCCGCCGATTTGCGCGAAGCCTTGAACGCCCAGGGTCATGCGCAATTTGGTTTGGATTTGCTGCCCGATCGAACGCTCGCGCAAGTCTTGGTGCAAGTGCAGCACCCACGTGGTTCACGCAGCTTGTCCTCGCATCTGAAAAGTCGTTTGGGCTTAGAGGGTTTGAAGCTGGCCTTGCTGCATGAATTGCTCACGCCCGAAGCTTTGCACGACCCTTTGCAATTGGCGCAGGCCATCAAAGCCTTGCCGGTGAAGGTCACGGCGCCGCGCCCGATGGACGAAGCCATCAGCACAGCCGGCGGCGTGACTTGGCAGGGCCTGACACCGCAGCTTCAAACACGGGCCTTGCCAGGCGTTTTTTGTGCGGGCGAAATGCTCGATTGGGAAGCCCCCACGGGCGGATATTTGCTCACGGCCGCGATGGCCAGTGGCGTGCAGGCGGGCTTGGGTGTGCATGCTTGGTTGCAAGCAGCGCAGGGCAGCCCTTGAGCTGTCAAACGCAAGGAATGGCGTCCCAGTCGGTGGTGTAAGCCGGTGATTTACGCGCTTGCTTCATGCGCCAAGCAGCGGCGGCAGGCGCCGGCTGCGACAAAGCCACAGTGCCGCGGCCAAAGCGCTGGTTCAAATGGTCCAGTGCTTTCATCAGTTCTTCATTGGCTGAGGGCAAGGGCGTCCACAGGTCGCTTTGCTGATGCCCATTGGGAGAAATTTCGCTCAGCATCACGCCAGCCTTTTGGAAGGCATAACCGGCTTGCCACATGCGTTTGACCAAATGCTGGGCCCACCGGTTGATAGCCACGCTGTCGTTGCTCGGATGGGGCAAAGCCATGGCCAAGCACGGTGCATATTGCGGCTGGTCGGGCCTGAACCGATTGGTTTGCAAAAACACTTGAACCAAAGCTGCTTGAGCGTTTTGTGCGCGCAGCTTGGCGCAGGCCAAACTCACGAAATGTGCCACGGCTTCTTGCAAATCGGGCAATTCAAAAATTGATTTTCCAAACGAGCGGCTCGCGATGATTTGTTTTTTCAGCGGCGCTGTTTCCTGTAAATCTAAGCAGGACAAGCCTTGCAACTCGCGCTGAGTTTTCTCCATCACCACGCCAAATTGAGCGCGCAAACTCGGCGTGTGCGCCGCACACAAGTCTTGCACCGTATGAACACCTTGGCCCGCCAGTTGTTGACTCAAACGCCGGCCAATGCCCCAAACTTCAGTCACGGAAATTTGCGACAACAAGCGCTGCTGCTGGGCAAAGCTTAAAGCGTTGTAATTGAAGACGCCTTTGGAGCGCGGGTGTTTTTTGGCCACGTGGTTGGCCAGTTTGGCCAGTGTCAAAGTGGGGCCTAAACCCACGCACACAGGAATACCGGTCCACTGCAGCACTTGGTTCTTGATCTTGTAGCTCAGGGCTTTGAGCAGGGGCATGCCGGTCAAATCGAGAAAGCATTCGTCAATCGAATAGACCTCTTGGCGCGGCGCGCAAGCGCCCAAAATACTCATCACGCGGTTGGACATGTCGGCATACAAGGCGTAGTTCGAGCTCAAGGCCAGCACGCCTTGCGCTAGGGCTTTTTGTTGAATCTCAAACCAAGGCTGACCCATGCCAATGCCCATGGCTTTGGCCTCGTTCGAGCGCGAGACCACGCAGCCGTCGTTGTTAGACAAAACCACCATCGGCGTGCTGGCCAAGTCGGGCCTGAACACGCGCTCGCAGCTGACATAAAAATTATTGCAATCGACCAAGGCGATGGTCTGCACGGGAGCCGCGCTGCGCGGTGCCTGAGTGTTCATGGGTTTGCCAAAAGCATGTCAACACAGCTTGTGCAGGTTGAAGGTCACGACGCCCCAGATGCTCAACTCTTCGTCGTTTTTTAAAATCAGGCAGGGGTACAAAGGGTTCTCGGCCAACAGCTTGATTTGCCCGCCGCGCCGGTGCAAACGCTTGACGGTGAACTCGTTGTTCAACACCGCCAGCACGATGTGGTTGTGCCGCGCTTCGATCGAGCGGTCGACCAGCAACATGTCGCCCTCATAAATGCCAGCGCCCGTCATGGAGTCGCCTTTGACTTTGAATAAAAAAGTGGCTTCTTTGTTGCGCACCAAGTGCTCGTTGATGTCAAGGCGCTTTTGGCTGTGATCGGCCGCAGGCGAGGGAAAACCTGCCGGCACCGACCAAGTGCACAGATCCAAGATCATGCGCTGAGCAGCCACGGGCGCAGGAGCGGGAGACGAAAAAGACGCTGAATGCAAGGTTTTGAACATGACGGCAGTTTACTGTATATTTATACAGTACTTCAAGTGCTCGCAAGCTGCGCTTTTGGGAAGGAAAACAAACACAATCAGGTTGTCATTTCGCCACCACCCAGGAGAATTCTATGAAGGCACTTAAAGATCACCATTTGATGTTAATATCTGTGCATAACTCTGAAAAGTACACCATGCGAACTACACTTGCCCTTGATGACGAACTGATCGCCAAAGCCGAAGCCTTGACCGGCTTGTCAGAAAAAGCAGCGTTGGTGCGTGAAGCCTTGCGCGCTTTGATCCAGCGTGAAACGGCCAAGCGCATGGCGCTTTTGGTCGGTAGTCAGCCCGATTTGACCGATACCCCCAGACGTGCACCGCAACTGGCATGATTTTGGTTGACACATCCATTTGGGTGGACCATTTGCGCGGCGCGCACGAGCGTTTGGCTGACCTGCTCACGCGCGGCTTGGTGCTGGCGCACCCCTTTGTCACGGGTGAGTTGGCTTTGGGCAATCTGGCCCAGCGCGAAACGGTCTTGCTGGCCTTGCAAGACTTGCCCCAAGCCATGCTCGCCTCGGATGCTGAAGTATTGAGTTTTGTCGAAAAAAAAGGGCTTTTTGGCAGAGGCATCGGCTACGTTGATGCCCATTTGCTGGCCGCTGTTTTCTTAACCCCTGGCTCACGTTTGTGGACCCGAGACAATTCATTGTTCGCGGCCAGCACCCACCTGGGTGTTGCCGCAAATTTGTGGCATTAGTTGACGAGCCTTGACCCCGGCACTGGCTCCACAGTTAGGGCTGCTTGGTTCCCCACCTGACCCGGTTGGCCGCTTCACCATGCGGGAAGGCCCGTCAGGGTCTATTGTAGGCCCGATAGAATGCCCTTATGTCTTACCTCGTTCTTGCGCGCAAGTACCGCCCCCGAAACTTCACTGAAATGGTGGGCCAAGAGCATGTCGTGCAAGCACTGACCAATGCCTTGGTTCAGCAGCGCCTGCACCATGCCTACTTATTCACCGGCACCCGCGGTGTTGGCAAGACCACGGTCTCGCGCATTTTGGCCAAGTCCCTCAACTGCCAAGGTGTTGACGGGCAGGGCGGCATCACGGCCCAGCCTTGCGGGGTGTGCCAAGCTTGCCGCGACATTGATACGGGCCGTTTTGTCGACTACACCGAACTCGATGCAGCCTCTAACCGCGGCGTGGAGGAAGTGCAAAGTTTGCTTGAGCAAGCGGTTTACAAACCCGTGCAGGGGCGCTTTAAGGTCTTCATGATCGACGAGGTCCACATGCTGACCAACACCGCCTTCAACGCCATGCTCAAGACGTTGGAAGAGCCTCCCGAGTATTTGAAATTTGTGCTGGCCACCACTGACCCGCAAAAAGTACCCGTCACGGTGTTGTCGCGTTGCTTGCAATTTAACTTGCGCCCGATGGCGCCTGAAACTATTTTTGAGCACCTCACCAAAGTCATGCAGCAAGAAGGCTTGCCCGCTGAGCCCTTGGCACTGCGCTTGCTCGCGCGTGCAGCTCGGGGCTCCATGCGTGACGGTTTGAGCTTGACAGATCAAGCCATTGCTTTTGGCGCCGGTCAATTGCAAGAAGCCAGCGTGCGGCTGATGTTGGGCAGCGTTGACACCAGCCATGTGTTTGGATTGATAGATGCCTTGGCTCGCACAGATGCGTCGGCTGTGCTCGAGATTTGCGAAACTTTGCGTGTGAATGGTTTGTCGGCGGCCTCCACTTTGGAGGAGATGTCGATGATGCTGCAGCGCATGGCGGTGCTGCAAGCTGTGCCCAGTTCGGCGGCCGAGTCGGACGACCCCGACGCCGCTGAAATTCTGCGGTTGGCGCAAGCCATGTCCGCTGATGAAACGCAGTTGCTCTACAGTTTGTGCTTGTATGGGCGGGCTGAGTTAGGCTTGGCACCCGACGAATACGCGGCCTTGATCATGGTTTTGCTGCGTTTGTTCGCATTCAAGCCCAAGGCCGAGCCAACAAGTGTGCAAACGGGCGTGGCTCAAAAAAAAACTCTAGCCCCGCCGCCTGAGCGTGTGCCGCCGTCTGCCGCACCAGCCACTGCGATAGCGGCAGTAGCCCAGCCCAACGCTGTTCCTTTGGCCATACCGGCCCCCGTGCAAGTTCAAACGCTTGAAGTACGGCAAGCCAGCGAGCCCACACAGCGCAGTGCAGCTCGCACGCATCAGCCCACAGCCGAGGGTGATTTTTGGACGGACACCGTCCGTGCCTTGATTCAATCCCAAGCCATCAACGCCTTGGTGCGGGAGTTGGCTTTGCAATCTGAATTGGTGGGGCGCGACACCGATCAATGGCAACTGCGCATTGAAAGTGAATCGCTCAGCCAAGGCGCTGCGCGCGAGCGCTTGCAAACTGCTTTGCAGGGCGCAGGGCACAATGTGAAATTGGTCATTGAAATTGGACGGGTGAACGACTCACCCGCTCAGCGCAACGCAGCAGTGCAAGCGCAGCGTCAAAAAGCAGCAGAAGACTTGATACAAAACGACCCCATGGTGCAGTCCCTGATGCGCGATTTTGACGCCAAAATTGTGCCGGGCAGTATCAAGCCCATTTGATTCAACAGCCCATCGCACACGCACAATTTTTCATCTTTTTATTCAAGGAAAAAAAATGTTCAACAAAGGTCAACTCGCCGGCTTGATGAAGCAAGCCCAATCCATGCAAGACAATCTGAAAAAAGCCCAAGATGAATTGGCCTTTGTCGAAGTTGAGGGCGCAGCAGGGGCTGGCTTGGTCAAGGTGCTCATGACGTGCAAGCATGCGGTCAAGCGCGTCACGATTGACCCCAGTCTGCTCGCCGATGACAAAGAGATGCTCGAAGACTTGGTGGCCGCAGCCTTCAACGATGCGGTGCGACAGGCAGAGGAAGTCTCGCAGCAAAAGATGGGCAAGTTAAGCGCCGGGCTGCCCCCTGGCATGAAGTTGCCTTTCTAACGCGCTAAGCTCCTGCACATGTCCAAGCCTACCGCTCACGCCCTGGATGCACTGATCCAAGCGCTGCGCGTTTTGCCAGGCGTTGGTATCAAGTCTGCTTCCCGCATGGCCTTTCATTTGATGCAACACGAACGGGCCTCGGCCTTGCAATTGGCCCGTGCGCTGGAACACGCTGCAGCGCAAGTGCGCCATTGCAGCCAATGCCATACATTCACCGAAACCGAAGTTTGCAGCACTTGCACTGATTCAGCGCGCGATCGCTCGCAATTGTGTGTGGTGGAAACGCCCGCTGACCAATCAGCCATTGAGCGAACATCTTCGTTCAGAGGTTTGTATTTTGTATTGATGGGCAAACTCAGCCCGCTGGACGGTATTGGCCCCCATGACATTGGTTTTCCCAAACTGCTCCAGCGCTGCACAGATGGCGTGGTCAAAGAGGTGATTTTGGCCACCAACTTTACCGCCGAAGGTGAGGCCACAGCCCATGTGATTGCCGAGATGCTCAAGAAACGTGGTCTGCATGTCACGCGCTTAGCGCGGGGCGTGCCTGCGGGAAGTGAGTTGGAATATGTCGACTTGGGCACCATTGCACACGCCTTGGTGGATCGACGCTGACAGATTGTTCCTAGTGTTTCACCATTAAGTAAAAACCCCCTTGGGATGTTTCCCGATGCGCAAATGTGGCGCACAACCTAAGCTCTGTGATTGACCTGATGGCAGGTTTTTTCTGGAGTGGAAAGTTGTTCAACGTAGTGCGGCGCCGCGAATTCTCAGCGTTGGCTGTTGCCAGTTTGCTCGCTGTGCCTGAGTGTTTGCATGCCGCCAGTGCCATGCAAAAGGTCAGCATTGCTTTGGCAGCACGACCCAGCTTGTACCATTTGCCTTTGCTTTTGGCCGATCAACTGGGTTACTTCAAAAGTGAGGGGCTCTTGATCGATTGGCAGGACCAAGAATCGGGCCTGCAAGCGGTTCAAACCTTGCTGCAAGGGCAGGCTGATGTCATGGCTGGCGCCTTTGAACACACTATTGATTTGCAAGCACGGGGCTTGAATTACCGCGCATTCGTCTTGCAGGGCCGGACCCCTCAAATCAGCATCGGTTTGTCCACGCGCAAAGTCGTGGGCATGCGAACTTTGTCGGACATCAAGGGTCTCAAAATTGGGGTTTCTTCAGTTGGTTCTGCCACGCATTGGATGGCACAGCACTGGCTGCGCCAAGCTGGGCTGAGCCCAGAAAGCGTTCAATTTTTAGAGCTCGGAAGCGGCCCTGCTGTGGCCGATGCTTTGCGCTTGGGCGTTGTGGATGCTTTGTGCCACGTTGACCCGTTGATCCATTATTTAGAACAAAAAAATGAGTTGAGAGTGTTGGCCGACACACGTACCTTGACAAACACGCAGCGTTTTCTCGGCGGCCCCATGGCTTCCTCTTGTTTGCTGGCCAGATCGGACTTTTTACAAAAACGAGCAGATGCTGCGCAGGGCCTGGTCAATGGTGTTGTCCATGCACTGAAGTGGCTGACAACGGCAGGTCCAACAGATATTTTAAAAACCATCCCCGTCCACCATTGGATGGGGGACCGTGCTTTGTATTTAGGTGCATTCGAAAAAGTACGAGACGGTTACAGCCGTGACGGATTTTTTGCCGACGAGGCCTTGCAAACTGCTTGGCGTGCCAGAGCCGGGCGGGTCACCACCGACCGCGCCAACTGGACCACACTGGGCCGCACGTACACCAATAGTTTTGTGCAAGTGGCCAAAAAAAGATTCCAAGTTTGAGCAGTCTGCGCAGGCTTGCTTGAGTTCATGCACATGCCCAAGTGGCGCAGTGCTTTTTTAAGGGCGTTGAGAAACTTTGTAACCCGGTTTGTTCTTAACATCGCCGCGTTTGGCTTGGCTGCGTTTGCCAGATGAGGTTGGGGGTTTTTTGCCTGCGCTGCGACTGCCCTTGGCGCTGGCGGTGGTGGGCACCAGTACCGCCAAAGTCTGACCTGGTTTGAGTGCAGCGGTCACTTTGAGTTTGTTCCATGAGGCAATATTGCTGGCGCTGACGCCATGCCGACTGGCCAGTGTGGCCAAAGTATCGCCCCTGTGCACGGTGACCATGATGCGCCGCAGCAGCACCTCGGGCGAAAAAGAAAGTTGTGCATTGTCTGCCAAATGCTCTGTGACGTCGGCATCCAGGACACCCTTGCGGGCCACCACCAGCGTAGAGCCTTGTTTGACCAGCATGCCCACAGGGATTTGGTTGACGCTGCGCAGCAGTGCTTCGGTCATGCCCACATTTTGGGCCGCTTGTGCCGCCTTCATGGTTTGAGGGACGGACCATGCAGTCCAACTGGCCAAGGGTTTGTTGGCGTGTGCCTCCAAACTGCGCTGAAAGTTGTCTGCATTGTCCCAAGGTAGCAAAATTTCAGGGGTGCCTGCAGCCAAAATCACCGGCCGACTCATGGAGGGGTTCAGCGCTTTGAAATCTTCTAAAGTGATACCCGCAAAACGCGCGGCCAAATTCACATCAATGTCGCGTGTGATGCTGATACTTTTGAAGTAGGGGTGATTTTGAATCAAAGGCAAGCGCGCATTGAAGTTCGCGGGCTGCGCAATGATGTTTTTAATCGCCTGTAACTTGGGCACGTAGTAGCGAGTTTCGTTGGGCATGCTCAGCTCGCCATAGGTCAAGCCCAAGCCGGCAGCTTTGTTTTTTGCCAATGCCCGACTGATGCTGCCTTCCCCCCAGTTGTAAGCGGCCAAGGCCAAGTGCCAATCACCAAACATGCCGTAGAGTTTTTGCAGGTAATCCAAAGCGGCCCGGGTCGACTCGATCACACCGCGGCGGTCATCGCGAAAAATATTTTGCTTGAGTTCAAAATATTTGCCTGTGGCAGGCATGAATTGCCACATGCCAGCAGCTTTGGCAGTAGAGACGGCCTCAGGATTGAAGGCAGATTCAATGAAGGGCAGCAAGGCTAACTCGGTAGGCATGTTGCGCCGCTCTAACTCTTCGACGATGTGAAATAAATATTTGCGTGATCGCTCGGTCATGCGGATCATGTAATCGGGCCGCGCGGCATACCACTCCTCGCGGTCTCGCACCAAACTGCCATCCAAGTCGGGCATGGCAAAGCCTTGTCGGATGCGCTGCCAAATATCAGTTGGAGGCTCTAAGGCTATGTTGGCAGGGGCTTTGAGTGAGTTCGGTGCAGCTGGGGGCGGGGGCGGGGGTGTGGGCGCCTTGGCCAAGCTGATTTGCAACAATTGATCGGGCGTCGATGACTCTGTTGTGATGTTGTTGGGGGTGGCGGGTGTGTCGGTGCTTTGCGTCCCATTCAGGGCCGATTTGCCCCCCGTGGCGCAGGCCGTTAAAAGCAAGCAGACCGACAAAAGCAGCCCAATTTTCGATCGCTGGAGCAGTTGACTTGGCATCATTTGAATTCATTTTTCCATTGACGCAAGTGCGCAAAAACTTCTACTTCTGATTGCCCGCAGGCGGAGCCGGCAAAGTGCTTCACAGCTTGTTCGACGGCCTTTTCTCGGCTGCGCAAAAAAGGGTTGATGGCCGCTTCTGTACTGATCGACGAGGGCAGCGTAGGGCGGCCTGCTTGGCGCAATGCACTGCAGTGTTGGTTGTAGGCTTGCAGCGCTTGGTTGGCGGGTTCGACGGCCAAGGCAAATTTTAAATTGCTCAAAGTGTATTCATGTGCACAGCAAACGCGTGTATCTGAGGGCAATTGCGCCAAACGGTCTAAAGAGTTCAGCATTTGAGCGGGGCTTCCTTCAAACAAACGCCCGCACCCCCCAGAAAACAAAGTGTCGCCGCAGAATAAGATGGGCGCTTGATCGGGTACTTGGGCCCAGTATGCAATGTGCCCAGCCGTGTGTCCTGGCACAGCGATGACCTTGAAGGTCAAACCTCGCCAAGTCAGTTCGTCTGACTCATTCATGGCTTGAAATTCGAAGGGCAAAGTCTCCAAAGCGGGGCCATGAACTTGTGCGCCATAGGCTGCCTGCAAGCTTGAAACACCGCCCGTGTGGTCAGGGTGATGATGGGTGACTAAAATGCAGTCCAAGTGAAGTTGTTGATCTTGCAGCCATTGATGGACTGGGGTTGCATCGCCCGGATCAACCACCAAGGCGTGGCCTTCGTGTTGCAACAGCCACAGGTAGTTGTCTGAAAATGCGGGCAATGGAATAAGGTTCATGAAGCATCCTATTATAGAAACCAGCTCAGTCACCCTTGCATGGCAGCAATGGCTGGGCTCGCCTGCGGGTTTATATTTGCGCAAATGGGAGCAAACACAACTGGATGATGTGGTAGCCGACCTCTTTGGCTACCACGCGCTGCAGTTGGGGACTGCCGAGTTGGCTGCTTTGCGCGCCAACCGCATGCCCCACCGTTGGCTGGCCCAATCTGAGGAGGGCATGCCATGCGATTTTGCAGCGCACAGTGTAGCCTTGCCCTTTCAGGCGGACAGCTTGGACTTGGTGGTCTTGCCGCACAGCTTGGAGTTGAGTTTAGACCCACACGCCAGTTTGCGTGAGGCTGAGCGCGTGCTCGTTCCAGAAGGGCATTTGGTCATCACGGGCTTGAACCCGACCAGCTTGTGGGGCTGGCGCTATCGGCGTGCGCAAGGCTACCGTCGCCTGGGTGCTGTGCGCATGTCTGAGCGCTTGGATGCGCCGGCCTGCGGCGACATGTTGGGCTATTGGCGCTTGTGCGATTGGCTGCGCTTGCTAGGCTTTGAGGTCAAGATCAGCCGCTTCGGTTGCTGGCGGCCAGCTTTTCAAAATGCCCAATGGCTTGAACGAATGGCTTGGATGGACCGGCTTGGCACACGGTTTTGGCCTATTTTGGGGGGTGCCTATTTGATTGTGGCCGTCAAGCGTGTGCAGGGCGGGCGCTTGATGGGCGCAAGTTGGAAAAACAAGCGCGTTGCTGCCGCAGCAGCCATGCCGGTGGCAAGGCGTCAAAATACAAGCCCCAAGACAGGCGCGGCACAAAGAAGTACTGACATTGAATCACGTTGAAATTCACACCGATGGCGCCTGCAAAGGCAACCCCGGCCCGGGCGGCTGGGGCGTTTTGATGCGTTCAGGCGAGCACGTGCGCGAATTGTTTGGGGGCGAATTGGGCACCACCAACAACCGCATGGAATTGATGGCGGTGATTCAGGCCATCACGGCTTTGAAGCGCCCCTGCCGGGTCACTTTGTTTTTGGACAGCGAATACGTGAGAAAAGGCATCACCGAGTGGATTCACGGCTGGAAAGCCAAGGGCTGGCGAACTGCGGCCAAGCAACCCGTCAAAAATGTCGACCTTTGGCAGCATTTAGACACTTTAGTGGTCACTTCGGGTCATCAAATTGAGTGGCGTTGGGTCAAAGGGCATGCCGGCGACCCTGGCAATGAACGTGCAGACTCCCTGGCCAATCGAGGGGTTGAGCAAATCTTAGGCTTGTGAGGCCCATTGAAGGGCTTGGGCGTTCCTGGCTGGCAGCCATGTGGTTATTGCGGATGACGTAAATTCTGCACAACTGTTACATTTCAAGCTGTTTTTGGGTACTGTTCGGATCCTTTGATGTCATTGAAAAAACCATATCTCCTGATCGCCGTGCTTGGCGTGTGTGTTGCTTCAGGTGCAGCCTGGTGGTGGCAAAATAAACCTGCGGTAACTTCTTCCAATCCAACGCCCATGGCGACAGGGCCCGGGGCTACTGGGGCCTCTGGCGCACAAAAAGCGGCTGTGGTTGAAGTTGCCAAAGTGGACCGAATGCGCTTGGTGGATGAAACCCAGTCGGTCGGCAGTTTAAGGTCCAACCAAGGCGTCATCCTGCGCCCCGAAGTGGGCGGGCGTGTCAGCCAAGTTTTGTTCAAAGACGGGCAGCGTGTTCGCAAGGGGCAGCTGCTGGTTCAATTTGATGACCAGTTGCCCATGGCGCAGGTCATGCAATCCAAAGCTGAGTTGTCGATTGCGCAGGCCAACCACAAGCGCAATCAAGAACTTGTGGCACAAAATTTCATCAGCAAGCGCTCCTTGGATGAAAGTGACGCCGCCTTGCAGGTGGCCTTGGCCAAATTGGCCTTGTCTCAAGCCACAGCCGAGCGTTTTAAAGTGCTCGCCCCATTTGATGGCGTGGCAGGTCTGAGGCAAATCAACGTGGGCGACTATTTGAAAGATGGCGCTGACATGGTCAACATTGAGGACATCGACGCAGTGCTCTTGGACTTCCGTTTGCCAGAGCGCTTCCAAGCCAAAATCAAACCTGGGCAAAAAGCACAAGTTGCATTTGACGCTTTACCCGGCCGCAATTTCACTGCAATGGTGCAAGCCATTGACCCCTTGATTGACGCCAATGGACGCTCTGTGGGCGTGCGCGCTTGCATAGACAACCGCCAAATGCAATTGCGTCCTGGCATGTTTGCGCGGGTCAACGCCATTTTTGGGGAGCGTACAGATGCGCTGGTGTTGCCTGAGGAGGCGATCGTGCCCCAAGGCGGGCGCAGTTTTGTGGTCAAACTGGTGCCAGGCGCTGGCAAAGGCGAGCTGATTTCGCAGCGTGTGCAGGTCAAAATTGGTTTGCGCCAACCAGGCAAAGTTGAAATTTTGGAAGGGCTCGAGTTCGGTGAAACCGTGGTCACGGCTGGACATCAACGGTTGCAAAAAGACGGCACTGCCGTGCAGGTGGTTGACATGACCAAGCCCGAAAGCGCCGCTGGCCCTGCAGGCACCCCTGCAGCAGCCCCAGGAGGGCCCTCAGGCGGGATGACGGCAGGCGCAGGCCCTGCCGCCGCAGGGCAAGGTGGCCCAGGGGCTGGCAAGGGCCAAAGTAAAGCGCCGCCTGCCGTCAGCGGTGAGAACCCATGCCTGAGGGGACTTAATGCAGCTCGCTGAAACATCCATTCGTCGTCCTGTTTTCGCCACGGTTTTGTCGCTGCTGATTCTTCTGATCGGTTCGGTCAGTTTTACCCGTTTGTCTTTGCGTGAATACCCCAAGATTGACGAGCCCACAGTCACCGTCAGTGTGAAATACCTCGGCGCTTCAGCCGAGGTGATTGAGTCGCAAGTCACCAAGCCCTTAGAGGATTCAATTGCCGGCATTGACGCGGTGGATGTGATCACTTCGATCAGCCGGGCTGACCAGTCGCAAATCACGGTGCGTTTTCGACTTGAAAAAGATGCAGATACAGCTGCAGCTGAAGTGCGTGACCGCACATCCAGAGTCAGGGGCCGACTGCCCTTGGCCATTGAAGAGCCTGTGATTGCCAAAGTTGAAGCGGATGCATTTCCGGTGATTTGGTTGGCGTTTTCCAGTGACACCTTGACGCCTTTGCAAATCAACGATTTGATCAACCGTGTGGTCAAACCGCGCTTGCAAACTGTCACTGGTGTGGCAGATGTGCGCATTTATGGCGAGCGCAAATACGCCATGCGCGTGTGGCTCGATACTGAACGCATGGCAGGCTACAAATTGACAGCGCAAGATGTGGAAGATGCCATTCGCCGGAACAATCTGGAACTGCCCGCGGGCCGAATTGAATCGCAGCAACGCGAGTTCAGTGTGAACTCACAAACTGATTTGATCAAGGCCGGGCAGTTTGGCGACATCACCATTCGAAACGTCAACGGCTTTCCCATCAAAATTCGCGATGTGGCCAAAGTCCAAGAAAGCGCCGCAGATGAACGCAGCCGCGTTCGGTTGAATGGGAAAGTTTCGATTTCGGCGGGGGTCATTCGCCAAGCCACAGCCAACCCTTTGGAGTTGTCCAAAGGTGTGCGAGAAATGATGCCGCGGTTGAAAGCCGATATGCCCCAGGACTTGACCATTGACGTGGCCAACGACAACTCGGTCTTTATCGACAAGTCCATCAAAAGCGTTTTTCAAACCATCGTTGAGGCCGTGGTGTTGGTGGCTTTGGTGATTTTTGTTTTCTTGCGCACGATTCGCGCCTCCATGATTCCCATCATCACCATTCCGGTCAGCCTGATTGGCACCTTTGCCATGATGGCCTTGGCGGGCTTTACCATCAACACCTTGACGCTGCTGGCCTTGGTCTTGGCCATCGGCTTGGTGGTGGACGATTCCATCGTGGTGCTGGAAAATATTTTTCGGCACATTGAAGAGGGGTTAGATCCTTTTTCTGCTGCCATCAAAGGCGTCAAAGAAATCGGCTTTGCAGTGGTGGCCATGACCATGACCTTGGCCGCAGTGTTCGCACCCTTGGCCTTCACGCCTGGGCGCACGGGTAAATTGTTCAGCGAATTTGCTTTGGCATTGGCAGGTGCGGTGATTGTTTCTGGGTTTGTGGCTTTGACCTTGTCGCCGATGCTCAGCTCTTTGCTGCTCAAGCACAACCCCAACCCCAATCGCTTTGACAGCGGCATGGAAAAAATCTTAACGGCTGTTGCCAGTGCCTACGAGCGCCTGTTGACTTGGGTCTTGCGCAAGGCCCGTTGGCTGGTGCTTTTGGTCATGGCAGGTTGCGCCGCGGCCATTGTGTTGGTGTACCCGACCATGAAGCAAGAACTCTCGCCATTAGAAGACCGTGGCACCATTTTGGCCACCGTGACGGCGCCTGATGGGTCAACTTTGGATTACACCGATAAGTACGCCAAAGAACTCGAAAGAATTGGCGCAGAGTATCCTGAGTTTGATCGAATTTTTGCCAACTTGGGCAACCCCACAGTGGCTCAAGGCTCTGTGATTTACCGAGCGGTTGACTGGGACGAGCGCAAACGCACCACGCTTGAGATTGCACGTGAGTTGCAGGCCAAGTTCAATGGTTTGGCTGGCATCAATGCATTTCCCATTACGCCACCCTCGTTGGGGCAGGGCTTTCGTGAGCGGCCAATCAACTATGTGATTCAAACCTCTGACAGTTACCAGAACCTGAATGCTGTGACGCGGCAAATGTTGGATGCCATCGCTAAAAATCCGGGTTTCATTGCACCTGACGTCGACTTGCGCTTGAACAAGCCGGAGTTGCGCATCGAGGTCGATCGTGTGAAAGCTTCTGAACTGGGGGTGGGCGTGGATGTGGTTGCCAGGGCGGTTGAAACCATGTTGGGCGGCCGCGCGGTCACCCGTTACAAGCGAGATGCTGAGCAATACGATGTGATCGTTCAAACCCAAGACAGTGGCCGCAACACCCCTACCGACATTGATTCGATTTATGTCAGGGGCCGCAACGATGCCGTGATCCCTTTGTCGGCGCTGGTCAAAATTCGGGAAAGCGTTTCACCGCGAGAGTTGAATCACTTTGGCCAACGTCGATCGGTCTCGATCACCGCCAACTTGGCGCCTGACTATGCGTTGGGCGAGGCGCTTAATTTTTTAGACGCGACATCCGCCAGTATTTTAAAACCAGGGTACACCACAGATTTGAACGGTACATCCCGTGAATTTAGAAAATCGCAGGGCGCTTTGGTGGTCGTTTTCGTTTTGGCGCTCTTCTTTATTTTCTTGGTCTTGGCAGCGCAGTTTGAAAGTTTCATTGACCCCTTTGTCATCATGCTCTCGGTGCCCTTGTCGATGATTGGCGCATTGATGGCGCTGAAGTGGTCCGGTGGAACGCTCAATGTGTACTCGCAAATCGGATTGATCACATTGGTTGGCCTGATTACCAAGCATGGCATTTTGATTGTGGAATTCACTAACCAATTGCGTGGACAAGGCATGGAGATGACGCAAGCCCTGATCAAGGCAGCTGCGCAGCGGCTGCGCCCGATCATGATGACCACTGGCGCCATGGTTTTGGGGGCTTTGCCTCTGGCCTTGGCCAAAGGTGCGGGTGCTGAAAGCCGCATTCAAATTGGCTGGGTGATTGTGGGCGGCATGAGCTTTGGCACCCTGCTCACAGTGTTTGTAGTGCCAACCATGTATTCTTTGCTGGCGCGCAAATCGATCCCTGGCCCCAACACCTCACTGGCGCATGACACACCGCCGGTTGCGGGCCATGCAAACCCTTGATCGAGGGCCTTCTTTAAAGCATGAGCACATCCACCCAGTCACCGATCTGAATGCTGCTTTGGGTGTGCTGCAGCACAATCAGGCCGTTGGCTTGCACCATGGAGCTCAATACCCCTGAGCCTTGATTGCCGGTGCTCACCACCTGCAACTCGTCTTGTGCATTGCGCGAAACGATGCCGCGTTGGTATTCGGTGCGACCCGGTTTTTTGCGCAGCACTTCTTGGCTGCGCGCGCGCATCAAAAGTGGCGCTGTTTGAGTGCTGCCCATCATGCGCAGCAAGGCTGGTTTCACAAATGCCAAGAAGGTCACCATCACCGCCACAGGGTTGCCAGGCAAGCCGAACAAGACAGCCGATTTTCCCTCTTGCGTTAATCGGCCCACGGCCATAGGCCTTCCGGGACGCATGGCAATTTTCCAGAAAACCACATCGCCCAATTTTTTCATCATGGCTTTGGTGAAGTCGGCCTCACCCACGCTCACACCGCCGCTGGTGATGATGGCGTCGGCGGTTTGTGCCGCAAGCACGAAGGCTTGCTGCAGTAGCGCAGGTTCGTCGCGCACCACGCCCATGTCGATCATCTCGCAGCCCAAGTTGTGCAACATGCCAAACACCGTGTAGCGGTTGCTGTCGTACACCGCGCCTTCGCGTGGGGCTTGGCCCAGGCTCAAAATCTCATCACCCGTGGAAAAGTAAGCCACCTTCAAACGCCGCATTACCTGGACCTGGGGCAAGCCCAAACTGGCCAGCAGACCGCATGCGGCGGCACTGACCACGGTGCCTTGTTGCAAAGCAGGGCGCCCAGCCATCAAGTCTTCACCGCAAAAGCGGCGGTTGTCACCGGCGCGCAGCAAGCCTGCCGGCAGCAACACTTGAACGCCCGTGATTTGACATAATTCTTGTGGCGCCACAGTGTCTAAACCTGCTGGCATGATGGCGCCAGTCATGATCTTCACGCACTGACCAGGCTCCACCGAGCCTTGCCAAGCTTTGCCAGCCAAAGCCGTCCCGACAACGCGCAGGGCCAGCGGCTGACCTGCCATGAGTGCGCTACCGTCAAAAGCAAAGCCGTCCATGGCCGAGTTGTCGTGCGCTGGCACGCTGATGGGGGAGATCACATCGCAGGCCAAAACGCGGCCCAAGGCTTGGAAGATCCCAACCGACTCCGTTTCGTTGATTGGCTTGACCAGTTGCTCCAAAAATTTCAAGACTTCAAGCGCTGGCAAAGCCTGGGGGTCGTAGCCTTGTAAGCTGCTGGCAATCTCATCCAAACTGCCAAGCCCAGCGCTGTCGCCTGTGCTGTTCATGGAGCTTGCTCTAAGCTGTGCAACTGTGCCAATGTGTTGGCGTTGAAAAAAGCGCGCGGATCGACTTGCGCAGAATCAAACGGAACCACCACTGTTTTTTGCTGCCCAGTCCATGCGTCAATTTTTCGGCCACCTTCGTGCATGAATTTGACCAAACTCTCCAGCAGCGTCACGCGCAACAAACAAAAAACAGGTTGAGCGCGCACAGTGCCATCTTCCTCGCGCGCTGCGGCCATGGCAATGTCAGCATTTTCGGCCTCTAAGGCCTTCAGCAGCGTTTGCACCAAGTTCAGTGGGAACAAGGGGCTGTCGCAAGGCACGGTCAAAAGCAGCTCGGTTTCGCAGCGCTCTAGGCCCGTTAAAAACCCTGCCAGAGGGCCTGCAAAACCGTCCATGGTGTCGGGCCAAACGGCCGCGCCAAAGGCTTCGTAAGCCGATAAATTGCGATTGGCGTTGACCATGATTTCAGTCAAAGGGGGGCCTTCTTGCATTTGCAGTCGAAGCAAAGTGTGCAAAGTCAAAGGCGTGCCATTGAAGTTTTGCAAACCCTTGTCGGCGCCGCCCATGCGTGCGCCGCGACCTCCGGCCAAAATGAGCCCTGTCGTGGAAGGCGTTGGCTTTGTGGGTGAGGGTGCCTCCATGCTCAGCCTCCGATGTAACTCATCTCAACGCGCCTTGCGCCTCCCAGCGCGCCAAGCTCTGAACTCGCCGGCATCTGGCTGCGCAGTTCGGAGTAGCGGTCTTGGCGGTGCTGCCAAATGGAGGCAATCGCTTGGGTGAGCTCGGTGTCTGGCATGTCGCCCCTTAAATAATGGCGAAGGTCATAGCCTTGTGAGGCAAACAAGCACAAATAAAGTTGGCCTTCGGTGGAGAGTCGGGCACGGTTGCAGTCTTTGCAAAAAGCTTGCGTCACGCTGCTGATGAGGCCGATTTCACCCAAGGCTGCGTCATGTTCGCCTGCTGCGTTGAGGTAACCCCAACGCGCTGCCGTCTCACCCGACTGGCTGGCTTGCAAAGGCGCCAATGCCAACTGCGATTGAAGGATCTCTATGACTTGCGCACTGGGCAAAACTTCGTTCATGCGCCAACCGTTGGTGGCTCCCACGTCCATGAATTCAATGAAACGCAAGGTGATGCCGGTGCCACGAAAATAGCGCGCCATAGGCAAAATTTCTTGCTCGTTGGTGCCGCGCTTGACCACCATGTTGACTTTGATCGGCCCCAAACCCGCACGCTGCGCTGCCTCGATGCCTTTGAGTACATCGGTCACCGGGAAGTCGACATCGTTCATGCGCCGGAACACGGCGTCGTCCAAGCCATCCAGGCTGACTGTCACGCGCTGAAGGCCCGCATCTTTCAGGGCTTGTGCCTTTCGCGCAAGCAGTGAGCCATTGGTGGTCAAGGTGATGTCCAATGCACGGCCTTCGGGTGTTTGGAGCTGAGCCAATTGCGCGATCAAGGTTTCTAAATTTTTTCGAAGCAAGGGCTCGCCACCCGTAAGCCTGATTTTTTGAACGCCCAGTGCCACAAAACTTTTTGCTGCGCGGGTGATCTCTTCAAACGTCAGCAAAGCGCTGTGAGGTAAATAAGTGTATTGAGGGTTGAAAATTTCTTTGGGCATGCAGTAGCTGCACCTGAAATTACACCGGTCTGTGACGCTGATGCGAAGGTCATGCAAAGGCCTCTCAAGTGCATCGCGAAGCGTTGGGCCCGCTTGCCACGGCCTAAGCGCGGGCGAGGGTACAGCCAAGCTGGCGCGAAGCTCGTTGACCAAAGGGATGACGCGATCTGACATGCTCAGATTGTGCCGCAGCCCAATGCCTCAGGCTTGAGCAGGGTTTTGTGCTGACTCAAACGCACCGTGCGCCGTCCACTTCAATGCAAACGCCGCTGATGAACGAGCCCTCGTCGCTGGCCAAATACAAAGCGGCATTGGCCACATCCAAAGCAGTGGAAAAACGGCCTAAAGGAATGCTGGATAAAAACTTGGCGCGCCTGGCGTCGTCAACGGGGCCGCCCGCAAATTCAGCAGACAAACCAGTGTCAGGGTTGAACACGGGGTTGATGCAGTTCACGCGAATGTTGTCAGGCCCCAATTCGGCGGCCAAAGACTTGCTGGTGGTGATCACAGCGCCTTTGGAGCCGTTGTACCAAGTCAGGCCTGGCCGAGGGCGCACACCAGCCGTTGATGCAATGTTGATAAAGCTGCCACCGCCATGCGCGCGAAACACGGGCACTGCATGCACCGTGGCCAAGTAAATGCTTTTCATGTTGACGGCGTAGCAGCGGTCAAATTCCTCTTCGCTGACTTCCAGCGCTGGGCGATTGCGGTGGGTCCACCCTGCGTTGTTGACCATCACGTCGAGCTTGCCCCACAATTTGACGGCCTCGTCCACCAAGGCTTTCACATCGGCCGTGCGCGTCACATCTGCCGCAAAAAATGCGGCTGTGCCGGCTGCGGCGTTGATTTGAGTAGCCACCCGCTGGCCGGCTTGCGTTTGGATGTCATTGACCAAAACCTTGGCGCCCTGCGCGGCCAAATGTTTGGCAATACCTTCGCCAATGCCGCCACCTGAACCGGTGACGATGATGACTTTATTTTGCACGTTCATAGCATTCCTTCATTTGAATCGAATCACTTTACGGGGCTGGTTGAAAGAGGGGGGTGCTTAACCGTGCAAAATGGCCACGGTCTTCAAGGTGGTAAAACCTAGCAAGGCTTCCAAACCTTTTTCACGCCCATAGCCCGAAGACTTGACGCCACCAAAGGGTAACTCAACACCACCGCCTGCGCCATAGTTGTTGATAAACACTTGCCCACTGCGCAAACGACGCGCCATGCGAAATTGCCTAGCCCCGTCGCGCGTCCAAACGCCGGCCACCAAACCAAACTCGGTGGCATTGGCCAAGCTTGCCGCTTGATCTTCTCCCTCAAAACACATGGCAGACAGAACAGGGCCAAAAACTTCTTCCTGCGCTACGCGGTGGTCTACGGGCACGTCGCGCAGCAGCACGGGTGCTTGGTAAAAGCCACTGGCAGGCGCTTGGTCCACCACCACGCCACGCGCCACGGTGGCTATGCCATCGGCTTTGGCCTGTGCCAAGAAGCCTTCCACACGTTGCTTTTGCGAAGCACGAATCAGCGGACCCAAAGACAAATCCATGGCGGCAGGGCCCACGCGTAATTTTGAAAAGGCTTGGCCCAAGCGCTCAAGCAGGGGTTCATAAATGGCCCGCTCAATCAGCACGCGCGAGCCTGCACTGCAAGTTTGCCCAGAATTTTGGACAATGGCATTGATCACCACGGGAATGGCTGCATCGAGGTCAGCATCGGCAAAAATAATTTGTGGGCTTTTGCCCCCCAACTCCAGGGTGACGGGGCAGTGGCGCTCAGCTGCCACTTGCTGAATCAATGTGCCCACTGTGGGGCTGCCGGTAAAGCTGATGTGATCCACCCCGGGGTGCCGCGCGAGTGCATCACCAACCTCATGCCCCAAACCTGTGACGATGTTAATGGCACCTGCGGGAAAGCCCACCTCAGCAGCCAATTGCGCAACCCGTATCAAACTCAAGCATGCGTCTTCTGCGGGCTTGACCACGCAGACATTGCCTGCAGCCAATGCGCCACCCACGCTACGGCCAAAAATTTGCATGGGGTAATTCCATGGAATGATATGCCCCGTCACGCCGTGCGGTTCGCGCCAAGTCAAGACGCTGTAGCCATTTTGGTAGGGAATGGTCTGGCCGTGAAACTTGTCACATGCACCTGCATAAAACTCAAAATAGCGTGCCAGGGCGCGCGCATCAGCGCGGGCTTGCTGCGTGGGTTTACCGCAGTCGCGTTGCTCCAAAGCGCTCAACTCCTCTGCGTGTTCTAGCACCTTGGCCGACAGTTGCATCAGCAAGCGCCCGCGCTCTGCGGCGTTGATCAAAGCCCATGGGCCTTGAAAACATTGCCTGGCCGCTTGCACTGCGTGGTCAATATCTTGCGCATTGCTGCGCTGAATGTGGTCAAAAATTTGACCATCTGAGGGGTCCATCACAGGCAAGCTTTGCCCACTTTGACTGGCCACCGATTGGTTGGAGATGAAGTTCAGTTGCATAGTGCCTTCTTTGCTTGCCGTGGGTGAAATGGGCGTCCCACGTTCTACAATTTGACCCAATGATCAGCGCGCGCACCCCGCACCGCGCTCAAGGGAATGCGCTGATCAAAGCTGATCAGTCTTCCGCCATTCTTGACCGCCAATGCCAGTAAATACAAGTCGGTCAATTGGCTATGACTGTGCATGCGCGCGTGATGGAAAACTCGGTCATCCAACAGGCTGATGTCCTCGCTCCACATGGTGTGGTACGCGGTATGGGTGGATGCCTGAAGCATTGCAATCAGGTGGGCCAAGGGTTTTGGGCTGCTGTAACCGGGCTGACTCATGATGCGTAAACAGCCGTTTTGCGTCAACGGGCAACTGGCCCATCCATGCCCAATGTTGGATTCAAGCCAAAGTGCAGCATGCTCGTGATGGATGTGGTCCCGGTCGTGCAAAGCAATCAGCACATTGATATCCAGCAACGCCCGCATCAAATATTCTCAGCTTCGCGCAACCGATCGATCAGCTCATTGCTGACGATGTCGCCACGCGAAGGCAAGGGGTGAATTCCATAAAGGGCCAAACGCTCAGATACTTTAGGGGTGACTGGCTCGTTGGAGTTGGCTCCGGCATTGGCCCCGCCCCCAACAGAAGCGTTTAAAAAGGCACTCCGCGCCAAATCGCTGATGATCAAGCCCAGTGACTTTTTTTCGCGCTGCGCAATCTCTTTGGCTGCGAATAAAACGTCGTCAGCAATATCTAAGGTGGTTCGCATGAAACGCTCCTTCATGTTGGATGCATGATGCTAACACATCAAACATCAAACATCAAAGGAGCGCCATGCTTCAGGAGCAGATTAACTGTGGAATTGCATCACCAAAGGCACAATCAAGAGCGCCACAATGTTGATGATTTTGATCAATGGGTTGATCGCAGGGCCAGCCGTGTCTTTGTAGGGGTCGCCCACGGTGTCGCCGGTCACTGCTGCTTTGTGCGCCTCAGAGCCTTTGCCGCCGTGGTGGCCGTCTTCAATGTACTTTTTGGCATTGTCCCAAGCGCCGCCGCCGGTGCACATCGAGATGGCCACAAACAAGCCGGTCACGATGGTGCCCATCAACAAGCCGCCCAAGGCCTTGGGGCCCAGCAGCAAACCCACCACCACAGGAACCACCACAGGCAGCAAACTGGGAATCACCATCTCTTTGATGGCCGCTGTGGTCAGCATGTCTACAGCTTTGCCGTATTCGGGCTTGGCGGTGCCGTCCATGATGCCTGGAATGGTGCTGAACTGGCGGCGAACTTCAACCACCACAGCGCCTGCGGCACGGCCTACAGCCTCCATCGCCATGGCGCCAAAGAGGTAAGGAATCAAGCCGCCAATGAACAAACCAACAATCACCAAGGGGTCGGACAAGTCAAAGCTGATGGCTTTGCCGTAGGTTTCCAGTTTGTGTGTGTAGTCGGCAAACAAAACGAGTGAAGCCAAGCCAGCTGAACCAATCGCGTAGCCTTTGGTCACGGCTTTGGTGGTGTTGCCCACAGCGTCCAGTGGGTCGGTGATGTCACGCACGCTGCTGGGCAGCTCAGCCATTTCAGCAATGCCGCCAGCGTTGTCTGTGATAGGGCCGTAAGCGTCCAAAGCCACCACAATGCCGGCCATGGACAACATCGACATGGCCGCAACGGCAATGCCGTACAAGCCAGCCAATTTGTAAGAGGCCAAGATCGCCAAGCAAACAAAAAGCACAGGCCATGCGGTCGAGCGCATTGAAACGCCCAAGCCCGCAATGATGTTGGTGCCGTGGCCGGTGGTCGAAGCTTGTGCAATGTGCTGCACGGGCGCGTATTGCGTGCCGGTGTAGTACTCGGTGACCCAGACCAAGGCGGCGGTCAAGAACAAGCCAACAGCGCATGCGCCAAACAGCTTCATTTGACTGCCAGTGGCGGTGATGGCGTTGTCAGGCATGATCGCCACCGTGACGAAATAAAACGCGATCAAGGACAAAATGCCAGCAATTGCCAAGCCTTTGTACAAGGCTGGCATCACATTGATCATGCCAGGTGTGGCTTTGACAAAAAAGCAGCCCACGATGGAGGCCACGATCGACACCGCACCCAAAGCCAAGGGGTAGATCACCGCGCTGGTGGGCGCGCTGCCAATCAGCAGGGCACCTAAAACCATGGTGGCAATCAAAGTCACTGCATAAGTTTCAAACAAGTCAGCGGCCATGCCAGCACAGTCGCCCACGTTGTCGCCCACGTTGTCAGCAATCACCGCAGGGTTGCGGGGGTCATCTTCTGGAATACCAACCTCGACCTTGCCCACCAGGTCAGCGCCCACATCAGCGCCCTTGGTGAAAATGCCACCGCCCAGACGGGCAAAGATGGAAATCAAGGAAGAACCAAAGGCAAACCCGATCAGGGGGTTGAGCAAGTTGGCCAGTTTCATGTCGGGCGTCAAATTGCCGTTGCCCACCAAAAACCAGTAAAAACCCGTCACGCCCAGCAAGCCCAAGCCAACCACCAGCATGCCCGTGATGGCGCCGCCGCGAAAGGCCACGTCCAGTGCAGCGCTGATGCCTTTGGTGGCCGCTTGCGCAGTGCGTACATTGGCGCGCACTGAAATGTTCATGCCAATGAAGCCGCAAGCGCCCGAAAGCACGGCCCCAATGACAAAGCCGACGGCGGTTTTGCCGTCTAAAAAGACACCGATCAAGATCGCTAGCACGACCCCCACAATGGCAATGGTTTTGTACTGCCTAGCCAAATAGGCTGCTGCACCGTCCTGAATGGCTGCTGCAATTTCTTGCATTCTGGCGTTTCCAGGGTCTTGGGAAAGAATCCATCCTCGGGCCCAAATGCCGTAGAAAACGGCGATCAGTCCGCAAACGAGTGCAAGAATCAGCACTGAATTGCTTGTCATAAGTCAATCTCCTTGAGTGTTGTCGCAAAAAGGAGGTGCAACGCTTAGGATGCCCCTCCGTGCGTTGCTTCCTCGCACCCCTTCAAGGTTGCGATTGGCCAACAGGCGAATTATAAAGAGCCCACAGAGCAATGACGCAAGCCTTGTGAAAGTAAAATGGGGGTTAATACCTAGCAATCACTTTGTCCTACATCAATAACTGAGACCTTCCAACATGTCCCTTGACAACGTCACCCCCGGCAATCTGGTGCCCGAACAATTCAATGTGATCATCGAAATTCCGATGAACGCCGACCCGGTCAAATACGAAGTTGACAAAGCCACTGGCGCTATTTTTGTCGATCGTTTCATGAGCACCGCCATGCACTACCCGACCAATTATGGTTACGTGCCCAAAACCATCAGTGGCGACGGTGACCCTGTCGACGTGCTGGTCATCACGCCCGTGCCCTTGATCCCTGGGGTGGTGGTGCCGTGCCGCCCCATCGGCATTTTGAAAATGCAAGACGAAGCAGGTGAAGATGGCAAAGTTTTGGCCGTTCCAATTGACAAAATTTTGTCGATCTACACCCAATGGCAAAAGCCCGAAGACCTCAACCCTTTGCGCCTTCGCACCATTGCCCATTTCTTTGAGCATTACAAAGATCTAGAAGACGGCAAATGGGTCAAAATTGTGGGCTGGGAAGGCCCTGAATCGGCCAAAAAAGAAATCTTGGATGGCATCGCCAACTACAACAAAGAACACGCCTAAAACCAATCAGCGCCGTCAGGTCGTGGTTTTGGAGGCAGGCCGCAATGGCGATCTGGCCTCCAAGTTTTCCAGGTAGGCCTCAACGCCTTGGCCTTCTTTCTCCAAATATCGCTCGACAGCATCTGAAAACGCGGGGTGTGCAAGCCAATGTGCGCTGCTGGCTTTGACGGGCAGCAGGGCCCGCGCCATCTTGTGCTCGCCTTGCGCACCGCCCTCAAACCGGCCGATGCCGTGCGCAATGCACCATGCAATGGGTTGGTAGTAGCAGGCCTCAAAGTGCAAGCAGTCAACCCGCTCTAAAGCGCCCCAGTAACGCCCGTAGGCCGCAGAGGGGTCGACGCTGCTTGGCGCGGTCTGCAAAGCGGCGTTGTTCAACCCCACCAGACTGCAAGCCATGTCTTGCCCACCCCTTGAAGCCACAAAGAGCAGCCAGTTTTGCGGCATGTTCAACTGCATTCGCTGGAAAAAATCTCGGTTCAAGTAGGGCGCATTACCGTGCTCCAGGTAAGTGCGTTCATAACATTCGTAGAAAAAATCCCAGTCAGCGTTTTGAATTTCCTGGCCTTGCAAGGCCCTGAACACCACACCCGCTTGCGCCACCTTGCGCCGCTCTTGCCGAATTTTTTTGCGCTTTTCTTGGCTCATGTGCCCCAGAAAATCTTCGAAATCGGTGAAGCCATTGTTGTTCCAATGAAATTGCACGGTATGGCGGCTCAGCCACCCTGAACTGCGGCAGGTTTGCAAGTCTTCCTCTGCTGCAAACAACAAATGCAAGGAGGACCAATCTTGGCTTTTCGCCAGTGAAACCAACGCATCCAGCAGCGCCAAGCGGCTTTCTGGCGAATCGGCCATCAAGCGGGTGCCCGGCACCGGTGTGAAGGGCACGGCTGCGATGGCCTTGGGATAATAGCGCAAACCGTGGCGCTGGTAGGCGTCTGCCCAAGCCCAGTCAAACACATATTCGCCATAAGAATGGGACTTGATGTACAAGGCGCATGCCGCGTGCAGGGCGCCAGGCGCACCTTGCTCGGCAGGTGCGCAAAGGGTCAACAGCTGCAGAACCCATCCCGTTTCGGCGCTGGCGCTGGCGCTGTCTTGCATCGCAGCCAAATAAGCATGCTGCATGAAGGGTGAGGCCTGGATTTGGAGCGCCAACAAGGCGTCCCAAGCCGGGGCTGAAACAGCGTGCATCGACGCATGCACCTGGATGACATAATTGTTGGAATTGAATTCCTGCACCTGTATGACCCTTAAACTCTGCGTAGCCCAACTCAACTTTGTCGTGGGAGACATGACGGGCAATGCCCGCAAAATCATTGACGCCTCCAAAACGGCCTACAGCCAAGGCGCACGCCTGGTGCTGACCCCCGAATTGGCAATTTGTGGCTATGCGGCCGAAGACCTGCTGCTTCGCCCCGCTTTCATTGACGCCTGTGATGATGCCTTGAAAACAGTGGCCCGCGAGTTGGCTGGGTTAAAAGACTTGCATGTGGTGGTGGGCCACCCTGATGGCGGCGGTGTGCGCAGCAAAAGTGTGGCGATCAACCGACGCTTTAACCGGGCCAGCGTGATCTGCGAAGGCCAAGTCCTGGCCTCTTATGCCAAGCAAGAGTTGCCCAACTACCAAGTTTTTGACGAACGCCGCTACTTCACCTCTGGTCATGAGCCCTGTGTGTTTGAGGTGCAAGGCGTGCGCATTGGCTTGCTGATTTGTGAAGACGCTTGGTTTGAAGGCCCTGCATTGCAAGCACAACAGGCCGGTGCCCAGGTCTTGGCGGTGCTCAACGCTTCACCTTTTCACGTGGGCAAAGGCTTGGAGCGGGAGGATCAAATGCGCAAGCGTGTGCAGGCCTGCGGCTTGCCTTTGGTCTACGCGCATTTGGTCGGCGGACAAGACGAGGTGGTCTTTGAGGGACGCTCCTTTGCCATCAATGCGCAAGGCCAGGTGGTGGCCCGTGCCCCGGCTTTTGTCGAGGACTTGCAAGTCTTGGAAATTAGCACGAACCCTGTGCAATTCGAGCCTTCCTGCCTCGCGCCATCAGGCAGCGTGGAGGCTGATTTGTGGCACGCTTTGGTCTTGGGGGTTCGCGACTATTTGGGGAAAAATGGTTTCAAAGCGGCCCTCCTGGGCTTGTCTGGCGGCATTGATTCGGCCTTGGTGCTGGCCATCGCTGTGGACGCCATCGGCGCGCGCAACGTGCACGCCATCATGATGCCCTCGCCCTACACCGCAGACATCAGTTGGATCGATGCCAAAGACATGGCCGCTCGCATGGCGGTTCGTTACGACGAAATCTCCATTGCCCCTTTGTTCGAAGGGTTTGAAAACGCGCTGTCGGAGCAGTTCAAAGGCTTGGCCCAAGACACCACCGAGGAGAATCTCCAAGCGCGCATCCGCGGCACCTTGTTGATGGCGATGTCCAATAAAACCGGAGCCATCGTGCTGACCACCGGCAACAAAAGTGAAATGGCCACGGGTTACTGCACTTTGTATGGCGACATGGCGGGCGGTTTTGCAGTCATCAAAGACGTGGTCAAAACGCAGGTTTTCAAGCTGGCCCAGTGGCGCAATGCGCATGACCCGTATGGCACAGGTGCCAATCCGATTCCCCGGCGCATCATCACGCGAGCGCCCAGCGCGGAGTTGCGCGCAGATCAAAAAGACCAAGACAGTTTGCCAGCTTATGAAGTGCTAGACCTGATCGTGCAGCGCTACATGGAAAACGACGAAGGCATTGAGGCCTTGGTGGCTGATGGTTTTGAGCGCGCCGATGTTGAGAAGGTCACCCGCTTGATCAAGCTCAATGAGTACAAGCGGCGCCAGTCCCCTGTGGGAATTCGCGTGACGCACCGCAGCTTTGGCAAAGATTGGCGTTATCCTATGACAAATAAATTTCGAGCCTAAACTTTTTGAACAGGACTTTTTCCATGAAACAAATCACCGCCATCATCAAGCCCTTCAAATTGGAAGAAGTCCGAGAAGGCTTGGCCGAATGCGGCGTCACAGGCCTGACAGTCACTGAAGTCAAAGGCTTTGGCCGCCAAAAAGGGCACACCGAGTTGTACCGCGGTGCTGAGTATGTGGTAGATTTTTTGCCCAAGGTCAAAGTCGAAGTGGCGGTCAAAGACCAAGACGTGGACCGCTGCATCGATGCCATTGTCACGGCTGCACGCACGGGCAAAATTGGCGACGGCAAAATCTTCATCACCACGGTGGAGCGGGTGATCCGCATTCGCACGGGTGAGATCGACGACGACGCTGTTTAAGCGCTCAAACAGCTTGACTTTGAAACGGGGTTGGCAACCCGGCCGCCTGCACCAAGTGTGGCAATAAGTGCAAGGCTTGGTCATGGACTTGGACCAGCTCCATTTGCCATGGGGTCATGAAATTGCGGGTCACCACCGACTCTAAAAAAGTCAACAAAGTGTCGTAGTAGCCATTCAAATTAAGCAGGCCAATGGGCTTGTTGTGGTAGCCCAGTTGGCGCCAAGTCCAAGCCTCAAAAAACTCCTCCAAGGTGCCAATGCCTCCGGGTATGGCCAAGAAAGCGTCAGCCCGCTCAGCCATCATTTGTTTGCGCTCGTGCATGGTTTGAACCACGTGCAGCTCTGTGCACTCGGTGTGCGACCATTCTTTCTCCACCAAAGCCTGCGGAATGATGCCCACCACGCGGCCACCTGCGGCCAAGGTGGCGTCGGCCACGGTTCCCATCAAGCCGTTGCGCCCGCCGCCATAAACCAATTGGCCGCCGTGCTGACCAATCCATTGACCGACTTGTTGTGCGCACTGCGTGTAGATGTCTTGGTCGCCAGGCTTGGAGCCGCAATAAACGCAAATTGAAAACGCAGGCTCACGCATGTTCAAAATTTGGAGAAGAGTGCGGCCAACCAAATACCCAGGCACAGCAGCAAGCTCAAAAAGACGGCCGCACTGCCCATGTCTTTGGCGCGTTTGGACAAGGCATGCCATTCAGGGCCAACGCGGTCAATGGCCGATTCGATGCAGGTGTTGAGCAACTCCACCACCATGACGAAAATAACAGAACCGGCCAGCAACGCTACCTCGACCCAAGTGCTGCCCAGCCAAAAAGCAGCGGGCAGCATGAACACTGAAAACTTGGCCTCTTGTCTAAAAGCGGTTTCACCCCAGCCAGCTTTCAAACCCTGCCACGAGTAGCCACCCGCATGAAAGATGCGAGACAAGCCGGTTCTGTTTTTTTGAGGATTAACGGGTTCCAAGGGGGGCTTTTGCAATTGAACAAGTTGCCAATTGTGCCCGATAGGCCGTGATGCCTGCGCGGCCCCCATGGCGGGCAGCTGTGAGCTAGGGTGGGGCTGATGCGCCCTTGTGGGGGGTGACATCAATCAGCCGAGTGCCCGCCCAAATGTCATGCCAATACTGCCCCTGAGCTTGAAAGCGGCTGAGCATGGCCCAAAGCAAGACCCATCCGGCCACCAGCCACGCTGCCTGAGCGCCAGGCAGGTTAAAAACCGCTGACAAAGCCAAGGGTGGGAGCAGCCAAATCCAACTCAGGACAAACCTGAGCAAGGCCCTGGCCTGACTCAGATTGTTGCCGTGAGCGTCCAGCAAACGGATGTGCCAAGTCTTCATGGCCAAGGTTTGACCTTTGGACCAAAACCAAGTGAAGTAAATGGCAAACACCAAAAACAAAAATGCCTGGAGGCCGTGCCGATTGTGCAAGGCGTTACGCGTCTGGCTTAAAGTGCCGAACAGGTAACCGGCTATGAAGACCACGCCAAAAAGGAGCATGCCTTCGTAAAGCCAGCAGGCCATACGTCGTCGCAAGGGTGGGGTGGGCTCAAGGATCACGCACCTTCGCTTGCAACTGCAGGTGTTGGGAGGAGCGTTTTAGGGTCTAAAACTGGGCCTGCGTTAGGGTTGTTGGCATCTGGCGGCGCAGGCCCTTTTCCGGGCAAGCGCATTAATTTGTCAGGCGGCGCTTTGGTGGCTGGCGCCGCTCCTTGCAGGGGGCGGCTTTGTTGGGATGCCAGTTTGCGTTTTTCCTCTGCGCTCAAGGCTTGGTAGGCTTCCCACTGGGTTTTTTTCTCGTCTGCGCCTAAGTTTTTGGTTTCATTGAAGTTCAGCCGGGCTAGCGCCCTTTGCTGCGGGCTTAGCGCAACCCAATCGGTCATTCGGTGGTGCAGTGTGGCTTGCTCAGTGACCGACAATTTGTCAAAGTTCTTGGAAATGGCCAGCCACTTGCTTTTTTGCAAGCTGCTTAACTGCGCCCAATGAGGTGCCAAGGGCGCTAAGGCATTTTTTTCAATGGGGGTCAAGGCGCCCCAAGCTGCGCCAGAGCTTGCGGGTGCAACCGATGCCGTGGGTTTTTTAGGCAGGTTGGATTGGCCGGGGTAAGCTGGGGACGAAGTTGGCGCCGCATTTTGCGCCCAAGTTGAGGTGGGCGTAGCCACACCCAAGCCGGCTGCGAGCAGGCATAAAGCGCCAGCGTAAACAGCAGATTTGACAGGCTGAGCCCATTGGAATGACGTGCGCAAAGAACTCAATCGGCAGCTTTCGACTCTGGGGGTGAGGACTTGAGGAACACCAAAAACCCTGGATCAGCGTAAGCCGCTGGGGGCAATTCGTCAATCAACAACTCGGCGTCCAGGCTGGCAATTTCATTGGCACGGTGTTCGGTTTGCAGCACGTGGATGGTGGCCAAACCAACCAGCAAGGCGATCAGGGGCAACGCAGATGCAATTTTGCTCCATAAATTAAGGCCTTCGTCGCCCGAGCCCATGCTCGGCCCACCGGCGCCCGCCCATTGGGGTGCGCTGACCCAAACGGGCTCGCGTTTGCGTTGGGAAATGGCTTGAACACGGGCCGCGCGCAGGCGCTCGGTGATATCGTGGGGCAAATCCAGGGCGTGTTCATTGAGCCGGCGTGCCAGTTGCAGGCCCATGCGGTCTATGTTGGCGTTGGCTAACAGGGTTGATGCGGTCATATTTTTAATCCTTTTGCGCTGAGCGCTTTGCTCAGTGCGTGAACAGCCCGGGAACAGTGAGTTTTGACACTTCCTTCGGTGCAGCCCATGGCAGCAGCCGTCTCGGTAACGTTCATCTCCTCCCAATAACGCAGCAGGAAGGCTTCTCGTTGACGCGGGGGCAGGGCGGAGATCTCGGCCTCGATCTGATGGAAAACCTGTTTGCGCTCGATTTGAGTTTCCGCACTCTCGCCAAATTCCGAGTTGGACTGGTCTGTGAGGGACTCCAAAATATCAAAATCCTCACTGTCGGCATCTGAGCCGAAGTCGCTCATATTGGAGAACAGGGCGTTGCGGGTCTTTTGCCTGCGAAACCAGTCCAAGGTGGTGTTGGACAAAATTCGCTGGAACAGCAGGGGCAACTCTTGAGCGGGCTTGTCGCCGTAATGGGTGGCCAGCTTGATCATGCTGTCTTGCAAGATATCAAGCGCCGATTCCTCATTGCGCACGTGATACAGCGTGCGTTTGAATGCACGCTTTTCCGTGTTTTTGAGGAAGTCAGAAAGTTCTTGTTCGGTCGCCAATGTATTGCACCCAAATTGTGCGTCACGGATTATGGCACTGCGCCAATCTATAATGCGAGCTTGCAATTGAAAAAACGCAAACGGATCACCATCCGGCACCCCTACGTTAAGTGCCCATGTTGGTGGTCTTAAGTTCTGATGCGACTCCACAAGAGTCCCGCAAAAGGGCACCCAAGGTTTTTCGTTAGAGAAATTCACAAAGGTTGAATATGGAAATCTCCAAAGCCGAAATGGCAATCGCCGCAGCCGCAGCTGCTCCCAGCACCACCGAATTGCGTGGCGCTGAAATCCTCGTCAAAGCGCTGCAAGCCGAAAACGTTCAATTCGTTTGGGGCTACCCAGGTGGTGCCGTGCTGCACATCTATGACGCTTTTTACAAACAAGAAACGATCCAGCACGTGCTGGTGCGCCATGAACAGGCTGCAGTGCATGCGGCCGATGGTTATGCCCGCGCTACGGGTGAAGTGGGCGTGGCCTTGGTGACTTCTGGGCCTGGTCTGACCAACGCCGTCACCGGCATTGCCACCGCCTACATGGACAGCATTCCCATGGTCATCATCAGTGGGCAAGTGCCCACTGCCGCCATTGGTTTAGACGCTTTCCAAGAGTGCGACACCGTGGGCATCACGCGCCCCGTTGTCAAGCACAACTTCTTGGTCAAAGATGCGCGCCACATTGCAATGGTCATGAAAAAAGCCTTTCACATTGCACGCAGTGGCCGGCCTGGCCCTGTGGTGGTTGATATTCCCAAAGACATCTCGTTCAACAAGGCCGCTTATGCAGGCTACCCTGAAACCATCGAGATGCGCTCCTACAACCCCGTGCGCAAAGGCCACAGCGGGCAAATTCGCAAAGCCTTGCAACTGCTTTTGTCTGCCAAACGCCCCTTCATCTACACCGGCGGCGGCGTTTTGCTGAGCAATGCATCGAAAGAGCTCAGAACCTTGGTCGACATGCTGGGCTACCCTTGCACCAACACCTTGATGGGCTTGGGTGCCTACCCGGCGAGCGACCCTAAATTTTTGGGCATGCTGGGCATGCACGGCACCTGGGAGGCCAACAATGCCATGCAGCACTGCGATGTGTTGCTGGCAGTGGGCGCCCGCTTTGATGACCGCGTCATTGGCAACCCCAAGCATTTTGCGCAAAACGAGCGAAAAATCATCCACATTGACATAGACCCCTCCAGCATTTCCAAACGCGTGAAGGTCGATGTGCCGATTGTGGGCGACGTCAAAGACGTGCTGCTGGAATTGATTGCCATGATCAAAGAATCCGGCCTCAAGCCCGACAGTCAAGCTCTGGGCGCTTGGTGGTCCAGCATTGAGGGCTGGCGCCAACGCGAATGCATGAAGTACGACAAAGGCACCCAAGATGTGATCAAGCCGCAGTTCGTGATTGAGACCTTGTACAACATGACGCGCGGCGTAGACACCTACATCACCTCCGATGTGGGCCAGCATCAAATGTGGGCGGCGCAGTACTTTAAATTTGACGAGCCGCGCCGCTGGATCAACTCCGGTGGTTTGGGCACCATGGGCGTGGGCATTCCATACGCCATGGGTGTCAAAATGGCCAAGCCCGACTCTGAGGTTTATTGCATCACAGGTGATGGTTCGGTGCAAATGTGCATCCAAGAGTTATCAACCTGTTTGCAATACAACACGCCGATCAAAATCTTGTCGTTGAACAACCGCTATTTGGGCATGGTGCGGCAGTGGCAAGAGATCGAATACGCAGGCCGCTACAGCCACAGTTACATGGACGCGCTGCCCAACTTTGTAAAGTTGGCCGAGGCCTATGGGCACGTTGGCATGTTGATTGAGCGTGCGCAAGATGTGGAGCCAGCCCTGCGCGAGGCCCGCAAACTCAAGGACCGCACCGTTTTCATGGATATTCGCACCGACCCCACAGAAAACGTGTTCCCCATGGTTCAGGCTGGCAAGGGCATCACCGAGATGCTCATGGGCTCTGAAGACCTTTAATTTGAAAAAACTTTGAAGAATCTATTGCCCGCCAAGTCTGCGCATTACCGTGCCCAGGGGAGGGCGGCAAAAAGAGGAATCGCACATGAAACACATCATCGCAGTCTTACTTGAAAACGAACCCGGCGCACTCTCACGTGTGGTCGGCTTGTTCTCCGCACGGGGTTACAACATCGAGTCGCTCAGCGTGGCGCCCACCGAAGATCCCAGTTTGTCGCGCATGACCATCCAGACCGCTGGGTCGGACGATGTCATTGAGCAAATCACCAAACACCTCAACCGCTTGATTGAAGTTGTCAAAGTGGTTGACTTGACCGAAGGGGCTTACACCGAGCGCGAGCTCATGTTGGTCAAAGTCCGCGCGGTGGGCAAAGAGCGCGAGGAGATGAAGCGCATGGCGGATATATTCCGAGGTCGCGTGATTGATGTCACGGACAAAAGTTACACCTTGGAGCTGACAGGCGATCAAGCCAAAAACGATGCGTTTTTGGAAGCCATTGACCGCAGCGCCATTTTGGAAACAGTTCGCACCGGGGCCTGTGGCATCGGGCGGGGTGAGCGCATTTTGCGCGTCTGATTTTTTTGAACTATTTTTTAGGAGAAAAACCATGAAAGTGTTTTACGACAAAGACTGTGACCTGAGCGTCATCAAAGGCAAAACTGTGGCCATCATTGGTTACGGCTCACAAGGCCACGCCCACGCTCAAAACTTGAACGACAGCGGTGTCAAAGTCCTGGTGGGTTTGCGCAAAGGCGGCGCGAGCTGGCCCAAAGTTGAAAAAGCCGGCCTGACCGTGATGGAAGTGGCCGCTGCAGTCAAAGCCGCTGATGTGGTCATGATCTTGTTGCCCGACGAGCAAATTGCCGAGGTGTACCGCAATGATGTGGAGCCGAACATCAAACAAGGCGCTTCCTTGGCCTTTGCGCACGGCTTTAATGTGCACTACAACCAAGTCATTCCACGCGAAGACTTGGATGTGTGGATGGTGGCCCCCAAGGCGCCAGGCCACACCGTTCGCAACACTTACACCCAAGGCGGCGGCGTGCCCCATTTGGTCGCGGTGCATCAAGACAAAAGCGGCAAAGCCAGTGCCTTGGCATTGAGCTACGCCATGGCCAACGGTGGCGGCAAAGCCGGCATCATTGAGACCAACTTCAAAGAAGAAACTGAAACCGACCTGTTCGGTGAGCAAGCCGTTTTGTGCGGCGGTGCTGTCGAGTTGATCAAAATGGGTTACGAAACTTTGGTCGAAGCCGGTTACGCACCTGAGATGGCTTACTTTGAGTGCTTGCACGAATTGAAATTGATTGTCGACTTGATCTATGAAGGCGGCATTGCCAACATGAATTACTCGATCTCCAACAACGCCGAGTATGGTGAGTACGTCACAGGCCCTGAAATCATCAACGAGCAGTCACGCGCAGCCATGCGCAATGCTTTGAAACGCATTCAGGAAGGTGACTACGCCAAGATGTTCATTTTGGAAGGCCGCACCAACTACCCCAGCATGACCGCTCGGCGCCGGTTGACGGCTGAACACTCGATCGAAGTCGTGGGTGCACAATTGCGCTCTATGATGCCGTGGATTGCTAAAAACAAGTTGGTGGACAAAACGCGCAACTGAATCCGCAACTGAAACTGCCACTGAGCTTTCCCCAAAGCCCTCACCAGAGAACGCCTGAATGCATGATGATGGTCTAGACAATTCCGAAGAAGCACAAGCTGCTGGAGTGGCACGCAAGCCTCGCAAGGGGATTTACGTGCTGCCCAACTTGTTTACTTTGGCCGCTTTGTTTGGGGGCTTTTATGCCGTAGTCATGGCCATGAATGGGCGTTTTGACTTGGCAGCAGCTGGGGTCTTCAGCGCCATGGTGCTGGACAGTTTGGACGGCCGGGTGGCCCGCATGACCAACACCCAAAGCGCCTTTGGAGAGCAGATGGACTCGCTGTCTGACATGGTCTCCTTTGGCGCTGCGCCAGCCTTGATCGCTTACGAGTGGTCACTCAAAGGCTTGGGGCGCTGGGGTTGGTTTGCCGCCTTTGTTTATTGCGCCTGTGCCACGCTGCGTTTGGCCCGCTTCAATGTCAACACAGCCGTGGTTGACAAGCGCTTTTTCCAAGGCCTGCCATCGCCCGCTGCTGCGGCTCTGGTGATGGGCTTTATTTGGATCAATACGGACGCCGAAGTGGCCGCCTCCAGCATGGCTTGGCCCATGTTTGCGCTGGCCTTGTTCTCTGGCTTGACCATGGTCACCAATGTGCCGTTTTACAGCTTCAAAGATGTCAGCATGAAGCAAAGCGTGCCCTTTGTGGTGATTGTCATGATTGCCCTGGGCATTGCGGCGGTCAATATTCACCCGCCCTTGGTGCTGTTTGGCTTGTTTGTGCTGTACGGTTTGAGCGGTTATGTGCTGTATGGCTGGCGCCGCGCCAAAGGGCAGCAGACCAGCCTGATCAGCACCTCCACCGACGAGCCCGACGAGCGCGGACTTCACCAATGACCGGCAGTTGTGCTAAAGTGCAGCCATGACATTGAATCTGCTAACACTGCTGCTATCGCCCAACGGGCGGGACATGTAGCGCACGCTTAGCATTTTCCCCAAAGCCCGTTTGCCAACCGCAGCGGGCTTTTTTATTGTCTCAGTTGCATTGAATAGATTTCAAACCAGGAGATGAAACATGACTGACAAATTGATCATTTTGGACACAACCTTGCGGGACGGTGAGCAATCCCCCGGCGCCTCCATGACGCGGGATGAAAAGCTGCGCATCGCAAGGCAATTGGAGCGCCTGCGCGTGGATGTGATTGAGGCCGGCTTTGCCGCCAGCTCCAACGGTGATTTTGAGGCCGTCAAAGCCATTGCTGATGCCATCAAAGACGTCACGGTTTGCTCTTTGGCCCGAACCAACGACCGTGATATTTCGCGTGCCGCAGAAGCCCTCAAAGGCGCCAGCAGCGGGCGCATTCACACCTTCATTGCAACCTCACCCTTGCACATGGAAAAGAAATTGCGTATGACGCCAGACCAAGTTTTTGAGCAGGCCAAACAGTCCGTCAGGTTTGCGCGCAACTTGGTGGCCGATGTGGAGTTCAGCCCCGAGGACGGCTATCGCAGCGACATGGACTTTTTGTGCCGCATCCTGGAAGCCGTGATTGATGAAGGCGCCTCCACCATCAATGTTCCCGACACCGTGGGCTACGCCATTCCTGAGCTGTATGGTGAGTTCATCAGAACCTTGCGCGAGCGTGTGCCCAATTCAGACAAAGCCATTTGGTCTGTGCACTGTCACAACGATTTGGGCATGGCGGTGGCCAACTCTTTGGCGGGTGTCAAAATTGGCGGCGCACGACAAATTGAATGCACCATCAACGGCCTGGGCGAACGTGCTGGCAACTGCTCCTTGGAAGAGGTTGTGATGGCCGTCAAAACGCGGCGTGATTATTTTGGTTTGGACATGCGCATCGACGCCAAGCACATTTTGGCTGCCAGTCGCATGGTCAGTCAAACAACTGGTTTTGTGGTGCAACCCAACAAGGCCGTGGTTGGGGCCAATGCCTTTGCACATGCCTCGGGCATTCACCAAGATGGTGTTTTAAAGGCCCGTGACACTTATGAAATCATGCGCGCGGAAGATGTCGGATGGAGCGCCAATAAAATCGTGTTGGGCAAATTAAGCGGGCGCAACGCATTCAAGCAACGCCTGCAAGACTTGGGTGTCGCCATGGAGAGTGAGGCAGAGCTGAATGCGGCCTTCACCCGGTTCAAAGAGTTGGCTGACCGCAAAAGCGAGATCTTTGACGAAGATATTCTGGCCTTGGTCAGCGAGGAAAGCGTCATCCATGACAAGGAGCAGTTCGCCTTTGTTTCTTTGTCGCAGCACAGTGAAACCGGCGAGCGTCCTAGCGCGTCCATTGTTTTCACGGTGGCGGGCAAAGAAGTTCGCGGTACCGCTGAAGGCAATGGGCCTGTCGACGCATCTTTGAAAGCCATTGAGTCACATGTCAAAAGTGGTGCTGAAATGGTTTTGTATTCGGTCAATGCCATCAGTGGTTCGACCGAAAGCCAGGGGGAAGTCACCGTGCGCTTGCAAAACAGCGGCAGGGTGGTCAACGGTGTTGGGGCAGACCCCGACATCATCGTGGCCTCGGCCAAAGCCTATCTGAGCGCTTTGAACAAGCTTCAAAGCAAGGCGGACAGGGTGGCCGCCCAAGGCTAGGGCCTGTTTGGGCCTAAGCTGTTTTTCATCTTGAAGAAGGTCGCGCAAGGTGTTGATCTTGCGCGACTTTTTTATTTGTGTACACTAGAGCTTGCTTGCATTAAACTTCGAGAAAACCCAGCAATGACTTTGTGCATTGAAAGTACCGTTTTGACACTTTTCCAACGCAAACTCCACATCATCCTCAAGGCAGGCGTTTTGCCCTTCCTGTTGTTGGCTGTGCCGACTCACAGTGCGGCTCAGACAAGTCCTGGTGCTCAAAAAGCGGCGACCGCCAAAGTTGCCAAACCCAGCGCAAAAACAGCAAAAACGCGCAAAATTGCCAAAGCAAAAGCCCCAGACACGCGCCCCTCTTTTGGCCGATTGGCTGGCTTGCATGGCAATGCCGATGCTTTGGACTTGCGCTCTAGCGTGGCTTTGGTCATTGACCAAGATACGCAAGAGGTTTTGATTCGCAAAAACGACCATGCGGTTTTGCCCATTGCCTCATTGACCAAACTTATGACGGGCTTGATCGTGAGCGAAGCCAATTTGGTTTCTGATGAAATGATCACCATCACGCAAGAAGACGTCGACACCGAAAAAGGCAGTACTTCGCGCTTGGCGGTGGGCTCGGTCTTGAGCCGGGGTGATTTGTTGCATTTGGCCCTGATGGCCAGCGAAAACCGCGCTGCGCACGCATTGGGCCGGACTTATCCTGGCGGCCTGCATGCTTTTGTGCAAGCCATGAACGTCAGAGCCAAAAGCTTGGGCATGAACGACACGCGCTATGTCGAGCCCACGGGCTTGTCGAGTCAAAACCAGTCGAGCGCCACCGATTTGGCGGTCTTGGTGGGCGCAGCCTACAACGTGGCACTGCTGCGCGAGCTCTCAACCTCGCCTGGCCGCGAAGTGGCGGTCGGACGGCGCACTTTGCACTACAACACCACCAACCGCTTGGTCAAAAGCCCCAATTGGGACATCGGTTTGCAAAAAACTGGTTACATCTCTGAGGCAGGCCAATGCTTGGTCATGCAGACCAAAGTGGCGGGCCGCAAGTTGATCATGGTGTTCTTGGACTCTGCGGGCAAATTAAGCCGCATCGCTGATGCAGAGCGCGTGCGCCGCTGGGTCGAAACCAACAGCACTTTGCGTGTGAGCGTGGCGCAGCTAGAAGCTCAGTCTTTGTAGCCCAGCGCGTTGGAGATGAACTCGGCTGTGGCTTGCAGCTTGGGCAACCAAGCCTCGTCCATGCGGTCGGCGGGTGCTGAAATCGACAGCCCTGCCAACAGTTTTCCCTGATCGTCATAGATGCCTGCGGCAATGCAGCGCACCCCCAACTCCAACTCTTCGTTGTCGCGCGCAATGCCGTATTGCCGTACCTTGGACAGTTCGCGCTCGAGCACGGCCAGCTGTGTGATGCTGTTGCGCGTGTGGCCAGACAAGCCCGTGCGCGTGGCATAACTGCGAACTTTCATGGGCTCGTCAACCGACAAGAAAAGTTTGCCGACCGAGGTCAAATGCAAGGGGGCACGGCCACCGATGGCGCGCACCACTTGCATGCCTGAGCGTTCGCTGAAAGCACGTTCGATATAGACAATCTCATCGCCTTGTCGCATGCTTAAATTAACCGGTTGTTGAATTTGTTTGTGCAACTCGCGCATGGGTATGAGTGCGGCATCACGCACATTCAAGCGGGCCTTCACCAAGTTGCCCAACTCCAGCAAACGCATGCCTAAGCGGTAACTGCCAGGCTCCGGCCGATCGACAAAACGCCCGATCGTCAAGTCGTTCAAAATCCGGTGCGCCGTGGAGGGGTGCAAACCCGTTTTCTCGCTGATCTCTTTGAGCGAGATGGCGTCTTCACGCAAGGCCAGCACATCCATCAAGGAGAACAAACGCTCGATCACTTGGATGGTGGGGGTGGCGGGGGCGTTGGCTTGTGCTTTTCTCATGGGTCAGAGCCTTGTTCAATGTGAAAGCCGTGAAAGTGCCATCAAACGGCAATTTCCGAAATTCAATTTTACAAGATGAAATCAGACTTCAGAGGCTGCTTGGGTCAGGGTGGCTGGTAGATGTGCCGTCCAGCGCTCGTTTTGAAGGCTTTCGCAGGGCTGAAAATTGGCTTTGTAGCGCATTTTTCGGCTGGCCCCTATCCAGTAGCCCAAATACACATAAAGCAAGCCCAAGGACTTGGCTTGCTCAATTTGCCAGAGCACGCCGTAGGTGCCGTAACTTGTGTTTTCCTCAGGGGCGTAGAAAGTGTAGACAGCCGACAGCCCTTGGTTCAAGACATCCACGATGCTGACCATTTTGAGCTCGCCAATTTGGCCTGGCGGCGCAGCTTCGCGAAACTCTACCAAGCGGGAGTTGACCCGGCTTTGAAGTAAAAATTGTTTGTACTGCTCTTGGCTGTCGTGGTCCATGCCGCCGCCCTCGTGGCGACTGTTTTGGTAGCGCAGATACAGCTCATAGTGCTCGGGCTCAAAGCCCAGTTTAGACACCCGGGCCGTCAAACCGCTGTGTCTTTTCAAAGCTCTGCGCTGGCTGCGATCTGGCTTGAAATCATTGCAAAGCACGCGCAAGGGCACACAGGCTTGGCAGCCGTCGCAATAGGGTCTGTAGGTGAACAAGCCACTGCGGCGAAAGCCGCGCTCGACCAAATCGGAGTAAACCTCGTTTTGAATCAAATGGCTGGGTGTTGCCACTTGGGAGCGCGCTTGCCGCGCATCCAAATAGCTGCAAGGGTAGGGCGCTGTTGCATAAAACTGCAAAGTGCTAAAGGGCAATTCTTTCAGGTGCGTCATGGCTTTTGGCTTCGCATCCATGCATCCCAATCGAGAGTTTCATTTTTCCAATCGGGGCTGTGCCCGTTCAAGGCGCTTTGGACTTGCTCGATAAAGTTAACTCGGCTCATCATGCGCGCGCCCAAAGAGGCCAGGTGCGGGGTGTTTTGTTGGCAGTCGATGGCTTGTATGCCGTGCTTTTGGCAAACATGAACCAGGGCGGCCAATGCCATTTTGGAGCCATCACTCAGAGTGCTGAACATGGATTCACCAAACACCGCGTGGCCGAGGTTTACAAAATACAAGCCTGCGACCAATTCGCCCTCCAGCCAAGTCTCCACGCTGTGGGCAAAGCCAGCGCGGTGCAGCGCTTGGTAGGCCTGCACCATGTCGGGCACGATCCAGGTGCCGTTTTGTCCGTCACGGGGGCTGCTGGCACAGGCCTGGATGACGCGGTCAAAGGCGGTGTCAAAACGCAAATCAAAATTTGGGTTGGCGCCATAGCGGGTCAAAGTTTTGCGCAAAGAGCGCTGCAATTTAAAGTCGCTGATTTGCAGCACCATGCGCGGGTCGGGGCTCCACCACAAAACGGGCTGGCCTTGGCTGAACCAAGGAAAAATGCCGCTTGAGTAGGCTTGTACCAAGCGGGGCACATCCAAACCAGCGCCGGCTGCCAACAGGCCAGGCGCTTCGGTTTGAGGGCCCCAAGCACGCTCTACCTCTGGAAAGAGGGCGTTTTCTTCCATCCAGGGCAAGTTCGGTGGGGCTAAGTCAAGTTGCATGATTCCAGTTTATGCTAACGCCTATGAAACTCTACAACTACTTCCGATCTTCAGCTTCATTTCGGGTTCGAATCGCCCTGAATCTCAAGGGCTTGGCGTTTGACTACATGCCGGTTCATTTACCCAAAGGTGAGCATAAATTCCCCGCCTATGCCGCCATGGCGGCGGACATGTTGGTGCCTAGCTTGGAAATTAACGGGCAGCACTTGAGCCAGTCCATGGCCATCATGGAATATTTGGAGGAAACCCACCCTAGCCCCGCTTTGCTGCCTTCGGATGCCTTGGGCAAAGCCCGTGTGCGGGCTTTGGCGCAGTCGATTGCTTGCGAGATTCACCCACTGAACAACTTGCGTGTCTTGAAATATTTGAGTGGCACATTGAAAGTCACAGATGCGCAAAAAACCGATTGGTATCGGCACTGGGTTCGCACTGGGCTGGAGGCTTTTGAGCGCCAATTGGAACAAGGCCCTGCATCTGAGTTTTGCTATGGCAGCGCTCCCTCCATGGCCGATTGCTGCTTGGTGCCGCAAATCTTCAATGGCCGGCGCTTTGATGTCAACTATGACGGCTTGCCGCTGACCATGGCCGCCTTTGATGCGTGCATGAAGCTAGACGCTTTCCAAAAGGCGCAGCCCTCGGCTTGCCCTGACTTTGAGGCTTGATGCACGCGCAGCAGGTGCCACTGACCCGGCTCGGGTTTGAGCCCGATTGGCCAGCACCCTCGCATGTGCGCGCTTTCATGACGACACGCAGTGGCGGCGTATCACTTGCGCCTTGGGACAGTTTGAACTTGGGTGAGCACGTGGGGGACAACACCGAACACGTCAGCCGCAATCGCGCGCTGCTTGCACAGGCCACGGGTGCGCAGGCCGTCTACTTAAAGCAAGTCCATGGCTGGCAAGTCGCGCCTTTGAATGCCCACACAGTGCAGGGTGCTCAAGCCGATGTGTGTTGGACGCGTGATCGCACGGTGGCTTGCACGATGATGGTTGCCGATTGTTTACCGATATTGGTCTGTCACCCTCAGGCCTCTTGGGTGGCCGCCGCCCATGCAGGTTGGCGTGGTTTGGCAGGTGATGGCGCCCGTGGGGTGGTGGAGGTTTTGGCCGAAACGGCTCAAAGCCAGGGCTTGAGGGTGGCCGACTGCTTGGTCTGGTTGGGGCCTTGCATTGGCCCTGAGGCTTTTGAGGTGGGCGCTGATGTTCAAACTGCTTTTTGCAGTGCGACGGCCAATGCCAGTTTGGAGGCTTGTTTCAGGCCAAAGTCCGTGGGCAAATTCCAAGCGGATTTGGCTCATTTAGCCCGTTTGCGGCTGGCCGAAGTGGGTTTTGAAAAAATCTATGGCAATGACAGCAGCCCGCCTTGGTGCACGGTCAGCCAGCCGTCACGGTACTTTTCGCACCGCCGGGACGCTGCCCGCCTTGGGGGGACCACCGGCCGCATGGCCGCTGGGGTCTGGTTGGTCTGAGGGCGGCTTGGCGACGGGGTTTGGCCCTGAGGCGAGTGCGTTTCCCGCCTTTTGAGCTGCCAATCTGGCACGCCTGCGCCCGGGTGTTCCCATGATGTAAACAATTATTGCAGTTGGAAGGATCCCGTAAAGATTGAAGGTCACAATAGCACCGAGAACAGTGCCGTTAGAGCTGGTGGCCTCGACCACACTCATCATCAAAGTGACATAAATCCAGGCGATGGCAACGATATACATGAACCGAAATGATTTAAAAAAGAAGGAATTTAGACCATGACTGCAGCAAGCCCAGAATTTTGGTCCCACGCCAATGAAGAATTTCAGCAGAACTTGGCCAAAAGTTGGAGCCAAGCCATGCAAACTTTTCAAACCATGGATCTGGGAGGTATTGTGACCGGTGCTGAAGCTGCTGCTCCGAAGATGCAATTTTCGCCAGATAAATTGAAGGACTTGCAAGCCCACTATTTAGAGGAGGCTTGTGCCTTGTGGAACCATGGCATGTTGTCCAAGCCTGAGCTCAAAGATCGGCGCTTTTCAGGCCAGGCTTGGAGCAACAACCCGATGGCCGCTTTCACCGCTGCGGCCTATTTGCTCAATGCCAAAACTTTGATGGGCTTGGCCGATGCGGTTGAGGCTGACGCGCAAACACAAAACCGCATTCGCTTTGCGGTCGAGCAATGGGTGGCTGCTTCTGCGCCCAGTAATTTCTTGGCGTTCAATGCCGATGCACAGCAAAAAGCCATTGAAACGAACGGCGAGAGCTTGGCCAAGGGCATGCAAAACATGGTGCATGATTTGAAGCAAGGCCATGTCTCCATGACCGACGAAAGCAAATTTGTCGTGGGTGAAAACGTGGCCACCACCGAAGGTGCTGTGGTTTTTGAAAATGAATATTTTCAACTCATCGAGTACAAACCACTGACTGCCAAAATTTACGAAAAGCCATTTTTGTTGGTGCCCCCTTGCATCAATAAATTCTATATTTTGGACTTGCAACCGGCCAACTCATTTATCCGTTATGCCGTCAGTCAAGGTCAGCGCACTTTCGTTGTGAGTTGGCGTAATCCGGATGAATCCATGTCTGAAAAAACATGGGACGACTACATCGAAAACGCAGCCATTCAAGCCATTCATGAAGTTCAAAACATCACAGGCGCCAAGCAAATCAATGCCTTGGGTTTTTGTGTGGGCGGCACGATCCTGAGCACAGCACTGGCGGTGCTGGCCGCGCGGGGTGAAAAGCCTGTGGCCAGCGCCACATTTTTGACCACCTTGATTGACTTCACAGACACCGGAGTTTTGGATGTTTTCATTGACGAAAACTTCGTCAAGTTTCGCGAAATGCAAATGGGCCAAGGCGGCTTGCTCAAGGGTCAAGATTTGGCCTCCACTTTCAGTTTCTTGCGCCCCAACGATTTGGTTTGGAACTATGTGGTGGGCAATTATTTGAAAGGCGAATCTCCCCCGCCTTTTGACTTGCTGTACTGGAACAGCGACTCGACCAATCTGCCTGGGCCTTTCTTCGCTTGGTACTTGCGCAACACCTATTTGGAAAATCGTTTGGTCAAGCCCAATTCAGTCACAGTGTGTGGTGAAAAAATTGACATGGGCCAATTGACTATGCCGGTGTACATCTATGGCTCGCGCGAGGACCACATCGTTCCCATTGGCGGGGCCTATGCTTCAACCCAACACTTGCCCGGCAAGAAGCGTTTTGTCATGGGTGCTTCTGGGCACATCGCAGGTGTGATCAACCCACCCGAGGCAAAAAAACGCAGCCACTGGTTGCGTGAAGATGGCAAATTTCCGGCCACGGCAGAGCAGTGGATTGCTGGCGCCAAAGAGCTGCCAGGCAGTTGGTGGACCGATTGGTCTGACTGGCTCAAAACCCATGCGGGCAAACAAATTGCAGCGCCTAAAACATACGGCAAAGGTGCCAAGTTCAAGGCCATTGAAGCAGCGCCAGGGCGCTATGTGAAAGCTCGCGCTTGATTTTTTAAACTGAGGAAAACTAAAAATGGAAGATATCGTTATCGTTTCAGCTGCACGCACGGGCGTGGGCAAATTCGGCGGCTCATTGGCCAAAATACCGGCCACTGAGTTGGGCAGTATTGTGATCAAAAGTTTGCTTGAGCGCAGCGGCTTGCCCGCAGACGCCATTGGCGAAGTGATCATGGGCCAAGTCCTGGCTGCAGGAGTTGGGCAAAACCCTGCGCGCCAAGCCATGATGAAAGCCGGTGTGGCCAAAGAAACACCGGCGCTGACCATCAACGCTGTGTGCGGCTCGGGCCTCAAAGCCGTGATGCTGGCCGCTCAAGCTGTGGCTTGGGGCGACAGTGAAATTGTCATTGCAGGTGGCCAAGAAAACATGAGCGCGAGCCCGCATATTTTGAACGGCAGCCGTGACGGCCAGCGCATGGGTGACTGGAAAATGATTGACAGCATGATCGTGGACGGTTTGTGGGATGTGTACAACCAGTACCACATGGGCATCACGGCCGAAAATGTGGCAAAGGCCCACAGCATCACGCGCGAGATGCAAGATGCATTGGCTGCTGGCAGTCAACAAAAAGCTGCAGCGGCACAAGAAGCTGGCAAGTTCAAAGATGAAATCGTTGATGTGCTGATCCCGCAGCGCAAAGGTGATGCGCTGGTTTTTAACACCGACGAATTCATCAATAAAAAAACCACGGCAGAAGTGCTCGCGGGCTTGCGCCCTGCGTTTGACAAAGCTGGCTCAGTGACAGCTGGCAATGCCTCTGGCATCAACGATGGCGCGGCTGCTGTGATGGTCATGACGGCCAAGAAAGCGGCTGCTTTGGGCCTCAAGCCCTTGGCCCGCATAGCAGCCTTTGGCACCAGCGGTTTAGATCCTGCCTCCATGGGCATGGGCCCCGTGCCAGCTTCGCAAAAAGCCTTGCTGCGAGCCGGTTGGAAAGCCAGTGACGTCGATTTGTTTGAGTTGAACGAGGCTTTTGCTGCGCAAGCCTGCGCAGTGAACAAGGCCCTTGACATCGACCCACTCAAAGTCAACGTCAACGGTGGTGCGATCGCCATTGGTCACCCCATCGGCGCATCGGGTTGCCGCATCTTGGTCACACTGCTGCATGAGATGCAGCGGCGCGACGCTAAAAAAGGCTTGGCCGCTTTGTGCATTGGCGGCGGCATGGGTGTCTCGTTGGCACTCGAGCGTTAATTTTTTATTCAGTATTCACAACCCAAGGAGACTTCCATCATGAGTCAAAAAGTAGCATACGTCACAGGCGGCATGGGCGGCATCGGAACCGCCATTTGCCAACGTCTTCACAAAGAAGGCTTCAAAGTTATTGCCGGTTGCGGACCCACGCGCGATTTTAAAAAATGGCTGGACGAGCAAAAAGCCCAGGGCTATACCTTCTACGCTTCCGTAGGCAATGTGGGTGATTGGGACTCCACCGTGGCCGCCTTCACCATGGCCAAAGCCGAGCACGGCAGTATCGACGTTTTGGTGAACAACGCGGGCATCACCAAGGACCGCATGTTCATCAAGATGACGCGCGAAGACTGGGACATGGTGATTGAGACCAATCTGAACTCCATGTTCAATGTGACCAAGCAAGTGGTTGCCGACATGGTGGAAAAAGGCTGGGGCCGCATCGTCAACATCTCTTCGGTCAATGGCGAAAAAGGCCAAGCAGGGCAGACCAACTACTCCGCTGCCAAAGCCGGCATGCACGGCTTTAGCATGGCCTTGGCGCAAGAGTTGGCCACCAAAGGCGTGACGGTCAACACCGTTAGCCCTGGCTACATTGGCACCGACATGGTCAAAGCCATTCGTCCTGATGTGCTGGAGAAAATTGTGGCCACTGTGCCCGTCAAGCGCTTGGGCGAGCCCAGCGAGATAGCCTCCATCATTGCTTGGTTGGCTTCAGATGAGGGCGGTTACGCCACGGGCGCAGATTTTTCGGTCAATGGCGGTTTGCACATGGGTTAAACTTATTTGGTTTATTCCATTTGAAGACCCCGCTTCGGCGGGGTTTTTCTTTGGGGCCGGGTCAAGTTTCACGTGAAAATTCGAGCCATGACGCGTGTTGCGTCTAGTTCGATTTGATGTGGCTAAAGCCCATGCGTTTGTAGAAAAGTTGCTTCGTCCATTCAACGATGAATAAATAAGTCAGCTAAGCAGCGCACATGAGAGGTTATGCAGCCAACTTTGCACTGGCAAGTCGATTCAGGCTTACACCCTGTTCGGCAGCCATAAGTGCAAGATTGCGATGAACCAATAAACTTATCGGCGCAAATTTACAAATTCAACCCATGTCAAAACTCGATGAAATGAAATTCAACGGAAGCTTAAAGGAGATATGCAATGACAAAAAGAACCAGTGAAGAAGCGCGCATGCTCCAGGAGCTCCTTGATACGGCGGCCGACATGAGCAGCTACGGCGTCATGTCTAAAACAGACATGGCGCGCATACGGGCGCTGTGCGAAGCGCCCCCTTCCTTCACGCCAGAGCGCGTTGTGGCCATTCGCACAATGATTGTGAAAGCGAGCCAAGCGGTTTTCGCAACAATGCTCAATGTGAGCGTATCGACAGTGCAAAAATGGGAGTCGCCTGCCGCCAACAAGCACCCCAGTGGGACCTCGGCAAAGTTATTGCAAATGGTTGAGGCCAAAGGAGTTGAGGCACTTTTGGTCTAGTTAGGGGCAGCCGGTCGAGTTGCGCCACATTAGCTTCTAAGATTGGACCGAAAGCTGAACGTGCTTACCAGTGCGCAAAACCATGTCAATCAAAGAGTCAACAGTAAATTTTGGTGTTTTCTGATTGACGACATCGGACACCCGAGGACGAGTAATACCAAGAATCTCTGCAGCCTGTGCTTGCTTGAGATTGTGCGCATCGATCCAGTCCACAATTTCAGTCATCAACGTTTGTTTGAGCGCCCGCTTTTCATCTATGGCCATGTCAGCTTCAGCCAGTAGCCTCTGAGCATCTTCGGGCGCAAAGCCAAGATCCGCAAAGATGTTGCCATCAGCAGGGGTGCGGTGGGTAATGATTTTTTTTGCGGTCATTTTTTACTCCTGATCAGCATCATGTCTTTGTAACGTTGGGTAGGCAAATCCTTGTCCTTTTGACTGGTCTTTTGCGTTTTCTTTTTGAAACAATGAAGTACGTAAATGGCATCTTCAAATTTGGCCACGTACATCACTCGAAAGGCACCGTCCGTTTGTTTGATGCGGATCTCTTTTGTACCCGCTCCAACATCATCAAAAGGCTTCCAGTCATCTGGGTCGTCGCCGCGCTGCACTTTGCGAAGTTGATATCCAGCAGCCCGCCGCGCATCTTCGGGAAAAATTTCGTCATCGCACAGGTCTTTGAACGATGACCCGATCCAGTCAATGGGTTTATTTCTTGGCACAGCCATAGCCCTCATTGTATCAATACTTGTACATCGATGGAAGCCTTTGCCATAATGGAGATATAAGGTACTAACCTGGTATATACCAAGTGTGCATTCGGCTGTCTTCGATGCCAAGGGCTTGCTACTATGCGCTTCCTGCAGTTTTGTGTACACTAGAATCCACAATATGCATGTGAATTCAAAGGAAAAATGATGGAAGCAACCAAAGTGGGGATTCGCGAATTCCGGGCCGGCATGGCCGAGTTCATTACGTCGAGCACACCAGTGGCCGTGACTCGCCATGGGCAAACCATTGGTTACTTCATACCGACCCACGGCCAGGCGGAGGCTGACGTCGCCGCATTGAAGAGGGCCAGCAAGACCTTGGATCGCTTGCTTGCAGCCAAGAGCATTGATGTGGACGCAGTGGTCGCCGAATTCAAAACCACCCGTAAACGCGCAAGCACGCCCAAGAAAACGGTGCCTGCCGCGGCATGAGCAACAAAGCCATCGTTCTGGATGCCAACATACTGATTCGCGCGGTACTAGGCAAGCGGGTGCGAGAGCTCATTGTTTCCAATGCAGGTACGGTGCAATTCTTCGCGCCCGATGTAGCCTATGCGGACGCGCGAAAGTACCTCCCCGCGCTGCTGGAAAAAAGAGGCGTAAACAGCGAAGCGGCGCTGACGGTGCTCGATGCCCTGGAATCCGTAGTCCAGCCGCTGGAACTGGGTGTTTATTCAGGATTGCAAGCTGCGGCGCTGCAACGAATTGCCATGCGCGATGCCGATGACTGGCCCGTGCTCGCCTGCGCCATGACGATTGCTTGCCCGGTGTGGACAGAAGATGCCGACTTCTTTGGCACCGGAATAGCGACTTGGACCACCGATCGCGTGGAACTGTATTTGGCGGGGTGATTAGGCTGACTAGCGCGTTTTTTGGGCTGCGAATCAGCTTGGGAGTACGTGTCATCGGCATCACCAGATTCACATTGGAGCCCTGAACGACCGCTATTTAGAACGGGCACGTTTTCGCGAACGTCTGCTTTCCTTTGAGCGGCCTCAATTATTCGGGGTCCCCCCAAAAAAAGTCGAATTTCCGCTTTGCTTGATCGCCCGCTGAACGCTGGCTTTGGCCGATGACTGCTATGGCCCGGACTCACCGCAAGACAGAGTTTTTCGACTGACCGTTTACGCGACAAACCGGGTACTCGGCCACAACTTCCTGACCACCAAGCAGTTAGCAAATTCAGCTGCCTAGAATCCGGGATACACAGATCAAAAACTGGATAATCAAGGCAAAACTCGTCAAATTTAGACAAATTTTAAAAAACATCCTAAGTTGCTGACTTTAAAAGATTTTTAATGACATATTCGCCTTGGAGACTGAGTTGCGCCCCAATGATGGACTGGACCGATCGGCACTGTCGTTACTTCCATCGCCTGCTAACCCAGCGCACCCGGCTTTACACCGAAATGGTCACCACGGGCGCCTTGCGTCACGGTAATGTGGAGCGGCATTTGAGATTCAATGCACAGGAGCATGACGTGGCGCTGCAAATGGGCGGCAGTGAGCCGCAAGAGTTGGCCTACGCAGCCAAGCTGGGCCAGCAATGGGGCTATGACGAAATCAATTTGAACTGTGGCTGCCCCAGTGACCGTGTGCAGCGCGGCGCTTTTGGTGCTTGTTTGATGAACGAGCCCGAGCTGGTGGCTCAAGGCGTTAAAGCCATGTTGGACGAAGTGAGTTTGCCCGTCACAGTCAAGCATCGCATTGGTATTGACCAAATTGAAAGCTACGATTTTGTGCGCGATTTTGTGGGCACGGTGAGTCAGGCGGGCAGCCAAGTTTTCATCGTGCATGCACGCAACGCTTGGTTGCAGGGTTTGTCGCCCAAAGAGAACCGAGAGGTTCCGCCTCTGCGGTATGAGTTGGCCTATCAGTTGAAAAAAGATTTTCCTGCCTTGTGCATCGTTGTGAATGGCGGCATCACCACCAACGCGCAAATTGCCCATCATTTACAACACGTTGATGGCGTGATGCTGGGGCGCGAGGCTTACTACAACCCGTGGCTGCTCACCACATGGGATGCTCAATTTTTCGATGATGCACATCTCATTCCAAGCCGCGAGGCAGTAGAGCAAGATATGGTCACGTACATGGAGCGCGCCTTTGCACAAGATGCTTGCCCCTGGTACGCCATTGCCAGGCACATGCTGGGCTTGTACCACGGGCAGCGCGGTGGGCGCTTGTGGCGCCAAGTCTGGAGCAATCACAAACTCAAACCATTGCCGCCGCGCGAGGTCATGGGTTTGGCGCGAGAAGCTCTGGCGCGTGGGGCGGAAGTTATGACTTGAAGAGTGCCTTCAGCATTGAGAAGGTAAATTTTTTCATGCTTGAATGCTCGATACTCAATAAGCTTCAAAACAGCGCGTCAAGGCCTGCTCAACCACTGCAACATCTTCGAGTTGCAAGCACATGGGTGGCACCATTCGGAGGATGTTTTTGTTGGCACCTGATTTACTCACGATCAGCCCATGCTCACGCGTTAATTCAAAAATTTCTGCTGTCTCTTGAGTTGCCGGCACTTTTGTTTTTCGGTCGCTCACCAGTTCAATGGCCTGCATGAGCCCTCGACCCCGGACATCTCCTATGATTTCGTGACTTGCCTTCAAGCGTTCAAGCATTGCACGCAATGCGCCACCTACAACTTTCGCATTGATGGTGATGATCAAGGCTACTTATTGATTGCTTTGCCAGGGCTGAAATTTTTTTCAGCCCGTATTGCAAACGTGATCAGCTGGCCGCAGTCAAACCATTGGCAAAGTGCTCTCTCATGCGCTTGACAGTGTTCTTCACGTCCCTGGTCAG
>CAIQBO010000015.1 GCA_903870145.1 uncultured Burkholderiales bacterium | reverse complement strand
TCACCATGTCAATGTAGCGGTGTAAAGGGCCCGAAGTGGGCGTGGGGTGAAGCAAAGAAAAAACTTTTTGCCGAAAGGTTCGGCCTTTGTTTTTTCGAATGAAAAATCGAATGGAGGAAATCAAAGCACCAACCATATTTAGTCGTCCCTGAAAAATTCATTTCCGCGCTCACCCGATCACCCCAAACGCCTGGTGCCGCAGATTTGCGTTCATCATAAGCGCAAGCGAGTCCAATTTTTCTCTTAAACCCTGAGCTATTGCGCTGGAAGCGGTAGCTTTTTGCAGGCGCAAAAAAAGCGTATGCAAAAAGGCCACTCCCTTTTTTACAATCATGCGCAGCAACCACCGGATGTTGTAGCCTGCAGCGCACAGTACCGCGTGCAAACTGTCACCGAGCGCTGCCTTGAGGTGGCAGCGGTTCATGCGGTGATCGGCTTTGAGGTGGCCGATGATGGGCTCGATGGCTTGTCTGCGTTTGAGGTGTTTCTTCTCCTGTTGCGTCAGGCTCTTGAACTTGCCCCGGTGCTTGATGCTGATGCCCGCGTTGTCTTGCTCCACACCCCGGTAGCCCAGGTCTGCGTAGACCGTCTGAGGTTGAACGCCCAAGTCTTGCATCAAGATGCTTGACTGCTCGACCTGCTCGCGCAGGGTGTGGCCGTCATACGGGTTGCTGGGGAAAGCCCTGGCGCCCACGATCAAGTTGCCTTTGAGCGTCATGGCAATGCCCACCTTCACGCCAAACTCATAGGGGGTGCGGCTCTTGCCTTTGGAGATGCACTGAACTTGCGGTTCGTGCCAGCTGTAGAGCTTGGGCGCTTTGCCGATTGCCTTTTTGCTTGCAGTCTGTGCGATCAGGCGCGTGGCTTTGGCCAGCGGGTTGCCCAGGGCTTCTTGCACCGCTTGGCCCATGCTGCTCATCTTGCGGGCCATCTCGCGCTGCAAGCGGCCAACGATGGTGCGCTGGCGGTTGATGACTTTGCGCATGCGCCTGAACTGGCGGGCGTGTGCGTAGCGCCCCGCTTTGTAGCCCAGAAGGTGGCCTTCTTTGGCAAAGGTTTGTTTGAGCTCAATGCCTTCTTCTTTGGCTGCCTGGACCAGTTTGGCCCGCGCCGTTTCCAGCAGCTTGCTGTCGGTGGGGTGGGCAATGGCTTTTTCTTGCACGGTGGAGTCCACAATGATGCGGCCAAGTTCCTTCTTGGCGATGAGCTTTAAGTTGACGGCCGCCTCCAAGGTGCGGGCCAATAGCTCTTCAACACCTTCCTCACCCAGCAGGCGGCGAAACTTCACCAAGAGCGTTGGGTCACAAGGCAGGCGGTTTTCAAAATAGTCTTGCCCAGAGAAGTACTGCCAGGCCGGCGTCTCACTCCAGCGCTGGGCCAGCGCCTCATCGCTCTCATCAAAGGCGTGTTTGAGATACAGCAGCGAGATCATCAAGCGAAGGGGCAGTCTGGGGCGACCGGCATTGGAGGCGCCCGCAGCGCGCAGCGCCGTGAGCGCGGGGCCAAACAGGTCGACATCTTCCAGCGTCTGGCCGGCGCGCACTTTCTTGGCAAACAAATGGGCGATAGAGGCCTCGATTTCTTGCCAAGGCAGGCGCGAGGCCAGAACCGGCAGGGGCCGGCGAAGGTCAATCATTTGGTCCAAGCGGCTGCGGAAAAAATCGTCAGTGATGGGCGTCATGTGAAACCTCAAAAACTCCCAGAAACATTATCTGGGATTATTGGAAATTGAGGGAAATTATACCACAAAAATTCCATTTTATTCAATTAAATCAATAGGTTATGAATAAATCAGGGACGACTATTTAACCGAGATTTTCCATTAGGCCGGATGCGGTCGATAAGACCATTCAACCGGTTCGTTTGCATTAGCCCATAAACCCTCAAACCACGGTCTTCGCTGTCGGGCTACTGCCAAGTTCAAAGTGGGTCTTTGGCTTTCTTCTTTGCCACTGCCCCAATACGCCCCCATAGCCAACACTTTGTGGTGCAGCGTGGAC
>CAIQBO010000014.1 GCA_903870145.1 uncultured Burkholderiales bacterium | reverse complement strand
TCACCATGTCAATGTAGCGGTGTAAAGGGCCCGAAGTGGGCGTGGGGTGAAGCAAAGAAAAAACTTTTTGCCGAAAGGTTCGGCCTTTGTTTTTTCGAATGAAAAATCGAATGGAGGAAATCAAAGCACCAACCATATTTAATTTTTTGGCGATTCTCTTGAGCATGTTCATGCCTTTAATTCAAAGCTTCAATCCGGCCAAAGCGCAGCATGGTGTTGCCCACTGAAAAACGTTTGCTGCGCGTGGGCATGACCAACACAGCATTGTCGTAGGGGGTGCGCAAGATGTGATCTTGGTCATGAGCCAAGGCTGTGCCGGCTTTTTCAATCACTTCCAATCCGTTGTATTCGGCCAGCCAGTGAAATTCTAGCGAACGCGCTGTATAGCCCTGCGTGACTTGCACCACTTTTTGCACGGGGGTGGGCAAGTTGCAACGTGCATCAGCCCACTGAGCATCCACCGCACCGGTCACTTTGAGAAATCGCAAACTGGTCTCGCGCGCAATTTGGTCACTGGCGCGTTCCCAGTGCTGACCGGCTTCGAGCAAGATGGCGGCATTGTGTTTGGCAGGATCACCAAAGGCGCCTCGCTCAATCATGCGCAGACCCGAAGGGTGTCCGGTGTCCATCATCAACCACTCTGGCAGCCCAATTTGCGCCGATAAGTTGACGGACTTCTGGCCCCCTTGAGGGCGCACGCCGCAGACCATCAAAGGCGAGCTCGGTGCGCTCATGGAGTGCAGGTCGAGTAAAAAATCAGCCGTATCAATGTAGGCCACCAACTCACGTGCACGGCGCAACTCAACTGAATCGCGCGGGCCTTTCAAAACATCGTCAGCCCACACCCGGTTCAAGTCTTCTTCCACATAGCGATTGCCGTCGGGGTTCGCAGGGTCCCACAAGCCATACGCTGCAACGTTGGCAAAGATAAAAGACAAAACACCGCGCATTGGGCGAATGTTTTGTTGAAACAAATAATCCAGCGTCAAGGCACCGCAAAGCTCATTGCCATGCGTTAAGGCTTGCACCACCACATGGGGGCCAGGCTTGCCCGAGTCCATTCGGGTGACGTAGTCAATGCCAACATTGCTTTGTCGGTAAGCGCTGATGTCAGGAGCTGTTAATTCAAGGGGCATGCTGCGCATCATTTGACTTCGAGGCCGCAATGCCGGCGCCGCCTTCACCCATTTTTCCACTCACTGCATTCATGGAGTGGCAGTTGATGTGATAGCAAACACCAAATTGAGCATGTTTATTTTCAATCAAAGTTTTCAATTGATATTGATACGGCAGGGCATAGCGAACAATGCGCTGATGCACTTCATCGACAGAGAGTTTTCGATCGTAAATGTGCCGGTTCGGATCAATGGAGGTGCGCGCAAACTCAGCGATCAGCACGTCTTCACCGTCACGTAAATCTTCCAACGGCAAAGCGGCTTTGAAATCTAATGGGAAATGAGGGCTGGAATGGGGTGAATCCATCACCAAAGGAAGTGCATCCTGAGCATGATGGAGCGTGAAGGCATCGGTGCGCCAAGGCCGCGGTAGGTGTGACATGCAAAAAGCCCTCTCAAGTTGCTCTGATTCTAGGGCTGGTTTGCAGGTGTCGGCTATCAGGGGTCAGTGTCCGCCTGCAGGCTTGGCAGCTTTCTTGTCGTCTTTTTTCTCATCTTTAGCCCCAGCCAGGGGTTCTTTCACACGCACTGTACGGCATTTTTTCTCAGCCGGTTGCTTGGCGGTGGCGGGCAAGCTTTCGCAGATCTGCTCAGTTTTATAGGCCAAGGCTTGGGTGCCGGAACAAAAAGCGAAAATCAATCCGAAAAGGCAGGCCCAAAAGCTTTTCTTGGAGATGGTTGAAAATAGGATGTTTTGCATAAGTCGTTTGCCGTTGAGTGATAACTTGATGGCCCAATTATGGGAAAGATGAAGCAATTGTCAAATCTGATGCGTTGGCCGATTTCGGCCCTTGTGGTCTGGGGCTTGGCTTGGGTTTTCTACACCATGATGCTGAGCCAAGGCGCCTCGCCCATGGCGGCCATGTTACTGGCTTCTTTGGCTGCCCTGACCGCCAGTGCTGTGGCCTGGATCCGCGGGGTCTCCAAGGCGCGGCTTGTGGCCTTGGCTTTGGGCTTTCCTGTTTCTTTGTGGTTGTCTGGTACGGCCAGTTTGCCAGCCTGGGTTTGGTTGCTGCCGCTGGCGCTGGCGCTGTTGATATACCCCGTGCACGCATGGCGCGATGCGCCGGTTTTTCCAACGCCACTGCACGCGCTCAAAGATCTGCCGCCCTGCGCGCCGCTGCCACCGCAAGCCTTGATTTTGGATGCAGGATGTGGAGCAGGCGATGGCCTTAAGGCCTTGCGTTTGGCCTACCCGCAAGCGCGTTGGGTGGGCATAGAGTTCAGCTGGCCCTTGCGTTTTGTAGCGCAACTGCGCTGCCCTTGGGCGCGAGTTAGGCACGGTGACATTTGGTTAGATCACTGGGGCGCTTACGACATGGTCTATTTATTTCAGCGCCCAGAGACCATGCCGCGGGCCGTCGCCAAGGCCAAGGCTGAAATGAAGCCAGGCGCTTGGCTCGTGAGCTTGGAGTTTGCGGCCCATGAGCTCAAGCCCACTGCGGTGGTCTACGCCAGCGCAGACCGGCCGGTGTGGCTTTATCAGGTGCCGTTAATAGCGGTAGCCTAAGCCCACACCGATCAAGGTGGGGTCCACCTTCAATGTGCCTTTGTTGGCATTGTTTGAGTAACATCAAACATGCCGCACCATGTGGTCAGGCCAGTTCAGGACAAAACTGCGCTGCTCGGGCGTCTCTGGTGTGTGGGGTTCTGCTGCGAGTTTGTCAACGCACTGCCATTTTTGCAGCAACAAAGCCAATGCGGCTTCAGGCGCTAGGCCTTGCTGTACCAGCCAGGTGGCGGCCACAGTGCCAGTTCTGCCTATGCCGGCGCGGCAGTGCAAATACACGCGGCCATGGACTTTCAGAGCATCTTGGATGTCTTGCAAAATGCCTTGCATGGTGGCCACTGTAGGCACCCCAAAATCCGTGATGGGGTGGTGCAAATGCTGCGCATCCATGGCGCCATGAGCCAGCAGCGCTGTGTAGCTTGGCACAGGGTCTGAAGCGCTGGTTAAATCAATGAAATGGGTGATGCCGTGCGCTACCAAGGCCTCCAATCTGCCGGGCATTTGCGTTGGACCTGGAAGTCCTGGATGTTCCCCCGCCAACACACGCCCAGCCCATACCCAGTAAGTATTCCCAAAGGGCCGGGGCAGCGCATCGCCATGCGGGTTCAAAGGGCTGTCAGAGGCTTTCATCCATCACATTGCGTGAAGTGGATCAATGCGCCAAAATTTTCGACAAAAAGTCTTGCGTGCGCTCGTTTTTGGGGTTGGCAAAAAATTCGGAAGCTGTGTTTTGCTCCACGATCTGGCCTTCGTCCATGAAGATCACGCGGTCGGCCACAGACCTTGCAAAGCCCATCTCGTGCGTCACACAAATCATGGTGATGCCTTGGTTGGCCAACTCCACCATCACGTCCAACACTTCGTTGATCATCTCGGGGTCCAGCGCCGAGGTGGGCTCGTCAAACAGCATGATCTTGGGCGTCAGGCACAAAGAGCGTGCAATCGCCACACGCTGCTGCTGTCCGCCAGACAGTTGCAAAGGGTACTTCAGTGCTTGCTCGGCAATGCGCACGCGCTTGAGTTGTTGCATGGCGCGCTCTTCGGCTTGAGCCTTGGGCATTTTGCCTACCCACATGGGCGCCAAGGTCAGGTTTTCCAGCACAGTCAAATGTGGAAATAAATTGAACTGCTGAAACACCATGCCAACTTGCCGCCGTATGGCTTCAATGGCTTTGACGTCGTCAGACAACTCAATGCCATCGACTTTCAATGTGCCAGTTTGATGTTCTTCCAGGCGGTTGATGCAGCGAATCAAAGTGCTTTTGCCAGAGCCCGATGGGCCGCACACCACAATGCGCTCGCCTTTGGCCACAGACAAATCAATGTCACGCAGCACGTGAAATTCACCGAACCATTTATTGACTTTAGAAAATTCGATGATGGGGCTTGCGTTGTTCACTTCACTGTCTCCGTGTTCCGGTATTCAAATGAGACTCCAGCCACTGGCTGTAGCGCGACATGGCAAAGCAGGCGACAAAATAAATGGCAGCAGCAAACAGTTGACCTTCAATGAAAAATTTACGCCAATCTGCATCGCCCAAGGCCAGTTGCACAGCGCCGGTCAAGTCATACAAGCTGACGATAGTGACCAAGGACGTGTCTTTGAAGGCGCCAATGAATGTGTTCACAATGGCCGGCACCACCAAACGCAAGGCTTGCGGCAGCACGATCATGCGCTGAATTTGCCAGTACCCCAGCCCCAACGAATGAGCCGCTTCAACTTGGCCCTTGGGCAGGGCCTGCAAACCACCGCGAATGACCTCGGCCAAGTAAGCCGCAGTGAACAAAGTCATGCCAATGAGCACGCGTAAAAGCACATCGATCTTGGCGCCTTGCGGCATAAAAAGCGGCAAGATGAAAGAGGCCATGAACAGCACAGAGATCAAAGGCACGCCGCGCACAAATTCAACAAACAAGACGCACAAAGTGCGAATGGCGGGCAAGTGCGATTGGCGCCCTAAGGCCAACAAAATAGCCAAGGGGAAAGACACCACCAAGCTCACACTGGCCAGCAGCAAGGTCAGCGGCACGCCGCCCCAGCGCTCAGTTTCGATATAGGCCAGGCCCGCAAATCCACCGCGCATCAAGCCAAAGAAAATGGCATAAACCAGCACCCATGCCAAGAGCAAAGAGGGGCGCCAAAAGTTTTTCAGGCAACTCAGTGCCAGCAAAACCACCAAGATTGTGCATGCCACCAAGGGCCGCCATTGCTCATCAAAGGGGTAGCGGCCAAACAAGATCAGGCGGCCCTTTTCAGCCACCACACCCCAGCAAGCCCCAACCCCTACGGCAGCGCGGCATGCGGCGTTGTCTGCTTGTGTGACGGCGTTCCAAATGGTCCAATTAAAGACCGGCGGCAGCGCCCAAATCAGCAGGCTCAAAACAAACACGGTGAGAAGACTGTTGAACCAACCGTCAAAAAAACCTCGGCGCAGCCAAGCCAAGATGCCCACCTCGCTGAGCGGCGCTGCGCGGGGTGCAATGGGGTGAAACACGGCGCTGTTCATCAACGGTCCTTGATGCGCACGCGGCGGTTGTACAAATTCATGGCCGACGATGTGATCAAACTCAAGCTCAAATAGCAAAGCATGACCAAGCCAATGCATTCAATGGCCCGGCCAGTTTGGTTCAGCGCAGTGGAACTGATGGAGACCAAATCGGGGTAACCCACTGCCACGGCCAGCGAAGAGTTTTTGATCAGATTCAAGTATTGGCTGGTCAAGGGCGGAATGATCACGCGCAAGGCTTGCGGCAATTGCACCAAGCGCAACTCATGGCTGCGCGACAGGCCCAAAGCTGCAGCCGCTTCATGCTGACCAAAAGAGACCGATTGGATGCCCGCCCGGACCACTTCGGCAATGTAGCCCGAGGTGTAGACCGTCAAGCCCACCAGCAGCGTTAAATATTCGGGCGTCAGTGCGCCACCACCGACCACGTTGATCTCTGTGATTTCTGGAATGTCCAACTCGCCCGGTGCACCCCCCAAAAGCCAGCCTAATGTGGTCAAAGCCAAGATCAAAACCATACTTGGCAAAAGCACGGGTTTGGTTATGCCAGTGGCTTCAAAATGTTGGCGTGCATGGCGCGCCCAAAGCCGCCAAGTTGCAATGCCGGCACACAGTCCGAGCAAGCTGCCCCAATGGCCAGGGGCCCAAACAGGCAATGGAAATTGAAGTCCATTTTTGCTGAAAAATACACCCGCCAAAGGCTTCAAAGGCTCTTCAATCGGGGGCAATAACTCGGTCAACGCAAAGTACCACATGAACAACTGCAAGAGCAGTGGAATGTTGCGGGTGACTTCCACGTAGCTGGCGCACAAACCGCGCACCAGGGTGTTTTTAGATAAGCGGCCAATGCCGATCGTGGTGCCCAGCAAAGTGGCCAGCACCAAGCCCATCAAGGCCACGCGCAAAGTGTTGGAAAGCCCAATGAAATAGGCATACAAATAACTTTGCGACGAATCAAATTCAAACAAACTCTCGCCAATGCCAAACCCGGCGGGGCCTAAGATGAAGTCAAATCCACTTTGAATGCCGCGTGCCCGCATATTGGCAAAGGTGTTGGACATCAAATAGATCACCGCCAACGCCAAAAGCAGCAGGGCAACGACTTGATAGACAAGCCCACGAAAGGCTTGACTGCGCCAAGACCATTGGCGTTTGGGAGGGGGCGGAGCGCTCATGATTGTGAACCGGCCCGCAAGAAGCGGGCCGGAGTCAGAAGCATCCAATCAACGTACGGGCGGTGCGTACATCAAGCCACCTTTGTTCCACTGGTTGTTCAAACCGCGGGGCAGCTTCAGGGTTGACTTGGGGCCGACATTGCGCTCAAAAATTTCGCCGTAGTTGCCAACGGCTTTGATGGCGCGATAGGCCCACTCTTTGTCCAAACCCAGCAATTTGCCGGTGTCTTCTGAAGTGCCCAAAATGCGTTGAACCACAGGGTCTGTGCTGCTCTTCATTTGGTCAACGTTGGCTTGTGTGATGCCATATTCTTCGGCTTCAATCAGAGCGTAAAGCACCCATTTGGAGATGGCAAAAAACTCGTCGTCACCCCGGCGAACGCTGGGGCCAAGGGGTTCTTTGGAGATCAAATCGGGCAAGATCACGTGGTCATCGGGGTTGGTAGCCTCCTTGTTGCGCACAGAGGCCAGACCGGAAGCGTCGGTGGTGTAGGCTTGGCAGCGGCCGGCAAAGTAAGCTTTGTTGGTGGCTTCCTGAGTGTCAAACACCACAGGCTTCATGTTCAGCTTCATGACTCTGGAGTAGTCGTTCAAGTTTTTCTCAGTGGTGGTGCCGGACTGAACGCAAACTGTGGCGCCTTTGAGTTTGGTGGCGCTGGTGATTTTGCTTTTCTTGGGCACCATGAAGCCTTGGCCGTCATAGTAAGTGGTGCCAATGAAGTGCAAGCCCAAAGATGCATCGCGGGTCAAGGTCCAAGTGGTGTTGCGTGACAAGATGTCAATCTCGCCAGCTTGTAGCACTGCAAAACGCTGTGATGCATTCAAGGGTGTCCATTTGACTTTGGTTGCATCGTTCAAAACGGTTGCTGCAATGGCTTTGCAAACGTCCACGTCTAAACCGGCCCAATTGCCTTGGCTGTCAGCTGCAGCAAAACCAGGCAAACTTGGATTCACGCCGCAATTGAGGACGCCGCGCGCCTTGATGGCGTCAATGGTTTTGCCGGCAAATGCAGGCGTTGCCAAACTGCTTAAAAGAGCAATTGCGGCAGTGGCCAACAGGGGGCGTTGGATCAATTTTCGAATGGATTTCATGAACAGACTCCGATTGTGAGAAAAATGCATTTTGCATGAAAAAAACGACGCTCAACCACGGGTTGTCACTAATTTCTATCAGATTCACTGAAGCCGCCTCATTAAAGGTCAAAAAGTTGCATCAAGCTGAAAGTTAAGTGCTTTTCTTGTCCAATGTCAGCACATTCGCACCACAATGGCCCGTTATTTGGCACCTTGGAAGGCCGAAGAATCCATGAGTTCAGTCATCTGAGTCACTTGTATTGTGTATCTAAAGCGTCAAAAAGTGGTTTTTGGACCAATGCTTGGCGCTGAGCAAAGCTGGCCACCAAGTTGGGATCCTCGAGCAATTGACCATGCTGCATCAGGTGCTCTAAAGCTTGTGTCATTCCTTTGATAGCAGCTTGCAGTGCTGCATTGGCGTACAAGACCAAACCAAACCCCATGTCTGCCAAAACTTGTTGTGGCAATACAGGGGTTTTGCCGCCAATCACCACGTTCACAATTTGCGGACAATGCAACTCATGAGCAATTCGTTGCATCTCCTCAATGCTTTCAGGTGCTTCCACAAAAGTCATGTCGGCACCATTTTCGGCATAGGCACCTGCGCGGTCTAAGGCCTCGTTCAAGCCTAAGATGGAACGCGCATCGGTGCGAGCAATGATCAAAAAGTCAGCATGCAGGCGCGCATCAACAGCAGCTTTGATTTTGTTGATCATCTCGCTGGCAGAGATCACCGACTTGCCTTCAAAGTGTCCACATTTTTTGGGCATCAATTGATCTTCGATTTGAATGGCATTGGCTCCCGAGCGCTCCAAGGTGCGCACGGTATGTCGTACATTCAATGCATTGCCAAAGCCAGTATCAGCATCCACGATGATGGGCAGATTGACCGCATCACGCGTGGCGGCAGTGTGGTTAGCCAAGTCACTCAGGCCAATGAAGCCCAAGTCTGGCACGCCATAAAAAGTGTTGGTGATGCCAGCACCGCTCAAATAGACGGCTTGAAAACCTGCATTTTGAATGACGCGAGCGGCAAGCGCATTGGCTGCACCAGCCACTAGCAAACCGTTTTTCGACTGGACTTTTTGGCGCAGCAAGCTGCCTGGGTGGGTGCTCAGCGTCATGGGTCAATCCTCCTTCATGTTTGAAGCTTTGACGATAGCGCCCAAACGGGCCCGCTCTGCATTGACAAACTCATTGAAGCTGGCGCGCGTGCCGCCAATGGGCTCAATGCCCATACTCTTGAGGCGATCGGAAATGGCCGGCATTTTCATGGCGGCATCCACGGCCGCTGCCATTTTGTCCAAGACCTCAAGGGGCACACCCACGGGTGCATGCACACCGGCCCAATGGGCAATTTGAAGCTCTGGGAAACCTTGTTCCGCTGCCGTGGGCAAATCGGGCGCCGCCGACATGCGCTTGATCCAAGTGGTGGCCAATGGTTTGAATTTTCCACCAGGCTGAATATGCGGTAACGACACAATGCTGGCCTCAGAGGTGGCCTCGACTTGGCCTCCCATCACGGCGGTGGAACTCTCCGATCCGCTTTTATAAGGAACGGGAATCAACTTGCTGCCGTAGCGCATGTTCAACATCTCAGCCACAAAGTGGGGTGTGCTGCCAGTGCCGGCTGTGGCGAAGTGAAAACCATCACCCACCTTGGAAGCCTCAACAAACTCTTTGAGATTTTTGTATTTTGATTGGGCTGAAGTCACGATGATGGACGGCGCCAAACCAATCATGACCACAGGCACCAAGTCACTGTCTTTGTAGGGAACCGATTTTTTGATCATGGTGTTAGAAATCACACCAGCAGCGCTGATCAAAAAGGTGTAACCGTCGGGTGCACTTTTGGTCACTAGAACAGTACCCAAAGAGCCCCCAGCGCCAGGTTTATTTTCAATCACCACAACTTGGCCAAGATGTTTCGATGCACCTTCTGCTGCTGCGCGTGCCAGCAAGTCATTGGCACCACCTGCCGCAAAGGGAACAATGAATTTGATGGGTTTGTTAGGCCATGCTTGGGCCATGACATTGGAGCCGCTGAAAACCATCGACAGTAAAAGTAAATAGATCGTTTTCATGCGGCTCTTTTTTGCGGCAATTATTTTTTGCGGGCAGCCACGGCCGCTTCAGCCGCATTGACCAGATCAGCACCCACGGTGGCTTTCCATTTGGTGTAAACCGGACGCGTGATTTTGACGAAAGCTTCACGCTCTGCGGCAGTCAATTGCGTCACGGTCACGCCCATGGCGGCGATGTCTTTGAGCACGGGCTTGTCGGCCTCGATCAAGCCTTTGCGAGCCTGTGCAATTTCCAGTTTGCCTGCATCCACCGCAGCTTGACGCACGATGGCTTGGTCAGCCGGTGTCCATGAAGTCCAAATGTCTTTGTTGACCACAAACACCAGCGGGTCAGCCATGTAACCCCATGTGGTCACAAACTTTTGACCCACAGTGTGCATTTTTAAAATAGTGAACAAGAACAAAGGATTTTCCTGACCGTCCACCGCACCGCTGGAAAGCGCGGGCTGCGCATCGGCCCAGCTCATCTGGGTGGGGTTGGCGCCCATGGCACTGAACATGTCCGAGAAAATGGGTGAGCCCACCACGCGAATTTTCATGCCTTTCAAATCTTCAGGTGACTTGATCACACGCTTGGAGTTGGTCAGTTCGCGGTAGCCGTTTTCACCCCATGCCAGAGGAACCACACCGGATTTGTCCAGAGTTTGAAAAATTTTCTTACCCACATCGCCTTGGGTCAAAGCGTCCACTGCTGCGTAGTCAGGCATCAAGAAAGGCAAAGAGAACAGGTTCAATTCTTTGACCTGCGGTGACCAGTTGATGGTCGAGCCCACGGCCATGTCGATCACGCCTTGGCGCAAGGCGCTGAACTCGCGCGTTTGATCGCCTTGAATCAAAGAAACGCCAGGGTACAACTTCATGTTGATACGGCCTTGGGTGCGCTCTTTGACCAGGTCAGACCAAACTTTGCCAGCTTGGCCCCAAGGTGTGGGCGGGCCCAGTACCAGCGACATGCGGTATTCGGCTTTGTAGGTTTGTGCAGATGCAGGTGCAAGCACAGTGCCCAGTGCGGCAGCAACGGCAAGCAAACTCAGAAGTGTGCGGCGAAGTTTCATTTTCAGTCTCCTGTTGATAAAAATAAACAAACTCAATAACCCAATTGACGCGGCAACCAAAGCGCCAACTCTGGCCAGGCAATGACAGCGATCATCACCAAGAACATGCAAAAAAGCATCCAACCCACCCAGGGAATTGTCTCTTCCATGCGAACCCCTGCAATGCGCGTAGACACCATCAGATTCACAGCCAAGGGTGGTGTGAATTGTCCCAGTGCCACTTTCAATGTCAAGATGACACCAAACCAGACGGGGTCCCATTTGTAGAACTGAACGATGGGCCAAAGCAAGGGCACAAAAATCAAAAAGATAGAAACGCCATCTAAAAACATACCCACCGTGATCAAGAGCAAGATCAGCAACGACAGCACGCCATATTCCCCCAACCCCGAGTTAACAATGGCGTTGGTCACCGGGTCAATCACACCCAAGGTGGACAAAGAAAATGCAAAGATACCGGCCAACGAGACCACCAGCAAAATGATGGCCGAGAGCTCACCCGACTCTTGCAAAATCACATACAGGTCTTTGACCTTGATGGTGCGGTGAATCGCCATGCCCACAAACAAACCATAAAACACAGCCACAACGGCTGCTTCGGTGGGTGTGAACCAACCCGCGCGCATACCGCCCAAAATCAACACTGGCGCGGCCAAGCCCCAAGTGGCTTCGCGAAAACTCTTCCAAAAAGGCGGCCGAGGCAGGCTGGCTTCAAGCGCACCCATTTTGTGTTTTTTAGACAGCCATACCGCTGGAAAAATCAAGGCCAATCCAGCCAAGATGCCAGGGATCATGCCGGCAGCAAACAAAGCAGGAACCGATGCGCCCGGCACCAAAACAGAGTAAACAATGAAGGCCACAGAGGGTGGGATCAAAATGTCCGTGGCCGCTGCCGCGCCCACCACGCTGGCCGAGAAAGCCGGCGGGTACCCCGCGCGTGACATGGCCGCGATCATGACAGCCCCCACGGCTGCTGCATTGGCGGGCCCTGAGCCCGAGATGCCGCCCAAAAACATGGCCACCAAAATGGCCACCAAAGGCAGCATGCCAGGGCCGCGGCCCACGATGGCAATGGCAAAGTTCACCAGCCGCAGTGCAACACCAGAGCGGTCAAAAATAGAGCCCACCAAGATGAACATGGGAATGGCCAGCAAAGGGTATTTGCCCAAACCGGCATAAAAATTTTGCGGCACTGCCAGCAGGCCAAACCACTGCGCGTCCGAGTTGGCAAGGGCAATGCAAGCCGCACCTGCCAAGCCCAACGAGGCGCCAATGGGCACGCCCATCATCATCATGAAGAGGAAGGCCACAAACAAAAGCGTTGGGATCATGCGCGGCGGCCTCGGCGAATGAACAAGCCCATGGCGCGCCCGGCAATGGCCACCGACATCACGGGCAACCAGATGGTGTACCACCACTGCGGAATGCCAATACCGGGAGAGGTTTCGCCATAACGAAAGTCATCCCAAACCACGCGGATGCTGAGCACGGCCAACAACGTAAAGAGCAGAAAAACCATCATGGCGCCAAAGCGGGCCAAAGCACGTTGCCGCTCGAGGCTGCCACTGTCGGCAAAATATTCGATGCGGATTTGCCGGTTGCGTGCCACCGAAGCAGAGCCTGCGACCAAAGACAAAACGATCATCAAGAAAACCGAGAACTCTTCGGTCCAAGCAAATGATTGGTCAGTGAAATAGCGCACCAGCACATTGCCAAATGTGATCAAGGCCAACAAGCCCATCACGATGACGGTCAACCAGTCTTCAATTTTCAGGGGCACCACTGTAACTTCATCTTGCGCCGCTGGATCTGCAACCTCCGTGGGCAAATGGGACTGCTCGTGAATCAAGGACATAAAAGTTCAACCCGTTAAGGAGGCAGGCCTTGTTAAGAGGCAGAAAAAGCAGAGAATGAAAGGGCTTTGATTAGCCGGTCGATGATTATTGCACAGCTGGTTTCAGCTTGATTCATGCAAAATCAGCAGCCCCGAGGCAACCAAGAGGGCGATCCCAGCCCATGCCAACACATTGGGCACCTCGCCCCAAAACCAATAGCCTATGCACAGCGCAAACAACAAACCGCTGTACCGAAAAGGCGACACCACGCTCATTTCCCCAGCGCGCATGGCCACAATTAAAAAATAATAGGCCACAGCTAAAAAGATGGAAGCGCCCAAGAGCAAGCCCGTCAAGTCCAACGTGACGGGCACCCACGTCTGCGTCAAGGTGATACTGCCCGAGCCCAAGGTAACGGCCACTGCCGTAGACAAAGTGATCAACATGGACGGTATGTGCAGGCCAATGGCACGCGTCATGGTGTCGCGTGTGGCATGCAAAAGCGTTGCACCCACACAAAGCAATGCGTAAGCGTTAAAGCCTTCAACACTGGGTTGAACCACCAACAAAACACCGCCAAATCCGAGCAACACGTACAAGCCGCGGCGCACGCCCACCTTTTCTTTGAAAAAAATCATGGCTAGCAAAACGATGAACAAAGGCGATGCCAAATTGATGGCAGTGGCGTTGCCCAAAGGCAAGTGAAACAGGGCCGTCAGGTAAGTCAATGAGGCGCATGCATCCACAGCGCCGCGCAGCCACAGGCGTTTGTTGAGCATCAAATGCACTTGCCGCAGTTGCCCCAAGCTTTGTGCCACGATCAGCAGCAAAATGGTGGCAAAGAGTCCGCGAATAAAAATCAGTTGAGGGCCAGGCAGCGACAGGCTTGCTTGCTTGACCAAGGCATCGTTCCCGATGAAGCAAGCCATGGCCAAGCTCATGGCCAAAATACCACGGTGGTTTTCTGACAAATGTCTCAGGTGCATGCCGTTCAAAGCTTTTCAGTTTCTCCGGCTTTGGGTTGCCACTTCATGAGGCGTTTTTCGATCACGCCCACCAACGCATCGATCACCAAGGCAAAAGCTGTGAGCACCAAAATGCCGGCCATGACGGTGTTGATGTCAAACGTGCCTTCGGCTTGCAAAATCAAGTAGCCCACACCTTGGCTGGAGCCTAAATACTCACCCACCACCGCACCCACAAAGGCCAAACCAACAGAAGTGTGCAGGGAACTGAAGACCCAACTCGTAGCGCTTGGCAAATACACGTGGCGCAGCAGCTGGTTTTGATTGGCACCCAGCATGCGCGCGTTGGCCAGCACCACGGGGCTGACCTCTTTGACGCCTTGGTAGACGTTGAAAAACACAATGAAGAACACCAAGGTCACGCCCAAGGCCACTTTGGATCCAATGCCCAAGCCAAACCAAACTGCAAAGATAGGGGCCAAAATAATGCGCGGCATGGCGTTCAAGGCCTTGATGTAGGGCTCCAAGATGGCCGATGCCATGGGCGAGAGCGCCAACCAAAGGCCGCCCAACAAGCCCGTGCTGGCGCCAATGGCAAAGGCCAGCAGCGTCTCAATCAAAGTGATGCCCAAGTGTTTGTAGATATTGGCGTCAACTACAAACCAGGCCCAGATTCGCTGGAAAATTTCCAAGGGCTCGCCAAAAAAAAATGCGGCTTGCCGATCGTTGTCAAACATCATGGGCGGTATCAGGCCGGGCGCAGTCATGACGTGCCAAAACACAAACACCAAGACCAGCAGACCCAATTGCCAAAACCGCAAAGTGGCAGCGCGAGGTTTGATCAAATTCCACATGGTTAAAGCCTATGCACTTTTTTCAAGTTGTTGTCGGTAGCCCTTGAGAACCTCTTCGCGAAGCACGTTCCAAATAGCTTGATGCAACTCAATGAAGCGGGGGGTCATCTTGACCTCGGTTACATCTCGAGGCCGTGCAATGTCAATGATGAACTCGCCCATGGGCTTGGCAGCAGGGCCTGCGCTGAGCACCACAACACGGTCGCTCATGGCAATGGCCTCGTCTAAATCATGGGTGATAAACAACACCGATTTCCGCTTCGATTGCCACAGCGCCAAGACTTCGTTTTCCATCAGCTGGCGAGTTTGAATGTCGAGCGCAGAAAAAGGCTCGTCCATCAAAATGATGTCGGGGTCCATCACCAAAGTTTGCGCCAAGCTAGCCCGTTTGCGCATGCCCCCGCTCATTTGATGCGGGTAGCGATCACCAAACCCACCCAAGCCAACACGGCGCAACCAGTCTTGCGCTTGCTCACGTGCTTGCGGCAAAGCCATGCCCCGAAACTCCAAACCAGCCATGACGTTTTCCAAAGCAGTGCGCCACGGCATCAAACTCTCAGTTTGAAACATGTAACCGGCGCGGGTGTTCACACCGGTTAAAGGTTCGCCGTAAATTCGAACACTGCCTTTGCTTGGGCTGAGCAAGCCAGCGGCAACATTGAGCAAAGTGCTCTTGCCGCAACCGGTCGGGCCGACGACGCTGACAAACTCACCCTCAGCAACTGTCAGATTGACATCCTCAACAGCCGTGTAGCGTTGATCTGGAGCGTCTTTGCTGACGAAAGTGCAGGCAATGCCCTGCAACTCGATCGGTGGCGCAGTCACTTCAGCCCTTTGGGTATTTGGCGTTGGCTTTTTTGACGAAGTCGTTGGTGTAAATGACGTTTAAATCCATTTTCGTGGCAGCCAATTTAGCGTCTACGCTGGCCAGCGCCCTGAAGGCGGTATCTGCGCCTTTGGCTGGGAACATGCCGTCAGGCGACATGGCTTGTTTAGAGGCTAAAAACCCGTCTATGTAAATGGCCCGATCGCCCAGTAAATAACTCTCGGGAACCACGTTGATGATCTCTCCAGCACCGGCTTGTTGAATCCATTTATTGGCGCGAACCATGGCGTTGGTCAGTGCTTGCGCAGTGTTAGGATTTTTGTCGAGGAAAGGTTGAGGGCAATACAGGCAACCCGCTGGCATGGGGCCGCCAAATACTCTTTCGGCTTCTGCCATGATGCGCGTGTCCGTGATGATTTTCAAATCACCGGAGCGCTGCAGCAAAGTGATGACGGGGTCCAAGTTGCTAATCGCATCGATTTGCCCGGAACGCATGGCTGCGACTGCACCGTTGGCAGCGCCCACACCCACAAAGCTGACATCCGTGGGCTTGAGCCCGGCTTTGCCCAGCACAAAATTGGCCAACACATTGGTGGAACTGCCCGGCGCGGTGACGCCAATTTTCTTACCCTTCAAATCTGCAACCGATTTGTAGTTGGGCATTGTTTTCGGGTTGACACCCAAAACAATTTGTGGCGCTGCGCCTTGCAAAACAAAAGCTCGCATGGGCTGGCCTTTGAAGTGCATGTTGATGGTGTGTTCATATGCGCCAGACACAACATCCGCGCTGCCGCCCACCACAGCTTGCAAGGCCCGTGAGCCTCCGGAGAAGTCGACGATGGTGACATCCAAACCTTCAGCCTTGAAATAGCCCAATTGTTCGGCAATGGTCAAGGGCAAGTAATAAAAGAGATTTTTGCCGCCCACTGCAATTGTGACTTTGGGTTTTTCCAGGCTCTGCGCTGAAGCCCATTGGGGTAGAGCCGCGGTGATTAAACTGCCGCCAATGAAATGTCGTCTTTGAATATGCATGAGGGTACCCCAACTTGAAAAGTTTCGTATTCAATCAGTCTAACGGATGGACTTGAAGTCGAAAAGCGGTACAAGCCCTAGAAAAGGCCAAAAGAAAAGCCCTCCGCAAGAGCGAAGGGCTTTACATTTGGTGGCTCTTCACGGATTCGAACCGCGGACCTGTGGATTATGATTCCATCGCTCTAACCGACTGAGCTAAAGAGCCTGAGCCAAAAATTATAGCAAACGATTGGGTTCAATTGTTAGAACTTTTGAATAAAGTTTGGG
>CAIQBO010000013.1 GCA_903870145.1 uncultured Burkholderiales bacterium | reverse complement strand
TGCTTCCTCGTCCAAGTTCACACCGGTGATGGCCGACTTCTGGTCGGCCAAACTTTTTTGCAATGCTTCATTGGCTTTATTGTCATTTTTCCAAGTGGCAATGGTGGTGGCCACACTGCTGGTGATGAAAGTCACAGGCGAGGAAAAGGACAAGCGCAGACTCTCGAGTGAAGCAGAAGCTGCGGCATCCATATTGGCAAACTGCGAGGCGTCGAAGGTGCCTACCACTTGAAACTGGCGCGCATCAAACACGGCCTGACTCAAGTTCGTGTCGGCGGCCATGCGGTAGTTGCTGCTTTGCGGGTTAGACGCCTCAACGATGTCACTGTAGGTGTAGTCACCGGTGATTCCGCCTGGCTTGAGCAGCAGGCCGTCTAGCAAAGCTTTGCCCGCTGTGTCAGAAGTTTTGCCTGTTAAGGCTGCGCCTCCGGCAGCTGTCGAAGAAAAACCAAATATGGAGGCAATTGGCAGTCCTGCTGCACTGGCAACCTGATTGACTTTTCTCACCAACTGAACCGCCAATAAATTAATGCTTTTTTGCACCGTAGGCACAAAGTTTTGAATCAAGTGCACATAGGCGCCCGCTTTGCCATCTTTCAAAGCGGTTTGCCCTGGCAGCATCAGTGAGTTGCCATTGCCATCAAGCAGTGGATTGCCGCTGCCGTCTCGCTGCGGAACCGCCGCCATCACGATAGGCAACAGCACGGGGCTGCGCCCAGAAACAGATGCCACCTTGATGCGCAAGCTTGTCAATGGCACATCACTGCGCACAGGAGATGTTCCCGAACTGTTGGCAAAACTGTTGGCAGTTTCACGGTCGACCAGATGTTGCCCATTGACCAAGAAACTGGCTGTGGCATCTTCATTGATCAGTGTAGTGCCGCCCACCAAATCTTGTAATTTAGCTGCAATGCGGTCGCGCTCATCGAGCAGATCGGCCGAAGGGGCTGAAAGTCCAGGCGTTGCTGAGGCGCTGATTTTGGCATTGATCAAAGCCAGTTGTGGCGTCAGGCTGTTGGCTTGGTTGAGCACGTCGGCCAGCGCTTGCGATGCGTTATCTGAAATTTGTCCCACCGCGTTGGCCAAACCTCGCACCCGGTCAGCCACTTGGCGGGCATTGCCAATCAAGCTTTGTTGGTAAGCCGCATTTGTTGGCTGATTGGCAATCGAGCCGGCCGCATTGAAAAAATTGCCCAACGCACTTGCCAGCGAAGTGGCGGGATCGGTCAGCATTGCATCCAGCGGCATGACGGACTGCGTTAGAGTTTGTGTGAAACTGGTTTTGCTTTGCTGCGACAGCACTTGGCCTTGCAACAATCGATCAAAATACCGGCTGAATCCTTCGACTGCGAATGAAGTGCCGGTCAAGTCGACCGAGGTGGGTGACAAGCCATTGACACGCACGTTAGAAGCTCGGCGCACATACCCATCCACAGAAGAGCCCGTCACGTTCTGTGATGTGACCAGCATGCCCGACTGCGCGGACTGCAGTCCGGCCATGGCGCTGTCAAAAAGGGAGGTTGCTCTCACTTTGAATTTCCGTAGTAGGTGCGTTGTGGGCGCCGGTTGATTGCCGAACTGCTCATGGTTTTACGGCTTTAGCCGCCGCATTGATTAACTGCGCAGCCTGCACCTGCTGGATCATCTGATTGGCCATGGCCTTGCCAAAACCAAACCCGCCCTGTGCAGCCAAGTTGTTGGCCATTTGTTCATCAGCCATCTCCAAATAACTTGTGTTGCTGCCTTTGTTAGCTTCACTCAGCGCAGAACTCCTGAGCTCGCGCAACATTTGGCGCAAAAGAACGGCTTCAAATTCCTGAGCGGTTTGTTTGATCTGTTTGACCTGCGCTGAATCGGCAGCGGGCACTGCCATTGGTTTGGCAGAAATCAGGCTAGAAATGAGCAGGTCAGCCATGTCAGATAACTTCCAAGTCGGCGCGCAGGGCGCCCGAGGACTTCATCGCCTGGAGAATGGCCATCAAGTCCTGCGGTGTTGCGCCCAGCATGTTCATGGCACGCACCAGTTGCTCCAAAGATGCGCTCTCTTCGACGCGAATCATCTGGCCTGCGGGCCCAGAGTCAATGCTGACACGGTCGTTGCGCTGGGTAACGGGGCGGTTGCGAGACAAAAGTGACTGGGGAACCACTTGGTTGCTAGCCTGCACATGAATCGTCAGATTGCCGTGCGTGATGGCGAAAGGCGCCAGTCGTACCGATTGGTTCACCACGACAGACCCCGTGCGTGCATTGATGACCACTTTGGCCATCTCGATCACCGGCTGAATGTCCAACTCCAGCAACTGGGCCATCACATTCACGCGAGAGGCTCTCTCGGTAGGCACACGCACAGAAACGGTTCTGGCATCGACTGCGACCACTGCGCCCTCTTGCGTAACTACTTTGGCCATGGCCTCTACGGCACGTTGGATCTGCGCAAAATCTACTTTGTGAAAATTAAATTCAACCACAGGGTTCATGTCAGCCTCGGGTGCGGCTTGCTCCACGATGGCGCCCCCTGGAATTCGACCGGCCGAGAGTTGATTGATCGTGGTGCGCGCCATCTGTGTGCTCACTGAAGCACCAGGAATGACAAGCGAGCCCTGTGCCTGACCATAGACTTGTCCATTGGCGGCGCGCAAAGGGGTCATCAACAAGGTGCCTCCGCGAAGACTGCGGGCATTGGTCAATGATGAAACTGTCACGTCCATGGCTTGTCCAGGGCGGGCCAGAGCAGCAAGTTCAGCCGTGACCATCACAACAGCCGCATTGCGCGCTTGCAGGTTGATGCCTGCAGGAACAGACACCCCCAATGAATTGAGCATGGTGAGCACGGTTTGACCAGTGACCGGGTTAGAGCCAGAGTTATCGCCCGTGCCATCCAGGCCCACCACAAGGCCGTAACCGACCAACTGGTTGGGCCGCTGCCCGGAAACCACGGCCATGTCTTTGAGGCGTTCGCCCCAGCCTTCGCCAGCGCCTAGCAAAAGTGCAACAGCCAGCAAAAATTGAGTCATTTGGCGAGATTTCATGATCTATGCTTCAGTTGGGCGAATAACGCGTAAAGAGCTTGGTCAAGATGCCAGGAATTTGCACTTGGTCGGTGATGCCCACGCCTCGGTATTCAATGCGTGCATCGGCCACTTGCGAAGACAGCACTGAATTGCCTTGAAGATTCGATGGCGAGACGATGCCACCAAAACGAATGACCTCTTCTTCATGACCCACTGCCAAACGTTTTTCACCTGCCACGTTCAAATTGCCGTTGCTCAACACTTCCAAAACCGTGACCGTGATCGTGCCGCTGAACTGGTTAGAAGCAGATGAGCCGCCCTTGCTGTCAAAGTTCAAGTTACCGTTGTTGTTCACACCACCATTGATGGTCGTAGCAGGGCTCGTGCTGCCGGTACTGAGGTTAAATCCCATATTGACGTTGTTTGATGAGTTGCGGCGCGCATTGGTGCCAATGTCTTTGCTGGCACGTGTGGTTTCATTGAGCAACACGGTCAATGTATCGCCCACACGAACAGCGCGGCGCTCTTCAAACAAGCCACGAAAAACTGCGGGGTTGACCTGCGCTGCAGGCACCAACGAGCCTTTGCTGGCTGTGACTGTTTGTAACGCCACGGGCTTGGCAGAAGTTTCACCGCTGACCAGCGCCGTCTTGGAGGCCGAAGGCAGTTCAGCACAGCCCGCCAGCACAGCGAGCACCGTCATGAGCAATGCGATTTTTTTCATTACAGTTGTCCCAGCTTCTGCAGAATCTGGTCCGATGCCGAAACCGACTTGGCCGTGATTTCATAGGCCCGCTGGGCTGCAATCAAGGAGACCAGCTCCTCGGCCACGTTCACATTGGACTGCTCGGTGTAGAACTGACTGATCGTGCCAAAGCCGGCCTGACCAGCAACACCGCCGACAGCTTCACCGGAAGACGCAGTCTGGTAATACAAGCCACCACCGGCTGTGGCCAAGCCTGTCGGGTTGACAAAGTTCACCATGGCGATCTGATCTGCTTTGACCGCCACATTGCTGTCAGCCAAGGTGTAAGTGACGGTGCCGTCGGATCCAATCACCATCGATGTTGTATTTTGGGGGATTTGTATTCCCGTGGCGTTGGCGCCAGTCGAGCCAATGCTGGTTTGACCCAACAGCACATTGCCGTCAGCTGTTACAACCTGCCCCTTGTCATTGCGCATGAAGTTGCCAGCGCGGGTGTAAGCCACACCGTTGGGAGTGGAAACAGCAAAAAAACCATTGCCATTGATGGCCATGTCCAAGGGGTTCTGACTTTGCACCAAAGAGCCTGCGCTGTTGATGCGCTGCGTGGCTGCAATGCGTGCACCGTTACCGGCTTGCAATCCGGCGGGCAAATAACTGCCTGAGTCTTCGTTCAAGCCTGGGCTGCGCAAATTTTGATACAGCAAGTCCTCGAAAATTGGGCGAACACGTTTGTAGGCGGTCGTTGACACGTTGGCCAAGTTGTTGGAAATCGTGTCCAGGCTGGTCTGCTGCGCATCCATCCCGGTTTTTGCAATCCATAGTGATCTCAACATTTTCTTACTCCTTCATTTCACGGACCGTCAGGTCCTGGACAAGGACATCAAGGTCCCTGCAGTTTTTGAATTTTGCTCAGCCACTTGAACCAAACGAATGTTCAAGTCAAACAAGCGGTTTTGCGCAATCATCTGCACCATGGCCTGCGCAGCGCTCACGTTGCTGCTCTCTAACGAAGCGGGAACCAAACGAACATCTTCATCTGCTGCCAAGTCTTGACTCGAAGCGAACGAGCCATCTTCCTGCCGCTGCAGCGTGTGAGGCATGGGGTTGACCAACTTCAGGCGTGCCACCGGGGTGTCCAGCATTTGCCCAGGAAAAGTTGCAGTCACTGTGCCGTTGGGCTGGATCACCACGTCTTTACTGCCATCTGGAATTTGGATGGTTTGGCCCTGGTCATCCAGGACATGTAAACCTGCCGAATTGATCAGGAAGCCTTGGGCATCCAGATGGAACCTGCCTGAACGGGTATAGACCTCTTGGCCATCTTTGCTTTGCAATGCAAACATGCCTTGGTCTTGAATGGCCACGTCCAGCGGATTGCCTGTGGCTGAGATCGCACCGGGCGTCCAATCTGCGCCGGGTGTGGAGTCCACCACAAAGACACGAGAATCTGAACTGCCACCTGTGACCGGCACAGCCCGAAACGACGAGAGCATTTCACGAAAGCCTGGCGTTTGCAGATTGGCCATGTTGTGCGATGTCGTAGCCAGTTGCCCCATGGCGTGCTTGGCACCAGTCATTGCAGTGAAAACAAAACGGTCAATCATGGCTCAGTACAGGTTCGGTTGATTAGGCTGTTGAATAGCGAATTAGCCAATCATTTGCAAGGTGTCACGCATGGTCTGATCAAAGGCCTTCATGGCTTGCGAGTTAGCGCTGTAAGTGCGCTGCAAGACCATCAAGCGCACCAACTCGTTGGCCAAGTCAACGTTGGACGACTCCAGAGCCTGGGATCTGACGTCACCAAAGATGCCGTTGCCAGCGCGGCCCACAGTCACGCCACTACCTGACTGCTCAGTGCCCGAGTCCACGGTGGCAGCGAATGCGTTCTTGCCTATCGATTTCAAATCCTCATCATTGACAAAGTTCACCAACGCCACTTGACCTACAAAACGCTGCTTGCCTGAGCCATAGATGCCCAAAATGCGGCCCGAATTGTCAACCGACACATTTGTCAAACTGGTCAAAGGCTCACCGTCCTGGGTGCTCTTAGTGATCTGAAATGGGCCGGCTTGCAAACTGGTGTCAGACAAGTCCAGAGTGAACAAGAGGTCATTTGTTCCGCCAGCCAAATTCGTCATACGGCTAGACAGTGTGGTTGTTGTCTTGAACAACGACTCGCCTGAGACTGGGTCACTCATAAGTGAATCAATGTTTCGCCCGCCAACAAAGCTGAGTTTAGCAACCGCTTTGTACCCGCTTGTGACGCCTTGCGTATCTGGGGTGAGTTTGCGATTGGAGAAAATTGTTGAATCCGAATAATCATAAAACTTGTTGTCGATGGATGCGTACACCTCCACCTGCGACATGTTCGTGGACAGAACTTCCAGCGAGCCTTTTTTATTGGTTGAGCCCTTTAAGCTGATTTCAGTTCCATCTGGACTGACCAAAGTCATATTCAAGACATGTTTGAAGACGGCTGCAGTGGTGCCGCTGACGCTCTCGGAAAGCGTCACTGAACCAGTGCCAATTGACGTGATAGTGGCTCCGGTTTCGACACCAGCCAAATAAACTTTGTCACCCAACGCCAATCCAGCAGTGCTTGTCATGGTCAGTGTGGAAGTGCTGGTGGGTGCAGCCGACAATGTGACCGCGATATCTGGATCATAAAAAGTGATGGAGGCGCCTTTTGGAAGAGAAATATTGCCACTCGCGGTGAAACTGGCTGTGCTGGCGCTGGTGTGTGTCGCCACAGTAAAGCCAGAATCAACACCATTTACAAATATCTTCTTCCCTGTTACCGATACATTTTGGCCTCCGAGAATAGGAGCGGTAGAAAGCGTAATGTTGGTGCTATTGACGATTTCCGCACCGCTCAATGCTGCTGCTAAAGATGGGGTTTCCACGCGCAGTAAAGAATCTTTACTCAACGTCACTTTGGATGTTCCCATCATGTTGGCTGTCGAGGTCACGCTTGGTGTGTAGGTATACCCATCAACACCGGCCGTGACGGCTAATTTCGTGTCGTTGATACGACGATAGAAAACCTCTAACGTATGGACGGTACCTTCGTTGTCAAACACGGTCTGTGTGGTCTTGTTGTTGAAGGTCGACTGACCTGGATCAAACGGCACGTTGGCAGCTGTTGTGAAAGCATTGGCTGTTGAATCCAGCATGGCCGTCAGGCGTGAGTTGACAGTTTGAGTGCCCGGCAAATTACTCGCAGGCATGCGCAGCAAGCCATTGTTTTTGATCAAGTCATCTGTGATTTCAGTGCCATCAACGCTAGGCTGAAAGCCCGTCAAGTACATGCCATTTTCATTGACGATATAGCCTTGCTTGTCAACGCTGAACTGGCCATTGCGAGAGTAAAAAAAACCCGCAGGTTCTACACTTCCGACACTGCCAGAACTTTTCATCAAGCGAAACATGCCTTTGCCACTGATCGCCATGTCTAAGGGGTTTGCCGAGTTGGTGATGGTTCCTTGCAGCATAGGACGGCGCGTGCCAGATTGGTCTGATGCACTGCCCGTCTTAGAGATCTGATCGGTGAATACGTAGTCGGCGGCCTTGTAGCCCACGGTATTTGCGTTGGCAATGTTGCTGCTGACAGTGTCCATGGCCTGCATCGTATTTTGCAGTCCAGTCAAGGCGGATGTGTAATTGCTCATATCAAGGTCCTCAAGTAAAAAAGTGTTTTGTTGGTGATTGAAAAATTAAAAGGCCAGCCATTTGAGAATGTCGCCGGTCAAGATGTTGCGTCCATCGCTCAGGCCCACACGCAGGTCCTCGCCTTCTTGTCCAATACTGGCTACCATCGCACCCACATAGGATGTGGGAGAGCTGGTTTTGCCTTGATCGTCGGTGGCTGTCAGTTCAAGCGAGTACAAACCTGGTGATACTTTGTTGCCCGCATCGTCTGCACCGTCCCATATGAAATCGCTCACGCCGGAGGCGGTCGTACCAAAATCAAACTGGCTCACGACTTGGCCATTGCTGTTGCGAATCACTGCATTGAGGGAACTCGCAGGGGTGTCGAGCTTGGCGGCCATGCTCACATCATTGCCGGAGTAATAAACTTTCGAGCCAGCGGCCAAAGCCGTCTTGCCTACACTCGAAGACAGGTTCATGAAGTTGGCCGACTGCATCTGAGCCACCAATGAGTTCACTGCGGTGTTGAGCTTGTTGATGCCGTCGACCGTGTTCAAGCTGGCCAACTGCGAGGTCATGGCCGCGTTGTCCATCGGGTTGAGTGGGTCTTGGTTTTGCAGCTGCACTGTCAGCATCTTTAAAAAATTCTGCGACAGGTCTTTCACCGATGTGCTGTTGCCGCTTTGTGCCGGAGGCTTGCTCGGGTCATAGACGGGGATATTTTTAATGTTACTCATGTGGGCTCCATTCACTTGCCAAGATCAAGGGTCTTGAGCAGCAGTTGCTTGGTGGTGTTCATCATCTCGACGTTGAACTGGTAAGCACGCGAGGCAGACACCATGTCCACCATCTGCTCTGCAGGGTTGACGTTGGGCATGGTCACGTAACCTTGTGCGTTGGCCAAAGGGTGGCCAGGGCGGTATTCGATGCGGGGAGCCGCATCGCTTTCCACAATGCGCGCTACTTTGACGCCCTGCCCGACTTGCCCTGCACGGTTTTCAGACTGGAGCACCACATGGCGCGCGCGGTAAGGCTGACCGTCTGCGCTCACCGCGGTCTCGGCGTTGGCCACATTCGAGGCGATCAGATTCAAACGCAATGACTGCGCCACCAAGCCGGTCGTTCCAATGTCAAAGGTGCCTAATAAACTCATGATGGCTGTCCTGTGATGGCGGACAAACGTGTGCGCAATGTGGAGCCCAGAAAGCTCAGAGCGCTTTCAGTGAAGAAGGCGTTTTTCACAAAATGACCACGCTCGATATCAGGGTCGACTGTGTTGCCGTCAATGGACGGTTGCACTGCCATGCGAAACATTTTGTTGGGGCCTTGAGCTTGCCTAGGCACTGAGATGTGCGCTGCGTGTGTGCGCTCTAGGCTCAAAGAAGTTGAATCAGCTTGTCCTGCCAAACGTGATGCGAGCACGGACTGAAAGTCAATGTCACGCGCCTTGTAATTCGGCGTGTCTGCGTTGACCAGATTCGAGCTGAGCACTTCATGGCGAAGACTGCGCAACTTCAGCGCAGTCTCTCCAAATGTCAGCGGGTCGTATCGGGGCACAGTGTTCACGTTCAGTCCGGTTGTTTTGTCAGTAATGCCAGATACATCGCAATCTGCATGCCAACCGTGAAAATCACCCAACTCGGCTCTTTTTGGCAATTTAAGTGGTACAAATGGCCTAAAACCCCCTCCCAATAGGTTTTCGCGGCAAAAATTGCAGTCCTTGTCCTTGCGGGCTTGGAAATTTATGCCGGGGCGCCACCAACCCTAAGAGCTGATTTGGCTGAATCCTCTGACACCAGCGAAGAGCGACAACTCGACCCCACGGAGCGGCGGCTTGAACGCGCCCGGGAAGATGGCCAGTTTGCCCAGTCGCGGGATCTGACCACGCTGCTGGTATTGGCCATTTTTGCGATATTCATGCTCAGCGTGGGCGGCTCGCTGATGCGCGGCATGGTTGAGCTCGTGCGGCAAGGCCTGACTTTTGAATCCAGCCAAGACTGGCAAGGCCATATGGTGGAGTGGGCTGGCGGCCCCCTTTTGACCACCTTGATTTGGGTCTTGGCCATCATTTTGCCCTTGTGGATCGTCTCTGCCATGGCCCCCTTGGCCATGGTGAAGTTCCAACCCGTTTGGGCCTTCAAATTGAATCCGGCACGCCTAGACCCCATTGCAGGCATAGGCCGAATGTTCTCCACACAGACACTCACCGAGGTTCTGAAAAACATCTTGAAAGTCATCATTATTTTTGGCGTTGGCGTGACTTATGTGATCAGCTTGGTCAGCAGCTTGAGCATCCTGGCGCGCCAGGACCTGCATCAAGCCCTGTCCAACAGCTTGGGGCTGATCGAGACAGGCCTGCTGCTGCTGCTGCTGCCCATTGTGTTGGTGGCCGCGGTGGATGTGTTCATCCAGTGGTTCAGTTTCAGTAAAAAAATGCGCATGAGCGCCGAAGAGCTCAAGCAAGAGATGAAAGAAAGCGAAGGCTCGCCTGAGTTGCGCAGCCGTCTGCGACAGCGCCAACGCCAAATTGCCACATCGCGCATGATGTCTGCCCTTGAAAAGGCCGACGTGGTGCTGGCCAACCCAGACCACTTCTCCGTGGCTTTGCGCTACGACCCTGAAAAAATGAGGGCCCCCGTGGTGGTAGCCAAAGGCGTTGACGATTTGGCCTTGCTGATTCAAAGCTTGGCACGCGAGCACCAAGTGCCAGTGGCTCGCATTGCGCCCTTGGCGCGCTTGCTGCATCGCCACTTGAAGGTGGGCGAGCCCGTCCCGGCCCCCTTGTTTGAAGCGGTGGCCAAGGTTCTGGCTTGGGCCTACGAAATCAAGCAAGCTGCTGCCTCAGAGGATCTGCCGCTGCCTGACTTGGGCGCATTGCCGGAAATTGAATCACGCCTGGCCAAGGCCAGTTGAGTTGCGCTGCTGCCCGGTGTGCCGCTCAGGGCTTGACCAAGAGGCCGGCGCGGATCAATTCAAATGGCGACTCCAATGACCGCTGCACCACTTCACCAAAGGCTGGCAACAGCAACACCATGACCAAAAACGCAACCGGAATCATGATGGCAAAACCCACGGAGAACAAATTCATTTGCGGGCTCACGCGCGCCAAAATAGCCTGCGTCATGTTGAAGAGGAAATAAATCACGATGGCAGGCAAAGCCAAGATCAGCCCCAATGCAAAGGCCTCTTGAATCAACACCAACACGGCTGACGAACTCCACGCAGCAGGCCAGGTGCCAAGCGGCAAGACCTTGAAGCTTTGAACCAACAATTCAAGCATGACCAAGTGAATGTTCAGGGTAAAGGCCAAGGCCAGCGCCACCATGCCCAAAAACTCACCGACCAAGCCCGATGCCAAAGCCGCATCGTGTTGCAATGTGGCGGCAAAACTCAAGCCGGACTGTTGAGACAAAACATCGGCCAACATGTCCACCGCCGTCAACCCGATTCGAACCATCCAGCCAGAGGCCAGGCCCACTGCCAATTCAACAAAGACCAAGGTGTACCCCGGGGGCAACTCAGACAAAGGCGGCAAACTCGTTTGGACCAAGGGCAGCAAGGCAAAAGCCATGACCAGTGCCAACAAGACCCGAAACCGCATGGGTGCTGCGCGAAAGGCAAAGAGCGGCATGGTCATGAAACAGCCGAGCAAGCGAACGGAGATGAGCATCCAGACTGTGGCTGTCTGTGTCATCCAATCTGGGCTGATCGGCAGCATGTGGGCTCAGCGCAAGATTTCGGGCAGCTCTTGAATTACCTCGCGCAGGTAATCCACAAAAATCGCCAAGCTCACGGGCCCTGCCACCAGCAGCACCACAGCAATCACCAAGAGTTTGGGAATGAAAGCAACCGAGCTTTCGTTGACCGACGTTGCGGCCTGAACGATACCAATGACCAAGCCCACAATCAGCAGCGAGATCAACACTGGGCCGCTGAGAATAAAGGCCATCCAAAGGGCCTTGAAGGTGACTTCAATGACAAAGCCTGAGTCCATCTCAGGTGACCTTGAAACTGTTGACCAAAGAGGCCGCCAACAAAGACCACCCATCGGCCAAAGCGAACACTACCAATTTGAGCGGCAATGAAAACATCATGGGCGAGACCATGACCATGCCCAGCGAAGTCAAGATGCTGGCCACGGCAAAATCAATGGCCAAAAATGGCAGGTAAATTAAAAATCCAAAGAGAAATCCGGTCTTGATTTCAGACACTGCAAAGGCCGGAATCAAAACCGTCATGGGCACATCGGCGCGTGTTTCTATGGGCTTGCCCCACAGTTTGGCAAACAGGCCCAAGTCGTCTTTGTTGGTTTGGCTCAACATGAATTGCTTCAAGGGCTCGGTGCCAATGTTCACGGCTTCTTCAAAACCAATTTTGCCGCTGGCCAGAGGCAAATACGCATCGCGGTACATGGGCTCGAGCACAGGGTTCATCACAAAGAAAGTCAAAAACACCGACAAACCTACCAGCACCATATTGGGCGGCATGCTTTGAAGCCCCAAGGCCTGGCGCAGCATTGAAAAAACAATCAAGATTCGGATGAAACTGGTCATCAGCATGAGTGCGGCTGGCAAAAAAGACAGCGCGGTCAATGCCAGCAGTGTTTGCACAGGCACTGCGTAAACCGTGCCCACTTTAGAGGTGGTTGAAGTCACCAAAGGCAAGTTTTGTGCGCCCGCCCACGCGCAGAAAAACATCAATCCCAAAGCAAAAAACCATTTGAGTTTTTGTGCGCTCATGCGCCAGTCTTTCCAGACAGCAAAGTCATCAACTGCCCCGCAAATCCCGAAGGCAAAGAGCCGGCTCCGGGCGCTGGCTCAAAGTCTTCCAATTCAGCCAACAAACTGATGTGCGTGGGTGTGTGGCCGAGCGCCAAAATTCGGTCTTGCATGCGAACCACCAGCAAGCGCTCGCGTGGGCCCACGGGAAAGGCGGCCAACAACTGAATCTGGCCGCCCACCGCTGTGCCTTGCGCACCCCGGCGAAACAGCCAGACCACCACTGCGGCCAGCACCACCAGCAGCGTCAACATCACCAAGCCCAACCAAGCGCTGCCCCAGACCGAGGAGGACGATGCGCTCGGTGCAGCGGGAATCAAAGGTGCGGCCGCTGTTTGCGCTTGTACGCTGACCGCAACGATTGCATAAAAGGCAACAGCGAGGAAGCGTGAATTCAAAGTCATGGGCGTCAGCTACTGGTTTTGCGTAAACGTTCAGAAGGTGAAATGATATCAGTCAAGCGAATTCCGTAGCGATCGTCCACGATCACCACCTCGCCTTGCGCAATCAGGCAGCCATTGACCACCAGATCAAGGGGCTCGCCCGCCTCCACATTGAGCTCGACCACTGCGCCATGGTCCAAAGTCACCAAATCGCCCAGCGGCATTTTGGTGCGCCCCAATTCAACCATGACCCGAACCGGCAAGTCCATGATCATGCCCATATCGCGAAAGGGCAGGTCAGGCGCATCGGTTGGCAGCAAAGTTTCAATGAACGGCTTTGGCGCGTCCTCGGGCAGCGCTGCGTCTGGGCTCCAGCGGGTCAAATCATCGGCGGGGGATGTCTCTAGACTGTCGATCACTTGGCGCCCTCATTTTTCTGAATTTGTTGATCCAATTGGCTCAGTGCATCGGCTGCTGTTGTCAGGTCTGCTTGCGCCTGCGCTGGAAGGCCAAGGCTGCTGGAGTCTATCATTGGGTCTGCCTGCCCTGCACGTTCGCCATTGCGAACACTGTGTTGTTCATTCAAGTGCTCCACCTTCAAAGCATAATGGCCGTTACGAACACCGTAACGCCCGCTGAGCAGGGTGATGCCGTCCACAAGCAATCGCACAGGCTCCGACAAGTCAATCGGCAAGACCTGCCCAATCGACAAGGACAGCAACTGGGCCACGGTCAATTCTTTTTCGCATAAAACGGCCACCGACTCCACGGGTTTGGCATACAGTTTGTGCTGCAAGCTTCGGTTCCAACCCGCCGGCTTGAACGGTGTTGGGTCAGCGCCAGCTTTTTGAGTTGGGGTTTGCCAGTCCAAGGCGCGGCGCGGCAGGCACAAATCGACCTTGAGCTCAACCAAATTAAAAAAGATCAAAAATTGCGCATGCACCACACCGTCTTGCGGCGAAGTCAGCCGCAGCGACGACAGCTGCTGCTCCTGCCTAAGAGGCTGCAAACGGATCGGGTAAGACGCTTGCCATGCCGCCTCGTAAGCGGTGGCCAAAGTTTCAAGCAAGCGCTGCCTGACTCCCAGCTCAATGTGCGTCAAGCGCCCGCTTCTTTCCCTAACCGGCACACGCCCAGCACCGCCAAACAAGCAATCAACAGCCGTGGCCACCCAGCGCGTGTCAAAACTCCAGGCACACAGGGTTTGCAAGGCGTCTATCTCAAACACTTGAATGTCTGCGAAGGCCTGTGCCTCTTGAACGAACTGTTGGTAGCTTTTGAGCTGGATGTCGCCGGCCTGTATCTTCACCTCGGCAGGCACCAGTGCAGACAGTGACTGACGCCACTGCGCCACAAACTGCATGTGCATGTTCTCGACTTGCTCACTGTTCCAATCAAGGCCTTCAAGAGCCTCTTTTGCAAATGGAAATTGCATGGTTGCGGGTGGACTGTTCATGTTCTGTTTTTTTTCATTTTTTCAATTCCATCAAGCGTACAGATACACTTGGTTGCCACTTTTTTCGCGCGCCCGATTAACCGATTCTGCCCGTATGGTTTGCGCTTTGGGCTCTGGCCCATTGGCCGCAAAATTGGACTCATTCGGCGCACGCTCTTGTGACCCTGAAGCATTGGACTCACGATTTTGGCGCATGTCCAATTGCAAGCTCAAACCCATTTGTTGAAATTGCTCATGCAACTGCGGCGCGCTTTGCTCCAAACGTGTGCGCGTAGAGTCACTCACACCCTCAACCACCATGATCGCGCCGCCTCGCTCATCGAGCCTGAGTTCAATGGTGAACTTGCTTTGATCGGGGGGCGTCAACTCCATGACAACATGGCCGCCGCCTTGTTTGACCATGCGCTGAATTTCCAGCTGCACGGCACCTGAATCCAAACGAACCTCATGCGGCACAACAGCGGCAGGACGCTCTTGTGGCTGCAAAGCCACCCAATCCATCACCGTGGTCACGGGCCGCTGCGGGCCGCCCACAAGGCTGCTGACAAAGGTGGAGGAGACTTCTTCAAAACTCTTGGCCACGACTGGCGCCATCTCGCTTGGCTGTGCAGTGACCTGTGCCGCTTGTTGCACTGATGGCGCTCTTTGCAAACTGTCCGAAGGCGCCGGCAAATTCACTGCTGCCTCCTGGCGCTGCATGCCATCGAGTTGGCCCATCAAGGGTGCCCGCACTGGTGCAAGCGACGACTGCGTTTGCGCCGAGTTGACAGCTGAAGTTTGATTGGTTTGTTTTGTATCCTGAGAAAATGAACTCTCGGCTTTAAGCCTCGAAGCAGGCTGTGCCACAGCAGAGAGCTCGCGCGCTACGCCTTGAGCTACGCTTGCGACAGCGCTCGTTAGCGCTTGGCTGGCCGTTATTGCTGCGGAAGATGGTGGCGCTGTTTCTTCAAGGCCCTGAACAGGCGCCTGACTGAGCGCCAGAGAGTTCGCCCGTGTCATCTCGGCACCAGCCCCCAACTTTGCATCAAACTTCATAACAGAGTCTTCAGGCAAGACTGCACTGCGCACATCGTTGGCTGCGACTGAGACTCGGCTGGGGGCAACGGATCGGACAGTGTCTGAGATCACATCCGCATTCAGTTGACTTCCATCCAAGCGTGGCATGCGCTCATCGCTTGCTGTGGCCTCTTGGTTGATCTGCAACTTTTGTTTGACCTGAACGGGTGATGCAGCCACCGTTTGGGTCTGCACTGCACTCGCATTCACTGCATCAGGTTTCGCTGATGCAACAATCTGGCTTTGGCCCTGTGCTGAAGACATGGCCTGAGGCAAGCTGTCTGCTTGAGTGATGGCAACTTCAGCATCTAGATCTGCAGTTGCCTTAGGCAGCGCAACATCTGCGGCCACTGGCATGGAGGTGGTATTGAGCCCCCCAACATTGACCACCGCAGCACTGACCTGCGTGGCGCCGCCCATATTTTCAAATGCCTGCCCCACTGTCATCTGCTGTGCAGCAGGCAATGGAGGCGCAGTTGCCTGAGAATTCCTCAATGGCGCAGCTTCAACGGTGGCCACCTCTGAAGCTGCTGCTGGAGCCGCCCCCTGAGCCGTGGCAACTTGACCACTTGGGTCAGCTGAGAATGTTTGGGAAACTGTGGCCGCCTGCGCAGCAGACTGCACCGCTACTGGGACTTGAACCCCGTTAGACAAAGCAACTGAAAGGGGCTGGCTGGCCGTGAGGCCTGCCACTGCAAGCATGGGCTCTGAAGAAGGCGCAGACAGCCCCTGTGCCTTGGGCGCTATGGGTGCTGCTGAGGCCATCTGAGCTGCCAGAGCCGCTGCAGCCATGTCAGGGGCTTGCGTGGTCTCAGAAATGCTGAGCGGCGCGTCCTCTTGTGCCTGCGCATCTTGTGCAACGGGTGCGGGTGCCGCTTGTGCTGCCAAGGCAAAATTTGCATCCCCTACGGCATTGAGTAGCACACTGGCCGGCAAAATTTGCAGGTCTTGCGTCTTTGGATCTGTCTCGTCTTGGCTGCTTAACTGCCCGTCGGCGCTCGCCTCGGGGGCCAGCGCGGCAGGGCGCATGGCAGCGGCCAGCTCCTCTGTAAAGCCCGCAACAGGCAGCGCTGCAGCAAGGTCTAGCTGCTCGCCAGCAAGGTTGGGAAAGGATACGGTTGCAGGGTTAGATACAAAGATGGCCATGATTTAAATTTCCAAAATTTAACCATGTCATGCAACTTCAATGCCACCTTCTAACGACCCCGGTAGCGGGCCTGCAAAACATCCTCGAGCACCTTCTCCTCTTGCACCCCTCGCGCGAGCAGTTGCTTGCGCTGGCGATTGGCCAAAAAGTTCTGCATGGTCTTCAGGCGCTGTGCATCGTGCAAGGCTTTGTCCAAGGCCTCCCGGCTTTGAGACTTCAAGGCCGTGACTTCAGGCTGCTGCGATTTTGCCGTGGCTCGCAAGTTCTGCCCGAAATTGGCTTGGGTTTGCAACTGCAAAACAGTGTCGCCTTGCTGGGCTGCCACCATCCACTGCGATTCATACTCGTTCGCATAAGACTCAATTTGATCTTTGAAGGCGCGCACCCGCTCATACTCGGCCTTGACCAGCTTAGACTGGGCCACCGAGCGGTCTTTGCGCAATTTGAGCATCTGCTGCAACACTTCAAACACTCGCCCGCTCATGCTTGAGAAGCCCTCGCGATGGTCATCAACGTTCCAATGCTTCCCGCCATGTCCGCCACCTGATGCGACTCTTGCTGCAAAAACGTTTGAATGCGCGGCCACAGCTTCAGCGCTGCGTCCAAGTCCGGGTCGGTGCCTGCCATGTAAGCGCCCATGGCCACCATGTCACGGCTGCGCACATGGCGACTGATGAGTTGTTTGACTCTGCGGGCGGCCAACACATGCTCTTGGCTGGCCACCTTGGGCATCACCCTTGATATAGATTTTTCATGGTCAATGGCAGGGTAGTGCCCAGAATCGGCAAGCTCGCGAGACAAGAAGATGTGACCGTCCAGCACACCTCGCGCCGCATCAGCCACGGGGTCGTGCACATCGTCACCCTCGAGCAACACGGTGTAAAAAGCTGTCAATGAGCCCTGCGCATTCTCACCATTGCCCACTTTTTCAACCAATGCGGGCAAGCGGCCAAAAACACTGGCAGGGTAGCCCCGTGCCACAGGCGGCTCGCCCAAGCTCAAACCGATCTCACGCTGCGCCATGGCATACCGGGTGAGCGAATCGACAATCAAAACCACATGTTTGCCCTGATCGCGAAACCATGTGGCCACATCGGTTGCATATTCAGCGCCTTTGGCTCGTGCCAAGGGCGAGGTGTCTGCCGGAGATGCCACCACCACCGCACGTGCGCGGGAAACATCGTCAAGTTGGTCTTCGCAGAACTCACGAACCTCACGACTGCGCTCGCCCACCAAAGCAATCACAATCACATCGGCCACACAGTTGCGCGTGAGCATGGACAGTAAAACGCTCTTGCCCACGCCAGAGCCTGCAAACAAGCCCAAGCGCTGGCCTCGGCCCACCGTGAGCATGGAATTGATGGCGCGCACCCCGGTGTCTAAGGCTTCATGGATCGGCGCTCTTTTAAGAGGGTTGGGAGATGCAAAGCGCGCCATGTTGTCGGACCAACTCGCACCGCCCAAACCATCCAACGGCCGGCCCAAGCCGTCCACCACACGGCCCAGCAACTGCGGCCCAATGGGCAAAGAGGCAACGCCATGGCGCATCTGATACCCATGTGCGCTGCGCAACGGGGTGAGCAAGGGGTACACCACCGCGCCTGGCGACAAGCCATGGACTTGATCAAATGCCATGAGGAAGGTGGTGTCACTCTCAAAGCCGATGCACTCGGCGTCCACCCATGCGCCTTGGCGAGTGTTTTCAACGCAGGCCTGAGCGCCCATTGACAAAGGCAAGCCCTCGACTTCAATCAACAAGCCCGAAACGCGCTTGACACGGCCCTCACGCACCGACAGCGGCAGTTGCGCCAATTTGGCACGCTGCGACAACACAAACTGCTGCAAGTCAGACTGGCTCAAGGAGGCCTCCATCAAGGCTTGGCTGCCGCCTGTTGGGGCAGCAAGCCCAAGGCACTCCTGACCAAGGCATCACGGGCATGGCTGCCCACATCCAATCGCGTGCCTTCAACTTGCACGTAGGCATAACCGGCCGTTAATTCTGGGTCTGCCCTGACCGCCACAGTGAAAGGCATCTCTGGATGCTGCAGCATATCCTCCCAGGCCTTCAACTCCTGCTGCGGCACGCCCACAATCAGACTCTCGCCCAAACGGGGCAAGCGCATCAAAGCCTCTTGCACGGCGGCCACAAAGACCGTGCGGTCCATCAGCTCTTTGCCGGCCAAGCGCAAGGCGGTCTCGTAAACCCATTCGGGAAGTGCGGCCTGAACCACCTGTGGCAATTGAGCCAAACTTTGCACTGTGCGGCGCAGCTCTTTAGACAACAGTTCAATGTCATTCGAACCACTTTGGTAGCCCTGCTGATAGCCTGTTTGAAAGCCTTCGGTTCGGCCTTTCTCGATGCCCTCTTCTCTGCCTACTGCAGCGCCTTGGGCTTGGCCTTCGAGCAAGCCTTCTTGCAGTCCTCTGGCATAGGCGTCTTGATAGGCTTTGCCGCGAATCGAGTCAACCTCATTGACGGTGGGCAACACCAAGCTGGTGGCATGCCCAGTCGAGCGCGCAACTTTGGCAGGCGAATGCGAATGCGCAGAAGCGGCCAGGTCGCTGTCAAATGAGGGGGGGCTCCAGCGGTCCACAATGGCTCCGGGCTCAGGCAGCGCCTGATGAGTCAGAAAGCCCTGCACTCACAATTGCAAGCGAGATCTTTTGCTCTTCTTGCATGCGCCGGGCAATCTGCACAATTTCAAGCTGTTTGGCCTGCACCTCTTGCACACGCACAGGCGCCAAGCTGGCCATCTCCACGCGAAAGCGATCTGCTTTGCTCTTGGTGATGCTGCCAAAAAAGTATTTTTGCAAGCTCGGGCTGGCCCCTTTGAGAACGATGAGAATGACATCGTCGGGCACTTCGGTGAGCAAAGTTTGGATCGCTTGCGGTGCAATTTTCATCAAATCTTCAAACGTGAACATGCGCTCGAAGATCTGCTCGGCCAATTTCTCAGAATGCTCGCGAATGCTGGCCAAGGTCGTGACTTCCAAGCCACCGGTGAACAGCCTGAGAATTTCCGCGGCGGGGCGAGTGCCGCCCACACCACTTAACTGGGCTGAAGAGTCTGCGCCCAGTGTTCTCTCGAGCATGTCATTGAGCTCCACCAAAGCAGCCGGATTGATTTGGTCAAGCAGCGCGATTCGCAGCACCAGCTCGTCGCGCGTTTGTTCATCAAACTGCTCCAAAACAGCGGCAGACCTTTCAGCCGGAATCAAGGACAACAAAGTTGCCACCACCTGCGGGTGCTCCTCTTGCAAATGTCTTTGCAATTGCTCTGGGCCCATGCTGGTGATCAGATCCAGCGCAGGCACATTGCTGGCCGCTTCTTTGGCTGCAGACCCGCCCGTATTGCCCGCAAACTTGTCCATCAGCGTAGCCACAAAGTTTTGCGGGTCAAACGGCACTTGCTTTGTGTGTTCAGTGGTGTTCTTGAAATCTTCAAGCACTTGAATCATCATCTCGCGGTCTAAACTGCGCACAGTGGCCATCAAGGACGATACTTTTTGCGCCTCCGCAGTCGAGAAACTTTTAAGCAACTCGCCTGCCACATCAGGGCCCACCGACAACAGCACAATGGCAGCGCGCGAAGGCCCGTCCAACTTGGTGATGCCCGCACGGCCCCCATCGGGCATTTGCAAACCCTTGCGCAAAGCGCCCCCTAGCGCACCGGGTTTGAACGTGGTTGCTGCGCTGCTCATGAGCGCTCCTGCTGGTCTGATGCCGGCTCAGCCAACCAAGCGCGCAGCAGCAAAGCAGCGTCCTTGGGTTCGGTTTTAGCGTATTGGGCAGCGTAGGCCAGCACCTCTTCGTATTTGGCTTTGCTGGCCACTTCTCGCTCGCGCATGCGCACCATTTGCGCTTCGAGTTCTCTTTCCACACGCTGCTCACGGGCTCGCTTGGCCTCTTGTTCCATGGACCAATTGAGGTCTTGCTCTTTGATCTCTTCGCGCATGCGCTGAGCGGCTCGGCCAGTGGGCGTATCAGGCAAATCGTCATCGATCTTGATCTGCGGCGCTGATCGGAGCAAGGGGCGCACCACCGCAAAATAGGCAATCAACAAGCCCAATGCGATCGCACCGTAACGCGTCAACTGCGAAACAAGATCCGGCGTCAAGCGGCTGACTTCTTCTGTCACAACGGGCTCTTCAGAGAAAGGCAAGTTCACCACACTGACCGTGTCGCCCCGGGTTTTCACGAAACCAATGGCGTCCATGGCCAAGCTGCTGATCTGCTTGATTTCTTCAGGGGTATAGGCCAACTTTCGCACGGCTGGCGCTTTGGCGCCCTTGTCGTATTTGTGATCAAGCACCACCGCAGCCGATACGCGGCGCAGTTGGCCTTTGCTTGATTTGAGTTTTTCGATGGCACGGTCAACTTCGTAGTTCACCGTTTTTTCGTTGCGAAAATTGTTGTCCTCAGCCCCAGCGGCCGCACCGGTTTCTACACTGCCAGGGGCCCGTAAATTTCGGGCACCACCATCGGCTTGGGCAGCAGCATCGTTGGTGATGGGCGCCTGCGCAGCCGCTTGCGGCTGGTTAGTCAATGAACCCGGAACGCCGCCTGCGCCAGCGCGTGCGCCACCAGCGTCGATCGAGAGTTGGCTTCTGATGGTTTGAGTGGGAGGCGCATTTTTACCAAAGGTTTCAGAGGTGCGCTCACGCTCATCGAAATCCAGATCGACCGAGACCTGGGCACGAAAGCCGTCTTTGCCAGCCACCGGCTCCAGTATCGAAGACAAGCGGCGCGTCAAGGCAGCTTCCAACTCTGCCGTGTATTTGAGCTGCGAGGGGTCCAGCCCCTCTTGGCGCAGAGCGTTGGAGCCCAGCATGCCGCCCTCGGTGTCCATGATCGCCACTTCTTGAACCCGCATGCCAGGCACAGCTGAGCTGACCAAGCGCGAGATGGCAGCGGTTTGTGCGCTGTCCAGCACACGGCCCGGATGCAAAGTCAAAATCACCGAGGCTGTGGGCCTTTCTTGCTCTCTGACAAAAGCAGAAGGCTTGGGCACAGCCAAATGCACGCGCGCCGACTTGACTTGCCCCAAAGAACTCACACTGCGGGCCAATTCTCCTTCTAGCCCGCGCAAATAATTGACTCGCTCAACAAACTGGCTGGTGCCAAACTTTTGGTTTTCCAGCAACTCAAAACCAACGTTGCCCGCTTTGGGCAAACCTTGGCCTGCCAGCTTCAAACGTGTTTCGTAAACCACGGCCTGCGGCACCGTGATTGCGCCCCCGCCCTCCGTGAACTGGTAAGGCACGTTCATCTGCTGCAAAGCCGTCACAATGGCCGCGCCATCGCCTTCATTCACATTGGCAAACAGCACCCGGTAGTCTTGCGCGCTTTTCCCTGAGGTGACCACCAAGCCCAAAGCCAACAGCAAACCGGCCACCCCGACGCCCATCAGCATGCGCTGGTTGGTGCTCAAAAATTGAAATCGCAGGCGCAACTCATCCAACCAACCCGATTGGAAGTCCCGTTTGGCAGCCCCCGCGTTGCCCAAAGACAACACAGCAGCATCACGATCGGGGGAGAAATCTTTGAGGTCAGCCAAATGTAATCGTTTCAGGTTTGATACAAAACAATGATTCAAGGGAAAAAAAATAATTTGCCCCTTGAATCTATTGACAATTTATATTTTATGATATCCGGACTTTTGTCAGTTTTATGTAAATTCTCAAATAAAGATTGGGAAAATAACAACAACACAATAAATGTCAAAAACCACAAAAGCAACGCCCCCCGCCCAAGCCAGCGAACTGGCCGGGGCGTTTGAGCTCTTTGTTGAAGCCTCCCAAGCGCTGGAGCTGCAATATGCGGCCTTGAGCCGCAAAGTCGAAGACCTCAGCGCCGACTTGGTTCAAGCCAACGACCGGCTCAATGTGTTGCTCAACGCCCTGCCCGCGGCCGTGGTGCTCATTGAAAACGACAAAATCAGCCATTTCAATCAGGCCGCCAATGCCCTGATCCCAGGCATGCAAACCGGCGCTGTATGGTCCACCCCCGCCAACTGGAAGCCCGGCCACGGCCCAGACGAATTTCACCTCAGCGCCTCTTCAGGCGTGCGCACCCTGCAAGCCCAGCGCGTCCAAGAAGGCCTGCGCAGCGTGATCCAAATTCAAGACATCACCGCCAACCTGCGCACTCTGGAAGACAGCGAGCGGGTCGACCGCCTGGCCGCCATGGGCAAAATGTCCGCTGGCATTGCGCACCAACTGCGCACTCCCCTGTCCACGGCCTTGCTGTATGCCTCGCACCTGTGCTCGCCTGGCCTTGAGACCCAAGACCGCGTGAATTTTGCTCAAAAACTGCAAAACCAGCTGATTCACCTGGAAAAGATGGCCGGTGAAATGCTTCAATTCGTGCGAGCCCGGCCACAAAAAACGCAAATCATTGCGCTGGACGAGCTGGTGCGCGAGGCCATGCAAACGCTGGAAGGCCTGCGACTGGCCAAAAACATCCACATTCAAGCCGACCTGCAAGCCACCGACTGCATGGTCAGCGTGGAGCGCCCCTCGGTGGTCTCGGCCCTGGTGGCCATATTAGAAAATGCCATTCAATGCTCGAGCAGCGGCCAAACGGTTCAGGTGCAAACCAGCGCCGACCATTTGCGTGGTCAAATGACCATCGAAGACAATGGCCCAGGAATTGCAGAGGACATGTTGCCTCGCCTGTTTGAGCCGTTTGCAACCAACAGAGTCACAGGCACGGGCTTGGGCCTGGCCATAGCGCAAAATGCCATCCGCAGCCACCGGGGTGAGATCCATGCACAAAACAAAGCCGAAGGCGGCGCCCTTTTCACCGTAGCACTGCCCAGTATGGCCAACCTTTGAACATGCCCATGACACCGTTTCAAATTCTCCTTGTCGAAGACGATACCGATCTGCGAGAAGCCATCAGCGTGACCTTGCGCCTAGGCGGGGTGGAGCACGAAGCCTTTGAATGCGCCGAAGACGCGCTGCCCGCAATTGACCCCGAAGCCGAGCAAATGCTGGTCACCGATTTTCGTTTGCCAGGCATGAACGGCTTGCAATTGCTGGCCAAAGCACGCGAGCGCCACCCCCAACTGCCCGTGGTGGTCATGACCGCCTATGCCGACACCCAGCTGGCCGTGCAAGCCCTCAAGGGCGGCGCGCGCGACTTTTTGATCAAACCCTTCATGCCCCAGCAACTGCTGGAGGTGATTGCCCGCCACCACCCAAGCCCTCCAGCAGCGGCAAAACCGGGCATGGATGCGGAAATCATTGCCTATGACCCGGCAATTCTTGCCGTTAAAAACCGCTGCGAACGCGTTGCGGGCACTGGCGCCACGGTCTTGCTCACGGGCGAATCGGGCGTGGGCAAAGATGTTTTTGCCAAGCAAATTCACCAACTGTCTGGCCGCAGCAACAAGCCCTATGTGGCCATCAACTGCGCGGCTATCCCCGACAACCTGTTGGAATCTACGCTGTTTGGCTATGAAAAAGGCGCCTTCACGGGCGCAGCCAAGGCCCAGCCGGGCAAGTTCGAGCAGGCCAATGGGGGCACCCTTTTCCTCGATGAAATTGGCGAAATGCCGCTCGAATTGCAGGCCAAACTGCTGCGCGTTTTGCAAGACCAAGTGGTTGAGCGCTTGGGCTCATTGCGCTCGGTGCACTGCGACGTGCGCATCGTGGCCGCCACCAACCAAGACCTGCAGCAGCGCGTGAAAGACGGCCGATTCCGCGAAGACTTGTACTTCCGCTTGGCTGTGTTTCCCATTCGCATTCCGCCCCTGCGCGAGCGGCGCAGCGACATCTTGCCACTGGCCCAGCACTTCTTGCTGCGCTACGGCCGCACCATGGGGCGCAGCGGCATGGCGCTGTCTGAGCACAGCAACCAAGCCCTGCAAAGCTACCCCTGGCCTGGCAACGTGCGTGAATTGGAAAACGCCATGCAACGCGCACTGCTGCTGTGCGACGGCGCCTTGATTGAGCCTGGCGACATTGAGCTGCAAGGCACGGTGCCCAACCAGCCTTCGCCCAGCACTTTTGCACAAGAAAGCGCGCAAGTGGCCCCAGGTGGCACAGCTCTTGCGTACAGTTCTGACAAAGAAAGCATTGCATCAGATGCACAAGACATGGATTCGGTAGAGCGAGAGCACATTTTGAAGGTTCTCAAACAAACCGGCGGCAACCGCAAGGAAGCCGTGAACATCCTGGGATTGTCCGAAAGGGCCTTGCGCTACAAGCTCAAGGCGTACAAAGAAGCTGGTTTTCTTTTTGAATAATTTGAATTAAGATGGAACCCATGTCGAACATAAACTTTGAGTCCCTGTCCAGCCAGATGAAAGTCATGGCCGATATGGCTGCGGGCCAGCTCAATGCACCCGGGGCCTTGCCCGCCTCTGGCGAGTCAGACTTTGAGTCGCTGCTGAAAAAAGCCGTGCAAGGCGTGAACGACAAACAAAACGTGGCACAGGCCAAAGTGCAAAGCTTCTCCACCGGCCAAAGCAATATGACGCTCGAAGAAGTGATGGTCGATTTGCAAAAAGCCAACCTGTCCTTTCAGACCATGATTGCCGTGCGCAACCGCTTGGTTGACGCCTACAAAGAAGTTACCAACTTGCAGGTTTGAGCGATTTACAGGTCTTGGTCCACCTCATGCGCCCAGGCCAGCACCTGTGCCACAGCCGCATAAAGCTCTGGTGGCACCCAAGCATTGAGATCCAATTCCATCAAAAAAGCCACCAAGCTGGGCTCGCTGCGTGTTGGAATGCCCAGCTCCTTGGCCCGGTCTAAGATGGCTTGTGCAATTTCTCCACGGCCTTGACTCAAGACGCGCGGCGCATGCGTGTTGACCTTGTAGCCAATCGCTACGGCTTGCAAGATTTCACCGTTGGCCAGATCAGGCACGGAGTTCCTCCACTGGCAAAGCTTCAACCCGCACCTCGCCCACGCCCTTGTCTTTGAGCTCTTGCATGAGCTCAGGGGCAAGCCTTGCCCAATTGCCCTTCGCATCACCAACATGGGCAATGTGCAGCGCCAGGTCATCCCCCCACTGCGAGCCCACAATGCGCAAACGCCCCAGCTTGGGCAAATCCACCTCCACACGCAGCGTGGCGCCTTTTTCCAGTTCGCCTTGCTGGCCGGGGCGGTTGCGCCATGCGTCTTCGCGCACCATGAGAAAAGGCACGCCAGGCATCAACTCTGCCTGCCAGACCATCTGGCCCTGCGTCAGCATGCGCGCGGCTTGTTGGGCAGAGTCACTGTCGGGCTCAATGGCTGCGGCCCATTGCATCAGCTGCGAAGCTGTGGGCTCGGCCACCGGGCGGGCCAGCGTATGAAATTCCTCGGTGTCTTTGGGCAAGAATGCTTTGGAAGAAGTAACACCAGACCTCGGATGGTTCACCTCTGGCTGTGGCTCCTCCAAAGGCGCAGAAATCTCTGAAGGCTGAGCTGCGCCCGCAACACGCCGCGGCATCCAGGCCTCGTTCAAGCGCTGCGCCGCAAACACATCGCTTTGCGCAAGCGCTTGGTACAAGCCTTTGAGCAAAGGTATCACGGGTGAGGCATCGGGCGCTGCTTTCGCAGGCAACGCAGTGGCTGCTGATGCTGATGCTGTGGCTTTAGCTGCTCCCAAATCAGGTTTGCTGACAGGGGTTTGGGGGGTTGCCATCTGCGGGCCCGTTGGCACACTCTGCTGTTCATCTGGCCTGGCCAACACCCGGCTTAACCAAGTTGCAAGGCCCTGAGCCATCAAAGGGTGAACTTCGCCAGACAGCAAGGCATCGGGGTCAGCGCCTTGGGGCTCATATCCAGGCACGGCCGCACGCGCCAGCAAAGGCAAAGGCGCGGCCAAAGCAGAGCGCCCCGCTTGCCCCTGCGCGCCCTCAAAAACAGGCTGCGCCCACTGCAGTGCCACGCGGCTGTCTAACAATTGAGCTTCTTCGGCCACACCTGCTACAGCAGTGACCGGAATCACCGGGCTGGCCTCTAGCTTCTGCGTCAGCGGCAGATGCAGTTCTTGAGCGGGGGCGGGTATGTGCATGAGCCAAGCATCATCAAAAGCTCAGCCCCGAGAGGAAAAAACCCTCTCAGGTCATGGCATAGGAGGCAGCCTGCGGCTTGGCAGCAGCGGCCATGGCTGCAGCGTAGTTCGATTCAACCACTTCGTCCGTTAGCCCAGCGTGCGTGCGCCATGCTTCAGACAAGGGCTGCAAAGCGTTGATCACACCTTGCAGCATTTGCGGGTCACGGCGCAGACGTGCACGCATGATCTCGCGGTTGGCCCAGTCGTAAATGCCAGCCAAGTTTTGTGCAATCTCACC
>CAIQBO010000012.1 GCA_903870145.1 uncultured Burkholderiales bacterium | reverse complement strand
CTGTCGGTCTGTGTTGGTAGCATCAAGCAGCGCCTAGCATCCCTTAGCTCAAGCGCCCAAGTGGTTGTAACCAATTACGACAATTTGCAGTGGCTGGCCAAGCAAACGCTGGACTTTGACGCGGTGGTGTTTGACGAACTCACGCGCCTTAAAAACCCCTCTGGCGCAAGGTTCAAGGCCCTGCACAAGGTGCTGGACTGCCCTATTCGCTGGGGCCTGACTGGCAGCTTTACCAGCAACGGTTTGGAAGATGTCTTTGGGCAATGCAAGATCGTTGACCAGTCCCTCTTGGGCCGGTCCAAAGGCGCGTTTCAGCAGCAGTATTTTGTCTTGATTAACAAAGAGTACGGCGAATGGGCACCCCGAGTAGGCTCCCTTGAGAAGGTCATGGCCGTGATTAAGCCTGCCACATTTGTCTTGGAGGCGGGGGACTATACGTTGCCGTCGCTGAACATTGTACCTGTCATGTGCGCGATGGACCTGACGCACTACAACAAGATGAAGAAAGATTTTGTGGTGGAGTTTCCTACGGCCAAGGCGGTTGCACTCAACGCAGGCGTTGTCACCGGCAAGTTGCAACAGATGGCCAGCGGGTTTGTCTATGACGCCAATTCGAGCATCTGGTTTAGCAGCCACAAGTTTGACCGGCTGGACGAGCTGCTTGCTGAGAACCAACGGGCCAACACCATCATTGCCTACACCTACCAAGAGGAGTTGGCTGAACTCAAACGCCGCTATCCAAAGGCGCAGACGCTGGACGACACCAAGGCGATTGAGCGCTGGAACGCAGGCAAGATCGAGATGCTGCTGGTGCATCCAAAGTCGGCAGGCCACGGGCTAAACCTCCAGCATGGCGGCTGCAACATGGTCTTTTTGTCTCTGCCGTGGTCGCTTGAACTCTACGAGCAAACGATTGGCCGCTTGCACCGCAGCGGTCAGAAAAATGCGGTCTGGGTGTATGTGATGACGACCCTTAAGACTGTGGATGAGAGAATTTATGCGGCACTGCAAGACAAGCGTGCCATCAGTGATATTGCAATGGAGGAACTCAAGTGAACCGAATTACCCTATGGAAAACCAAACTCAAGGCCGCTAAGGCCGAGTTGCGGATCAGCGTGCGTGAGGCCAATGCGGCCAAGCGCAGTCTGGACCGTATCAAAATAACCATTCTTGAACTGGAGGCCAAAATTGCAGCACACATGGAGAAGCCTTAACAGCGCCTTGCGAACGCTGGACGAGGGCAAGGTCTTGGAGATGCTGGCGCACGAGAGGCGCAACGACAAACGGGCTGCTGTATTACAGCGCCTGCACCAGCGCTACAACACTTTGAGAGTAGCAAGAGAGCGTATTGAACTTTTACAGGAGGCAACTAAGCCATGACTATCAATTGGACACCGCCCGAGGGCACACGGATCACCTACCCCCGTAGGGGCTTAGATGATAAGGACTTTAACTTTAAGCGCGGATCAGATGTGCAGGCGCTGTGGCGTGAGTACGGTTGGACACCGCCCAGCGAAACGCGGCCACCGATGCCGGAGGTGCGTCATGCCACGCCCTAAGCCGCCAGAGCCGCTGAACCCTCGCCAGATTCGCATGTCGGACAGTCAGTGGGAGGCATTTCAAGCCTGGGGCGGCGCTGACCGGCTGCGCCAGTTCTTAGCCGCTATGCCCAAGCAATATGTGGAGTTGTTTAAAAATGGACCGGCCTAACTTTGAAGCATGGGAGCAGGCCACGCTGGCCAAGTTTGCGCGTGAGTGCTACGATAAATTGTGTGAGCAAGACGACATTATCCAGCAGCTTACCCGTGACCTTAAGACCGCCATCAAGGCGTACAGGGACTTGATGTGAACCGCCCACCTCTTTGGCAACTGTGGGAGATAGCGCAGGAGCTGGGCGTTCCGCACCGGCATCTGACGGCGTGTATGTCGGTTGCCAAAGATGCGCCAAGACCCGTGCTAGTGCCACGGAAAGAAAAACGGTTTTACAACAAAAACGCAGTAATCAAATGGTTTAAGGAGAAACAAACATGATTAAAGAACCTGAAGACGAAGCATTTGATGCGATCAAAGCCGTGACCGGCTGGCGCAAGCGGCTGATCTTGCGCACTTGGCTGAACGATGACGAGTTCATTGACCGAGATGCGTCAGCAGCCGACATCCAGCACCACAAGAATGTCTGCCCACCTTGTACGAATCACTGCAACCAAGGCCGAGAATGTCCGGCAAGAAAATAGAGCATTGGTCGTGCATAGAGGAGCATATTGTCCTTAATGCACCTAATAGGGCGCAGGCTTACAAACAACTGCATTTGGAAGGGTTCAAGCGAACCCAGAACGCTACTTGGGCTAAGTACCGCAAACTCAGGCGGTCTTTAGCGCCGAGGCTTCAACTTCAAGAAACGGCTGGTGCGGTGATGAATATGAAGACGCTGACGACCTTGATCTTGAAGATGAAGACACAGAAGATGAACTTGAAGGTTCAGAATCGCAAAAGTAAATGAAACCTATGGGGCTTACTTTGCTAAAAAGTAAAGCCCCACATTTGAAAATGCGTACCCTGCATACACAATAGCCATGTGTGGGTTATCTTTCCATAACTGCTCACCAGCTATGTAGGCATAGATTGCCCCTGTGAGAATGATTAGCCAAGCGCTCAAAATGCACTCACATCTATAACTTCACCACGGAACTCAACCATATCCTCGTCAAACTTGTGGACAAGTTCAGGCCACAATAGTTTTCCATTAAAAAAATTTAACACCGCAAAACCTGATCTGTGATTGTTTGG
>CAIQBO010000011.1 GCA_903870145.1 uncultured Burkholderiales bacterium | reverse complement strand
AGGCGTTTGGCATGGGCTTGATCCTCCTGCACCAAGCGCACCTGCCTTTGCTCATAACGCTCGCGGGCTTGCTGGGCCAGATCGGCAGACCATGCGTGCCAGCCGGTGCGAGCAAAAGAGATGGGGCGCATCTCGATGCAGTCCACCGGGCAAACCGGCAAACACAAATCACAGCCCGTGCAAAGGCTCTCGATCACGGTGTGCATGCGCTTGTTGCTGCCCAAAATGGCGTCGGTAGGGCAAACCTTCAAGCACAGGGTGCAGCCGATGCACCAGGCCTCGTCAATCACGGCCACGGTCATAGGGCCTTCAGCGCCGTTTTCGGGGTTCAGGGGCAGGACAGGGCGCCCCGTGATGAGCGACAAGCTGGCAATGCCTTGGGCCCCACCTGGCGGGCATTGATTGATGGGGGCTTGCTCTGTGGCAATGGCCACTGCGTAGGTTTTGCAATCGGGGTAACCACAGCGCGTGCACTGCGTTTGCGGCAGCGCATCGTGGATGCGCTGGGCCAGCAAATCAACAGTGCGGGCTGGTGCGATCACTTCCTGCGTGTTGGCGTTTTTTTGGCAGCAACGCGGCCGGCAGCCTTGGGAGCAGCTTTCACTGCTGCTTTGGCAACAGCTTTGACCGCCGTCTTGGCTGCAACTTTGCGCGCAGGCCTTGCAACTTCAGCGCCGTGCGCCAAGATGAACTTGCAAATTTGCGGGTAAACAATGTCGCGCCAGCGGCGGCCACTGAAAATGCCGTAGTGACCCGCACCTTCAACTTCCAAGTGTTGGCGGTTGTTCGGTTTGATGCTGCTGCACAAACCGTGCGCCGCAGCCGTTTGGCCTGAACCAGAAATATCGTCCAACTCGCCTTCAATGGTCAGCATAGAAGTGGTCTTGATGTCTTGCGGGCGCACCAACTCTGCTTTGCCTTTGGGATTTTTGACTTCCCATGTGCCGTGCACCAACTTGTAGTCTTGGAACACCGTTTGGATGGTTTCCAAATAGTAGTCAGCATCCATGTCGAGCACGGCGTTGTACTCGTCGTAGAACTTGCGGTGCGCTTCGGTGCTGGCATCATCGCCTTTGAGCAAATCTTTGAAGTAATCGTAGTGGTTGCTAGCGTGGCGGTCGGGGTTCATGGCCACAAAGCCGGTGTGCTGCAAAAAGCCGGGGTAAACGCGCCGGCCCACGCCTGGGAAGTTGGCGGGCACGCGGTAGATCACATTGTTTTCAAACCACGCAAAGCTTTTGTTCATGGCCAAGTTGTTCACCGCTGTGGGTGACTTGCGCGCGTCAATGGGGCCGCCCATCATGGTCATGGTCAAGGGTGTTTTCTCGCCGCGGCTGGCCATCAAAGAAACGGCTGCGAGCACCGGCACCGTGGGCTGGCACACACTGATCACATGGCAATTGCCATAAATGCCTTGCAGGTGGCGAATGAATTCTTGAACGTAATTGACGTAGTCGTCTAGATGGAATTCACCATCCGACAAAGGCACCAAGCGGGCATTTTTCCAATCGGTGATGTACACCTTGTGACCTTGCAGCATGGTGCGCACGGTGTCGCGCAAGAGCGTTGCGTAGTGGCCCGACAAAGGCGCCACGATCAGCACGGGGGGTTGGCTCTTGAGCAGTTGCAGGGTGGCGGGGTCGTCTGAAAAACGTTTGAAGCGGCGCAACTCGCAAAACGCTTTGGCCACTTCAACCCGTTCGTGAATAGCCACTTCGACTTTGCCCACGTTGACTGTGCGAATGCCAAACTCGGGCTTGACGTAATCCTTGCCCAAACGGTGCATCAAGCCATAACCGGCTGCCACGCGTTGTACCAAGGGGGAGTGCCCTATCGGGTTGTTGGGGTTGCTGTACATCTTGGCCGCTGCTTGGGCCAAGTCTGAAAAGGGCTCCATGATGGAGCGCTGTGTTTCGTAGATTTGGTAAAGCATGGCGATCAGCCCTTAATTTGTTGCACTGCAGCAATATAGCAGGTCAAGCCCCTAAAGTCTGGAGTCGCGCACCTAATTCGGACCTCTGCCAAGCTCATTTTGGGGTTTACATGACCTTGGCTATGGATTGGCAGACGTAATCGATGTTTTTGCTGTTCAAAGCGGCCACGCACATGCGGCCGGAGTCTGTACCGTAGACCCCAAATTCCTCTCGCAGTCGGACCATTTGGTCTTTGTTCAGACCCGAGTAGCTGAACATGCCGATTTGGGTGGTGATGAAACTCATGTCGTGCTGGACTCCGGCCGCTTTGAGGCCGTCCACCAATTTTTGGCGCATGGCTTTGATGCGCATGCGCATTTCGCCCAGCTCTGCCTCCCAAGTGGCACGCCAGTGGGGGTTTGTCAGCACCGCGGCCACTACGGCGCCGCCATGAATCGGGGGGGTGGAGTAGTTCGAGCGAATGACGATTTTGAGTTGGCTCAAAACGCGAGCGCACTCTTCTTTGTCGGTGCACAAGACCGACAGGGCGCCCACACGCTCGCCATACAAACTGAAGCTCTTGGAAAAAGAGGTCGAAACAAAAATGCTCAGCCCGGCGTCCACAAATTGACCAATCACGGCGCCATCCTCGGCAAGTCCGTGGCCAAAGCCTTGGTAGGCCATGTCTAGAAATGCAGTCAGGTTTCGGGCTTTGACCACCGCAATGACTTGCTCCCATTGGGCTGCAGTGATGTCGTAGCCGGTGGGGTTGTGGCAGCACGCATGCAAAACCACGATGGTGCCGGCCGCCGCTGCGTTCAGGCTGGCCAACATGCCTTGAAAGTTCACGCCACGCTTTTCTGCATCGTAATAAGCATAAGTCTCGACCACGAAACCTGCGCCGGCAAACAGAGCGCGGTGGTTTTCCCAACTTGGATCAGAGATCAAAACTTTGGCGTTGGGGCTGACTTTTTTCAAGAAATCAGCGCCAATTTTCAAGCCGCCGGTGCCGCCAATGCCTTGCACAGTGGCCACACGGCCAGAGGTGACCGACTCACTGCTTGCGCCAAAAACCAGGCCTTTGACGGCTGTGTCATAGGCGGCAATGCCGTCAATGGGCAAATAGCTGCGGGCTGAGGGCGCTGCCATCATGGCTTTTTCGGCTGATTGCACGCATTGGAGCAAGGGCACTTTGCCGCTGTCGTCAAAGTACACGCCCACGCCCAAATTGACTTTGTGAGGGTTGCTGTCAGCAGCAAATTGTTCGTTCAAACCCAAGATCGGGTCGCGGGGGGCCATTTCGACGGCGGTAAACAGAGACATGAAAAAAAAGTCCTTCAAGTGCAGGGCAGATGGCAGATTGGCCCAACCTGGGTTAGGCTTTAGGGTTGCCCTCAATTTTAACGGACCTTTTGAACATGCCCGATCTCGCTGGCGCCTCCAGTGCCAATTCCATGCCAGATGCCGCCAGTGCGGCGCTGGCCGTGGCTGATGTGGCCCCCTATGTGGCTCCTGAGGGGAAGTTCGTTCATTTCGAAGGCTCCCCCTTTGAGTTGTACCAGCCCTACCCGCCTGCGGGCGATCAACCCACGGCCATCGTGAAATTGGTCGAGGGCTTGAACGACGGCGAAGTGTTTCAAACCCTTTTGGGCGTGACAGGTTCCGGCAAAACCTTCACCATGGCCAACGTGATTGCCCAAATCGGCAAGCCCACCATTGTGTTGGCCCCCAACAAAACCTTGGCAGCCCAGTTGTACAGTGAGTTTCGTGAGTTCTTCCCCAAAAATGCGGTCGAATATTTCGTCAGCTACTACGACTACTACCAGCCAGAGGCCTATGTGCCTCAGCGCGATTTGTTCATTGAAAAAGACTCTGCCATCAACGAGCACCTCGAGCAAATGCGGCTGTCGTGCACCAAAAGTTTGATGGAGCGGCGAGACGTGGTGATCGTGGCCACCGTCTCGGCCATCTACGGCATTGGTGAGCCCGAGAGTTATCACCGCATGGTCATGACGCTGCGCGCGGGCGACAAAATCGGCCAGCGCGATGTGATCTCGCAACTCATTCGCATGCAATACCAGCGCAATGACCAAGACTTCAGCCGCGGCAAATTCAGAGTGCGCGGCGACACCATTGATGTTTTTCCCGCCGAGCATTCAGAGATGGCCATTCGCATCGAATTGTTTGACGACGAAGTCGAAAGCCTGCAACTGTTTGATCCATTGACGGGGCGCATTCGTCAAAAAATTCCGCGCTTCACGGTCTATCCTTCGAGCCACTACGTCACGCCGCGCGACAAAATTTTGGCCGCAGTCGAGACCATCAAAGTCGAGTTGGCCCAGCGCCTCAAAGAGCTGGTGGGCATGGGCAAATTGGTCGAAGCCCAGCGCTTAGAGCAGCGCACTCGGTTTGATCTGGAAATGCTCAGCGAAGTGGGGCACTGCAAGGGTATTGAGAACTACACGCGCCATTTGTCTGGGGCTGAGCCTGGTGCTGCGCCCAGTACCTTGACCGATTATTTGCCGCGTGAAGCTTTGATGTTCTTAGACGAGAGCCACCAAATGATTGGCCAGCTCAACGCCATGTACAACGGCGACCGCGCACGCAAAACCACTTTGGTTGAATACGGCTTTCGATTGCCCAGTGCGCTGGACAATCGGCCTTTGAAATTTGAAGAGTTTGAAGCCAAAATGCGACAGTGCATTTTTGTCTCAGCCACACCTGCCGATTACGAAAAAACGCATGCAGGCCAAGTGGTCGAGCAGTTGGTTCGCCCCACGGGCTTGGTTGACCCCATGGTGGAAGTCAGGCCAGCCGTTCACCAAGTCGACGACGTGCTGCAAGAAATTCGCATTCGTGTCGTAAAGCACGAGCGCGTCTTGATCACCACCTTGACCAAACGCATGGCCGAGCAGCTGACCGATTACTTGAGCGACAACGGCGTGAAGGTGCGTTACCTGCACTCCGATGTGGACACCGTTGAGCGCGTAGAAATTTTGCGCGACCTGCGCTTAGGCGCTTTTGATGTGTTGGTGGGCATCAACTTATTGCGCGAAGGGCTGGACATTCCCGAGGTCTCTTTGGTGGCCATTTTGGACGCCGACAAAGAGGGCTTCTTGCGCTCTGAGCGCAGCCTGATTCAAACCATAGGCCGTGCTGCGCGCAACGTCAATGGCCGCGCCATTTTGTATGCTGATCGCATGACCGAGTCCATGAAAAAAGCCATCGGCGAGACAGACCGCCGGCGCACCAAACAAATTGCGCACAACTTGGCAGAAGGCATCACGCCGCGCAGCATCGTCAAAGAAGTTCGCGATTTGATCGACGGCGTCTACAGCGAGAAGGCTGGCAAAGAGGCCGATCGTTTGGAGCGCGCAGCGGTGCAACGCGCCAAGGTGGAGGAGATGAGTGAAAAAGACATCTCAAGGGCCATCAAGCAACTTGAAAAGCAAATGATGGAGCATGCCAAAAACCTGGACTTTGAGAACGCCGCCAAAATTCGAGACCAACTGCACATGCTCAAGGAGCAGGCTTTCGGGGCGCCGGGGGTGGATAACGTGGGCTGAAATAGCGGGGACGCGGGAGGCAGATCAGACGGATCAAGGCCCGGGATGCTCTGCAATAAATTGGCGCAAGGCAGAGTCAATCCGCGTCTGCCAACCCTCACCCGTGGACTTGAAGTGAACCAGGACGCCGTGTGAAAGTCTGATATTGATGCGTTCTTTGGGGTGTTCTGAGCGCGGACGGCCCCTAGGTTTGAGCATTTGGCTTGCAGGTCGAGATTTACTGACATTGAGTGCACTCACAATAATATATCCCTACTAATCTACTCAAGTTCTGCTATACTTGACCTAATTAGTCAACCAAACGAATTGTCTGCTGGTTGCACGGTTTCAACACTTACAGGAGCTTGCCATGCGTCTCACCACCAAGGGTCGATTTGCGGTAACCGCCATGATCGATTTGGCTTTGCGCCAGAACACGGGGCCGGTCACTTTGGCCGCCATCAGCCAGCGCCAGGAAATCTCTTTGTCTTACCTGGAGCAGTTGTTTGGCAAATTGCGCCGGCACCAATTGGTGGAGTCCACGCGCGGGCCAGGCGGGGGTTACACCTTGGCCAAAAAGGCTTGCGAGATCACTGTGGCCGACATCATTTTGTCGGTGGACGAGCCCATTGACGCCACTCACTGCGGCGGCAAAGAAAACTGCCACGGCGCCAATGGTCGGTGCATGACGCACGACTTGTGGTCTTCATTGAACGCACGCATGGTCGAGTTTTTAGACTCTGTGAACTTGCAAAAATTGGTGGAAGACCAATTGGCTGCAGGCCTGAAGGTGGAAAGCAAACCCATGATCAAACGCGCTATCTCCAGCATGCCGGTGGCCAAGCCCATTCATGTGAATGTGCCCAATTCGGTGTTTGCTTTGGGCAATGCGTTTGCCAAACAATGAGCCCACGGCATTGATTGAGATCGCACCATGAATTCAACTCCCCATTTCCCTATTTACCTCGACTACAGCGCCACCAACCCGGTTGATCCGCGCGTGGTTGACGCCATGATTCCTTGGTTGCGCGAGCATTTTGGCAACCCCGCTTCACGCAGTCACGCGTGGGGCTGGGAAGCAGAAGAAGCGGTTGAAGTTGCGCGCAAAAACGTGGCCGATTTGATAGGCGCTGACCCGCGCGAGATCGTCTGGACCAGCGGCGCCACAGAATCTAACAACTTGGCTTTGAAGGGCGCTGCGCAGTTTTACAAAAGCCGCGGCAAGCACCTGATCACTGTCAAAACCGAGCACAAAGCCGTGCTCGACACCATGCGTGAACTCGAGCGCCAAGGCTTTGAAGTCAGCTACCTCGATGTGCAAGAAGACGGCTTGATCAACCTCGATGTGTTCAAAGCTGCTTTGCGCCCTGACACCATTTTGGCCAGTGTCATGTTTGTCAACAATGAAATTGGTGTGATTCAAGACATCGCCGCCATTGGTGCCATTTGCCGCGAAAAAAACATCGTGTTCCATGTCGATGCAGCGCAAGCCACTGGCAAATTGCCAATCGACATGAACACCTTGCCGGTCGACTTGATGAGCCTGGCTTCGCACAAAACCTACGGCCCCAAAGGCATTGGCGCTTTGTATGTGCGGCGCAAACCGCGCATTCGTTTGGAAGCGCAAATGCACGGTGGTGGTCACGAGCGCGGTATGCGCTCGGGCACCTTGCCCACGCACCAAATAGTAGGCATGGGCGAGGCCTTTCGCATTGCGCGCTTAGAAATGGACCAAGACATTGCCAAGGCCAAGTCTTTGCAAGAGCGCTTGATCAATGGCTTGAAAGATGTCGAGCAAGTGTTCTTGAACGGTCACGCCACAAAGCGCGTGCCGCACAACATCAACATGAGCTTTAACTACGTTGAAGGCGAGTCTTTGATCATGGGTATCAAAGGCTTGGCCGTGTCGTCGGGTTCGGCCTGCACCTCGGCCAGCTTGGAGCCCAGCTATGTGCTGCGCGCCTTGGGCCGCAGCGACGAGTTGGCCCACAGCAGCTTGCGCATGACGGTGGGGCGCTGGACCACCGAAGAAGAGATCGATTTTGCCATCGACACCATTCGCCACAACGTGGCGAAGTTGCGTGATTTAAGCCCCTTGTGGGAAATGTACAAAGATGGCGTTGACCTGAGCACCATTCAATGGTCAGCGCACTGATTTAATTAGTTCAGAAAGAAACACCATGGCTTACAGCGAAAAAGTTGTTGATCACTATGAAAACCCCCGCAACGTGGGCTCCTTTGAAAAGGGCGACGACAGCGTGGGCACTGGCATGGTGGGTGCGCCCGCTTGCGGCGACGTCATGAAGCTGCAAATCAAGGTCAACCCGCAAACTGGTGTGATCGAAGACGCGCGCTTTAAAACCTACGGTTGCGGCTCGGCCATTGCTTCAAGCTCTTTGGTCACCGAGTGGGTCAAGGGCAAAACCTTGGACCAAGCAGCGGCATTGAAAAACAGCCAAATTGCCGAAGAGCTGGCTTTGCCGCCAGTCAAAATTCACTGCTCCATCTTGGCCGAAGATGCCATCAAAGCCGCGGTCGAAGACTACAAGAAAAAACACGCGCATTGATTTGAAATCAGAGTAAGAAACTATGGCAGTCTCCATGACAGAAGCGGCCGCAAGGCATGTCACGCGCTACCTCAGCAAGCGCGGCAAAGGTGTGGGCGTGCGCTTGGGTGTCAAGACCACGGGCTGCTCAGGCTTGGCCTACAAACTCGAATACGTTGACGAGATTGCGCCTGAAGATGTGGTCTTTGAAGACCACGGTGTCAAGGTCTTGATCGACCCCAAAAGTTTGGCCTACATTGACGGCACCGAACTCGATTTTGTGCGCGAAGGTTTGAACGAAGGCTTTCGCTTTAACAACCCCAACGAGCGCGATCGCTGCGGCTGTGGCGAATCGTTTCGCGTGTGATCTCTTTGCAGGCCAACGACTTCGAGTTGTTCGGCTTGCCGGCGGCGTTCGCGCTTGAGCGCAAACTGCTCGATGACCAGTGGAAGGCCTTGCAGCGTCAAGCCCACCCTGACCGATTTGCCGTGGAAGGTGCAACTGCGCAGCGCCTGGCCATGCAGTGGTCGGTGCGCATCAACGAGGCCTATCAGCGCCTGAAAAACCCACTGCAGCGCGCCGCTTATTTGTGCGAGTTGCATGGTGCCTCGGTCAACGCCGAAAGCAACACCGCCATGCCTGCTGCATTTTTGATGCAGCAAATGGCTTGGCGTGAAAGCTTGGAAGACATTCAAGCCTTGACCGCTGCCCCCGATAAAGCAAAAGCACTGGAAGCTTTGCTGGAAGAAGTGCATGCGCTCCAAGCGCAAGTCTTGGCGCAAGCGGCTTCATTGATTGACGAGGCCCAAGACTTTCAATCTGCCGTGGGGCAGGTCAGGTCACTCATGTTCATTGACAAGTTTGCACAAGAAGTGCAGCAGCACTTAGACCGTTAAAATTCAGCGCTGTATCAGCCCCCTTATTTCATGGCACTTCTGCAAATCTCCGAACCTGGCCAAGCGCCAGACCCGCATCAACGCCGCATTGCCGTGGGCATTGACTTGGGCACCACGCACTCCTTGGTGGCCTCGGTGCGCAACGGTGTTTCCGAGTGCTTGCCTGATGGCCTCGGCCAAGTGATCTTGCCCTCCGTGGTGCGCTACTTGCCTGGGCAGGGGCGGCAAATTGGCCAAGAGGCGCTGGACGCTGCAGCGGCAGATCCGCAAAACACCTTGGCCTCGGTCAAGCGTTTCATGGGCCGCAGTTTGGCCGACATTCACGAGCCTCAAAAGTTGCCCTACAACTTTGTCGACAAAGCCAAAGGCATGCTGTCAATTCAAACGGTGCAAGGTGAAAAATCGCCTGTTGAAGTCAGCGCAGAAATTTTGGCAACCTTGCGCTTTCGCGCCGAAGACACTTTCAGCGACGACGTTTACGGCGCTGTCATCACGGTGCCAGCCTACTTTGACGACGCACAGCGCCAAGCCACCAAAGATGCCGCGCAAATGGCCGGCTTGAATGTGCTGCGCTTGATCAATGAACCCACGGCCGCGGCCATTGCCTATGGCCTGGACAACGCCAGCGAGGGCATTTATGCCGTGTTTGATTTGGGCGGCGGCACTTTTGATATTTCCATCTTGAACTTGAGCCGCGGTGTCTTTGAAGTCATGGCCACAGGAGGCGACTCCGCTTTAGGGGGCGACGACTACGACCACGCCTTGGCAGACGCGGTGCTGGCAGAACAAAATTTGAAGGCTGATTCGGCGCAAGACAAAACCCGCGTGAAAGCCGCAGCGCGCAGTGCCAAAGAAGCGTTGAGTACAAACGATGAGGCCTTGATGCAATGGCAGCTGCAGGGCGCTGAGCACAGCGTGCAAGTCAGTCGCGCGCAATTTGAGGCCGCCACGCAAAGCCTCACAGTGCGCTGCATGGCCGCCGTGCACAAAGCCCTGCGCGATGCAAACATCAAAGCCCAAGACATTCAAGGCGTTGTGATGGTGGGTGGCTCAACCCGCATGCCGCAAGTGCAATCTGCTGTGGCAGCGTACTTTGGCAAAGCGCCGCTGAACAATTTAAACCCTGATGAAGTGGTGGCCCTGGGCGCTGCCATCCAAGCCAATCAATTGGCCGGCAACGACTCTGCTGGCGACTTGCTGCTGCTTGATGTGATCCCATTGTCGCTTGGCATTGAGACCATGGGCGGTTTGGTCGAGCGCATCATTCCGCGCAACCAAACCATTCCCACGGCCATGGCGCAAGACTTCACCACCTACCAAGACGGTCAAACCGCATTGGCGCTGCACGTGCTGCAAGGCGAGCGCGACTTGGTGGTCGATTGCCGCAGTCTGGCCCGCTTTGAATTGCGCGGCATTCCGCCCATGGCCGCTGGCGCAGCGCGCATTCGCGTCACATTCACTGTAGACGCCGATGGCCTGCTCAGCGTAGCGGCTAAAGAGCAAGTCAGCGGGGTTGAAGCCAAAATTGACGTCAAACCTTCATATGGCTTGAGCGATCAACAAATTGCACAAATGCTGCAAGACAGTTTCACCACCGCCGAAGTGGACATGAAAGCCCGTGCCTTGGTTGAGGCGCGAGTGGACGCAGACCGCATGCTCATGGCCACGCAAAGCGCCTTGAACGCCGATGCAGCATTGCTCAGTACAGAACAACGCACAGAAATTGACAGCTTGATGGGCACACTGCGACAAACCATTGGCAGTGCGCAAGACGCACAAACGCTGGAAGACGCCACGCTGGCATTGGCCAAAGGCACAGAAGCATTTGCAGCGCAGCGCATGAACCACAGCATTCAAAAAGCTTTGTCTGGCAAGAACATTCAAAGTTTGTAAATCACTCTGAGCCTTTTAAGTAAACTCAAGCCATGCCCGTTATCAAAATATTGCCGCACGCACAGTACTGCCCCCAAGGCGCTCAGATCAGCGTCAACCCAGGCACCAGCGTGTGCGAAGCCCTGCTTGAGAACAACATCCCCATCGAGCACGCATGCGACATGAGTTGCGCCTGCACCACCTGCCACGTGATCGTGCGTGAAGGCTTGAACAGTTTGAATGCGATCGAAGAAGCTGAAGAAGACCTGCTCGACCGCGCCTGGGGCCTAGAGCCCAATTCACGCTTGGGCTGCCAAGCCATTGTGAGTCAGAAAGACTTGGTGATCGAGATACCGCGCTACACCATCAACCACGCCAAAGAAAATCATTGAAAACGAATTGAGAGTTGCATGCGTCAAATATTTTTAGACACAGAGACCACCGGCTTGTCAGCCGAAGGGGGCGACCGCATCATTGAAATTGGGTGCGTCGAATTGGTCAACCGCAAGCTCACGCGCAACAACTTGCATTTCTATTTGAACCCCGAGCGTGACAGTCATGAAGACGCGCTCAAAGTGCACGGCATCAGCAACGAATTTTTGCGTGACAAACCCAAATTTTCTGAAGTTGCGCAAGAGCTGATGGACTATGTGCAAGGCGCAGAAATCATCATTCACAACGCTGCGTTTGACTTGGGGTTTTTAAACAAAGAACTCGAACGCGTGGGGCAGGGCGCATTTGCGTTGTCTGTCAGCGGCGTGGTCGACACGCTGGTCATGGCCAAGCAGATGTATCCGGGCAAACGCAACAGCTTGGACGCGCTGTGCGACCGCTTGGGCGTGGACAACTCCGGGCGCACCCTGCACGGCGCCTTGTTGGACGCAGAGTTGCTGGCAGATGTGTACATCAACCTCACGCGCGGCCAAGAAGCGCTCATGATGGATTTAGGAAGCGAAACCGAGGGCGCGGGCGCGCAAGACAGCATCGATTTGTCGAGCTTTAAGCTGCCAGTGCTGCAAGCCAACGCCCAAGAGCATGCCGCTCACGCAGCGCACTTGATTGAGTTGGACAAAGCCAGCGCCGGCAAAACGGTGTGGCGCTTGAGTGCTTGCGCGGCTTGATAATTTCTAAATATGGCATAATTGAAGGCTGCGCTACAAAGCGACAGGGCGGTTAGCTCAGGGGTAGAGCACTGCATTCACACTGCAGGGGTCAGAAGTTCGAAACTTCTATCGCCCACCATTTGGTGGTTTTCTTTATATAAATCAACGCCTGATAGGGTTCTCTTCACGCTGTTCTTAGGTTTT
>CAIQBO010000010.1 GCA_903870145.1 uncultured Burkholderiales bacterium | reverse complement strand
TACCTCAGCGGCGATGTGGACGGCAGCTACGCCGGCGCCACGGGAGCGTCTGACCTGGACATCACCGAGCCGAGCTACTTCGTGAGCTTGGTGGCCAACCACCCTGGGGTGCTCAGCGCGGCGCAGTTTGGGGGGTAGGCTGGGCGCTGGCAGTTGAGTGCAAGGCCATGCTGCCAAGTCATTTGCAACTTCGATTTACACTGTGGCCTGATCACGTCATCTCATTCGGTGTGAACGCTTAAGGAGTCCCGTCACATGGCCGCAACTGCTTTCAACATGGACAACCAATGGCTGCCCTTCACCGCCAACCGCCATTTCCACAAAGACCCGCGTGTTTTTGTGGCCGCCGAGGGCATGCACTTCACCACCCACGAGGGTAAAAAAGTGATCGACGGCATCTCCAGCATGTGGTGCGTGGGCGCGGGGCACAACAGGAAGCCCATCAACGAAGCCATCAAAAAGCAACTCGACACGCTGGACTACGCCACCGCGTTTCAGGTCAGCAATGACCAAGCGTTTGAAGCGGCCCACATGATTGCGCAGATGGCCCCGGGTGACTTGAATAAGGTCTTGTTTTGCAACTCGGGCTCCGAGGCGGCGGACACTTCGCTCAAGGTGGCCTTGGCGTATCACCGTGCGCGCGGCGAAGGCCACCGACACGTCTTCATTGGCCGCGAGAAGGGCTACCACGGCGTTAATTTTGGCGGCATGAGTGTGGGCGGCCTGCCGGCCAACCGCAAGGCCTACGGGGCGCAATTGCTGCCGCGGGTGGACCACATGCGCTTCATTCACGACCCTGTCAACCATGCCTACATCCACAACGAAGAACCGGTCTGGCAAGAAGACCCGCTCCTAGAGTTGGAAGGGCGCATTTTGGCCCTGCATGACCCCAGCAACGTGGCGGCCATCATCGTCGAGCCGGTGGCCGGCTCTGCGGGTTGGTACTTGCCGCCCAAAGGCTATTTGAAGCGCCTGCGCGAGATTTGCGACAAGCACGGCATCTTGCTTATATTTGACGAAGTCATCACCGGGTTTGGCCGCATGGGCACCAACTTTGGCTCCAACTATTACGGTGTGGTGCCCGACATGCTCAACTTTGCCAAGTGCGTCACCAATGGCGTGATTCCATTGGGCGGCGTGGTCTGCCGAGATTTTATTTACGACGCCATGATGAACGCTGATGCGCCGGAACATGCGATTGAGTTTTTTCACGGTTACACCTATTCTGGGCACCCAGTGGCTTGCGCAGCAGCCATTGCCACCATGAAACTGCTGAAAGAAGAAAAGTTGTTTGAACGGGCGGGTCAAATGGGGGTTGTGCTGGGCGACGCGCTGCACAGCACCTTCAAGGGCATGCCCCATGTGATCGGCATTCGCAGTTTGGGCTTGGCCGGTGCAGTCGAGTTAGCCTCTGTCCCAGGGTCCCCGGGCAAGCGCGCTTACGATATCTTTTTAGACTGTTACCGCCAGGGCGTTTTGGTGCGCCCAGCAGGCGAGAATATAGTGATTTGCCCGCCCTACATTGTGGAGAAAGAGCACATCGAGCAGATCGTCAACACACTGGCTGACAGCATCCGCCGGCATGCTTGAAAAGGGCTGGAAAAGGGCTTTGAGAGCGCTTTAGTGCACTAACACGGGTTGCTGGGCCAACCCGGTGTAGCGCTCTAGGGTGTCCTCAACTTCTTCTTGCGTGGGCGTGTTTTGTTGCCAAGCTTGAATGTGCATCTGGAACATCTCAGCCCAAGAGCCATCTAAGTAAACCTCTTTACCCGAGCGTTTGTCGACAATTTCAAACCCGTGTCGCTCCAAGGTGGGGGGGCTGGCGATGGGCGCGGGCTCGCCGCTCTCGTTGGCCAACATGTGCATGACGGCGAAAGAATCGGATTCGTACAACAAGTTCATGGTGCCATTCTGACTGAAGTCTAGGCCTTTCACATGGGGTTGAAAGAAAATAATTCAAGTCCCATGGATTCAAGGCGCGCTCGCCGGCGCTAAAGTGGGCAAGGGCTCAAGCGAGCGCATCTCCATGTCAATGTAGTTGCCGTTGGTTTGTGTGATGCGAATGCGCACGGGCAACCATGCGTGGGCTTTGGAAAGCCAAAGCTCAAGTTGGCTGTCAAACCGGCCTCGTGGCAGGCAGAGCCAGCGGCTTGTCTCAAAGGTCTCGCCGTTGATCACAATGGGCTCTTGCGCGGCCAGACTCAAAGTCCAATTGACGGCATCGCGGGCGGTGGCCGTTTGCACACCCAATTGATTTCCAACCACGAAAGCTTTGGCGCCTTCGCGCGTGCTGCCTTGCCCAGCCATGGCCGCGGCCATTTGAATGAACAAACTGACCTGATCTTGCGCCCCGGCTTGCAGGGGGGCCACTGGCGTGTTGGCACTGAAAACGATGCGCTGCTGGGCCGCCTCAAAGTGCGCTGCCCGCTCGCCACGCCAGATGTCTGAATAACGCAGCGGCGCCAAGCCTTGCGGGCCCAGCGCGCCCACGCTTTTCCACACGCGGGTGCCCAGCAAAAAGGCTTTGACGCTCAAATCTGCTTCGTAGCGCTGTGCGTTGTGTTGCCAACGCAAAGTGCCAGAGGCGTGGTAGGTCAGGCCCCGCTCTTGGCCCGTGAGTTTGTAGCTGATGAGACTGGAAGGCGGCAGGTCGCCTAATTGGGCCGACAAGGGGTGGCTCGCGCTGGCGGTCGCCTCAGCGCTGGTGGGAGCAGGCAAAGGCAAGGCCGCAGGGGTGGGTGGGACGGGTACTGCGGCTGAAACAGAGCTCACATTTTCATTGGGGGTGGCTGTGCTGGTGGGGGTAGTGGGGCTGGGCACGGCCGGCACAGCTTCCTCCTTGGGGGGAAGGCTGGTGTGGGTCTGGGAATCGCCAGGGGGCGAGGGCTCGCTCGCATCGCTTGGCGTTTGCGCCAGCGTGCCTTGGCTGACGCCTTGCCTGGCCGCCACAGGCGCTTTCCTTGGCGTTTGGGCTTTGGGCTTTGCATTGCTGATGGCGCGCGGCTCATGGGCCGGCGCTGCTGGGTCTGCCGCAGCCGCAGAGATGAGCCGTGTTTGCAAGGCTGCCACAGTCAAAGGATTGGGCTCAAAGCGGAAAAAAGAAGGGCCGGTATAGACCAACAACACAGCATGAATCGCCAACACCAAACTGGCCAGCAAGGCCAGGGTTTTGCCCGAAGGCGCTGCAAGCAAAGAGGCGGCGCGGGTCATTGAACAGTGAAATCAGCAGGGACCAGCATGGCAGAAATTTTAGGTGCTTGTCGTTTGGTTAAACTGAGGCTAATTTCCCATGAAGTAAGAGCACCACAGCATGAAACTAGCCACCTACAAAGATGGATCGCGTGACGGCCAATTGGTTGTTGTCTCGCGTGACCTGAGCACCGCCCATTATGCGACTGGCATCGCCCAGCGTTTGCAACAAGTGCTGGACGACTGGAACTTTTTCTCGCCTCAATTGGAAGACTTGTCGCAAACTTTGAACAGTGGCAAAGCCCGTCACGCTTTTGCCTTTAACCCCCAGCAATGCATGGCCCCGCTGCCACGCGCTTACCAGTGGGCTGATGGCTCCGCATTTTTGAACCATGTGGAGTTGGTGCGCGCGGCGCGCAACGCCGAGGTGCCGCAAAGTTTCTACACCGACCCCTTGATGTACCAAGGCGGCAGTGACGATTTCATCGGCCCTTGCGACCCGGTGGTCTGCGCCGATGAGGCTTTTGGCATTGACTTTGAAGCCGAGGTTGCAGTCATCACAGGCGATGTGCCCATGGGCGTGACGCCCGAGTCGGCCTTAGAGGGCATTCGCTTGCTGATGATCGCCAACGACGTCAGCCTGCGCAACTTGATCCCCAATGAGTTGGCCAAAGGTTTTGGTTTTTTCCAAAGCAAACCCGCCACTGCTTTTAGCCCCGTGGCCATCACGCCCGACGAGGTGGGTGATGCGTGGCAGCATGGCCGTTTGCATTTGACTTTGCAGTCCAGCTGGAACGGCCGCAAAGTGGGCATGTGTGAGGCGGGCCCCGAGATGACATTTCACTTTGGCCAACTGATTGCGCACATGGGGAAAACGAGAAATGTGCGCGCCGGCACCATCGTGGGCAGCGGCACGGTGAGCAACAAAAGCCTGCTGGTCAACGGCAAACCCGAATGGCCCAAGGGCTACAGCTGCATTGCGGAAAAGCGTGCCATTGAAACCATTTTGGATGGCAAACCGAGCACCGAATTTATGAAATTTGGCGACACCATCCGAATTGAAATGAAAGGCAAAGACGGCCAAAGCCTGTTCGGCGCGATTGACCAACAGATTGTGGCATTGGCGGCTTAGGCCGGGCGTTGTACCCTGTGTTGGGAAATCAGGAGGGCGGTGCAGCAGCAGGTGGCTGAGAGCCACTTGAGCCGGGCGCTGTAGGCGCCGATTTGCCAGCAGCACTTCGAACTTTGATGATTTCAGTGATCTTGTCCAATGCGGACAAGTAGGCTTTCACGGTGTCTTCGGAATTCATTTGCAAATTCGAAGTCATCTCACATATTCTGTAGAGAATGTCTCTTGTGATCAAAACCGAGGGGCTGCGCCCCCCCAGGGTTGTCGCAGCAAAACCCTGAGACTCAGTCAGGGAGTCATTGCCCGATGGCGCGCCAGGCAGCAACCCCGCCAGGGAGAAGCCTTCAGATTTGGTCTCTGAAGCCAAAACGTCAGGGTCAGGGGTTTTGCAAACGCGTTCTTTGACGCTGGGGTCGGTGATGATGAAGCCCACGCCCGTGTTGTGATCCATGACGACATCAATACCCTGACGGTCGACCAAGGTTGTTTTGTTTGCAAACGAGCTGAACATGCCGCATCCGCTGAGCAAAAGCGACATTGTCAGGACGCCTAACTTGAGAAATTGCCTCATTTTCAAATCCTAAAACTTGTCAAGTGGTGTGACGCTTGCGCATCGTCATTAAAACTGCGCTTTGGAAACCACCTGCGTATAGCCAGCACTGAAAGAGCCGTTGGCAGCAGCTTGTGGCTCGAAGGGGATGGTGATGCCGGCTGATATGCCGGGCCCGGCACAAAGCGAGGTAAACGGTGAGGTCACTTGCTGCACGGCGGCAGATTTGAGCGACTCCACGTTGATGTTGTGGGGGTTGCCCGTGAGCAGTGAAATCATGGGCGTTGGCAAGCTCCAGCTCAGGCCGGTGTTAAAGCCCATGGCGCTGCCGCTGAAGGTGTAGCTCAGGCCGCTGGCGGCTTGCGAGCTGCCGGGGCCCCATGACAAGCCCAGGTCCAAGCCGCCTGCAGGCCCTGCATCGGCTGTGCCCAGTGTGGCAGAAACGCCGCCGCTGATGGTGATGGCCATGTTGAATTTGCCATTGCGCTGCGGGAATGTGTCTACGTTAAAACCAACGGAAACGCCGCCGCCCAGGCCGTCATAGCTGCCCGATGGGCCCACATAGATGCCCCAATTGGATTGGAAGGCGTTGCCCACCAAAGAAACCCCAGTTTGGCTGATCATGCCAATCGAGGTGCCAATGGATTTCAAGTCGGAAGCAGTTTGCGCATCAATCGGGTTTTTTCGCATCAAAGCGCGAAGCAAGCGGTTCAATGCCTGTTTTTCATCGCCTGACAACTTGGTCATTTTGGCCCCGTAAGGCGCAATTTTTCCAAAATTGCTCAGCACACTTCCTGCTGTGCATTGGTTTTTCATGAAGGACAGCAGGCTGTCTCCATCCTTGAGCATGGTCTTGAGGCTGTTTTGGGTGGCCACATAAGCTTTTTGAGCAGCAGCCAAGTCAGTGGCATACGCTTTGACGGCGTCTTTTTTCAGAGTGTTGTACTCCTTGCCAGCAATGTCCAGGCTGTCTTTTTCCATGCGCTCTGCATAGCTTGCAAAACCCATGGCTTTGGAGGCGGTTTCGGCTTCTGCTGCATTGGCAAAGCCGTTGGCCTTGGCTTCAACTTCCAGCGCTGTGGAGGCGGCATCGTTGGCGGCCTTGGTGATGTCTTTGCCGACGGTCTTGGCTTCGTTAGAGGCTTTGTCAGCTGCTTCTTTGAGCTTGCACTTGATATCGAATTTCGAGCAAGCGTAAACCGAGGCAGATCCGTGCAAAAGAAGCCCCAGAGCGATGATTTTGAGAATGTTTTTAACTGTGTTTGGAGGCGTCATCCGCAAATACTAGCATGTAAACCTTGCCCGGCGAAGGGCGGGCAGGGGCCTGGCCCAAGAAGGGCCTGCACGGTTTTTCAAACGACTCAGTGTCGTTTCTCGGCAAAAGATTGGCAATCAATGCAGCGCAGCGCAGCGGGAAAAGCCAGCAAGCGAGTGGTTGGAATTTCTGCATCACAATCCAAGCATATGCCGTAGTTGCCCGCCTTCAAGCGCGCCAAGGCTGTATCAACGGCAGACAGCTCGGCTGTTTCATGTTCGTTCATGGCGAACTCGGCATCGCGCTGCGTCATGACCTGCGCATGCGAATCTTCGTTCCCGCCAAAGTGGTCGGCGGCCACTTCGGCGCGGCCCACAACGCCTCCGCGCTCACTGGCCATGCGCTCCAACAGACCAACGCGCTGCGCCAATAAAAGTTGGTGAAATGTTTCTTGCTGTAATTGGTTTTTCATGGCGTGTGTTCCTCTGCGCGGCATTGTAGAAGTCTTGCGAGCCGCGCCCTTTGACCCAGATCAAGCGTTGATGCGGCGCATGACAAAATGCATTGCACAATATGGCAGCGACAAGCCCCTCCAACTGGGCAAGCATCGGTAAATTTTTCAGGAGATACCCCATGAGCCACCCCATCGATTACAGCCGCTATCAAACCTTGAGCATCTCGCGGCGCGGCGCCAGCCAGTCCGTGCTGGACATTCAAATGAAAGCGCAGGGGCCTGGCGGCAATGGCAAATTGCCCACTGCCGGCCACGAGGGGCATGCTGAATTGGCAGAAATTTGGCTGGATGTGGGCCGCGACGACAGCGTGCGCTGCGCCGTCTTGCGCGGGCAAGGGCTGGGCTTTTCGGGCGGCGGCGATCTGTCTTTGGTCCAAGACATGACGCGTGACTTTGAAGTTCGCACCCGTGTTTGGAAAGAAGCGCGCGACTTGGTCTACAACTTGATCAATTGCGACAAACCCATCGTCAGCGCCATGCACGGCCCAGCCGTGGGGGCGGGCTTGGTTGCAGGCCTGTTGGCTGATATTTCCATCGCCAGCAAGACTGCAAAAATCGTTGATGGCCACACCCGTTTGGGCGTTGCTGCAGGCGACCACGCTGCCATCATTTGGCCGCTCTTGTGCGGCATGGCCAAAGCCAAGTACTACCTGATGCTGTGTGAACCTGTCAGCGGGGAAGAGGCCGAGCGCATTGGCTTGGTGTCGCTGGCTGTTGAGGAGGCAGACCTCTTGCCCAAAGCTTATGAGGTGGCAGAGCGGTTAGCGGCTGGCAGTCAAACAGCCATTCGCTGGACCAAATACGCCTTGAACAATTGGCTGCGCCAAGCTGGCCCGAGCTTTGACGCCTCGCTGGCCCTGGAGTTCATGGGCTTTTCAGGGCCCGATGTGCAAGAGGGCATCGCCAGTTTGCGCGCGCGTCGGCCGCCGCAATTCTAAAAACTCAGGGCTTGTCTGTATGCGTTAAGCTTTGCGCTGCGATCTTCCACAAGGAGCCCCCATGAGCGATCAATCACCTTTCGGTTTTGGCAAATTTGTGCCCGGTTTTGATTTTTTGCAAAACTTGGGGCAGGCGGCCAGTCCGGGTGCGGCTGCCCCATCCCACGGCATGCCCAACATGGCCTCTTGGGTTGCGCCCACATTGAGTGTTGAAGAGTTGGACAAGCGCATCCAAGAGCTCAAAGCAGTGCAGTTTTGGCTGGACCAAAATGCCACTGCGCTCAAGGCCACGATCCAGGCCATGGAAGTGCAAAAAATGACCTTGTCCACATTGCAGGGGATGAATGTGAACATGGCCGATTTGGCCAAGGCTTTCATGGCCAAAGCACCGCCGGCCGCTGCTGAAACGCCTCCCTTTGCGGCGCCTGCTGACAAGCCTGCTGCACAAGACAAGCAGGCACAAACGGATGCCCCAAAGGGCGCAGAAGCACCAGCGGTAGACCCCATGCAGTGGTGGGGCGCTTTGACGCAGCAGTTTCAAACCATTGCAGCGGCGGCCGTCAAAGATGTGGCTGACAAGGCCATGAAAGACGCTCCCAAGCAGGCCAAAGCAGCCCCGCGCAAAACGCCAGCCCAATCGCGTGCCAAACCTCGGCCCAAAGCCAGCGCCAGCAGTCGCACAAAACCGGCATGAAGTTATTTCCATTTGGACACGCCACGCACCCGCAATGGGTCATGGCTGCGGGCTTGGTGCTGGCGCAATTGCGCGCCCAAATGAGTTTGCCTGGCCACGCTGACAAGCCCAGCTTGGGCTTGCTGTACATCACAGACCACTACGCCAATGAAGCTGCCGCCTTGTTGCAACACCTGCGTGAAGCCTTGCCCATGGTGACAGATTGGTCGGGCACGGTGGGCGTGGGGGTGGCCGCCAACAATGCCGAATATTTTGACGAACCAGGCATGGCCGTGATGCTGTGTGATGTGCCACCCGAGCAGTACCGCGTGTTCTCAGGGGCCGCGCCTTTGCCTGCCAGCTTCAAGGCGCAAAGTGCGCTGGTGCATGCAGACCCCCAAACCCCTGACTTGGCCGAGTTGATCGCAGAAATGGCCAGCCGTACGCGCTCAGGCTACTTGTTTGGTGGTTTGTGCGCGAGCCGCCAGCAGTCGGTTCAGTTTGCCTTGAGCTCAACGCAAGACGCAGAACAAACTGGCGCAAAAGTGGGCATTTTGCAAGGAGGTTTGAGCGGTGTAGCCTGGTCGCCGGAAGTGCAAATTTTGTCGCGCGTGACGCAAGGCTGTCAGCCCATCGGCATCGAGCGCACGGTCACTTCGGCGCAAGGCAATGTGATCTACGAATTGGACAGCCAACCCGCATTGAAAATTTTGCTGGATGATTTGCAGGTCTCTTTGTCGCAACCACAAGAGGCTTTGGAAGCCGTGCGCGCCACCTTGGCCGGCTTGACTTCGGCCGGGCAGCAAGGGGTTGGGCAAACCGGCAGTTTGGGGGTGGATGTGCGGGTTCGTCACCTCATGGGCCTGGACCCTGCGCGCCAAGGCGTGGCCATTGCAGAGCACCCCCAGGCCGGAGAGCGCCTGGCCTTTTGCCAAAGAAATTTGCAAACAGCCCGAGCTGACCTGCGGCGAATTTGCACCGAAATTCGCGAAGAACTCGAGCCCGAAACCATCAGCTTGGAGATGGCCCACGCGCTGGCTGCAAGCGATGCACAAGCCGCGCCGCACCCCGCGCGGCGCATTGCCGGGGCGGTGTACATCAGTTGCTCTGGCCGAGGTGGGCCGCACTTTGGCGGGCCCAGTGCCGAGATGCAATGGGTGCGTCACGCGCTGGGCGACGTGCCTTTGGTGGGGTTTTTTGCCGCTGGTGAAATTGCCCACAAGCACTTGTATGGTTACACCGGCGTGTTGACCGTGTTCACCATGCCCTCAGACGCCGCGAGCGCGCTCTGATTTGAACTGCGCTTGAAAAGCCTTGAACAGCCCGCCCTCCAAAGCATTGCGTACCTCTTGCATCAAATTCAAGTAGTAATGCAAGTTGTGAACAGTGCACAGCATGGGGCCTAACATTTCTCCGCACCGGTCCAAGTGGTGCAAGTAGGCTCGGCTGAAGCCGCTGCGCCCGCCTTGGTCCCATGAGATTCCAGCAATGCCGGCACAGGCATAACAGGTGCAAGTGCTGTCCAGCGGTTGCGGGTCTACTTTGTGGCGTGCGTTGCGCAATTTCAAATCACCAAAACGGGTGAACAGCGTGCCATTGCGCGCGTTGCGCGTGGGCATCACACAGTCAAACATGTCCACCCCTTGCGCCACACCTTCGACCAAATCTTCGGGGGTGCCCACACCCATCAAGTAGCGCGGTTTGTTCGCAGGCAAACGGTGCGGCGTGTGCGCCATGATTTGCAGCATCTGCTCTTTGGGTTCACCCACGCTGACGCCTCCAATGGCGTAGCCTGGAAAATTCATCTCCACCAGATGGTCCAAAGATGCTTGGCGCAAGTTCTCAAACATGCCCCCTTGCACAATGCCAAACAAAGCGTTTGGATTTTCAAGGCGTGTGAATTCGTCTTGGCTGCGCTGGGCCCAGCGCAAACTCATCTCCATCGATTGGCGTGCTTGCGCCTCGCTGGTGAGTTGCCCTTTGCTCTCGTAAGGTGTGCACTCGTCGAGTTGCATCACGATGTCCGAATTGAGCACGGTTTGAATTTGCATGCTGACTTCGGGGGACATGAACAATTTGTCGCCATTGACGGGCGATGAAAAAGTCACGCCTTGCTCGGTGATTTTGCGCATCTCGCCCAAAGACCACACTTGAAAACCGCCTGAGTCAGTCAAGATCGGTTTGTGCCAATTCTCAAAGCCATGCAATCCGCCAAAGCTTTGCATGATGTCTTGCCCTGGCCGCATCCACAAATGGAAAGTGTTGCCCAAAATGATTTGCGCGCCCATGTCTTCCAGGCTGCGCGGCATCACGCCCTTGACCGTGCCGTAGGTGCCCACAGGCATGAAAATAGGGGTTTGAACCACGCCGTGGTTCAAACTCAACTGGCCACGGCGGGCGTGGCTCAAGGGGTCGGTGCAAAGCAATTCAAATTCAAGCATGGGGTATTTTACGAAACAGTCTAGTCGAGTGTGCGGTGCAGGGGACTTATTGTGCGAACATCTGTGCCATTGACAAAAGCCCCAACCCTTCTCCAAACCTGCCAGGCACGCCGTCCATGAACGCTCACAGCACCCCGCCAGAGACAATGCCAGAAACGCCGTTGCATTGGGAAATGGGCGACACCAGCCGCATCCCCTTTGCGGTGTACACCGATGCGCAGCGGCATCAAAAAGAATTGGACCGATTTTTCTACCACGGCCATTGGTGCTACGTAGGCTTGGATGCTGAGATCCCCAAGGTGGGTGATTTCAAGCGCACCGTGGTCGGCGAGCGCTCGGTGGTCATGAGCCGCAGTGAGGACGGCACCATCCATGTATTTGAGAACATGTGCGCGCATCGGGGCATGCAATTTTGCCGAGAGCGCCAGGGCAACAAACAAGAATTTGTCTGCCCTTATCACCAATGGAGTTACAACTTAAAAGGTGACTTGCAGGGCGTGACGTTCAGAAAAGGCGTCAAGCAAAACGGCAAAGTCAATGGCGGCATGCCAGCCGACTTTGACATGAAAGAGCACAAGCTCAACGCCTTGCGCGTGGCTGTGCGCGGCGGCGTGGTGTTCGCCTCGTTCGACCCCGATGTGGAATCTTTAGAAGACTTCATGGGCCCCGTCATCTTGTCCTACTTTGACCGCATGTTCAATGGCCGCAAACTGACCCTGCTCGGCTACAACCGACAACGCATTCCGGGCAACTGGAAGCTGATGCAAGAGAACATCAAAGACCCCTACCACCCCGGCCTCTTGCACACTTGGTTTGTGACCTTTGGGCTTTGGCGAGCAGACAACCAATCGCAGTTGCGCATGGACGCGCATCACCGCCATGCCGCCATGATCTCAACCCGGGGCGCTGCTGGGCAAGCCAGCCAAGTCACGCAAGTTGCCAGTTTCAAACAAAGCATGCAATTGGAAGACCCTCGTTTTTTGGACATCGTGCCAGAAGCTTGGTGGAACGGCCCCACCGCGGTCATGACCACTTTGTTTCCCAGCGTGGTGCTGCAGCAGCAAGTCAACAGCGTTTCAACGCGGCACATTCAGCCCGATGGTCACGGCGCCTTTGATTTTGTTTGGACCCATTTCGGATACGAGGACGACAGCCCCGAGATGACCCAGCGCAGACTGCGCCAGGCCAATTTGTTTGGCCCTGCTGGCTTTGTCTCGGCGGACGATGGCGAGGTGATCGAGTTTTCACAACAAGCCTTTGAAACCCGAACCGATCACCGTACTTTGGTCGAACTGGGTGGGCGGGAGGTGGCTGACACCGAACACATGGTGACTGAAACTTTGATACGCGGCATGTACGAATACTGGCGCAAAGTGATGGGAGAGTGAGATGAGCAGCGAAGTCAAAATGGATTTTCAAACTCATTGGGAGTTGAGTCAGTTGTATACCGATTACGCCATAGCGGTAGACAGCGGCAAGTGGGATTTGTGGCCTGAATTTTTCACCGAAGACGCTGTCTACAAATTGCAACCTCGCGAGAACCATGAGCGAGGTTTTCCATTGGCCACTTTGTCTTTCGAGAGCAAGGCCATGCTGCGCGACAGGGTCTACGGCATTCAAGAAACTTTGTACCACGACCCCTATTACCAGCGCCATGTGGTGGGTGCGCCGCTGGTGCGTGCGGTGCTCGACAGAGGCTGGCATACCGAGGCCAATTACGCTGTATTTCGCACCAAGCTAGACGGCTTGAGCAGCGTCTTCAATGTGGGCCGTTACATCGACACCGTGGTGCCCACGGCGCATGGGCTGAAGTTTGCGCAGCGCCTGTGCATCTATGACAGCGAGATGATTCCCAACTCGATCATCTACCCCATTTGAATGGCATAGAGACGACTTAAGAGGCCGCGCTGCGCGAAAGCAGCATGGCATCGCCGTAGCTGAAAAAACGGTAGCGCTGGGCAATCGCATGTGCATAAAGGCGCATGATTTTTTCATGGCCCGCAAATGCGCTGACCAACATCATCAAGCTGCTTTTGGGCAAATGAAAATTGGTCAGCAAATGGTCGACCCATTGAAACTCAAAACCCGGCGTGATGAAGATTTGCGTGTCGCCTTGCGCCTGGCCGGTTTGTGCCCAAGACTCGATGCTTCTGACGGTGGTGGTGCCCACCGCCCAGACGCTGGCCCCACGCGCTTTGCAATCCTTCAAGGCCTGCTGGGTCGCCTCTGGAATGTCGCACCACTCGCTGTGCATCTGGTGCTGTGAAATGTCTTGGGTTTTGACGGGTTGAAAAGTGCCTGCCCCTACATGCAGGGTCACGCTGGCGCGGTGCACGCCCATGGCCTGCAAATCAGCGAGCACACCTTCGTCAAAGTGCAAGGCTGCAGTGGGCGCTGCCACCGCCCCCGGGGTGCGGGCAAAGACGGTTTGATAGCGCTGCTCGTCTTGCGCCACCTCTTCTAGGCTGGCCGTGTCGTCGTCATGACGCTCAATGTAAGGCGGCAAGGGCACGTGCCCATGCAGGGCCATCAATGCGTGCGGCTCGCCGCTCAATTCGAAGCAAAACAGCGCGCCTTGTTCATTCGGCCAGCGTCCGATCAAGCGGGCCTCAAAGCCAGAGCCACTGCGGCCGTCCATGTGCAGCACAGCGCCAGTCAAGGGCTTTTTGCTGACCTTCATGTGCGCCACCACCTGATGCCCAGGCAGAACGCGTTCGACCAGCAGCTCCACTTTTCCGCCGGAGGACTTATGACCAAACAGTCTGGCTTTGATCACTTGTGTGTCATTGAAAACCAACAAGTCGCCCGAATGCATCAAAGTAGGCAATGTTTTGAAAATGCGGTCTTGAGGTTCAGCGTGCCTTGCGTCCAACAAACGCGAAGCGCTGCGCTCGGGGCAAGGGTGCTGCGCAATCAGATCGGGTGGTAATTGAAAGTCAAAGTCGCTCAGTTGGAGGGGAGCGCCGAGAGAATTTTGTGAGACTGTGGTCATGGTGCTTGAGGGCCGAACGGGCCCGTGCCAAGAAAAAATACAAGCGCTATTTTCTCACGTCACTTCGAGGGCCAGTTTTCTGGGGTTAAACATACAACTTGTGATGAACAATTAATAAAATCAATATCTCAATTTACTTTCAGGCCGATCTCAGACAGTACTGTTTGATGATGCCGCCAATTCCCGAAGCACAGCAATTCGCAGAGCGCCTGCGCAGCGCTTTGGACGGGATCGGGGTGCGCCCTTCGCCCACGGTGGTGGCCAACGCTTTTAACCTGCGCTACCACGGGCGCAGCATCACCCCGCACACCGCTCGCAACTGGTTGCTGGGCAAGGTCATGCCCACCCAAGACAAATTGCGCGTTTTGGCCGAGTGGTTGCAAGTCAGCCCAGACGAGCTGCGTTTTGGCCGAGGGCCCGGCAAAACTTGGGTCTTTGAGTTGAATGCTGGCCCCATTGAGATGGGCTTGGCCGATCGGGAGATGGTGGGCCGGTATTTGTCGCTGGCCCAAGTCGACCGCAAAACTGTGCGCGATGTGGTCTTGGCCCTCGTCCTGGCTGCTGCGGCCAACGACAACCCTTAAGACGCCTGGCCCGCAGTTGGGGGCCGCGCGGCACGGCACAATGGCGAGATGCCCGCCCCTGAGTCCCCCTCTTTTGTCGCTCCTCCCACCAAAGCCTTGTCGATGCCGCAAAAGGCTTTGCGCAAAATGGGCTTGGCGCGCGACATCGATTTGGCCTTGCATTTGCCTCTTCGTTACGAAGATGAAACGCACATCACCCGTTTGAGCGACGCCCACGACGGCCAAAGCGTACAAATCGAGGCCAAGGTCATTGCCGCTCAGGCCAGTCTGCGCCCCAGAAAGCAATTGTTGGTCACGGTGGACGACGGCAGCGACACCTGCACGTTGCGATTTTTCAGCTTTTACCCGGCCCAACAAAAAGCTTTGTCGGTGGGCGCACAAATTCGCGTGCGCGGTGAAATCCGAGGCGGCTTCATGGGCCGCACCATGATGCACCCCAGTTTCAAACCTGCGGGGGGTGAGCTGGCCACCGCCTTGACGCCCATTTACCCCACTGTGGCCGCTTTGCCTCAAGCTTATTTACGAAGGGCCGTGGCTGGGGGTTTGAGCCGCGCAGAATTGAGCGAAACCTTGCCCCCACAGGCCAGGTGGCCAGGGCCACAAAAACTGATGAGTTTGCGCCAATCTTTGGTTTTTTTGCACCACCCCAGCCCAGACGTTTCAATGGCAGCCTTGGAAGACCGCAGCCACCCAGCCTGGCAGCGTTTGAAGGCTGAAGAATTGTTGGCCCAGCAACTCTCGCAGCTCACCGCCAAGCAAGAAAGGCAGCATTTGCGCGCACCCACGCTCGTGCACAAAGCGGGTGCATTGCACGACCAACTGCTCCAAGCGCTGCCTTTTCGACTCACCGCAGCTCAGCACCGCGTGGGCCAAGAAATCGCGCAAGATATTGCCCACAACGCGCCCATGCACCGTTTGTTGCAAGGCGATGTGGGCGCAGGCAAAACAGTGGTGGCCGCCCTGGCGGCAATGCTGGCCATTGATGCTGGGTGGCAATGCGCGTTGATGGCGCCCACTGAAATTTTGGCGCAGCAGCATTTCAAAAAATTGGTCGATTGGCTGGCGCCTTTGGGCGTGCAAGTGGCTTGGCTGACGGGCAGTCAAAAGAAAAAAGAGCGCACTCAGATGCTGGCCTTGATCGAGAGTGGGCAAGCGGCCTTGGTGGTGGGCACGCACGCCGTGATTCAAGAGCATGTGCGCTTTAAAAATTTGGCCTTGGCCGTGATCGACGAGCAGCACCGCTTTGGCGTGGCCCAGCGCTTGGCTCTGCGTGAAAAAATGCAGGACGCGGGCATGGAGCCGCACTTGCTGATGATGACTGCCACCCCCATCCCGCGCACCTTGGCCATGAGTTACTACGCCGACTTGGAAGTTTCCGTGATCGACGAGTTGCCCCCCGGGCGCACGCCGGTGGTGACCAAAGTGATCTCTGACAACCGCCGGGAAGAAGTGGTCCAGCGCATCAGTGCGCAATTGTCGCAAGGCCGCCAAGTCTATTGGGTCTGCCCCTTGATCGAAGAGAGCGAAGCGCTTGATTTGACCAATGCCACGGCCACCCATGCCGATTTGTCGGCAGCCCTGCCAGGGGTGAGTGTTGGCCTGCTGCATTCGCGCATGCCAGTGGCTGACAAGCGCGAGATCATGGCGCAGTTCACGCAAGGCAGCATGGGGGTGCTGGTCAGCACCACCGTGATCGAAGTGGGTGTGGATGTGCCCAACGCTTCTTTGATGGTGATCGAGCACGCCGAGCGCTTTGGTTTGAGCCAATTGCATCAACTGCGCGGGCGCGTGGGGCGCGGCAGCGCCGCCTCTGCCTGCGTGTTGTTGTTCGGCACGCCCGAGGGCGGGCGCTTGAGCCAAACCGCACGCGAACGTTTGCGCGCCATGGCTCAGACCCACGATGGTTTTGAAATTGCCCGGCGTGATTTGGAAATTCGCGGTCCGGGCGAATTTTTAGGTGCACGCCAATCGGGTGCCCCCATGCTGCGCTTTGCCGACTTGAGCGTGGACATCGCCTTGCTCGAATGGGCCAGGGCCTTGGCCCCCGACATGCTCGCAAAACACCCCGCATTGGCTGAGCAACACATTGCGCGCTGGTTGGGTGGAAAATCGGAGTACTTGAAAGCTTGAACGCATGACGCTGACCGAACTCAAATACATCGTGGCGGTGGCCCGCGAAAAACATTTTGGCAATGCCGCGCTGGCTTGTCACGTGTCGCAGCCCACCCTGTCGGTGGCCATTAAAAAACTAGAAGAAGAGTTGCAAGTTAAATTGTTTGAACGCAACGCCAACGAGGTCACCGTCACGCCATTGGGCGAAGAAATTGTGCGCCATGCCCAAGGCGTGCTGGAGCAAGCCGCGCAAATCAAAGAAATAGCCAAGCGCGGCAAAGACCCTTTGGCCGGCGCATTGCGATTGGGTGTGATCTACACCATTGGTCCTTATTTATTGCCCGACTTGGTGCGCCAAGCGATTGCATTGACGCCGCAAATGCCTTTGATGCTGCTGGAAAATTTCACGCTGCGCTTGCTCGAGATGCTCAGAAGCGGTGAGATCGATTGCGCCATTTTGGCCGAGCCTTTTCCCGATACGGGCCTGGCCACAGCGGCGCTGTACGACGAGCCCTTCATGGCAGCTTTGCCCGTGAGCCACCCCTTGGCCAAGGCTGCTTCGATCACGGCCGATCAACTGAAAAATGAAACCATGCTGCTGCTGGGCACGGGCCATTGTTTCAGAGACCATGTGCTCGAAGTGTGCCCAGAGTTCGCGCGCTTTTCCAGCAACGCGCAGGGCATTCAAAAAAGCTTTGAAGGCTCTTCGTTGGAAACCATCAAACACATGGTGGCTGCAGGCATGGGGGTAACTTTGGTGCCGCGTTTGTCGGTGCCAGCGCAAGCCTTGGATGCGCAATCTCAGCGCAAAAATCATGAAGATGCGTATGTCAAATACTTGCCGATTTTGGACAACATGGGCGGCTTGCCGCCCACGCGCCGCGTGGTCTTGGCATGGCGCAAAAGCTTTACCCGTTATGAGGCCATCGCCGCTTTGCGCAATGCCATTTACGCTTGCAAATTGCCGGGCGTTGAGCGCTTGTCTTGATTGCTGACGATGGAACTTTGCGCTCACCTTGACCTGAAAAAATAAAACACCGATGCGCCAAAAAATCGCTCTGTATTTGGATTTGATTCGCTGGAGTCGCCCCGCAGGTTGGCTGCTTTTGTTGTGGCCCACTTTATCGGCTTTGTGGGTGGCTGCAGGCGGCTTTCCGGGCTGGCATTTGCTGGCGGTCTTCAGTCTGGGCACCTTCTTGATGCGCAGCGCCGGTTGCTGCCTGAACGATGTGGCGGACCGCAACTTTGATCGTCACGTTCAGCGCACAGCCCAAAGGCCTGTGACCAGCGGTCGCATTGGCGTGAAAGAAGCTTTGAGTTTGGGCGCAGCCTTGGCTTTGTTGGCCTTTGTCTTGGTCTTGAGCACCCGCGCAGAAGCCGTGCTGTGGTCGTTTGCTGCTTTGGCGGTGGCCATGGCCTACCCCTTTGCCAAACGCTTTTTCGCAATGCCCCAAGCGGTGCTGGGCGTGGCATTCAGTTTTGGCATTCCCATGGCCTTTGCCGCGGTGCAAGGGCAGGTGCCGCGGGCAGCTTGGCTCTTGTTGCTAGGCAATTTATTTTGGGTCTTGGCCTACGACACCGAATACGCCATGGTCGACCGCGAAGACGATTTGAAGATCGGTATGAAAACCTCGGCCATCACTTTGGGCCGCTGGGACGTGCTGGCCATCATGGGTTTTTATGCGGCCTACTTGGGCCTTTGGTTTGCGATTTTGAGCGCGCAAGAACACCCTTTGCTGGCACTGGGCTTGGGCGTTGCAGGCCTGCAGTCGGCCTGGCATTTCACCTTGATTCGAGATCGCAGCAGAGACGGTTGCTTCAAAGCTTTCAGGCTGAACCACTGGCTTGGTTTCAGTGTGTTTGCAGGCGTCGTGCTCAGTTACCTCGCAAGCTAAAAAGCAGCAAGCTCAGTCTTTGCCAAACTCCTGGCCCAACTCGCCAGCGCGCTGGTGGGCTGCCAGCATGGCCTGCACAAACGATTCCTTCACGTTCGATTGCATCATGGCGCTGAGCGCCGCATAAGTGGTGCCGCCTTTGGAGGTCACGCGCTCACGCAACACCTCGGGTGACTCATCGGATTGAATGGCCAAATGCGTGGCACCCGCAAAGGTGGCCGTGGCCAAGTGGTAGGCCTGCTCGCTGCTCAGTCCCATCTGCACGCCTGCCTGCGTCATGGCTTCTAAAAAATAAAACACATAGGCCGGCCCGGAGCCCGACAGCGCCGTGACGGCGTCCAATTGGCTTTCTTGAGTCACCCATAAAGACTCACCCGTGCAGGCCATCATCTGCTGCGCCCAGGACTTGTCAAGCTGACTGACGCCATCTCGCGCAAACATGGCGGTGATCCCTTGGCCCACCAAGGCTGGCGTGTTGGGCATGGTGCGCACCACTCGATCGGTGCGCAGCCAACGCGCGATGCTGCTGCTGGGTATGCCAGCGGCCACCGAAACGTGCAAGGCATGGGTGGTCAGCGGTGCAACAGGCAATGCCGCTTCGCGAAAAACTTGCGGCTTGACGGCCCAAACCACCATCTGCGCGCTGGCCAAGTCGGGCTGCGCTTGCGCCATGGCTTGAATGCCAAATTCTTGCTTAAGTTTGGCCGCAGTGGGCGCAAAAGGCTCTACAACTTGCACGTGACTGGCGGGCAAGCCTTGTTGGATCAGCCCGCCCAAGATGGCGCAGGCCATGTTGCCCCCGCCAATGAAGGCCATCCGCGGGGCTTGCGCGCCAGAGCTTGGCATGAAAAAATTCGAGGTGTTCATGTATGGCATTGTCGCTTTTTAAAAGACCAACTTTCGGGTACGCTGTGTGCCTATGAAATACATACTTGCCCTTGACCAAGGCACCACCAGCTCCAGGGCGGTGCTGTTCGATCGCGCTGGCCAACCGGCGGCCACCGCACAACAAGAGTTTCAGCAATTTTTCCCTCAACCCGGCTGGGTTGAGCACGATGCGCTGGAGATCTGGGAAAGCCAAAAGCGGGTGATGCAGCAAGTCTTGCAAAAAGCAGAGGTCAGCCCCGCACAACTACAAGCCATAGGCATCACCAACCAACGCGAGACCACGGTTTTGTGGGACCGCACAACCGGGCTGCCCGTGGCCCCCGCCATCGTCTGGCAAGACCGGCGCACGGTGGTTCATTGCGAGCGCTTAAAGCAAGAGGGCAAAGCGGGCCTGATTCAGCGCAAAACCGGCTTGGTGTTAGATGCCTATTTTTCAGCCACCAAATTGGCCTGGCTGCTCGAGCATGTGCCCGGGGCCAGAGCCAAAGCAGAAAATGGCCAATTGGCCTTTGGCACCGTGGACGCCTGGCTGGTCTGGCAGCTCACGGGTGGGCGCGTGCACGCCAGCGACGCCAGCAACGCCTCGCGCACGCTTTTATTCAACTTGCACACTTTGGACTGGGACGACGAGCTGTTAAAGCTGTTCAATATTCCCCGAAGTGTTCTCCCCAAGATCGTGCCTTCGTGCGGCATTTTGGCTCAAACCGATGCCCACCTGCTGGGCAGCAGCGTGCCCATTGCTGGCATGGCGGGCGACCAGCAAGCGGCCACCTTTGGCCAAGCCTGCTTTGCCCCCGGCATGGCCAAAAACACCTATGGCACGGGCTGCTTCATGCTCATGAACACGGGGCACTTGCCGGTTCAAAGCGCCAACCAATTGCTCAGCACGGTGGCTTGGCAAGGGCCCGGCGGCAGCGCCAGCCCAAGTCACCTCACCGCCTATGCCTTAGAGGGTTCGGTCTTCATGGCGGGGGCCACCGTGCAGTGGCTGCGCGATGGTTTACAAATTATCCAAAGTGCCAGCCAGGTTGAAGCCTTGGCTGCCAGCGTCACTGACACGGCCGATGTTTACTTAGTGCCCGCCTTTGCCGGCTTGGGCGCGCCCGATTGGGACGGCAAGGCCCGCGGCACCTTGATCGGCCTGACGCGCGGCAGCACGGGTGCGCACATTGCCCGGGCGGCGCTAGAGGCCATTGCATGGCAAACCGCCGACGTGTTTCAGGCCATGTCGCGTGACAGCGGTTTGGCTTTGACGCAATTGCGGGTGGACGGCGGGGCCAGTCGCAACAATTTGCTGATGCAAATGCAGGCCGACGCCTTGGGCGTTTGCGTGGTTCGCTCCAAAGTCACAGAAACCACCGCCTTGGGCGCAGCTTATTTGGCCGGTTTGGCCACTGGCTTTTGGTCGGGCGCGGAGGAAATCACCGCCCAATGGGCACAAGACCGCTGCTTTGAGCCCCAAGTGGCAAGCCCGGCCCGGCAAGCTGGCCACGCCCGCTGGCGCCAAGCCGTAGAGCGCTCGCTTGCCTGGGCGAAAGACTGATCCATTTCCCCGGTCGCAGCCCCTCAAAAGCCCAAAAGCCCCCGGTTTTTAGTAAAAATAACCCAGAAACAGTTGACGGGCCATCTAAATGCTGCCATAATCGAGGGCTTCGCTTGAGTATTTGAGCGTTGTTTATCTACCCAAACAAAAGCACAGCGAGTGGTTCGCCGTGTGGATGACGGGTCCAAGACTGATCTTGGCACTGCGTGACTATCAGAATCTGGCAAAGGGCCGGCAGGTAGGCAAGTGATGCACAAGGTGCAAGTTGGGAATATTGAAATGATACAGACAGAATCTCGGTTGGATGTTGCCGACAACACCGGCGCCAAGTCCGTGCTATGCATCAAGGTGCTTGGTGGATCAAGGCGTCGTTATGCAAGTGTTGGCGACATTATCAAAGTGAGCATCAAAGAAGCCGCTCCGCGTGGCCGCGTCAAAAAAGGCGAGGTTTACAGCGCTGTGGTCGTTCGCACCGCCAAGGGCATTCGCCGCGGCGATGGCTCGCTCGTTAAATTCGATGGCAACGCAGCCGTGTTGTTGAACAATAAATTGGAGCCTATCGGCACCCGCATCTTCGGCCCGGTCACGCGTGAATTGCGTACCGAGAAGTTCATGAAGATCGTGTCGTTGGCACCTGAAGTGCTGTAAGGACGCGCCATGAACAAGATTCGCAAAGGCGACGAAATCATCGTCATCGCCGGAAAAGACAAAGGCAAGCGTGGCAAAGTATCGCTGCGCTCCGATGACTCCCATCTGGTGGTCGAGGGCATCAACCTCGTGAAAAAGCATGCCAAGCCCAACCCTATGAAGGGCATCAACGGCGGCATCATCGAAAAAACCATGCCGATTCACCAATCCAATGTCGCTATTTTCAATGGCGCCACTGGCAAGGCTGACCGGGTGGGCGTGAAGTTGGCCGGTGGCAAACGCGTTCGCGTGTTCAAGTCCAGCGGCGAAGAAATCAAGGCGGCATAAACATGGCACGACTGCAACAACATTTCCGCGAAAAAATCGCCCCTGAGCTGATTGCCAAATTTGGCTACAAGTCTCCCATGCAGGTGCCCCGCATCACCAAAATCACCTTGAACATGGGTGTCAGTGAAGCGGTTGCCGACAAGAAGGTCATGGACAACGCTGTCAGTGACCTGACCAAAATCGCAGGCCAAAAACCTGTGGTGACCAAGGCCAAAAAGCCTATCGCCGGTTTCAAAATCCGTGAAGGCCAAGCCATTGGTTGTATGGTCACTTTGCGCGGCGTTCAAATGTATGAATTCCTCGATCGCTTTGTCACCGTGGCTTTGCCCCGTGTGCGCGACTTCCGTGGTATCTCCGGGCGTGCTTTTGACGGCCGCGGTAACTACAACGTTGGCGTGAAAGAGCAGATCATTTTCCCTGAAATTGAGTATGACAAGGTTGACGCCTTGCGCGGCCTCAATATCAGCATCACCACGACGGCCAAGAATGATGAAGAGTGCAAAGCACTGCTCACTGGCTTCCGTTTCCCGTTCAAGAACTGAGGTGGCACGTGGCTAAAGTAGCATTGATCGAGCGCGAGCTCAAGCGAGATAAATTGGTGGCCAAGTACGCGGCTAAACACGCGGAATTCAAAGCCATTTCTCAAGACCCCAAGCGCAGCGATGAAGAGCGTGCAGCAGCCCGTCTGGGTTTGCAAAAGCTCCCGCGCAACGCCAACCCGACGCGTCAACGTAACCGCTGTTCCATCACCGGTCGTCCACGCGGCACGTTCCGTCAATTTGGCCTCGGTCGCGCCAAAATCCGTGAATTAGCCTTCCAAGGCAACATTCCGGGCGTGACCAAAGCCAGCTGGTAATCGGCAGGAGACATACAACATGAGCATGAGTGATCCCATTGCCGACTTGCTGACCCGCATCCGCAACGCACAAATGGTGGCCAAGTCCACCGTCTCGATCCCCTCTTCCAAAGTGAAGGTGGCGATCGCCCAGGTGCTCAAAGATGAAGGTTACATCGACGGCTTCCAAGTCAAGACAGCGGACGGCAAGTCCGAGCTTGAAATCGCCCTGAAGTACTACGCAGGTCGCCCTGTGATTGAGCGCATTGAGCGCGTCAGTCGCCCTGGCCTGCGCGTCTACAAAGGCCGCGACGCCATTCCCCAAGTCCTCAACGGTTTGGGCGTGGCCATTGTCACCACACCCCAAGGCGTGATGACCGACCGCAAAGCGCGCGCAGCCGGTGTCGGCGGCGAAGTGCTGTGCTACGTCGCTTAATCGAAGGAGGAACGAAAATGTCCCGAATCGGAAAAATGCCTGTGACACTCCCCGCTGGTGTGGATGTGTCCTTTGCAAACAACAAGATCAACATCAAAGGCAGCGGTGGCGCTTTGGCCACAGCCTCCAATGCGTTGGTCACTGTCACGCAAGACGGCGTCAAGCTCAGCTTCGCGCCGGCCAACGACTCGCGTCAAGCCAACGCCATGAGCGGCACCCTGCGCCAACTGGTCAACAACATGGTCACCGGCGTGACCAAGGGCTTTGAGAAAAAACTCAACCTGGTCGGCGTGGGCTACAAAGCTGCTGCCCAAGGCGCCAAGTTGAACTTGGTCGTGGGTTACTCGCACCCCGTGAACATTGACATGCCTGCTGGCATCAAAGTGGAAACGCCAGTGCCTACTGAAATCATCATCAAAGGTGCTGACCGCCAACGCGTGGGTCAGATCGCCGCTGAGATCCGTGCTGTTCGTCCGCCCGAGCCCTACAAAGGCAAAGGCATCCGTTATTCGGACGAAAAAATCACGATCAAAGAGACTAAGAAGAAATAAGGAGCTGCACCATGTTGACCAAAAAAGAGCAGCGTCTGCGTCGTTCACGCCAAACCCGTATCCGCATTGCACAGCAGGGCGTGGCGCGTTTGACTGTCAACCGCACCAATCTGCACATCTATGCCAGCGTTGTTTCTGGCGATGGCAGCAAAGTCTTGGCCACTGCCTCAACAGCCGAAGCCGATGTTCGCAAAGAACTCGGCGCAGCTGGCAAAGGTGGCAATGCCCATGCCGCACAAATGATCGGCAAGCGCATCGCTGAAAAAGCCAAAGCTGCTGGTGTTGAAAAAGTGGCTTTTGATCGCGCAGGTTTCGCATTCCACGGTCGCGTCAAGGCTTTGGCCGACGCTGCCCGCGAAGCTGGCTTGCAGTTCTAACCGAATCGGAAATAACAAATGGCTAAGTTTCAGGCAAAAACGCAAGGTGACGGTCCGGAAGACGGCCTGCGTGAGAAAATGATTGCGGTCAACCGCGTGACCAAAGTGGTCAAGGGCGGCCGTATCTTGGGTTTCGCAGCATTGACCGTTGTGGGCGATGGCGATGGCAAAGTGGGCATGGGCAAAGGCAAATCGAAAGAAGTGCCAGCTGCTGTTCAAAAAGCCATGGAAGAAGCCCGTCGCAACATGACCAAAGTCACGCTCAAAAGCGGCACCATCCATCACACCGTCTACGGACACCACGGTGCAGCCAACGTCTTCATGGCGCCTGCCCCCAAGGGTACTGGCATCATCGCGGGCGGCCCCATGCGCGCTGTCTTTGAAGTGATGGGCATCACCGACATCGTGGCCAAAAGCCACGGCTCGTCTAACCCCTACAACATGGTTCGCGCCACCTTGGACGCTTTGTCCAATTGCACGACGGCATACGAAATTGCTGCCAAGCGCGGCAAGAGTGTTGAAGACCTCTTCGCTTGAACCGGAGCACCCTTATGACAACCCAACAAACCGTCAAGGTTCAACTCGTTCGCAGCCCCATCGGTTGCAAACAAGACCACCGCGACACCGTGCGTGGTTTGGGCTTGCGAAAGCTCAACAGCGTCAGCGAATTAGAGGACACCCCTTCAGTTCGCGGCATGATCAACAAGATCAGCTATCTGGTCAAAGTTCTTTGAGAGAAAACTGATGGAACTCAATAGCATCAAACCAGCCGCTGGCTCTAAACACGCCAAGCGCCGTGTTGGCCGTGGCATTGGCTCGGGTCTGGGTAAAACCGCCGGGCGTGGCCACAAAGGTCAAAAATCCCGTTCGGGCGGCTACCACAAAGTGGGTTTCGAAGGCGGTCAAATGCCTTTGCAACGTCGTTTGCCCAAGCGCGGCTTCAAGTCGCAAACCTTGAAGTACAACGCAGAAGTCAGCTTGACAGCGTTGGATCAATTGGGTTTGCCTGAAGTTGACATGCTCACACTCAAGCAAGCACGCTTGGTGGGCGAGATGATCAAGGTGGTCAAAGTCGTTAAGTCCGGCACGTTGACCAAAGCCGTCAAATTGACAGGCATTGGCGCAACAGCCGGTGCCAAAGCTGCGATCGAAGCGGCTGGCGGCACTTTGGCCTAATTTCCTAAGTCGAAAAAGAGATTTAACGCAGTGGCAACCAGCGCAAATTCAGCACTCAAAGCAGACAAGTACGGTGACCTGCGTCGCCGCCTTGTCTTCTTGTTGCTTGCGCTCGTGGTTTACCGAGTAGGCGCGCACATACCTGTGCCCGGCATCGACCCGGCCCAACTGCAACAACTCTTCAATGGCCAGCAAGGCGGCATTTTGAGCCTGTTCAACATGTTCTCCGGAGGTGCTTTGTCGCGCTTTACGGTGTTCGCGTTGGGCATCATGCCCTACATCTCGGCCTCCATCATCATGCAACTGCTGACCTACGTCTTGCCTGCTTTTGAGCAGCTCAAGAAAGAGGGAGAGGCCGGCCGTCGCAAAATCACGCAGTACACCCGTTTTGGCGCATTGGGCTTGTCCTTGTTCCAGTCTTTGGGCATTGCTTTGGCTTTGGAAGCTTCAGCTGGTTTGGTGATCAACCCAGGCTTTGGTTTTCGCATGACCGCCGTGGTCAGCTTGACCGCTGGCACCATGTTCCTCATGTGGCTGGGTGAGCAAATCACCGAGCGCGGTTTGGGCAATGGCATTTCGATCCTGATTTTTGCTGGCATTGCGGCAGGCTTGCCTGGCTCGATCGGCGGCTTGCTCGAGTTGGTTCGCACAGGCGCTATGGGCCCCTTGGTCTCGATCTTCATCATCATCGTGGTGGCTTTGGTCACTTACTTTGTGGTTTTTGTCGAGCGCGGACAAAGAAAAATCTTGGTCAATTACGCCCGCAGGCAAGTGGGCAACAAGGTCTATGGCGGCCAATCCTCGCACCTGCCTTTGAAGCTGAACATGGCCGGTGTTATCCCGCCCATTTTTGCCTCGTCCATCATTTTGCTGCCTGCCACTGTGATCAACTGGTTCAGCTCGGGCGAGACCAGCAACCCCGTGGTCTTGTTCATGAAAGATGTTGCCAGTGCGTTGACGCCTGGGCAGCCCGTGTACGTGATGTTCTACGCCGCGGCTATCATCTTCTTCTGTTTCTTTTATACCGCCTTGGTGTTCAACAGCCGCGAGACAGCTGACAACCTCAAAAAGAGTGGCGCGTTCATTCCCGGCATTCGCCCTGGTGATCAAACTGCCCGCTTCATTGACAAAATTTTGATTCGCTTGACCTTGGCCGGCGCGGTGTACATCACCTTCGTTTGCTTGTTGCCCGAATTTCTGATTTTGAAGTACAACGTGCCCTTCTATTTTGGCGGCACATCACTTCTGATCATTGTGGTTGTGACCATGGATTTCATGGCACAGGTTCAAAACTATTTGATGTCCCAGCAGTATGAGTCGCTTCTGAAAAAAGCGAATTTCAAAACCTCGCTGGCGGGCTGATTTGTAAATAAAGTTTTAGGAGAATTGAAATGAAGGTTTCTGCTTCGGTCAAGAAAATTTGCCGCAACTGCAAAGTCATTCGGCGTAAGGGCGTGGTTCGTGTGATCTGCACGGACCCGCGTCATAAGCAGCGTCAAGGCTGATTGCAAGAGTTATAGAGGACGAAAATGGCACGTATCGCTGGCATCAATATTCCACCGCACAAGCATACTGAAATTGGCCTGACAGCCATCTTTGGTATCGGTCGCACCCGCGCACGCAAAATCTGCGTCGCATCAGGCATTGCTTACTCCAAAAAGATCAAAGATCTGACGGATGCAGACCTGGAAAAAATTCGCGATCAAATCGCGCTGTTCACCATCGAGGGTGACTTGCGACGCGAAACAACCATGAACATCAAGCGTTTGATGGACATCGGTTGCTACCGAGGTTTCCGCCATCGCCGTGGTCTGCCCATGCGCGGTCAGCGTACACGCACCAATGCACGCACCCGCAAGGGCCCGCGCAAAGGCGCGGCTGGATTGAAGAAATAAACCGGGACTGAGAAGAGAACACTATGGCAAAAGCCCCAACCAATAGCGCCGCACAACGCGTACGCAAAAAAGTTCGCAAGAACGTTGCCGATGGCATTGCACACGTGCACGCCTCGTTCAACAACACCATCATCACCATCACCGACCGCCAAGGCAATGCTTTGTCGTGGGCGTCTTCGGGTGGTCAAGGTTTCAAAGGTTCACGAAAATCCACTCCCTTCGCAGCCCAGGTTGCGTCTGAAGTGGCTGGCCGCGCTGCCATTGAACAAGGCATCAAAAACCTCGACGTCGAGATCAAAGGCCCAGGCCCTGGTCGCGAGTCTTCGGTTCGCGCTTTGGGCGCCTTGGGCATTCGCATCACTTCGATTGCAGATGTCACGCCCATGCCGCACAACGGTTGCCGCCCTCAAAAGCGTCGCCGTATTTAATTCACCAAGCCCACCGCCATGGCCCCTGTTGGTTATGGCTCCCGCACTTTTGTGCGGTAGTTGACAAAAAAAGGAAGATCAAGTGGCACGTTACTTAGGCCCCAAGGCCAAACTCTCACGCCGTGAAGGCACCGACCTGTTTCTAAAGAGCGCGCGTCGCTCGATTGCCGACAAGTCAAAATTTGACAGCAAGCCTGGTCAGCATGGCCGCACTTCTGGACAACGCACATCAGACTACGGTCTGCAATTGCGCGAAAAGCAAAAAGTCAAGCGCATGTACGGCGTGCTCGAAAAGCAGTTTCGCCGCTACTTTGCTGAAGCCGATCGCCGCAAAGGCAACACAGGCTCGAACCTGCTGAGTCTGCTCGAATCGCGCTTGGACAATGTGGCTTACCGCATGGGCTTTGGCTCGACACGCGCTGAAGCGCGTCAGCTGGTCTCGCACAAAGCGGTCACAGTCAATGGCCAACCCGTCAACATCCCTTCTTACTTGGTCAAGGCCGGTGATGTGGTGGCGGTGCGTGAAAAATCAAAAAAACAAAATCGCATTGTCGAAGCGATGCAACTGGCACAACAAGTTGGTATTCCAGCTTGGGTGGAAGTCAATATCGAAAAAGTCGAAGGTGTTTTCAAGAAAGCACCAGACCGTGATGAATTTGCTGCAGACATCAACGAATCTTTGATCGTTGAATTGTATTCACGCTAATTTCATTTTGTTTCAATCGTTCCCGCGCCGCGATGCATTGTGGTGCGGGTGCTTCATCAGCCTTACCGGTGTAATGAACCGAGGGTATTGAGAGGAAGTCTGAATGCAAACCAATCTGTTGAAACCTAAAGCCATCCAAGTTGAGCAACTCGGCGCCAACCGCGCCAAGGTCACATTGGAGCCCTTTGAGCGTGGTTATGGCCACACACTGGGCAATGCGCTGCGCCGCGTTTTGTTGTCATCCATGGTCGGTTATTCGGCCACTGAAGTGACCATCGCTGGTGTCGTGCATGAGTACTCGTCGATTGACGGCGTGCAAGAAGATGTCGTCAATATTTTGTTGAACCTCAAGGGTGTGGTGTTCAAACTGCACAACCGTGACGAAGTCACATTGAGCCTGCGCAAAGATGGCGAAGGCCCTGTCACTGCGGCTGACATCCAGACCCCGCACGATGTGGAAGTGGTCAACCCTGAGCACATCATTGCCAACTTGTCGCAGGGCGGCAAACTGGACATGCAAATCAAGGTTGAAAAAGGCCGTGGCTATGTGCCAGGCTCGATGCGCCGCTTTGCTGATGAGCCCACCAAATCGGTTGGCCGCATTGTGCTGGACGCTTCGTTCTCGCCCGTCAAGCGCGTGAGCTACACCGTTGAGACTGCCCGTGTTGAGCAACGCACTGACTTGGACAAACTCGTGATCGAGATGGAAACCAACGGCGCCATCACTGCTGAAGATGCAGTGCGCGCCTCGGCCAAAATCTTGGTTGAGCAATTGGCCGTTTTTGCCCAATTGGAAGGCAGCGAATTGTCTGCATTCGACCAACCTGCTCAGCGCGGCGGCGCCAGCAGCTTCGATCCAATTTTGCTGCGCCCTGTGGACGAGCTGGAGTTGACGGTTCGCTCTGCCAACTGCCTCAAAGCAGAAAACATTTACTACATCGGTGACCTGATTCAGCGCACTGAAAATGAATTGCTCAAGACCCCCAATTTGGGCCGCAAGTCCCTCAACGAGATCAAGGAAGTTTTGGCTTCACGCGGTCTGACTTTGGGCATGAAACTCGAAAGCTGGCCACCTGCCGGTTTGGAAAAGCGTTAATTAGAAAGTCGCCCACAAACCATGTGGGCAGTGCACGGGCAGTACCTGATACGGCTGCTTGTTAAATAAAGAAAGGTAAGCACCATGCGCCACGGACACGGACTACGAAAACTCAACCGCACCAGCGAGCACCGCCTCGCTATGCTGCAAAACATGATGAACTCGCTGATCGAGCATGAAGTCATCAAAACAACATTGCCCAAGGCCAAAGAGCTGCGCCGCGTGATCGAGCCCATGATCACTTTGGCCAAGGTGGACTCATTGGCCAACAAGCGTTTGGCGTTCAACCGTCTGCGTGACCGCGACAGCGTGACCAAGTTGTTCAGCGACTTGGGCCCACGCTTTGCCAAGCGCCCCGGTGGCTACACCCGCATCTTGAAGATGGGTTTCCGTGTGGGCGATAACGCTCCCATGGCCTTGGTCGAGTTGGTTGACCGCCCTGATGTTGCAACAGACGCGCCAGAAGCCTCTTAACAGAGTACAATGCTAGATTACCGCGGGGTGGAGCAGTCTGGTAGCTCGTTGGGCTCATAACCCAAAGGTCGTTGGTTCAAATCCGGCCCCCGCAACCAATATGTGAAGGCACTGAGCTTGATAAGTTCGGTGCCTTTTTTCGTTGGTGGGCTGGCTGGGGGCATTGCTGGGGAGCGAGGGGTTTGGGTATCTGTTTCCGCTCATGTCCCCCGATTTGGGCTGTGCCCAAATCTCCTCCTTGACTTCGCTGCAACAGATACCCAAACCCCTCTTGCGAGCTTGCCGTGGTCAGGCAAAAGACAAAGTTACTTCGCGCCCACTACTGCCTTTTCAGACTCCCGCCCACCAAGAAGGAGCCGGCTCCGCACCAGCCACAGAGGCAACTAAGCCGCAAGCAATATTGCCACCAAGCGCCCCAAAGCATGCAGCACAGTAGCCCGCCGAACTTCCCCCCGATCGCCCTCAAAACGCTTAAGCTCAGCGCTGCACTGATCCGCTTCCAAACCCCAAGCATAGGCCAGCCACACAGTACCCACAGGCTTGTCAGGGCTGCCCCCCGATGGTCCTGCCACGCCTGTGACGGCCACGCTGAATTGGGCCTTGGAGTTCTGCAATGCCCCGATGGCCATTGCCCTGGCCACCGCCTCGCTGACGGCCCCGTGCTGCCGGATCAAGTCAGGTAAAACGCCAAGCATGTCCGATTTGGCCTGGTTCGAGTAGCTGACAAAACCGCGTTCAAACCAATCGCTTGAGCCTGGCAAGTCAGTGCAGGCAGCGGCTATCAGGCCACCCGTGCAACTCTCTGCGCTGGCCATGCAAGCGGCTTTGGTTTTCAACAAATGCGCCAATTGCAAGCAAATGTCAGCACTGGATATTAATTTGGAGTGAGCACTCACAACCACCTCCACAAAGAAATCACAAGCAATGTGCAAAAAGCCGCGACAAAATCATCGAACAAAATACCAAAGCCGCCACGCCAACCAAAGCCTTTGAATTGCGCATCGGCCCAGCCCACAGGGCCGGGTTTGGCGGCGTCAAAAAAACGAAACAAGGCAAAAGCTGTCAACTGGCCCCAAAAGCTGGTGGGCAAAATCAGCCACAAAATCAGCCAAAAGGCCACCACTTCATCCCAGACAATGGCGCTCGGATCGCACACCTCCAGGTGCTGAGCCGTCACGGTGCAAGCCCACCACCCGATCAGTGTGGCCAGCAAAATCAGCAGCCCTTGCTCGCTCACGCTCAAGCGATCGTGCACAGCCCACCAACACAGCCACGCCCACAAAGTGCCCATGGTGCCCGGGGCTTTGGGCGACAAGCCTGAACCAAAACCCAGAGCCACCCAATGCGCGGGGTGCGAGAGCATGAAGCGGGCGCTGACCTTCATGCGTTTTGCACTTTAATGGGTGAGTTAATCAGCATGGAAATGGTCAAACGAGTGGTAAGTGTTGGGCATGGCCAAGCCCTGTGCGTCGACCAAGTACAGGCCTGGCTCTGACGTGATGCGGCCAATTCGAGTCACGGGGGTTTGGGCTTTGCCCGCTGCTGCAAAGACAGCGGCACGTTGGTCAGCGGCCGCTGTGAAAACCAGTTCATAGTCGTCACCACCAGCCAAGCTCAGGGCCAATTGATCAGGCCAGCGCAGGCCAGCCCCTTCGGCGCAAGACATGGTGGCTGCCACGGTGTGAGCCTCAATGCGCGCGCCCACGGCGCTGGCTTTCAAGATGTGCTGCAAGTCCCCTAAGAGGCCATCGCTGATGTCCGCTGCTGCATGCGCCAGGCCGCGCAGGGCCAAGCCCAGAGCCACGCGGGGGCTGGGCTGCTCCATGCGCGCTCGGGCTCGCTCAAAAATGGCGCTGGTCACTTGCAAGCGGCCCCTGAAGACCTCCAGTGCCAAGCGCGCGTCACCCAAAGAGCCGCTGACATATATGTCGTCACCAACTTTGGCGGCACTTCGCAGCAAGGCTTTTTCAAGCGGCACCTCGCCCATCACCGTGATGCAAATGTTCAAGGGCCCGCGCGTGGTGTCTCCGCCCACCAGATCACATTGGAATTGGTCGGCCAAAGCCCATAGGCCTTGGGCAAAACTTGCGAGCCACTCGGGTTCAATGTGAGGCAAGGCCAAGGCCAAAAGGAAAGACTTGGGCTCAGCGCCACAAGCGGCCAAATCGCTCAAGTTCACGGCCAGGGCTTTGTGGCCCAAGTGGCGCGGGTTGACTGTCGATAAAAAATGACGACCTTCCACCAACATGTCGCATGAAATGGCCAACTGTTGACCAGCGCTTGGCGGCAGCAACGCGCAATCGTCGCCCACGCCCAAGGTGGCACGACGCGCAGGTCGCTTGAAATAGGTTTCGATCAGGTCAAACTCGCCCATAACCTCAAGCTTAACCGCTTGCCCGGCAAAATCACAGCGCATAGCTCAAGCTGAAAAGGCAAACGCAAACTGCGACAATCGGGGCATGAAAACCTACCGCATCGCCCCTTCCATTTTGTCGGCCGATTTCGCCCGCTTGGGCCAAGAAGTGCAAAGCGTCATTGCCGCTGGCGCCGACTGGATTCACTTTGACGTGATGGACAACCACTACGTGCCCAACCTGACCTTTGGCCCCATGGTTTGCCAAGCGCTCAAGCCCCATGCCAAGACGCCTGATGGCCGCGCTGTGCCGATCGACGTGCACTTGATGGTCCAACCCGTTGATGCATTGGCTGCAGCTTTTGCCGATGCGGGTGCCGACTTGATCAGTTTTCACCCGGACGCCTCTTCACACGTTCACCGCAGCGTGCAAGCCATCCAGTCCAAAGGCTGCAAGGTGGGTTTGGTCTTCAATCCGGCCGAATCGATGGATGTGCTCGATTGGGTGATCGAGGAGATTGACCTGATCTTGATCATGTCGGTCAATCCTGGCTTTGGGGGGCAAAGTTTCATTGACAGTGCGTTGCGAAAAATCGAGCAAGCTCGAAAACGCATTGATGCATGCGGGCGCGATATTCGGTTGGAAGTCGATGGCGGCATCAAGGTCGATAACATCCGCCGCGTCGCTGATGCTGGGGCTGATACTTTTGTGGCAGGCAGCGCCATTTTTGGCAAGCCCGATTACGCCTCTGTGATCAAGGCCATGCGCAAGGAATTGGCGCATGGCTAAATTGCTGGGCATGCAAGTCGATGCCTGCATGATTGACTTAGACGGCACACTGGTGGACACCATGGGCGACTTTGATGCCGTGGTGGCCCAGATGCTGCAAGTGCTGAAGTTGCCCGCATTGCCACGCTCTGAACTTCAAGGCATGGTGGGCAAAGGCTCTGAGTATTTGATTGAAGCTGTGCTCACGCGCCAATTGGCCTTGCCAGGACAAAGTGGGTTAGCGCCAACGCAAGAAATGCTCGCCTTAGCTTGGGACATTTACCAAAAGCACTACGCCCACGTCAATGGGCAATTCAGCCAAATCTACCCTGGGGTCTTAAAAGGTTTGCAAGGTTTGTCAGCGCTGGGCTTGCCTTTGGTGTGCTTGACCAACAAGCCTGCTGCACTGGCTCAATCTTTGTTGCAACTGAAGGGGCTGGAGAGTTTTTTCACTTTGACTTTTGGTGGTGACTCGTTTGAGCGCAAAAAACCTGACCCACTGCCATTGCTCAAAACCTGTGAGGCCTTGGGCGTTCACCCAGACCGGGCTTTGATGGTGGGGGACTCCAGCAACGACGCGCAAGCGGCCCAAGCTGCAGGCTGCAAAGTGGTGCTGCTGACCTATGGCTACAACCATGGCAGGCCTGCGCGGCAGGTGCCTGCAGATCACCATTTGGACAGCTTGACTCAATTGCTGGATTGAGCCCAGTCTGGTTTGGTTTGTAATTCAAGCCAAGAATGTACCGGCCAGTTGCTGCGACTTTGTCCTTGCGCTCCGCCAAATACCAAGCAGCCGCTGGCCAAGGCTTGAGGATGATGGGCGGCAAAGGCTTTGAGGCCTTTGAAATAGTCAGGGTTGACAGTCGCACCCGCTTTGATTTCAATGGCGTGCATTTTGCGACCTGTTGGCAAAAGCAAGTCGACCTCGTTGCCTTCTGAGTCTCGGTAAAAATACATCTCTGCACTTTCGCCAGCATTGAGCCGGTCTTTCATGGCTTCCATGACAACGAAATTCTCAAACAAACTGCCCCACAGCGGGTCCCGCACAACCTGATCTGCACTGCGCTGTCCCAGCAACCAGCAGGCAAGGCCGACATCGTAAAAATAGAGTTTAGGCGCCTTAATCAGGCGCTTGCCGGTGTTGGTGAACCAGGGGGGCAGCAAGTGCACGATGTAGCTGCTTTGCAGCAAGTCGATCCAAGCACGCGCCGTGGCGTGCGACACGCCGGCATCGTTGCCCAAACTGCTCAGGTTGAGCAATTGACCAGTGCGACCGGCGCACAGGCGAACAAATCGCTCAAAGCGTTGCAAGTCGTGCACGGCTGCGAGTTGTCGCAAATCGCGTTGCACGTAGGTGGAAAAGTAATCAGCCAGTGCCTGCGAGGGGTTGAGCCCTTGGTCGTGTATGCGCGGATGAAACCCCGTCAGCAGATGTTGCGACAGATTCAGGCTTAACTGATTGCCTTGGACGCGCTTGACTTCGGCAAGCGTAAAAGGCAGAAGTCGCAGGACAGCAGTTCGGCCCGCCAAAGACTGGGAGACTTGGGTCATCAACTCAAACTGATGGCTGCCTGTCAGGATAAACCGGCCTGGCCGCGGGTCTGCGTCAACCATGCTTTGCAGGTAAGAGGTCAGGTCTGGGGCTCGCTGGATCTCATCCAAAATAGCCCCTTGTGCGTACTGCGCTAAAAAACCCCGCGGATCGTCTGTTGCATAAAGGCGTGTGTCGGGGTCTTCCAGCGAGAGATAAGGCTTGTTGGGAAACAAACTTTTAGCCAAGGTTGTTTTGCCGCTTTGGCGAGGCCCCGTGAGTGTTACCACCGGGTATTGACTGGCCAATTGCCGCAGTATGGGGGTGATGTTGCGCTGAATCATGCTGCAATGTTAACGTAAAACCTGTAATTTGAAGAAATTTTTTTCAAATTACAGGTTTTTATCGCCTGGCATGACACGAGCGGACCTGTCGGACTTGTTGCAGCCAGCTTTGTTACACTGTGGTTCTCATGATTCTTTGTATCTCTTCTAACGCAGCCTGCCTGCCGGCCTTACCAAGCCGGGGAGCCTGGTCTTGGCGTCAGCCAGTCTGACGCCCTAGAACCGGCGGTGCTTGCCGCCACAAAGCGCCCGAGTCTTGCAGCAAGGCACGGGCAAACCAAAGATACATTGTGACGGCCACCAAAGTACAGCGCCGCCGCAAAGCTTGAGGAATACAACACCGTGATCACAGAACTTGAATTCAAAAGCCTCGCGCAGCAAGGTTTTAACCGCATTCCACTCATGCTCGAAGCGTTTGCAGATTTGGAAACACCGCTCTCACTGTATTTGAAACTGGCGCACAGCAAAGACGGCGGCAAATACAGTTTCTTGCTGGAGTCGGTGGTGGGGGGCGAGCGTTTTGGGCGCTACAGCTTCATCGGTTTGCCCGCCCGCACTTTGGTGCAAGCGCACGGCTTTGGCGCGGCTGCTTGCAGCGAAGTGGTCACCGACGGCGTGGTGGTGGAAACTGTGCCAGGCAACCCACTGGACTTCATTGAGCAATACCAAAAGCGTTTCAAGGTGGCGCTGCGTCCGGGGTTGCCGCGGTTTTGTGGCGGGCTGGCCGGTTATTTTGGTTACGACACGGTGCGTTACATCGAGAAAAAATTAGAAAGCTCTTGCCCACCTGACAGCTTGGGCACGCCCGATATTTTATTGTTGCAGTGCGAAGAGTTGGCCGTGATCGACAATTTGTCGGGCAAGTTGTATTTGATTGTCTATGCGGACCCGGGCCAGTCCGAGGCTTATTCCAAGGCCAAAAAGCGCCTGCGTGAATTGAAAGAGCAGTTGAAATATTCGGTCAGCGCGCCGCAGGTCAACTCCACGCAGAGCTACCCTGCTGAGCGAGATTTCAGCAAGGCTGATTATTTGACTGCTGTGGGCCAAGCCAAAGACTTGATCGCTGCGGGTGACTTCATGCAAGTGCAGGTGGGCCAGCGCATTAAAAAGCGTTACACCGAAAGCCCACTGTCTTTGTACCGCGCACTCAGAGCCTTGAACCCAAGTCCTTACATGTATTTTTACAACTTCGGGGACTTTCATGTGGTCGGCGCCAGCCCCGAAATTTTGGTGCGCCAAGAGCAAACGCAAGAGGGTGTCAAAGTCACCATACGGCCTTTGGCTGGTACCCGGGCGCGCGGGGCAACGCCTGAAAAAGACAAGGCAGCCGAGCTCGAGTTGCTGAGCGACCCGAAAGAGCGCGCCGAGCACGTCATGTTGATTGACTTGGCACGCAACGACATTGGGCGCATTGCCAAAATAGGAACCGTGAAAGTCACTGAAGCTTTTGCGGTTGAGCGCTACAGCCACGTCATGCACATTGTGAGCAATGTTGAAGGCATGCTCAACGAGGGCATGACCAACATGGATGTGCTCAAAGCCACATTTCCAGCCGGCACCTTGACCGGCGCGCCCAAAGTGCACGCCATGGAGTTGATTGACCGCTTAGAGCCCACCAAACGCGGCGTGTATGGCGGTGCATGTGGTTACTTGAGTTATGCCGGCGACATGGATGTGGCCATTGCCATTCGCACCGGCATCATCAAAGACCAAATGCTGTACGTGCAAGCGGCCGCTGGCGTGGTGGCCGACTCAGAGCCTGAGCTGGAATGGAAAGAAACCGAGCACAAAGCGCGCGCCTTGCTGCGCGCCAGTGAGTTGGTGGAAGAAGGACTGGAGTGAACGGCATGCAAAAAATAAAACTGTTGATGATCGACAACTACGACTCGTTCACCTACAACATCGTGCAGTATTTGGGCGAGCTGGGCGCAGAGGTGGAAGTTTTTCGCAACGATGAAATCACACTGGAAGGCATCGCGCAGCGTAAGCCTGAGCGTTTGGTGATTTCACCAGGGCCGTGCTCGCCCTTGGAGGCGGGCATTTCCGTGGCAGCCATTCAACACTTTGCAGGCAAGTTGCCAATTTTGGGTGTGTGTTTGGGGCACCAAAGCGTTGGCGCTGCGTTTGGCGGCAAGATCATTCGTGCGCAGCAATTGATGCACGGCAAAACCAGTGTGATCCAGACCACGCAAACCGGGGTGTTTGCGGGCTTGCCAGAAAAATTCACCGTCAATCGTTATCATTCTTTGGCGATACAGCGCAGCACCTGCCCTGCTCAATTGGCCATCACAGCTTGGTCCGAGGATGGTGAGATCATGGGGGTGCAGCACACGTCGCTGCCGATTCAGGGCGTGCAGTTTCACCCTGAGTCGATCCTGACCGAGCATGGCCACGCTATGTTGAAAAACTTTTTAAAGGCGCCTTGACATGAAGACTGACCTGACCTCACGCCTGGCAAATGGCCAAGCCACACGCGTAGATTTGCGCAGCGACACCGTCACGCAGCCAACCCCTGGCATGCGCCAGGCCATGGCCCAAGCGCAAGTGGGCGACGACGTGTTTGCAGGCGACCCCAGTGTCAACGCATTGCAAGAAAAAATTGCCGACATGCTGGGCTTTGAAGCTGCCTTGTACATGCCCACTGGCACGCAAAGCAATTTGTGCGGAATTTTGTCGCACTGCCAGCGCGGGGACGAATACATCGTAGGCCAAATGGCACATTGCTACCGCTGGGAGGGCGGCGGCGCTGCCGTGTTTGGCAGTGTGCAGCCCCAGCCTTTGACGCAACAAGACGACGGCAGCTTGGCGCTGGCTGACATCGAGGCCGCCATCAAACCAGATGATGCGCACTTCGCGCGAACCCGCATGCTGGCGCTTGAAAACACATGGGGTGGCAAAGTTTTGCCTCATGACTATCTCTTGGCCTTCAGCGCTTTTGCGAAAAGCAAAGGGTTGGCACGGCATTTAGACGGCGCGCGTTTGTTCAATGCGGCTGTCTCGCAGGCCGCCTCTCTTGGCACCTCGCCGCAAACCGAGGCGCGGCGCATTGCACAGTGTTTTGACAGCGTTTCCGTGTGCTTCAGCAAAGGCTTGGGCGCTCCCATGGGCTCGGCCTTGTGCGGCTCGCGTGCGTTCATCCAAACCGCGCATCGCTGGCGCAAGATGGCCGGTGGTGGCTTGCGCCAAGCCGGGTTCATGGCGGCAGCAGCCTCTTACGCGCTGGACCACCATATCGAGCGCTTGGGCCAAGACCATGCCTTGATGCAGCATTTGGCAGCTGGCCTATCGGGCATTGAGGGTTTGGATGTGCAAGCGCCACAAACCAATATTTTGTTTGTTGACTTGAGCGGCAAAGCGCGCGATCAAAGCGCTGCATTGATTGCGCATTTGAAACAAGCCGGCATTGACATCACCGGTTTGTACCGCCTGCGTTTTGTCACACACTTGGATGTGGACAAAGCTGGCATTGAGCGCACCATCCAGGCCGTTCGAGAATTTTTCAAAGCCTAATAAATTAACCTTTCATTTCAGAGATTTGAGCACCCCTATGACGCCCCAAGAAGCCTTGCAACGCACCATCGAGCACCGAGAAATTTTTCATGACGAAATGCTCAAACTCATGCGCATGATCATGAACGGTGAACTCACGCCCGTCATGACGGCGGCCTTGATCACCGGCTTGCGTGTGAAAAAAGAAACCATTGGCGAGATCACGGCGGCAGCGCAAGTCATGCGCGAGTTTTCCACCAAAGTGGTGGTGCCCGACACTGCGCATTTGGTTGACATCGTGGGCACCGGCGGTGACGGCTCAAGCACCTTCAACATCTCGACATGCTCGATGTTTGTGGCTGCTGCTGCGGGCGCTAAAACGGCCAAGCACGGCGGGCGAAGCGTGAGCAGCAAATCGGGCAGCGCCGATGTGCTTGAGAGCTTGGGCGCGAACATTCACCTCACGCCTGTGCAAATTGCGCAGTGCTTGCAAGACGTTGGGATTGGTTTCATGTTTGCGCCCAATCACCACCCAGCCATGAAAAATGTAGCGCCCGTGCGCAAAGAACTCGGTGTGCGAACCATCTTCAACATCTTGGGCCCGCTGACCAACCCGGCTGGCGCTCCCAACATTTTGATGGGTGTGTTTCACTCTGATTTGGTTGGCATTCAAGTGCGCGCCTTGCAGCGCTTGGGCGCTGAGCATGCGCTGGTGGTCTACGGCCGAGACGGCATGGACGAAATCAGTTTGGGCGCCGCCACCTTGGTGGGTGAGTTGAAAAATGGGCACCTCACGGAATATGAAATTCACCCTGAAGACTTCGGCATGCAGATGGCCAGCAACCGCAGTTTGCGGGTCGATACGCCAGAGCAATCGATGGCCGTGGTGCGCGCTGTGCTTGACAATGAGGCAGGGGCGCCGCGTGACATTGTGATTTTGAATGCGGGCGTGGCCTTGTACGCAGCCAATGTGGCCTCCTCCATTGAAGAGGGCATTGCACTGGCACGCAATGCCATAGAGTCTGGCGCTGCCAAAAGCAAGCTTGCGCAGTTTGTGGCGTTCACGCAAAAAGCCGGTGCGGTTGCAGGAGCTGCGCCATGAGTGACATCTTGAGCCAAATCGTAGCGGTCAAGCGGCAAGAGATTGCACAGAGCTTGAAAAACAAACCGCTGCAGGCCATGCGCACTGATGCACAAAGCCGCGTTCTGACACGTGACTTCGTTGGCGCCCTGCGCAAAAAAATAGAAGCAGGACAAGCTGCAGTGATTGCTGAAATCAAAAAAGCCAGCCCGTCCAAAGGCGTGCTGCGCGAAGATTTCATGGCCGCTGACATTGCGCAAAGTTATGCCGAGCACGGCGCTGCCTGCTTGTCGGTTTTGACCGACCGGCAGTTTTTTCAAGGCAGCGTGGATTATTTAAAGCAAGCCCGCGCCAGTTGTGATTTGCCCGTGCTGCGCAAAGACTTCATGGTGGACGCCTACCAAGTGTATGAAGCTCGTGTGATGGGCGCTGACGCCGTTTTGTTGATCGCTGCGTGTTTGGACGATGCGCAAATGGCCGAGCTCGAAGCAGTGGCCCACAGTTTGGACATGGCCGTTTTGGTCGAGGTGCATGACAAAGCAGAATTGGCCCGCGCCTTGAAGCTCAAAACGCCTTTGATTGGCATCAACAACCGCAATTTGCGAACTTTCGAGGTGCGTTTGGAGACGACTTTAGAGCTGATGCAAGAAGTACCTGCGGACCGCATCTTGGTCACTGAAAGTGGCATTTTGTCGCGCGAGGACGTGCTGCGCATGCGTCAGGCACAGGTCCACGCCTTTTTGGTGGGCGAGGCCTTCATGCGCGCGCCGGACCCCGGCCAGGCTTTGGCCGACTTGTTTCATTAGCCCTGGTTTGATTTTCTCAAGGGGATTGTGTGGTGGATACGGCAGCAGATCACACTGACATGGGCCCGGCAGGCGGCGCAGGCCCTGCCCACGCCTTGCTTGCCGAGAATTGGCCCCCAGACCTTTGGGGGTTGACGCCTGCGTGGCAAAACCTGATTCGGGCCTTTTGGGCCGAGCCCCAAGGACAGGCCTTGGCACAGCGGATGGCGCAGGCCTTGCGGGACGGCGCGCTGATTTACCCCCCGCAGCCGTTTCGGGCCTTGGCTTTAACGCCTTTGGAAGAGGTCAAGGTGGTGATTTTGGGCCAAGACCCCTACCATGGCGCTGGCCAGGCCGAGGGTTTGGCCTTTTCGGTGGGCTCGGGCCACCAAGTGCCACCGAGTTTGCGCAATATTTTCAAAGAAATCCAGCGCGATTGCGGCCGATTACCACCCTGGGGGCCTGAGGCGGGCTCATTGCGGCGCTGGGCGGGGCAGGGGGTTTTGCTGCTCAACACGGTGCTCACGGTGGCCCATGGACAGCCTGCCAGCCATGCTCGTTGGGGCTGGGAGGCCTTGACCGATGCGCTGCTGCGGGCCGTGGCCGCTGGCCCCAGGCCTGTTGTTTTTATGCTCTGGGGTGGACAAGCCCAAGCCAAATCGGGGTTGATCGAGGCCTTGAATGCCGATGGGCGCCATGCTGTTTTCAAGTCCAATCACCCTTCGCCCTTGTCGGCCTTGCGCGGCCCTGTGCCCTTTATCGGATGCGGCCATTTTGGGAAAACCAATGCCTTTTTGGCCCAATCGGGCGAAAAAACGGTGGATTGGTGACTTTGCGCCTCACGCACTTTATGCGCGGGGGCTTGCTGAGCAGGGCGAAAAAGTGGCATAATCTTAGATTCGCTGAGGAGGGGTGCCCGAGTGGCTAAAGGGGGCAGACTGTAAATCTGTTGGCTTACGCCTACACTGGTTCGAATCCAGTCTCCTCCACCAGCAAAGTTTGCTTTGTCAATGACAGTGAGCGTTTGGAAACAGGTTTCCGTGCTTGACTACACCCAAGAAAGCGCACTGAGTTGCACTGAGATGCATCTGTGGCGCGCGCCGATTTAGGCGTGCTTGAAGTCGATGCGGGAGTAGTTCAATGGTAGAACCTTAGCCTTCCAAGCTAATGACGCGGGTTCGATTCCCGTCTCCCGCTCCAGTTGTTGGCGAGGTGGTGCACTCAGAGATGACCGCCCATGTGGCTCAGTGGTAGAGCACTCCCTTGGTAAGGGAGAGGTCGCGGGTCCGATTCCCGCCATGGGCACCAAGTTGTATGTTTTTTTTCGGAGTCGAGAAAATGGGAAAAGAGAAATTTGAACGGACCAAGCCCCACGTCAACGTGGGCACAATTGGACACGTTGACCACGGCAAGACGACCTTGACAGCGGCCATCACCTCGGTGCTGGCGGCCAAGTATGGCGGCACGGCCAAGGCGT
>CAIQBO010000009.1 GCA_903870145.1 uncultured Burkholderiales bacterium | reverse complement strand
CCATGTTTTTAGGCGGCTTGCCCAAGGGTGAATTTTTAAAAGAGTTTGAACCCGACTTCTTTTTTGACGACCAAACCGGGCACATTGAGTCTGCCTCACAGCACGTGCCTTCAGGGCATGTGGTCAGTGGGGTGAGCAACCCTTAACGCGCCCGCTTCAGGGGTCTGCCACGCGGCGCCCTACACGGCGGGCGATCCACACGGTGGAAACCAAGATCACCAATGCACCCAGCCAGGTCATCAGCTGTTTTGCAAAGCCGCGATCCGCTCCTCAATGGGCGGATGCGTTGAGAACCATTGCCCGATGCCCCCTGCAATGCCCATGGCCGCCACGCTCTTGGGCAATTCGGCAGTCTGCAAGCCGCCCAAACGGGCCAAGGCGTTCATCATGGGCTGCTTGCGGCCCATCATGGCTGCCGCGCCAGCGTCAGCACGGAATTCACGGTGCCGACTGAACCAGGCCACGACCATGGCAGCCGCAAAGCCGAGCAAGATATCTAGCACGATGGTGGTGACCCAGTAACCGATGCCTGGGCCTGAGTTTTCTGAATCGTTGCGGCGCAAAAAGCTGTCAACGGCATAACCTATCACGCGCGAGAGGAACACCACAAAAGTGTTCATCACACCTTGGATCAAGGTCATGGTGACCATGTCGCCGTTGGCAATGTGCGCGACCTCGTGGCCAATGACGGCCTCGATTTCTTCGTGCGTCATGTTTTGCAGCAAGCCCGTTGAAACAGCAACGAGCGCCGAGTTTTTGAAGGCGCCAGTGGCAAACGCATTGGGGTCACCTTCGAAAATTCCGACCTCCGGCATGCCAATGCCAGCCTTGTCGGCAAATTTTCGTACGGTCTCGACAAGCCAGGCTTCGTCAGCGTTTTGGGCTTGCTCAATGACCCGGACACCAGAGCTCCACTTGGCCACAGGCTTGCTGATCAGCAAAGAAATGAAGGCGCCTCCAAAACCCATGATCAAGGCGTAGCCGAGCAAGGCGCCCAAATTCAGACCATTGGATGTTAAGAATCGATTGACGCCCAGCAAACTGGCAACCAAACCCAAAACCAAGACCACGGCCAAGTTGGTCAAAACAAAAAGGAAAATGCGTTTCATGAGGAAGTGTGTCTCACCGCCCAGCGAAGGCCAGGCGCATGGCTTGAATATTAGGGGCTTGTCCAACAAAATCAAGTCGGCTTGCGCAATTCCTCAATTTGGAACGGCTTTTACGTGCTGCGAGCTGCTCTGAAGACTTGAGGGTCATCGTAAAAATCAGGGTTTTGATTGTCTGCCCACCAAGCGGGAACGCCTAATACGGGCGTTGGCAAGAAGGGCTTGAGCGCCAACTTGTCTACTTGCAGGTCTTGCGCCAACCACGCATCCCACATCCCGCTGGGCAGCTCTGGCGGCACCCGCCAAAAATGCACGGTGATGGCCTTGTAGGGGCGCACCAATTTTTCCAAGGCGGAGTGGCCAAAAATTTGCGCCTGCGCGTCTTGCCAAAGCGGCCTGAGCGTGACGAAGGCGCGCTGCCAATCTCGTTGCGCCAATGCTGTCCAAATGGCATCAGGCGCTTGCAGCAAGGCAGCATTTTCATCAAAAACCGTGACGGCATCGCGCACAGGACCGCGCACTGCACCCACCCCTTGCGCTGAAATGGCAGCGGCCTGCACACGGTTCAATTGCTGCTTGGCCAGTGGGAACCTGAGCCAACACAAGGCATTGAAAAAATCGTGCAAACCTTCGCGTGTGGGCACACATTGGGTTTCAAAAATGAACTGTTCATAGGCCTGGCCTTCAGGCAAATCTGATTGCGCAACGAACCGCACAGGCACACCTTGCGTCTCTTGCAGGCCTGCCCCAGAAACAGGGTGCGCCAAAGCATTACAAGCCGCGTGCTGGCCCATGCCTTGCTGAACCAAGGCACTCAAAGCCAAGCCTTTCTCGCACCACGGGGCCAGCCAAGGGGCTGACCAGTCGATTTGATCTAAACCAAGCGCCACGGCAGCGCCTGGCCCGCGCGCAGGGGCTTGAGTTGGGCCTGGCCATAGGCAAAGCTTTCGGCAGAGGTCCAAGATTCACGCCTCAAGCGAATGCGGCCTGTGTTGCGCGGCAAGCCGTAGAAATCTGCCCCATTGAAACTGGCGAAGGCTTCGAGCTGGGCCAAAGCGCCTACGCTGTCAAAGGCCTCGGCATACATCTCCATGGCTGCATGCGCGGTGTAGCAACCCGCACAGCCCATGGCGTGCTCTTTCAAGTGGGCCGCATGTGGCGCGCTGTCGGTGCCTAAGAAAAAACGCGGGTTGCCAGAAGTTGCTGCTTGGAGCAAGGCCAATCGGTGCGTCTCGCGTTTGAGCACGGGCAAGCAATAAAAGTGGGGCTGAATCCCGCCTGTGAATATGGCGTTGCGATTAAAAAGCAAATGGTGCGCAGTCAGGGTTGCGCCCATGAAACAATCTGCGCTTTGTACATATTGCGCCGCTTCTTTGGTCGTGATGTGTTCAAAGACAATTTTGAGTTCTGGAAAATCGCGCCGCAAAGGGATCAGTTGCGTCTCAATGAATACGGCTTCACGGTCGAACAAATCAATCTCACTGCCCGTGACTTCGCCGTGCACCAAGAGCAGCAAACCCTCGCGCTGCATGGCCTGCAGAGTGGGGTAGATTTTTCGCAAATCAGTCACGCCTGCATCGCTGTTGGTGGTGGCACCAGCTGGGTAAAGTTTGCATGCCACCACGCCAGCCGCTTTGGCTTGGACGATTTCTTGCGGGGCCAAGTTGTCGGTCAAATACAAAGTCATCAAGGGCTCAAAGTTCAGGCCATGTGGCACGGCGGCCATGATGCGTTCTTTGTAGGCCATGGCCAGCGCGGCTGTGGTGATCGGGGGCCTGAGGTTGGGCATGATGATGGCGCGCGCAAATTGCGCTGCGGTGTGCGGCACCACCACGTCAAGCGCTTCGCCGTCGCGCACATGCAGGTGCCAGTCATCGGGCTGGGTCAGGGTGATTTCGTCGATGCGTGTGGGGTGGGTCATTTCAATGTCCGACAAGGGTGCTGCTGGCATGGCCTTTGAGTTGCTCGCGCGCGCTGTGCAAGGACTGCAGCAAGGCCAGCGCCTGGAGGTACAAAGTTTCGCCAGCAGGGGTTAAAGAGGTAGGGTAAGAGCTGCGGTCGACCAAGTCAGTGCCGGCCCAAGCCTCCAGCGATTGAATACGCCTTGAAAACGCGGGCTGCGTGACATGGCGCAGCTGCGCCGAGCGGCTGAAACTGCGCGTTTCAGCCAAGCTCACAAAATCTTCCAGCCACTTGGTTTCCATGCCCGCATTATCCGACAGCTGTGCCCCCTTAGGCCGGCGTGGTTTCAGGCTCGGTATTTTGTTGCAAGGCCCACATCTGTGCATACCGGCCATTTTGCTGCAGCAATTGGGCCTGCGTGCCGCGCTCAATGATGCGCCCAGCCTCCATCACCAATATCTCGTGGGCGTCGACCACGGTGGACAAACGGTGGGCAATGACCAAGGTGGTTTTGTTCTGCGCCGCGCTGGCCAGCTCGGCTTGAATGGCGCGCTCGTTGGCTGAATCCAAGGCGGAGGTGGCCTCGTCAAAGACCAAGATGGGCGGGTTTTTGAGCAGTGTTCGGGCAATGGCCACGCGCTGCTTTTCACCGCCCGATAACTTCAGCCCCCGCTCGCCCACCGAGGTGGCGTAGCCCTTGGGCGTGGAGACAATGAAGTCGTGAATGCGGGCAGATTTGGCAGCCTCTTCAATCTCGGCTTGACTGGCCCCTGTGCGGCCATAGGCGATGTTGTAGGCCACCGAGTCGTTGAACAAGACAGTGTCTTGGGGCACGATGCCCAAGGCGCTGCGCACGCTGGCTTGCGTGACTTGGCGAATGTCTTGGCCATTGATCGTGATGCGGCCTTGCTGCACGTCATAAAAGCGGAACATCAATCGCGCCAAGGTGGATTTGCCAGAGCCCGAAGGCCCGACCACGGCCACCGTTTTACCCGCCGGAATTTCAAAACTGATGTCGTGCAAGATGGGGCGATCGGGCTCGTAGGCAAACGAAACCGACTCAAAGCGCAAGGCCGGCGCTTGGCCAAGCTGCAATGGCAGAGCGCCAGGTTGATCAGCCACTTCACGCTCACGGTCCATCAAGGTGAACATCTTGTCCAGATCGGTCAGGCTTTGTTTGATCTCTCGGTACAGCACCCCCAAAAAGTTCAAAGGAATGTACAGCTGGATCATGAAGGCATTGATCATGACCAAGTCGCCCAAGGTCATGCGGCCTTCTACAACGCCTTGTGTGGCGCGCCAGAGCATCCCGACCAAGGCCACTGCAATGATCAATTGCTGGCCCGTGTTGAGCACCGACAAAGTGGTCTGCGCCTTCAAACGGGCCAGGCGCAAGCGCTCCAGAGTGTCGTCATAGCGCTTGGCTTCGTAGGCCTCGTTGCCAAAGTATTTGACGGTTTCGTAATTGAGCAAAGAATCAATGGCCCGGGTGTGTGCGGCCGAATCAAACTCATTGGCCTCACGCCTGAACTGCGTGCGCCACTCGGTGATGCGCACCGTGAAATAAATGTACAAAGCCAGCGCAGCCAAGGTGATCCAAGCAAACCAAGCATCAAAGCGAATGGCCAAGATCGACAACACCAATGTGACCTCGATCAAGGTCGGCACGATGCTGTACAAAGAATACGAGATGAGCGACTCAATGCCGCGCACGCCGCGCTCGATGTCACGCGTCATGCCGCCCGTTTGCCGGGCCAAGTGAAAACGCAAACTCAAGGCGTGCAAGTGCTCAAAAGTTTCCAATGCAATGCTGCGCGCCGCGCCCTGCGTGGCTTTGGCAAACACCAACTCACGCAGCTCGGTGAAGGCCGAAGTCATCAAGCGCAGCAAGCCATACCCCAACAACAAAGCGGCTGGCACCACCAAAACTTGCGCCGGGTCTGAAGGTTTGAAGCTCATGGCATCGACCAAATGCTTGAGCAAAATCGGCACGCTCACATTGGCCAATTTCGCGCCCACCATGAACAGCAAGGCGGCAGCCACGCGCCATTTGTACTGAAACAAATAGGGCAGTAAACGTTTTAAGGTTCGGCCATCGGCATCAGGAGGGGGTGGCAAATGGGGGGCAGAGGGAGAGCTTTCACCGTGATAGCGCATTAAGAACAATCAAAACATTTTAGATTTTGGAAAAATCAGGTTTTCGTTTTTCCATGAAGGCGCCGAACGCTTCGCGCGCTGCAGGCTCGCGCAGCATGCGGCCAAAACTTTTGCCCTCCTCGCCCATGCGCGCGAGCACAGCAGGGGTTTGCTCGCCTTTCATGAGCCGCTTGGTTTCTATCAAGGCTGACAAGGGTTTAGCAGCCATTTTTTTCGCCTGCGCTTGGGCGTGGCCATTGACTTCGGTGGGTGGCACCACGCGGTTGACCAGACCAACTTCCAACGCTGCTTCGGCAAAAAATGGCTCGCCCATCAGGAGGGCTTCGGCCGCGCGGTGGTAACCCATCATTTGCGGCACCAACAAACTCGAGGCGGCCTCTGGGCACAAGCCCAAATTCACAAAGGGCATGGAAAACGCAGCGTTGTCTCCGGCATAAACCAAATCGCAATGCAGCAACAGTGTCGTGCCAATGCCCACGGCCGGCCCAGCGACTGCAGCAATCAGTGGTTTTTCAAAACTGGCAATGCCGCGCAAAAATCGAAACACAGGCGAGTCTTGGGTGGACGGCGCTTGGTTCAAAAAATCGCCAATGTCGTTGCCAGCGCTGAAAATGGATTCGTGCCCCTGAATCACCACCACCCGCACTGCGGCATCGGCGCTGGCTTGCGCCAGCGCATCGGCCATCACCCCATACATGGCCGAGGTGATCGAGTTTTTTTTCTCCAAGCGGTTGAAGGTCAGGGTCATCACACCGGCGTCAACGTGGGTCAAGATATCAGACATGGGCATTTAATGAAGGAGGTTGAAGGACACAAGGCAAGCGTGATCAAGGCACGCGAACCCAAGTTTGGGTGCGGCCAAACGGGCCGAAGGAGCCGCGCACTTCGAGCTTGGCGCCGCCCTCAATGGGGGTCAAGCGAAGGCCATAGGTTTTGCCGTTTTCAGGGTCCAAAATTTCACCGTCTTCCCAGACATCTTTGTTGCTGGCTTTTTTGGCACCCCGAATGATCTCCAGACCCAGGACGGGTTGGTTTTTTCGGTCGTCACTGCACTTGTCGCAGCGCACGGCGGGGTCTGCGTCTTTGCGTAAAAGTTTTTCAACCCGCCCGCGCATCACGCCTTGGTGCTCGGTGATGACGACCATGCTCTTGGGCTCGCCGGTTTTTTCGTCCACGGTGTTCCACTGGCCCACGGGCGAGCTGCCCAGCGCTGCAGTGGTACACAAGCTGGTGGTCAACCAGAGACTGCACTTTGCCAAAAATAGGGTGTTGTATGTCATTTGAGAACCTCCTGTGAAAGAAATGAATGTGCGCTGGAGTATCAAGCCAAAGCAGCGTCTGTGTCCATCAACGAGGCGCTGCCAGCGCGCGCACTTTGAATCAAGCCAGCTGTCTCGGGCATCAAGCGGACGAAATAAAACCGCGCTGTTTCAAGCTTGGCTTGGTAAAACGGGTCTGGGCGCTGTGCTTGCTCTTTGGCCAGTGCAATTTTGGCCAAAGCCACCTGCGCCATGCGGGCCCAAAAGTAGCCAAACACCAAGTGCCCGGCCACGCGCAAATAGTCGACCGAGGCGGCGCCCACTTCGTCGGCATTGCCCAAGGCTTTCATGCCGATTTCTGTGGTCAATTGCGTGGTCTTTTGGCCCAAGTCAGCCAACGGCTGGATGAACTCGGCCATCTCTTCGTTGCCCATTTCTTGTTGCACCAGTTTGGCAATGAGTTTGCCAAATTTCTTCAAGGTGGCACCTTGGTTGCCCAAGATTTTTCGGCCCAACAAATCCAAAGATTGGATGCTGTTGGTGCCCTCGTAAATCATGTTGATGCGGGCATCGCGCACAAACTGCTCCATACCCCACTCTTTGATGTAGCCGTGACCCCCAAAGACTTGCTGGCACTGCGTGGCTGCTTGGTAGCCGTTGTCGGTCAAGAAGGCTTTGATGATGGGTGTCATCAAGGCCAAGAGTTCGGCTGACTCTTGCCGCACGGCTTCGTCGGGATGATTGACTTCTTTGTCCAACAGCAAGGCGCAGTAACAAGCCAAGGCGCGGCCGCCTTCGGCGTAGGCTTTGGCTGTCAGCAGCATGCGGCGCACATCGGGGTGAACCAAGATCGGGTCAGCCGGTTTGGCGGGCGCTTTGACACCCGTCAAACTGCGCATTTGCAAACGGTCTTTGGCATAGGCCAGTGCGTTTTGATAGGCCACTTCCGTCAAGCCCAAGGACTGGTTGCCCACGCCCAAACGGGCTGCGTTCATCATGACGAACATGGCGGCCAAACCCCTGTTGGGTTGCCCCACCAAGCTGCCCACAGCGCCGTCTAAGACCATTTGGCAGGTGGCGTTGCCGTGGATGCCCATCTTGTGCTCCAAGCCGCCGCAGTAGATGCCGTTGCGCGAGCCCAAACTGCCGTCCGCGTTGACATTGAATTTGGGCACCACAAACAAGCTGATGCCTTTGCTGCCCACTGGCGCATCTGGCAAACGAGCCAACACCAAGTGAACAATGTTGGGGGCCAAGTTGTGTTCGCCAGCGCTGATGAAAATCTTTTGCCCGGTCAAGGCGTAGTTTCCATCGGCTTGGGGTTCCGCCTTGGTGCGTAGCATGCCCAGATCGGTGCCGCAATGCGGCTCGGTCAAGCACATGGTGCCGGTCCACTCGCCCGAAGTCAGTTTGTGCAAGTAGGTGGCTTTTTGGGCATCGGTGCCGTGCTCATGCAAACAGGCATTGGCCCCGTGCGACAAGCCGGGGTACATGGTCCAGGCCTGATTGGCCGAATTGAGCATTTCATAAAAACACTGGTTGACCACATAAGGCAAGGCCTGGCCACCAAACTCCGTGTCGGAGCTGAGCGCCGCCCAGCCGCCTTCAACGTATTTTTGATAGGCCTCTTTGAAGCCCTTTGGCGGCGTAACTTCGTGGCTGCTGCGGTCCAGCGTGCAACCTTCTTGGTCACCCGAAATGTTCAACGGGAAAATGACTTCCGAAGCGAATTTACCGCCCTCTTCAAGCACTGCGTTGACGGTGTCGATGTCGGTCTGTGCATGTTTGGGAAGGGCTTTGAATTCTTCGCAAACGTTCAGCAACTCATGCAACACAAATTGAAAATCCCGCTGGGGTGGGTTGTAGGAGGGCATAAATACCTTTGATGAAAATAGGGTAAAGAGACGTTCAAACCTGCTTGGCAGGCCCGTTGCGTTCCATGATTTGGCTGAAGGCTCTGCGGGCGCGCTCGAGTGCGCCGGGCTTACGCAAAAAACGCGCTTCGTAATGCAGTGCCAATATCAGGCCATGGATTTCAAACGCGATTTGATGGGTGTCGGCATGTTGCCCCAGATGGTGTTGCGATTGGGCTTGTTCCACGGCCCGCTGCAAGGCGGTTTGCCAAGTGGTGACCGAGGAAGCCAATGCGTCACGCACCGAGCCGGGGCGGTCGTCAAATTCAACGGCGCCGCTGATGTAAATGCAGCCCGAGTCAATTTCGATCGTGGTGCGATGAATCCAGTTGTCAAACAAGGCTTGCAAACGGGGCAAACCGCGCCCCTTGGCCAGCGCAGGGTAAAAAACTTCGCGCTCAAAGCGTTCGTGGTATTCACGAATGACCGATAGTTGCATCTCTTCGCGCGAGCCAAAATGCGCAAAGACGCCCGACTTGCTCATGCCACTGACTTCGGCCAATGCGCCAATCGACAAGCCTTCCAGGCCAATTTGCGAGGCCAAGCCCAAAGCCGCATCGACGATGGCTGCTTTGGTCTGGCGACCTTTGTGCAAGGTGCGAACGACGCCCTCTTCAGAGCTGCGTTCATCGCGTTCAGGGGGGGAAATGGGTCGAAGTGTCATGGCAAAATAGTACGAGCGTTCTATTTTGCATGAAAATACCCCTGAATGGCACTTTCCCTGGGTTGCCAAGGGTTAATACTTGAAAAAGAAAGGCCGCAGTGGGCATGAACTGCCCGACTGCGGCTTTAAGGTGGATTTCGGATGCCGGTTTATGGCTTGCGTTTGTAAGCCAGCACTTTTTGTGTTTGCGAGCCCAAGCCCTCGATGCCCAAGCTCATGACATCGCCCTTTTTCAAAAAGATCGGGGCTGGTTTGCCATCTTTCTTCACGCCCATGCCCACACCTGGAGGCGTGCCGGTGGTGATGATGTCGCCTGGCTCCAAAGTCATGAATTGGCTGACGTAGCTGACCAATTTGGCAGCGCCAAAAATCATGGTCTTGGTGCTGCCGTTTTGCATGCGCTGGCCGTTCAGCTCCAGCCACATGTGCAAGTTTTGCGGGTTGGGCACTTCGTCTTTGGTGACCATCCATGGGCCGATGGGGCCGAAGGTGTCGCAGCCCTTGCCCTTGTCCCAAGTGCCGCCCAACTCGAGTTGGTAGGCACGTTCGCTCACATCGTTGATGGTGCAATAACCGGCCACATAGCTCAGCGCGTCTTTTTGCGAGACATAACTGGCGCGCGTGCCGATCACGATGCCCAACTCCACTTCCCAGTCAGATTTGAGCGAACCTTTGGGCAGCATCACGTCGTCGTTGGGGCCTTGAATGCATGAGGTTGCTTTCATGAAAACAATGGGCTCTTTGGGAATGGGCATGTTGGCTTCGGCCGCATGGTCGGCATAGTTCAGGCCAATGGCAATGAACTTGGGCACATGCGCCACTGGGCAACCCATGCGGGGCTTGCCGCGCACCAAGGGCAGTTTGTCGGTTTTGAGTTTGGCCAATTTGGCCAAGACTTGGGGCGAGAGTTGGGCGGGGCCAATGTCGGGCAGCACAGCGCTGAGGTCGCGCAGAGCACCTGCGGCGTCGATCAAGCCTGGTTTTTCTTTGCCGGGTTGGCCGTAACGAACGAGTTTCATAGAGACTTCCTTGGAGTAAATTCAAAAAGTATTTTGCGCGATTTCGCGTTGCGCTGCACGCACAAAGTACATCAGTAGGTCGCGCGGCCGCCGGACAGGTCAAACACAGCACCTGTTGAGAAAGAACAATCTTCAGTGCACAGCCACGTGACCATGGCTGCAATTTCTGAGGGCTCGCCAAATCGGGTCATGGGGATTTTGGAGAGCATGAAGGCGATGTGCTCGGGGCTCATTTGATCAAAGATGGCCGTCTTGACTGCCGCTGGCGTGACGCAATTGACGCGCACACCGGTGTTGGCCAACTCTTTGCCCAGTGATTTGGTCAGCGCCATGACAGCGGCTTTGCTGGCACTGTAGGCGCTGGCATTGGGGTTGCCGTCTTTGCCTGCCACCGAGGCGATGTTGACAATGCGCCCCGCCGGGCGCTCCTGCAAATGCGGCGCCCATTCACGGCAGCAATAAAACAGGCCATTCAAATTCACTTGCATGACTTGCTGCCAAGCATCGATGGGGTAATTCCACACCTGGGTGTTGGGCCCTGTGATGCCGGCTGAATTGACCAAGGCGTCAACCGGTCCAAAGGCCAAGGTTTTTTGCGTGGCCTGCACCACCGAGTCGTGCTGCGCAACGTCCACTTGCACGCCGTGCACTGCTGCGCCAGGCGCGCTCGCTTGAAGTGCTTTGACTGCTTTGTCCATGCCGGCTGCATCGCGGTCCCACACTGTGACGCTGCCGCCCGAGGCCAAGATGCGCTGTGCAGTGGCAAAGCCCAAACCCGTGGCGCCGCCGGTGATGACCGCATGACGGCCCTTCATGTCATATTGGTTCATAGTTACCTTTAGAAAGTTATGCCAAGTTGGGCATCAAATGGTCATGCCGCCATCGACCATGTAGGCATTGCCGGTGGCAAAAACAGATTCGTCAGAAGCCAAAAATACAATGATGGGTGCGATTTCGTGGGCTTGCGCCAAGCGCCCCATGGGTTGTCGTGCGACGAAATTTTTGCGCGCTTGCACGGGGTCGGCTTCCGCGTTGATGCGGTCGTGCAAGGAAGGCGTGTCCACCGTGCCAGGGCAAATGCAGTTACAGCGAATGCTTTGTCCGACAAAATCAGCGGCCACGCTTTTGGTCAGGCCAATCACGGCTGCTTTGGAGGCGCCATAGACAAAGCGATTGGGCAAACCGCGCACGCTGGAGCACACGCTGGCCATGTTGATGATGCTGCCGCCCCCGCTGGCCAGCATTTTGGGCAGGACCGCTTGAATCATCCAATACTGCGAGCGCACATTCAAGTTGAAGGCGAACTCCCAGTCGGCATCGGTGGCCTTTAAGATGCTGCCGCTGTGAACGTAACCTGCGCAATTGAACAATGCGTCCAGATGCGAAATCTGAGCGACTTGCTGGGTGATGGCGTCTTTGTTGAGTACATCGAGCACGGCGGTGTGAACTCTTTCCACACCCGCATAGCCTTCGAGCAAAGCGGCGTTGACGTCGGTGGCCCACACCGTGGCACCCTCGGCGGCCATGGCCAAAACGGCGGCCTTGCCAATGCCTTGCCCCGCTGCGGTGACGAGCACCGTTTTACCTTCGAGTCTCATGATTTGATCTCCAAAAAAACCGATTGTCGCTGCGCAATGGCAGCCCAGTCCCAGTCGATGCCCAAGCCAGGGCGATCAGGTGGGTACGCAAAACCTTGCTCTATGCGCAAACGCGAATGCGTGATGTCGTCCAACTGGGGAATATATTCCACCCACGTGGCATTGGGCACGGCGGCGCACAGGCTGACATGCAATTCCATCAAAAAGTGCGGGCACACGGGCACATCAAATGTTTCGGCCAGGTGCGCTGTTTTGATCCAGGGCGTGATGCCGCCAATGCGCGCCACATCGGGCTGCACCACGCTGCAGGCGCCCTGCTCCAAATATTCGCGAAACTGCATGGGGTGGTAGAGCGATTCACCGACGGCCACGGGCGTCAAAGTGTGCTCGCGCAGTTGGCGGTGCCCGCTGACATCTTCAGCTGGCAGGGGCTCTTCGATCCAAGCCAAATCAAGCCCCTCAAAGGCCTTGGCGCGGCGCACCGCCTCGGGCCTGTGAAAACCTTGGTTGGCATCGGTCATGATGTCAAATTCTGGCCCTACCGCTTCTCGCACGGCCGACAGGCGGGCCACATCTTCGCTCACGTGAGGGCGTCCGATTTTGATTTTGCAGCCCTTGAAACCTTCGGCTTGGGCTTGCAGACTTTGCTCGACCAAGGCTTGGGGCGACAAGTGCAGCCAACCGCCTTCGGTGCTGTACAGCGGCACCCGCGTCTGTGCGCCGCCGAGCAATTGCCACAGCGGCAGTTGCTGGCTTTGAGCGCGCCAATCCCACAAGGCCGTGTCCACACAGGCCAGGGCCAAACTGGTGATGGCGCCCACCGCCGTGGCGTGGGTGTGAAAGAACAGATCTTTCCAAATGGCTTCAATGTGCACGGGGCTGCGGCCCAGCAAACGCGGCGCCAAGTGGTCGTGCAGCAAGGCCAGCACCGAGGAGCCCCCCGTGCCAATGGTGTAGGCATAACCGGTGGCCACGATGCCGTCACTGCAGGTCAAGCTCAGCAGCAATGTTTCTTGCGTGACAAAGGACTGGATCGCGTCGGTGCGCACGACCTTAGGAGGCAAGTTAACCTGGCGCAGCGCTATGCGCTCAATGGTGACGGTGGACATGACGCGGCAGTGAAGAATAACGACTCAAAAGACTTTGCATTCGGGTTTGTGCGGATCAAAATAGGCTTGACCCACCTGAAAGATCCATGTGAAGATTGTGCAACTGGTCTGACCACTTGTCCAATTCTCGTTATCCCTGAGACTCCTTTCTTCTTTATCAAGTTCATGCCCCTGATTCAAGTTGCCCCCCAACGCTTGTACCGGCAAATCGCCGAGCAAGTCCAAGGCTTGGTCACGTCGGGCGAATTCGCTGTGGGCTCGCGCTTGCCGGCCGAGCGTGATTTGGCCACGCAGTTGGGCGTCAGTCGCCCCTCTGTGCGAGAGGCCTTGATTGCGCTGGAGGTGGAAGGCGTGATCGAGGTGCGCACCGGGTCGGGCATTTATGTCAAGTCCGTGCGCAAGCGCTCTGCCCAGGCCACGCGGGGCAACAACACCCCTGCCGAATGGGGCCCGCTGGAAGTCATGTGCGCGCGCGAACTGGTGGAGTCCGAGGTGGCCGCGCTGGCCGCTGAACACGCCAGCAAAAGCGATCTGAAGTTGATCCAAAAAGCTTTGCAACAAATGAAAAAACAAGCAGGCCGAGGAGAAATCCCCAGGCAAGGCGACGAGGCCTTTCACATGGGCATTGCACAGGCCTGCGGCAACAGCGTTTTACTTGACACGGTGGCGCGCTATTGGCAAGCCCGAACCAGCCCGTTGTTTGAGCGTTTGGGCGATTATTTTGAATTTCCAGCCTCCTGGGAGTTGGCCATCAAGGAGCATCAACAAGTGTTGGATGCCATTGAAGCCCAAGACCCCGCAGCCGCGCGACGCGCCATGCAAAAGCATTTGCGACGCGCCCTTCAACGTTACAGCGCGAGCTGGCGCCGCGCACCTGCACGACCGTGATTTTCTCGCCAGCATTTATCCTTCAACTTTTCAACTTTCAGGAGACTCCAGCATGACCCGACGTCAAACAATTCAAGTGCTTGCCAGCGCCAGCATGGTGGCCTTGGGCCTCATCGGTGCCTTAGGCAGCACAGCCGTTCAGGCCCAGCAAAAACTCAAGTGGGCGCATGTCTACGAAGCCTCTGAGCCCTTTCACACCTCTTCGGTCTGGGCGGCAGAAGAATTCAAAAAGCGCACCAACGGCAAGTTTGAAATTCAAGTTTTCCCAGCTTCAAGTTTGGGCAAAGAAAGCGACATCAACCAAGGCCTGCAACTGGGCACGGTGGACATCATTTTGACCGGCGCTTCATTTGCTGCCAACTCTTTTCCTCGCTTGGCAGTAAACTATTACCCCTTCACATTTCGTGATGCCGACCATGTCCTGAAGTATGGCAAGAGCGATGTTTTCAAGGAGCTCGCTGAGGGCTACAAAAAAGCCACCAATGGCAACACCATCACCGCCATGACTTACTACGGTGTGCGCCACTCCAGCAGCAACAAGCCTTTCAAAAATTGCGACGAGATGAAGGGCCTGAAAATGCGCGTGCCAGATGCGCCGGCCTACACCGCATTGCCCAGGGCTTGTGGCGCCAACCCCACCCCCATTGCATTTGCTGAAGTTTATTTGGCACTTCAAAACGGCACAGTGGACGCACAAGAAAACCCACTGCCCACCATCGAAGCCAAGAAGTTTTATGAAGTGCAAAAGCACATCATCTTGACCGGCCACATTGCCGACGCCTTGCTCACAGTGGTGGCCCCGGGCACCTTGAGCAAAATGACGCCAGCTGAGCAAAAAATATTGGGCGAAGTCACGCAAGAAGCAGCCGAAAGAGCCAGCGCTCAAATTCGCAAACGTGAGGCCGAACTCATCGAAGAATTCAAGAAGAAAGGCATCAACATCATCACTGTAGACCGCAATGAATTTCAGCAGCGCGTTCTCAAAGCGATTGACTTTCCTTCTATGAAATTAGACAAAAAAGACTGGGACCGTGTGATTGCCATCAAGTAAGACACATGTCCACCATTGACGACATGCCCAGTGTGATGGGCGAAGACGGAGAGTTCCACGCGCAAGACGAAGCGGTGGACCTCTCCGGCACACCGATTGAAGCCTGGGTGGCCCTGGGCTTTTTTTGGCTTTTGGCTGCCACGGTTTTCTACCAATTTTTTACCCGCTATGTGCTGAACAATTCAGCCTCGTGGACCGAGGAGATTGCGCGCTACTTGCTGATCGCTACCGTGTTCACGGGAGCCACCATTGGTGTGGCCAAGAACAACCACATCCAAGTCGATTTCTTCTACCGCTTCATGCCGCGCTGGCTCAGCCGGGCCATGAGTTTGGCAGTCGATGTGATGCGTGTGGCTTTCTTTGCAACAGCCAGTTTCTTGACCGTGCAAATGATGGACAAGCTGGGCCACTCCATGATGACGGTGGTCGACTTGCCCATGAACATGGTTTACGGCGTGTGCTTGTTTGGCTTTGTCGCCATGGGCCTGCGCGCTGTTTGGGTTTTGAAAATTCACTGGCAGCGCGGTTACACCGTTTTAGAGCGGCCAGAGTCTGTCATGAGCGACCGCTGATCAACCGCTTCACCTTTTAAGGCTTGCATGCTGAAAATTATTTTTCTGTTACTCATGAGCGGTGGCATTCCGGTGGCCATTGCCATGGCAGGCGCCTCGCTGATCTATCTGTTCACCAACGACAGCTCGCCCCCGCTTGTGGTGATTCACCGCATGATCTCGGGCATTGACAGCTTCCCGCTCTTGGCTGTGCCCTTCTTTATTTTGGCGGGCAATTTGATGAACAATGCGGGCATCACCAACCGCATTTACAACTACGCTTTGGCCTTGGTCGGTTGGCTCAAAGGGGGCCTGGGGCATGTCAATGTGGTGGGCTCGGTGGTGTTTGCCGGCATGAGTGGCACCGCCATCGCAGACGCAGCTGGCTTGGGCACGATCGAAATCAAAGCCATGAAAGACCATGGTTACAGCACTGAATTTGCTGTTGGCGTGACGGCGGCATCGGCCACTTTGGGGCCCATCATTCCTCCCAGCTTGCCCTTTGTGATCTACGGCATGATGGCCAACGTGTCGGTCGGCTCCTTGTTCTTGGCAGGCATCTTGCCCGGCGTGATGATGGCCATTTTGATGATGGTCACCGTGGCTTACTTTGCCCATAAAAACAATTGGGGTTCGGACGCGAAATTCAGTTGGCCGCGCTTGCTCAAAGCACTGGCCGAGACCGCGGTGGTGGCGGGCTGGCCCTTGTTGGTGTGGTGGCTGATTCAAGGCCTTGGCCTGCACCCGCAGTGGACGGTGCTGGGCGCTTTGGTCTTGCTGTTTGCCGCTGACAAAATTTTTGACTTTCAAGCGGTGCTGCCCATCATGACCCCGGTGCTTTTGATTGGCGGCATGACCACCGGCGTGTTCACGCCCACCGAAGGGGCCATTGCCGCATGCGTGTGGGCTTTGATTTTGGGCTTTTTTTGGTACCGCACCTTGAACTGGAAAATGTTTGTCAAGGTTTGCTTGGACACCGTAGAGACCACCGCCACGGTGTTGTTCATTGTGGCGGCTGCCAGTATCTTTGGCTGGATGCTCACGGCCACTGGGGTGACAGCGGCCATCGGCGCTTGGGTGCTGGGCTTCACGCAAGAGCCTTGGATATTTTTGCTGCTGGCCAATTTGTTGATGTTGTTTGTGGGTTGCTTTTTGGAGCCCACTGCAGCCATCACCATTTTGGTGCCGATCTTGGTGCCCATTTGCCAAAAACTAGGCATTGATTTGATTCACTTTGGCTTGGTCATGGTGCTCAACTTGATGATCGGTTTGCTGCACCCCCCCATGGGCATGGTCTTGTTTGTCTTGGCGCGCGTGGCCAAACTCAGCGTGGAACGCACCACCATGGCCATCTTGCCCTGGCTCGTGCCATTGCTGGCCAGTTTGATTTTGATCACCTACGTGCCCAGCGTGGTCTTGTGGTTGCCTCACTTGGTTTATTGAACCACTTTAACTTTGATACGAATGAATCAATACATCCAACTCCATCCTGACGATGACGTTGTCATCTCACGCGCTCAACTGATCAGTGGCACAACGGTGGCAGGTGTGGCTGTGCGCGGCCTCGTGCCTCCCGGGCACAAAATAGCGCTGCATGCTGTGGCCCCTGGCCAAGCCGTGCGGCGCTACAACCAAATCATTGGCTTTGCCAGCCAAGCCATTGCCGCTGGCGAGCATGTGCACACCCACAACTTGAACATGGGGCCCGACAAAGGTCAATTTGAGCGTGACTATGCCGTTGGCCAAGATGTCAAGCCTGAGGCTGCGCATCAAGAGGCGACGTTCATGGGCATCGTTCGGCCAGACGGGCGTGTGGCCACGCGCAACTACATTGGTATTTTGTCTACCGTCAATTGCTCGGCCACCGCAGCTCGCGCCATTGCCGATCATTTTTCTCGCCGCAACAACCCTGCAGCTTTGGCAGATTTTCCCAATGTCGACGGCGTGGTTGCATTGACGCATGGCACCGGCTGCGGCATGGCCACCGAAGGGCTGGGCATGCAACTGCTGCAGCGCACTTTGGCCGGTTACGCCACACACGCCAATTTTTGGGGCGCGCTGGTGGTGGGCTTGGGGTGCGAGGCCAATCAGCTGAGCAGCTGGCTGGAGCACAGCAGTTTGCGTGCGGGTGAAAACCTCAAAGTGTTCAACATCCAAGACAGCGGAGGCACGCGCCAAACGGTCGAAAAAGGCATTGCGCTGGTGCAAGAAATGCTGCCCAAAGCCAACGCCACATCGCGCCAACCCTGCAGTGCGGCGCACATCACAGTGGGCCTGCAATGCGGAGGCTCAGACGGTTACTCGGGCATCAGTGCCAACCCTGCGCTGGGCGCTGCAGTGGACATTTTGGTGGCCCACGGCGGCACTGCCATCTTGAGTGAAACACCTGAAATTTATGGCGCTGAGCATTTGCTCACACGCCGCGCAGTCAAGCCCGAAGTGGCGGCCAAATTGATCGAGCGCATCAAGTGGTGGGAGGACTACACCGCTTTGAACGGCGGTGAGATGAACAACAACCCCTCGCCCGGCAACAAAGCGGGCGGCTTGACCACCATCTTGGAAAAATCATTAGGCGCTGTGGCCAAAGGCGGCACCAGCAATCTGCAAGCGGTTTATGAATATGCGCAAAGCGTCACGGCCAAGGGTTTTGTTTACATGGACACCCCAGGGTACGACCCGGTCAGTGCCACTGGTCAAGTTGCAGGCGGCGCCAATATGATTTGCTTTACCACCGGGCGCGGAAGTGCCTACGGCTGCGCGCCTTCGCCAAGTTTGAAGTTTTCAACCAACACCGCATTGTGGAAAAAGCAATCTGACGACATTGACCTCAATTGCGGAGAAATTGTTGACGGCAGCAGCAGCATTGCCCAAATGGGGCAACGCATTTTTGAAATGATGTTGGCCACTGCTTCGGGGCAGGCCACGCGCAGTGAATCACATGGTTACGGGCAAAACGAGTTTGTGCCATGGCAAGTCGGAGCGGTGATGTGACTATGAACCACCTTGTCCAAGCAGCGCCATTGCGCGCACAAATCACCAGCATTGTTCAAGCCGCCGGCAGCAGCCCCGAAGAAGCGCACAAAGTTGCCGCCAATCTGGTCATGGCCAATTTGAGCGGTCATGATTCACATGGCGTGGGCATGGCGCCGCGCTACATCGATGCGGTGCTCGAAGGCGGTCTGCAGCCCAACACCGGCATCAAAGTTTTGCTCGACACCGGCCCCATGCTCAGCTTGGACGGACAGCGCGGTTATGGCCAAATCACGGGCGAGCAAGCCATGCTCATGGGCATTGAACGCGCCAAACAGTTCGGCGTGTGCACATTTGCGCTGGGCCACTCGCACCACTTGGGGCGCATTGGACATTTTGCCGAAATGGCCGTGGCACAAGGCTTGGTGTCCATGCACTTTGTCAATGTGCTCTCGCGCCCCGTGGTTGCGCCTTTTGGTGGTGGTGATGGGCGCTTTGGCACCAACCCTTGCTGCATTGGCATTCCCATGGGCAGTGCGCCACCCTTTGTGCTGGACTACGCCACCAGCCGCGTGGCCCAAGGCAAGATGCGCGTGGCCTACAACAAGGGCGAAGCAGTGCCGCAAGACTGGTTGATCGACGAGCACGGCCACCCCACCACCAACCCTGGCGTGGTGGTGGTGCCGCAGTCCAATGGCTTGTTTGGGGCCCTGCGAACTTTTGGCGATCACAAAGGTTTTGGCATGGCCATCGCTTGCGAATTGCTCGGCGGCGCGCTAACTGGCGGCGGCACGTGGCACCGCCCTGCAGACAACCAGCGCGCTGTGCTCAACGGCATGTTGACCGTCTTGATCGACCCCGTGCGTTTGGGCACGCAAGACGCGTTTGAGCAAGAAGCAGCAGCCTTTGTGGCTTGGCTGCGCGAAAGCCCGCCAGCCCCGGGCAGCCAAGGCGTGTTGCTGGCCGGAGAGCCTGAGCGCCAAGCCCGCGTCCTGCGTGAGCGAGATGGCATCGAAATCGATGAGGCCACCTGGCAAGAGATCCAAGAATCTGCGCGCAAAGTGGGCGCAAAAATTTAGGTCAAAGCACCCGGGCCAAACTGGGCTGCAAGTTCTCTGATGGCAAACGCTTAAAGCCCGAGCGCGCAAAACGCTGCAAGCGTCCCATCATGAAGGCCACCAACAAGGAGGCCTGAACTTGGGCGTCCACGGTGGGGGTATCGCTTTGCGCGCCTTCTTGCCTAGCGCCCTCACGCAAAGATTGCTTCAGCGCGCTTTCGAGCTTGTCGAACAACAGGTTCATGCGTTCTTGCAATCGATCGTTTTCAAACACCAAAGCATCACCCGTCATGACGCGCGCCATGCCAGGGTTTTTCTCGGCAAATTGCAAAATCAAAGCCACGATGCGCGCCACTTGCACTGGGCCTGCCGCTTCGCGGTCGGTGACTTGTCGCACCAAGGCAAACACTGACTGCTCGACAAACTCAATCAAGCCTTCAAACATTTGCGCTTTGCTGGCGAAGTGCCGGTACAAGGCCGCCTCACTCACGCCCAACTTGGCTGACAAAGCTGCTGTGGTCACGCGGTCTGCACCGGGTTGCTCGAGCATGCTGGCCAGCGTTTGCAAAATCTGCAAACGCCGCTCGCCAGGGCGGGGGCGCTTGCGAGCGGGGGCATCCTGGGCGTCTTCGGACACCTCAGCTTCAGGCAGGTTCTGCTCGGATTGCGTCATAAGGCCCTCTTTTGTCTCTTGGCTAAAGTGGTTCAGATGTTTCGGACAGTGCTGATCAATGGCTTCGAATCATGGTGCCGAACGCTTGATCGGTCAAGATTTCAAGCAACATGGCGTGCGGCACTCGGCCATCGATGATGTGCACCGCGTTGACACCGCTCTTGGCGGCATCCAAGGCGCTGCTGATTTTGGGCAACATGCCCCCGCTGATGGTGCCATCGGCAAACAGCTCGTCAATGCGCCGTGCAGACAGGTCGGTCAATAAATTGCCTGCTTTGTCCAGCACGCCCGGTGTGTTGGTCAAGAGCACCAATTTTTCTGCTTTGAGCACGCTGGCCAATTTGCCGGCCACCACATCGGCGTTGATGTTGTAGCTCTCGTTGTGTTCGCCAAAACCGATCGGGCTGATCACGGGTATGAAGGCATCGTCTTGCAAGGCCTTGACCACGCTGGGGTCGATCGATTCGATGTCGCCAACTTGGCCCAAATCGTATTCTTTGTTGGGGTCTTGCGGATCGAACATTTTGAGTTTTTTGGCGCGAATCAAACCGCCGTCTCGCCCTGTCAAGCCCACCGCTTTGCCGCCGGCTTGGTTGATCAAGCCCACAATGTCTTGCTGCACTTCGCCGGCCAGCACCCACTCCACCACTTCCATGGTCTCGTCATCGGTCACGCGCATGCCTTGAATGAACTCGCCCTTTTTGCCCAAACGCTTGAGCGCAGTTTCAATTTGCGGGCCGCCCCCGTGCACCACCACTGGGTTCATGCCAACCAATTTCAAGAGCACCACATCTTCAGCAAAGTCTGCTTGCAAAGCGGGGTCTGTCATGGCGTTGCCGCCGTATTTGATGACCAAGGTCTTGCCATGAAACTGGCGAATGTAGGGCAAGGCCTGCGCCAAAATTTCCGCTTTGTCCCTTGGGGAAATGTGCGCCAAAGAGTTGTTGTCGTTCATGGTGGGCGTTGAAGTTCAGGGTGGGAGGTTTGGGGCCATTATCGTCACAATATTTCCGCCAGCATTCTGTCTACCCCTTGTTGCCAAGGCGGCAGATGCAAAGCGAAAGTATTTTGCAGTTTTTGCGTGTTCATGCGCGAGTTATTGGGCCTGCGCGCGGGCGTGGGGTAGGCCGAGGTGGGCACGGCGGCCAAGTCTTTCACCTTGTAAGCCAGAGCGGGGGAGATTTCTTGCGCTGTGCGCAGCACGTGCTGGGCGTAGGCGTGCCAAGTTGTCTGCCCTGCAGCGACCAGGTGGTAAATGCCGGCCAAGCGTTCTGCGCCCTCCCCTGAGATTTGTCGCAGCACATGGGCCGTGACATCGGCCAGCAAATCAGCCCCAGTGGGGGCACCCCATTGGTCGTCAATGACGCTCATCTGTTCGCGCTCTTGTGCCAATCGAAGCATGGTTTTGGCAAAGTTGGCGCCGCGTGCAGCAAAAACCCAGCTGGTGCGAAAAATCAAGTGCTTGGGGCAATGTGCCTGTATGGCTTGTTCGCCTTGCAATTTGGTCAGTCCATAAACCCCCAGCGGGCCTGTGGCGTCGTCCTCTTTCCAAGGCTGCGAGCCGCCGCCTTCAAACACGTAATCGGTGGAGTAGTGCAGCAGCCACGCACCAACTTGGGCGCAGGCCTTGGCCAAGGCTTCAGGGGCGTGGGCGTTGACCAAGCGCGCCATCTCGGGGTCTGCTTCAGCCTTGTCGACCGCGGTGTAAGCGGCCGCATTGACCACCACATCAGGGCGCCAATTCAGCACGCTGGCTTGCAAGCCTTTCAAATCGGTCAAGTCGCCGCAGGCTTGGGTGCTCCTGCGATCCAAGGCCTGCAGCTGGCCCAAAGGCGCCAAGCTGCGCTGGAGTTCCCAGCCGACTTGGCCATTTTTGCCGAGCAATAAAATTTTCATGCCGTGTATTGCTTAGAGAGCCAGTCGCGGTATGCGCCGCTTTGCACATGGGCGACCCATTCGGGGTTGGCCAAATACCATTCAACGGTTTTTCGAATGCCCGTTTCAAATGTTTCGGCTGGGCGCCAGCCCAATTCTTGCTCGAGTTTGCGTGCATCGATGGCATAGCGGCGATCGTGGCCCGGCCTGTCTTTCACATAGCTGATTTGCTGCGCATAAGACACGCCATCTGCGCGAGCTTGCAGTTCATCGAGCAAAGTGCAAACCGTTCGCACAATTTCAATATTGGGTTTTTCGTTCCAACCACCCACGTTGTAGGTCTGGCCTAAGCGGCCGCCTTCCAAGACGCACCGAATGGCACTGCAATGGTCTTTCACATACAACCAGTCGCGCACTTGCATGCCGTCACCGTAGACTGGCAAAGGCTTGCCTGCCAAAGCGTTGACGATCATCAATGGAATGAGTTTTTCTGGGAAGTGCAAGGGCCCGTAGTTGTTGCTGCAATTGGTGGTCAAAACGGGCAGGCCGTAAGTGTGATGCCAGGCGCGCACCAAATGGTCGCTGGCCGCTTTGCTGGCGCTGTAGGGGCTGTTGGGCTCAAAGGTATGGGTTTCACTGAAGGCCGCATCTTGCGGGGCCAAGCTGCCGTAGACCTCGTCGGTCGAGACATGCAAAAACCTGAAATTGCTTTGCGCCGGCGCAGGCAAAGCTTGCCAAAATCCGCGCACAGATTCGAGCAGGCGAAAGGTTCCAACAATGTTGGTTTCTATGAATTCACCGGGGCCGTGGATCGACCTGTCGACATGGCTTTCCGCCGCAAAATTGATGACCGCACGCGGTTGATACTGCGCCAGCAATTGCGTCACCAAACTGGCATCGCCAATATCGCCATGCACAAACACATGGCGCGGGTTGCCCTTCAGGCTGGCCAGAGACTCCAAATTTCCAGCATAGGTCAACTTGTCCAAATTGACCAAAACTTCCTGACTTTGCGCCAGCCAATCGAGCACAAAGTTGGCACCAATGAAGCCGGCACCGCCGGTTACCAATACGGTCATGCGTTTTCTTTCAAAAGCTTGATTTTAGAAGGCTTCCAAGGCCTGGCCACACCGGTTAAAGTGATGTTTCGCGTTCCTCGCACATTTTCTTCGGAGTCCACCATGACACAAGACCCCCAAAGCACAGGCTCAAAGCCCAAAACCAAAGCTGCTCCCAAGGCCAAGGCCTCTGCCGCAGACGCTTCCCACACCCCTGCAGCGTCCAAAGACATTTGGCTCGCCGGCCTAGGCGCCATGGCCCAAGCGCAAGCCCAAGGCAGCAAGGCATTTGAAGCCTTGGTCCACGACGGCCTGGCCTTTCAGCGCAAATCACAGGCCGCAGCGCAAGAAAAAATCAACGAGGCGGCAGCCCATTTCAACCAATTGGCGCAGGGTTTGGGTCAGCAAGCCGGCGGCAAAATTGACCGCTTGGAGCACATGTTTGAAGACCGCGTGGCACGCGCATTGACGCGCCTTGGCTTGCCCTCTGCGCACGACGTGGCCGAGTTGACCGCGCGTGTGGCTGCATTGGAAGCGGCTTTGAAAACGAGGCCTTCGAGCAAACCGGCCAGCAAATCAGCCTGACAAATTCGCAGTCACACCCATGGCCAAGAAAGCCCCACGCCGCACCGCTGAACGCATTGCCCAGGTCTCTTTGGACCTGTTCAACCGCTATGGCGAGCCGAATGTTTCAACCACCTTGATTTCAGCCGAGCTGAACATCAGCCCCGGCAATTTGTACTACCACTTCCCGGCCAAAGATCTGCTGGTCAGCCACTTGTTTGACGCCTACAAAGACGACATTTTGAAGTTGCTCGATGCCAGTGGCGATGTGCAAGACGTGGAGGACGCTTGGTTCTTTTTGCACTCGCTGTTTGAGCTGATTTGGGAGCACCGGTTTTTGTACCGTGACTTGAACGATTTGCTCTCGCGCAACCGCCATTTGGAAACCCACTTCAAGCGCATTTTGGAACTCAAAACTGCCTCGCTGAACCAAATGCTGCAAGCCTTGGCGCGGCAAGGCCACATCCGCCAAGCCCCCGAGACCTTCAGCACCTTGTCGGCCAGCATGGCAGTGGTGGTCACCTATTGGCTGAGCTACGAATATGTGCGCGACCCGCGCCACGCCATGCAGCCTGAGAGTGCGGGCAGCGCCTTGGCCCGCGGCGCGCGCCATGTGCTGCTTTTGTTAACGCCTTATTT